>CADCBK010000007.1:11607-62087 GCA_902799665.1 uncultured Spirochaetaceae bacterium | reverse complement strand
CCGCATCCACCACATATACATAGGCGGCGCTTAAATCCATTTAACTGTTTCAGAAAGCGGCTTTCTGTCCGAATGCCTGGGGCTGGGCTCCGCGTCGGCGGCGGGATAGCCAATGTCCAAAAGGCAGACCAAATGCAAATTTTTGGGCAAGGCAAAGGCCTCGATGATTTTGGCCGCGTCAAAGCCGCGCGCCCAAAGGGTGCCCAAACCAAGCTCGGTTGCCTGGAACATCATAGCGCTTGTGACGATGGACGCGTCCACTTCGCCGCCGTCGTAATGGCCGCCGGGATAGTATGTGTAGGCCGTGTCATTGACGTTCTTGTAGCTTTCGTTTTCGTCGTAGCAAACCATCAAAACAACAGGCGCGTTAAAGGCCATTTGCGTGGCCGCCCTGATTTTGGCGACGGCCTCGGGGCTTTTTAAGACAAAGATTCTTTGGCTTTGCGAGTTTTTTGCGGTGGGAGCCAAGCGGCCGGCCTGCAAAATCTTTTCCAGCTTTTCGTCCTCAACCTTCTTGTCGGAAAATTTGCGGACGGAATAACGTTCCTTTGACAATTCTAAAAAATCCATGCCTATCATTTTACATCGATTTGACTCAAAAATCAATTGATAAATTCTAAATTCCGCGCTAAAATCATAGAATAAAGCGGAGCGTGAAAAAATGAAAAAAATCGTAACAGCGTCAACAAACCCAATCGTCACAAAAACAATAACAAACGCCTGCAAGAATTTTTCGGCCTTTTCTTGCAACATTTTCGGAGACACGGACAGCATAATCAGTTTCATCAACTACGAGCTTCCGGACATAAAGGTAATCGACTACACCTCGCCCACAATCAGATGCGACAAAATCCTTGAGTCGATTCACGAAGACTCTTGGCTTCACTACGGCGGAGTGATTTCTGTCTGCAAAGACCGCGACCAGGCCCGCAGGCTGGAAGACCTAAAGGACGAGAACGTTCTTTCCATACTAACAATAGAAGAATTCGCGCAAAATTTCAGCCGCCTTTTGCGCATAATCGACCAAAACCAGCAATTTTTGTACGCTCGCGGAATGCAGGACATAATCGGAGGCCGCGAGGAAGGAAGCTTTGTTTGCGGAAACGATCCGCTGGACATCCGCTTTTACATAAACTTTATGGTAAGCTACCTTTACAACACCAACCGCATCAGTTCCGGCGACAGAAAGAATTTGCAAATGACCTTGAGCGAGCTTTTGACAAACGCCGTGGAGCACGGAAACCTTAACATTTCATACCAGGAAAAAACAGAATGGCTGATGAACGGCAACAACATCATGGACTTGATTAAGCAGCGGGCCGAAGACCCAAAATACAAGGGAAGAAAAATCCGCATAAACTATTCAATCCATGACAGGGCCAGCGCCTTTAGAATAACAGACAACGGCGACGGCTTTGACTGGCGCAAAATGCTTGAAAGCCGCGCGGCCGAAGACGAAACCCACGGCCGCGGAATCTCGCTAACCCGTTCCTTTGTGAAAAAATTGGCCTACAACGAAAAGGGAAACCAAGTCACATTCCAAATAGCCAACCAAATCAACTCTGTCAACGCCGTCCCAGGCATCATGAAGCCATTTGACGTCTTGGAATACAAGGACAAGCAAATCGTTTGCCGCCAGGATGAAATGTCAAACGACCTTTTCTTCATCGTAGCGGGAAAATACGGCGTTTACGTAAACTTAAAGCTGAACACGGTCCTTACGCCCAGCGACATGTTCATCGGCGAAATGGCCTTTTTGTTGAACGACAGAAGAACCGCGACGGTGATGGCGATTGGAAACAATTGCAAGCTGATTAAAGTTCCAAAGACGGCCTTCCTTTCGCTTATCAGAAAGAATCCCCACTACGGAATTTTCTTGAGCAAAATGCTCGCCCAGCGCTTGGCCTTGCAGTCGCAGAACGCCTATGTGATTCAGCAGAAGTTTGACGAATTGCAGGGAATGCTTCAGACGGCGGCGGAAAAAACCCGCTAGCCTTTTACGAATTTAACCATCGCGTCGTAAATGCGTTGGTTGAATTTCCGGCCGATGTCTTGCGCCAAAATTTCCAAAGACTTTTCTTGCGACAAAGCCTTTCTGTAAGGGCGGTCGCTTGTTAGCGCGTCGTAAACGTCGGCGCAGCTTATGATTTGAGACTCTTCGGGATACTCGCCATCTTTTTTTCCGTAGTAGCCGCTTCCATCCAAATGCTCATGATGGTAGCGCACAAAATTCCTTATCTCGCTAAAATACGGATTGGCGGAAAGAATTTTGTAGCCGATTTCCGCGTGCCGCTTCACTATAAGGCGCTCCTCGTCGGTGAGCTTTGCGGGCTTGTTTATGATTGTGTCGGTGATTCCGATTTTTCCAATGTCGTGCAAAAGGGCGCCGTATCGCAGCATGTGAATCCGTTCCTTGCTGTAGCCAAGATTCCTCGCCAAGCCGACGCAATAGCCGGCGACGCGGTCCGAGTGGCCTTCTGTGTAAAGGTCCTTGGCTTCGAGCGCGTTTGAAAGTGACTTGACGACGCTAAAGTTGCTTTCTTCGATTTTGTCGCGAAGGTTTCGGTTGATCACTTCGGAAGCGAAGAAAGCCGAAGCGATTTCCATCATGTATTGGTGCTCAAGGCTGAACGGTTCCTTGCTTTGCTTTGAGCGCGAGATTGTCACAACTCCGATGCGCCTTTGTTCCGTTCCCACAGGAACGCTTATAAACGAGCCTTGAATGAACGGCTCCTCTTTCATCAGCGAATAGGCCGGATGGCTTGAGCGGTCTGGAACAAAAACAGAAATCCAATTCTTAAAGACTTGGCCCGAAATTCCTTCGCCGACTTTTAATGTCGGAACCTTGTCGCGGTCAACGTTGCTAAAGGCAAATGGATAAAGGATTTGCAAGTCCTCGTCGTAGCGGTAAGCCACGCCGCGCGTAAAAGTTATTTCTCCCTTTAAGTCGTCAAAGAGCGAATTGTTCATGTCGGCGACCATCTTGTGCTTTTGCAAGGCAAAGGGATAGTTCTTTAAGTTCAAAAGATTTCTTTGGCCTCGCATTGCTATTGAGGCGGCGTACAAATTTATTTGCAGGCGGCTGTTAAGCTTTTGCAGGAACTGGATTTCGTCGCGCTTCAAGACGAATTTTTTATAATTTCCTTTTGAGCACAAGATTAAGAAAGCGACCATCTCAAAGCCGTGAACGACAGGCATAATGTAGCGGCAGCCGTACAATTCCCTCAACATGTCGCCCAGCATCGGGTCGGCCAAGTTCTTCTCGGCAAACATTCTTTCCAAAGGAATGACGCCGCTTTCCATGGCCAAAAAGCCCGCGAAAAGCGAGTCGTCCGAAACCGTGATGATTCCTTCCTTGTCCATTTCGCGGTACTCATGGAATTCCGGCGCGTGAATGAAAACGCGGGCCTCGCAGCCCTCAATCCGCCGCTCCACGAGGGAAATGACGGACTTTACAAGGCCCATCGTCGTAGTCCAATTGTTAAGGGAGTCCATGTCAAATTCATCGTTTACGGACGCAAAGTTATTCACGTCCTTCCAAACGATTCGCTTTTGAGCCTTTGAAACTTTTTTAACCTTTCTTTTCGTCATGAAACTCCGGACAAGCGGACAGACTCCGCCTCCTTTCATATTATCGGCAAAAAGGCTTAAAAACTTTAGATAATTTTTCGTTATTCTGAAATGGGGAAGCGGCTACACCGTCTTCCTAAGAGCGATCGCGTCCAAGATGCGGGCGGTTATCGCAAAGCTTTGAGGGGTCAGCGAGGCAAGGTTGTCGCCGTCTGTGTGCATCAGGCGCCAGGTAAGCGGAAGCTGCTGGTGGAGCGCGTCAATCTTTTTTTCGGGAACGTCTTGGTTTTTAACGTAGCGCATAAGGTCCGGGTCGGAGTTTAGCGCCATCATGTAGGCGGAGGCCTCGTTTTGCGGCAGCATCGTGATCGCCACGGCCGGAAAGCCGTTGGCCAAAAAGCCCGCGTTGTCGCTGTAGGGCATCGGAAGGTTGACCCAATTGAGGCCCAGCGAAGAAAGGATCGCCTTGGCGCTTTGGTCCAACGCCTTGTACTTTTTCACAAAGGCGGCCGGAGCCTTTGCGGGCGGAACGTTAAGGCCCAGCAAGGGAACAGTTCCGCGGCCCACGCAGTCAAAGACGTAAATGTCTTCGTCGCGGATTCCGCACTTTTGCATTGTCGAAGCGAGCGAAAAAGCGCCCTGCTCCTTTACCCCTTCCGAGCCAAGCTCTTCGCCGTCGGTAAAGAAAATCCTGCAATTGTGGACGCCGTTAAACTTTGCCAGGCGCGCGGCAAAGTCCATCAGGCAAAAAACCGACGAAGAGTTGTCGTTGGCGCCGGGGCTGTCGGGCGCGATGTCGTAGTGCGCGATGATTGTCTTTACCCTAAAGGCCGCGTTGTAGCCGGAGCGCGGAAGCTTTACGTAAATGTGCCGCTTTCCGTCAACGCCGATTACGGCCGTCTCAACGCCGCGCGCGCCAAGATAGGTTTGGATAAAGGAGGCTCGGTCGGTGTTGGGCCGCAAGAACATTTCGTACTCTGGCGGAAGGGCTGCTGTCATGGTCTTGCCTTAGCGCGCGTCCTGGCCATCGTTTGCGGCCGCCGCATCTTGGGCTTGCGAACTTTTCCCGCAAGAAAAAAGACCGACGATTTTCTTTGTCAAAAACTTTACGGCAAAGGACGCGGCGATTGTGGCGGCAAAAACCAAGACAAGGTAAGCGAGCGCCTTTAGCTGGTCCGCCCAGCCTTCAAGGCGGAAGCCTTCCGGCGACCTAAAGCCCTTGTCCATCCAGCCGAACATAATCGCGAACTGCCGCAAGAAAAGCGCCTGCATAAGATAGAACTCAAGCGTGATGTTTCCAAAAAAGCCCAAGACGGCATTCTTGCTCCAAAGCTTAAGGCGGATAAGAACAACAAGCAAAAGACCAGAAATGACTTGGAGCGTTTCCACGCTGAACATAAGGACGCGCGGAAGCGTTGAGTTGTCGCCTGAAAATTCCAGCCAATAATGTATGTTCTTTGAATACAAAAAGAAGCGCAAGGCAAACGACGCGGCAAAAAGCAAGGCGGCGCCAATAAGCTTGGGCCAGTAAGCGCGCTGCAAGAAGGCGAAAATCTTTCTTTCATGCTGGGCCAACATCAAGCCGGCAAAAAAGCCGATTAAGGAATTGACCCACCATTCGCCCTCGTACCAAAGCGCGATCGGCCGCTTGTACCAAGGAGCCAGCCACAAGGCGCCGGGCTTTTTCCACCAATCCGTCGGGCCCCACCACCAAGTAAAGTGCTTGTTGAACAAGAACCAGCCGGCCTGCGCGGCGACGACCAAAAACGAAAGCGCGAGCGCCAGCGGGCGGCTCTTTACGTTCTTAAAAATTACATAAAAGGCAAGGTACTGGATCAAAATTACCGGAACGAACCAAGCGTTGTCGTTTAAGAGCGAGACGCCAGTGATTTTGCAAATCCATTCCGAGGCCGGCATGTTCGTTCCCAAGAGCAAGTGCCAGACAATGTAAAAAACGTTCATCACATAAAAGCAGACGACAATCGGAAGACAGCGGCGGCGCAAAAAGCCGTTCAAATAACCGGGCTTAGAGTCCAAGCTTTTTAAGAGTCCGTAGCCGGAAACAAAAAAGAAAAGCGCCACAAACAAAAAGCCGATTTCGCGGAAAATCTGCATCTGTCCCAAGGCCGCCATCGGAGCGGAATTGGCCGCGGGCTGCGAAAGGTGGTGGCAAATTACGCCGATAGCCGCAAGGCCCTGCAAGTTCTTGGTCGCCTCAAGCGACATCGAGTCCTGGTTAAAAGCGCCCATTTTTGCGCGGCGGCTTCCCACGATCAAAAGCGCGACGCAGGCGCTGTAAACGATTATTGAAATAATTGGAATTGTCATTCTTCTATATTAAAGCAAATCTCCAGCCGTTTCAAGTGTTGAATCTTAACGCGTTTTGCGCTAAAATTGATATTCAAATTATCACACTTTTAGAGGCAAAAAATGTCTAAGTATCCTTTTGAATCGATTGAACCCAAATGGCAAAAATATTGGGAAGACAACAAAACTTTTAAAGTCGGCGAGGACGCTTCCGTTCCCAAAGAAAAGCGCCGCTACGTTTTGGACATGTTCCCCTACCCCAGCGCGGCGGGCTTGCACGTAGGCCACCCCGAAGGCTACACCGCCACCGACATTTACTGCCGCTACCTAAGAATGAAGGGCTTTAACGTCCTGCACCCGATGGGCTACGACGCCTTTGGCCTTCCGGCGGAAAACTACGCGATAAAAACCGGAACGCACCCGCGCGAAACGACAAACTCAAACATCGAGCATTTTACAAAGCAAATAAAGGCGCTCGGCTTTAGCTACGACTGGGACCGCTGCGTGCAAACCTGCGACGCGGACTACTACAAGTGGACGCAATGGATTTTCTTGCAGCTTTACAAAAAAGGCCTCGCCTACGAAAGCAACACGCCGATCAACTGGTGCCCGTCGTGCAAGACCGGCTTGGCCAACGAAGAGGTCAAGGAAGGCCGCTGCGAGCGCTGCCACTCGGAAGTGACGCGAAAGACAATCCGCCAATGGGTTTTGAAAATCACCGAATACGCCGAGCGCCTCTTGCAAGACCTTGACGAGCTTGACTGGCCCGAGAGCGTAAAAATCATGCAGCGCAACTGGATAGGAAAGTCCATCGGCGCGGAAGTTGACTTTGCCGTGGCCGACAAGGACGGAAAGGCCACCGACAAAAAGCTTCGCGTCTACACGACTCGATGCGACACGCTCTTTGGCGCGACCTACATGGTCGTCTCGCCCGAGCATCCGCTTGTAAAAGAGCTTACCACGGCGGAACAAAAGGCTGCCGTCGAAAAATACATCGAGGACGCGGCAAAAAAATCCGACCTTGAGAGAACCGACTTGGCCAAGGACAAGACCGGCGTATTCAGCGGAAGCTACGCCATCAATCCTGTCAACGGAAAGCAAATTCCGATTTGGGTTGCCGACTACGTTTTGATTTCTTACGGAACCGGAGCCATCATGGCCGTTCCCGCGCACGACACACGCGACTGGGACTTTGCCAAAAAATTCAACCTTCCTATCATCGAAGTATTGAAGAGCGAAGTTGACGTGCAAAAGCAGGCTTGGACCGAAGACGGAATCCACGTCAACTCTGAATTCCTTGACGGCCTCAACAAGCAGGACGCGATAAACAAAATGCTGGACTTCCTTGAAGAAAAGAAAATCGGAAAGAAGGCGATAAACTACAAATTGCGCGACTGGATTTTCAGCCGCCAGCGCTACTGGGGCGAGCCGATTCCTTTGGTCCACTGTCCCAAGTGCGGAACGGTGGCAGTTCCCGAAGACCAGCTTCCCTTGGAGCTTCCAAACGTAAAGACTTACCAGCCCACCGGAACTGGAGAAAGCCCCCTTGCCGGAATCGACAGCTGGGTCAACTGCAAGTGTCCCCAGTGCGGAGGCGACGCCAAGCGCGAGACAAACACAATGCCCCAATGGGCGGGAAGCTGCTGGTATTACCTTCGCTACTTGGACCCCAAAAACGACAAAGAATTTTGCGCGGCCGAAAAAGAAAAGTATTGGATGCCGGTTGACTTGTATGTCGGCGGCGCCGAGCACGCGGTATTGCACCTTCTTTACGCGCGCTTCTGGCACAAGGTTTTGTACGACATCGGCGTTGTCAGCACAAAGGAGCCCTTCCACCGCTTGGTCAACCAAGGAATGATAACATCGTTCGCCTACCAGCGAAAGGACAAGACGCTTGTTCCGGTTGACGAAGTTGAGGACAAGGGAAACAACGTTTACGTTGAAAAGGCCACCGGCCAAGAGCTTACGCAAGTCGTCGCCAAGATGTCAAAGTCGCTCAAGAACGTCGTCAATCCCGACGAAGAAATAAAGCTTTACGGCGCCGACAGCGTGCGCATGTACGAAATGTTCATGGGCCCGCTCACGATGAGTAAGCCTTGGGCAACGCAGGGAATCGTCGGCATCCACCGCTTTTTGGAAAAAGTTTGGGGCGTTGCCGAAAAGCCTTACAGCGACCTTGACATTTTTGGAAAGCTCGAAGACGAAAACTTGATTGAGCTTAGAAAACTTTACGCAAAGACCGTCGAAAAAGTCACAAACGACACCGATACGCTCAACTTCAACACGGCGATAAGCCAGATGATGATTTTCATCAACGCGGTCTCTAAGCTGAACGAGATTCCAAAGACAATGTGGGAAGGCTTTGTAAAAATGCTTTCTTGCTACGCGCCCCACTTGGGAGAGGAGCTTTGGGAAAAGCTTGGCCACTCAAAGACCGTCGCCTACGAGGCCTGGCCGACAGTTGACGCGGGACTTTCCGCCGACGACCAAAAAACGATTGTCGTAATGATAAACGGAAAGCTCCGCGACAAGTTCAACGCCGCCCCTGGCACCAGCCAAGCCGACTTGATCGCCGCCGCCCGCCAAACGGAAGGCGCCAAAAAGTTCTTGGAAGGCAAGACCGAAGTAAAGGTCGTATGCGTGCCAGATAAGTTGGTGAATATTGTGGTGAAATAGGAACGGTCAAGGCACGCTGCGCTTAAAGCCTTGACTCGTTCCTTTTGCAGCGCGATTAAAATTATCGCGCTGCAATAACGTGGTGCAAGACAAAAAAAAAGCCGCCCGCAGGCGGCTTTTTTTTACGCTCTAATTCATTTCCCCATAATATCCCGCGCCAGCACCTTGGCGATGTTTGGCCTCTTTACCAGGTCGCCCTTAAGGCCTTCCTCGCGGGCCTTGTTGACGTATGAAGGATCCTGGAAGCTGTACTTGAAGTTGGTGTGAACGTCGTAAGTTCCCTTCATAAGAGCGTAAGCGTCTTCTGTCATTACAAGCTCTTCGTCGGTGGGGATTACAAAAATCTTTGTCTTTGAATCGTCGGCGTGGATGTAAGTCTCCGCGTTGCCTGTAAAGGACCATTCGTTGCGCTGGGCGTCGATTTTGATTCCGTAGTTTTCCAAACCGCTGCAAGACTTCATGCGGGTGATCGGTCCGCGCTCGCCTACGCCGGCTGTCCAAACAATCGCGTCAACGTGGCCAAGTTCGGCCATAAAGGCGCCGATGTATTTTTTGATGCGCAAGGCTTCCATCTCGATGCTAAGCTGGCAAAGCTTGTCGCCCTTGGCGGCGTCGATTTCAATGTCGCGGCGGTCGGAATACTTTCCGGTGATTCCAAGGCAGCCGCACTTTTTGTTAAGCGCCTTGTCCATTTCGTCGGCGCTCATTCCGGTCTTTCGCATGATGTAAAAAGGAAGCGCGGGGTCAAGGTCGCCGCTTCGTGTTCCCATTACGAGGCCTTCAAGCGGAGTGATTCCCATCGTCGTGTCGTAGCAAACGCCGTTCTTGACGGCGCACATTGAAGAGCCGTTTCCGATGTGGCAAATGATGAGGTTTGTGTCCTTGGGGTCTTTTCCCAAAAGAACGGCGGCGCGCTTGGCCGTGTACAAGAAGCTTGTTCCGTGAAAGCCGTAGCGGCGCGCGGCGTATTTTTCATACCATTCGCGGGGAATCGCGTACTGGAAAGTCTCTTCGGGCATTGTCTGGTGCCAGGCTGTGTCCATTATCGCTGAGTGCGGAACGTTGGGCATGACCTTTTGCGCGGCCTCGATTCCCATGATGTTGGCGGGCATGTGCAAGGGGCCCAAGTCCACCACCTCGCGGAAGCCGTCCAAAACTTCAGGCGTGATCAAAACGCTCTTTGTGAACTTTTCGCCGCCGTGCAAAACGCGGTGGCCAACCGCTCCGATTTCGTCCATCGATTTAATGACGCCGACTTCGGGGTCGGTGATTTCTTTTATGATAAGCTCAATCGCCTCTTTGTGCGTGGGGCACGGGCTTGTGATTTCAGTCTTCTTTCCCTTGGCCTTGTGCGTGATGCAGCTTCCGTCGATTCCGATGCGCTCAACCACGCCGTTGGCCATAACCTCTTTTTTGTCCCAGTCGTAAACCTGATACTTAGCGGAAGACGATCCGCAGTTCAATGTAAGAATTACCATAAGTTCCCTCGATATAATATAGTAAAAATGAGTGAAAATATTCTATCACCGAAGGGATTGTTGGGTCAAGAGATTTTCTTTCAGTGTCCAGCGGAACGCGGCCTTACCTTGTTGCTAATTGGCCAGCCACACCCAATCGGTCTTGGCTCCGTTCAAGTTGTCGTAGTAAAAATTGCTCAGGTTCCAACGATTGCGGATGGCAAAAAAGCTGGCGGGGCGCACAAGGTAGATTATCGGGCACTCTTCCAAAATAAGGCGCTGGTATTCGTCCCAGATTTTTTGGGCGGCAAGCTTGTCGGCGGTGTAGCTTCCTTCGTTGTACAAAAAGTCGCAGCGCGCTTCCCATGCGGTCGCGGGCTTTTGCTGGTAGGGGTGCCACAAATGCAGGTTTCCGCTTGACGGCCACACGTTGCTTCCCTGCGAAGGAAAAAGATTGGCGCCTAGTCCTATGATTATTGACTGCCAGTCAAAAGTGGCCGTCAAGGATTCCACCATTTTCTGGAAGTCGGTTTGGCGAACGTTCACCTTGATTCCAATCTTTTTCGCCTCGTCGCTTATGATTTGCGCGATGTCGTTTGAAGTGTTAGCCGAGCTTGCGATCGCAAGGTCAAATTCCACTGGCCGCTTTTTGTGGTCCAGCATCCTTCCGTCCGCGTCGCGCTTAAAGCCGATTTTGTTTAAAAGCGCTTCGGCCTTCTTTAAGTCAAACTTGTATTCAAGCTCGATGTCGGGATTGTAAAAGGGATTTCCGTCCGGAAAAAAATCGTACTTGGGATAGGCCAAGCCTCGGTAGGTTTGCGCGATGATTCGGTCGCGGTTCAAGAGGCAGCTCATCGCTTGGCGGAATTCCTTTTTGCAAAACCAATCGTAAAAGGGCTCGGCGCGGTTCTTGGGATTTTGGTTAAAGGACCACAATTGCGCTCCAACGCTTCCGTCGGCGTTAAAGACTGTGTAGCCGCCTTCCTGGCCGCGTATCACGTCGTCAAGATTTTCTGGCGTGGGGGAATAGGTTTCAAGCTTTCCTTGCGTGAACAAAAGGTAGGAAGTGTTTTGGTCGCCGACGATTTGCATGACCATTTTTTCGGGATAGGGAATCGCTTTTCCGGCGGAATCTTTTTGCCAGTAATCGGCGTTCCTTGCAAAGACCAAGCGCTGGCCCGGCGAATAGCTTTCGACGAACCACATTCCCATAGACGGAATCGTTTGGACGTCCGAATTAATTCCAAAAAGGTTTTTGACGCCCTCAACGCCGCCGTCCTCTTTGGCCTTTTTGTAAATCCAAGAAGGCTTAAAGGAATCGTTTGTGGCAAGAAGCGGGTCGGCCACGATTCGCGGAAAGACAAAGTCAAAATTTTTGTCGTCAATCTTAACGGCCTTTATGCGGCGGCTTTCTCCGTTGGCCATTGTCACAAACTGGCCGGAATACGCCGAGCTTTGGAAGCGCTCGTCGCCCGAAACCTCGTCGTACCACCAAACAATGTCGTCGCTTGTGACGGGAATTTTTTTGTCGGAATTGACGAAGGACCAATAAAGGTCGTCGCGCAAAGTCACGTGAACCGTAAGCGTGTCGCGCGCCTCGTCGGTTTCTATAACAAAAGACGCGCAGCGGGGAATCCACTCGCGCTTTTCGTAGTCGTAGTCAAAAAGCCAGTCGGTCGTCTGGCCCATGATGCCGGCGCTTTGGCCGTCTCGCTCGGCCACAAGAATGTTGAAGGTCTTGGGGTCCGACATGCAAACGTCGTTCCAAACGCCGCCGACTTGGCCGGGAAGAAAGTCTTGGTCCTTGTACGGCTTGGATTGAGTCGCGGTAAAAAATTCGCGCGAGGATTTTTCCTTGGCCTCGGCGATTTCTTCCAGCGTCATCTCGGGAACTTTTTGGCAAGCGCAAAGCGCCGCGGCGCAAACGACCGCGCCCAAGGCGGCGGCAGTCTTAGTCAGTGACCGATTTTTGTTTTTTGCGCGACGATTTTCCGCTTGCGACAACGTTCGCCCCCGATTACATTTTTTCCAAGAAGGGAACCAAGACCAAGTCCATCGCTTCTTTCATAACGTCAAGCGTACATTGAGCCAAGAAAAGGCGCGCGCCGCAAAGCTCTTTTGAGGCGGCGGCGAGAATCGGGCAGTTTTGGTAGAACTTGCTGAAAAGCTTGGCCGTGTCGTACAAGAAGGCGGCCACAAGGCTTGGATCCAAATTGGCGGCGGCTTTTGAAACGATGTCCGGGAAAGAGCCAAGCTGCTTTACAAGCTCCCATTCGTCGCCGCTAGTCAAAAGCGCGCAAGCCGCCTCGCTTGAGTCGGGAAGAACGCCGCTTTCTTTTGCCTTTGCCAAGATCGAAGAAATGCGCGCGCCCATGTATTGCAAGTAAGGACCAGTGTTTCCGTTGAACGAAAGAGACTCCTCTGGATTAAAGAGCATGTCCTTAATCGGAGTGGCTTGCAGCATATAATAGTGAACGGCGGCGAGCGCGACTTTTTCGGCCACAGCGTCCGGATCGTCCAATTCCTTGTCGCGGCCCTTCTCCTTTATTTCTTTGAGAGCGTCGGCGTGCAGGCTGTCCAAAAGATCGTCCGCGTCGACTACCGTTCCCTCGCGGCTTTTCATTCTTCCGCTTGGAAGGTTGACCAAACCGTAGCTTAGGTGGAACAATTTCTGCGCCCAGTCAAAGCCGAGCTTTTTCAAAATGTAGAACAAGACTTTAAAGTGAAAGTTCTGCTCGCTTGCGACAACGTAAACCATTTGGTTGAAGGGCCAGTCCTTGTGGCGGCTGATCGCCGTTCCGATATCCTGCGTGATGTAGACTGACGTTCCGTCGGAGCGGAGCAAAACTTTTTCGTGGTCTTCGCCGTCCTTTCCTTTTCCAACGGCTTCGGTGACGTCAACGCGGGTGGAACCGTCGGCGGCCTTAAAAAATATTCCCATGTCAAGTCCGCGCTGAATCTCGTCCTTTCCCTTAAGGTAAGTGTCGCTTTCAAAATACAATTTGTCAAACGAAACGCCGGTGCGCTTGTAAGTTTCCTGAACGCCGTTCAACGTCCAATCGTTCATCTTTTGCCAAAGCGCGCGGACGTCCTTGTCGCCGGCCTCCCACTGGACCAGCATTTCCTCCGCTTTTTGCGCGGCTTCCGGGTGCGCGGTCTCGGGCTTGTCCTTCTCTCCCTTTAGGTACTTGTCAAATTCCACGTAGCAGTTTCCGACAAAGTGGTCGCCCTTGATTCCCAAAGATTCGGGCGTGTCGCCTTTTTCTTGGTGGAACAGTTGGTAGGCCAGCATGCTCTTGCAAATGTGGACGCCGCGGTTGTTGATGATGTTGACTTTGTAAACGTCGGCGCCGGCCTTTTTTAGGATGCGGCTAACGCTTTCGCCAAGCGCGTCGTTGCGCACGTGTCCAAGGTGCAAGGGCTTGTTTGTGTTGGGGGAAGAAAATTCCACCATTACGCGGCGGCCTTCCATCGGCTTTTTTCCGTCGGAGCCAAGCGAGCCGTAATCGTTCTTTTGCTCCGCGATTTTTTTAAGGATGGAATATGTTTCGTTTCCCTTGTTGAGCTTAAAGTTGATGTAGGGGCCAAGGTTCAAGATTTCGCCTAGGTCAGCGACCTTTACGCCGCCGATTTCTTGGGCTGCCTTTATTATTTGGACTACGCCGGCCGAAATCTGCGGGGGGCCCATGCGGAAAGTTTTTGCGAAGGCGAAAAGCGGGATTCCGACGTCGCCCATTTTGGGGTCCGGCGGATTTTCCAATGTCAAAGAGGCGGCTTCCACGTCGGGAGCGTCAATATTTTTTTCTGTCTTAAACTGATTCAAGGCGGCGCAAACGGCCGCGCGGATTTGTTCTTTTACGTCTGCCATAGTTTTTCTATTCTAACATAAAACGCGGCCCTTGTTCAATCTTTTGCTTGATTTTTGGCGATTTATATGGTAGAATTTTGCCCTATGAAAGCTTTAAAGTACATTAAAAACGCCGCGCCTGTCTTGGCGCTTGCGATGGCGGCTTTTTTTGCCGGTTGCTCCAACAGTTCAGGCGGAGGAGGCGGAAATCCCATTCCGCAGGGCTACTATTCAACTAGCGGAATGACACAGACTCAAACAGCGGCCGCCTCAGAAGGAAAAATTACAGTCAAGCCCACAACAAAAACTCTGGCGATCACAGGCGCGGCTGGAAAAACTTTTTACATGGTCCGCGCAAATATAAGGGACACGAAACTAGAAAAAAACAATCTGCGATATATTCCCGCCTCAAGCGCAAGCGCCACGCAAGCGCAAATCGCCGCCAGCGCGAAAGCCTTCCAAGACGCTTTTGACAAGCAAGAAAAAGACCCCCGCGCCTTGATTGAAGAGCGCTCTTTGGAAGCGATTTCAAAAATGCGCTTTTCAAAAAACGCGGCGCCCGCAATTCAAGCGTCGCAAAGCCCCAGCATCGGCGACGCCGACGAATTCCTGCAAATCTTAGACATGAATTCAGACATTAGAGAAAAAGGAACTTTCAAGCTTATTTATATCGACAACGACGGCTACAATCTTTGGGTCAAAGACGGCGATCCATTTTACGCCTCCAATGAAAACACATTTTTAACAAACGCAAAAAAAGCTCTTGACCAATTCAAGCAAGGCTACAAGCTGGAAAGCCACATTTACGGCGAGTTGACCGACAAGCTTTGGGGTAAAGACGCGGCTGGAAGGCATGTGGCGGCAGGAGACATGTCGACCCTGTCAAAATACGGCGAAAAAATCAACATTTTGTTCTACTCGATGCTGAACAAGAACAACCCCAACGCAAAAATAAAAGGCGTGAACGGCTTTGTAAGCCACGCCGACATCTATTATGATCCAAGCTTTCAGACATCAAACAACGGCCGCTTCATTTACATAGACTCTTCCGAAATTATGGAAGACCTGGGCACTGTCTATACAACAATGTTCCACGAATGTTCCCACTCCATCACATACAACAAAAAAACAATTAAAAACAATATTTATTTGGTTTATTGGTACAGCGAAATGCTGGCCATGCTTTGCGAAGACATGATGCAAGAATATTTGGGCGTGACGGACGACAAAACCTCAAAGAGCGAAGCTATAGACGGCGCAAGCTTTTTGGGCACCACGCCAAAAAACCGCCTGTCAAGAGCCAATATGCTTGGAGGAACCTTTGGACTTACAGGACAAAGCGCCGACCTTTATTCCGAAGCCTATGAACTTGGAGCCTGGCTTGTCCGGAGATTTGGCGGAATAAAGCTTTTAAAAGAGATTGCGACAAACGCCAAAGTTGACTGGGATTCCATCATAAGCGCAGTGAACACAGTCAACGAAACAAGTTACACTGTGGAAAACCTTATTTGGCTTCTTGCGGAAGACATGCTGGAACAAAAAGCGAACGCCGGCCTTAACAAAGACTCAAAAACATACGAAGGCGACGATACGCTAACTTGCGACAACAATGGGACTCCCTATCTCTACAAATTCACAGCCATCGACTTGTGGAATTCAAACCAATTCTACGATTGGTTTTTTAAAGACTATGAGGCAATTGCTAAAAACGAAAAACGGTCCTCTGATGGAGTTCCAGACGGAAACATATATCACGATGCAAAAAATAATAATATACCAAACGTATTTGTAGGCCCATGCATTTTCACCGGCGTTGCGACAGGCCCTATCGGCCCTTACGGATATATTTTGGCAAAAATTGGAAAAGCCGACCAAGACACTGTGACAATCAACTTCGCCTGTGACGGAGAACAGTTTGGCGACAGCATGACGATTTTCGTAAAATAGGAGAATGACGCATGAAAACGACAATTTTATTTTTGGCCGCCATCGCGCTCTGCTCATCAACTTTTTTTGGAATGGCGAAAAACGGCAAAAAAACGCAAGTGACGGGCGTAGTCGAATATTACGGTAACGCGCCCTTCGCCCGCCTTGGACTAAAAGCCCAGGACGGCGCCCTCTTTTATTTGGAGGCGGACAAGGCGGTTCAAGAAAAGCTTGGCGCCCAGACCGGAAACATTTTTATTATAGACGGAACTTTGACGGATGAAGCTGCGCCGCTTGAAATGCCGAACGCCACCGTTTTGCGCGTAAAAAGCTGGAAAAAGCGCTAGATTGAAAAAAGGAGATTTTTAAGATGCCGATTTTTAGACAAACCAAACTCTCATTCTTGGTTCTGCCTCTTTGCGCTCTTCTAGCCTTCGCCTCCTGCTCAAATGGCGACGACAACATTCCTTCCGGCTTTTATCCCGCCAACGGAATGACGCAAACGCAATACGCGGACGCGTCTGACGGCGCGATAACTGTAGCAACGGCAACAAAAACTCTGGTTTTAAAAGGCGGGGCCGGAAAGACAATTTACATGGCCCGCTCAAACATTTCAAACACGGTCTTGAAATCCGCATACTCGCGCTTGGCAAGAATAACATCAGGCGGCGTCTCCGCAAGCGCGGAAAAGAGCGCCCTCTCCTTCCAAGAGGAAGAAAAGGAAATCGAGGCCGCCCTTGTCTCGGGCTTTGAGACCGACCTTGAGAACGACCCCCACGCAAAGATTTGGAAGCTTTCGATGGACAACGTAAAAAATGCGAAGGCTCAAGGACTGATTTCAAAAAGCCTCGACCCGGGCTCGCAAAGCGCCGTCAAAAACTACGCGGTCGGCGACACGGACACTTTTTGGGCGCTCGATCCAAAGACACTGTCTTCTTTTACAAAAAGAACATTCAAGCTGCTTGTGTCGGAAGCCAACTACAACGTTTGGGTTGACGTCGATGACAAATACTACACGCAGGGCACAGCCGCCTTTACGACAGCCGCCCAAAATCTTGGAACAAATTTCATAAACGGCTACGGCCTTGTAAGCCACCTTTACGGCCAGCCTTCTGACAAAATATACAACACGGACAACAGCGAGTACGGCCCCATGTCCACGGCCTCAAAAACCGGATTAAAAATAAACATAATGCTTTACGACATGCTGACCGACGGCAAAGTGTACGGCTTTGCCTATCACCCAGACATAAGGCATAATACGATCGGAAGCAACGAGGGCCGCTTTGTGTACATGGACAGCAAAACAACCTTAAAGGACCCATTGGAAGCCTACTCCACCGCCCAGCACGAATTCTCGCATACAATCTCATTCAACCAAAAGACGATGATTCACAAAAAGGAATGGACTTACTGGTACGGAGAGCTTTTGGCAATGATGTGCGAGGACATGATGCAAGCCTACTTTGGCATAAGCGACAGCGACGTTAACGACAAGCTGGGCAACACGCCAAAGGCGCGCCTTCCCCCCGCCAACTACAACTACGAATGGGCCTGCGGCCTTACAGGCCAATCGGCGGCGACCTACGCCGCAACCTTCCATCTTGGCGCCTGGCTGGTAAGGAAATTCGGCGGCCCAAAGTTCATAAAGGAAATCGCGACCAACGCCTATGTTGACTTTGACTCCATTTTGGCCGCCGTAAAGGCCGCAAGCGGAAAAGACGACTACACAATAACCTCGCTCTTGCAGGAAAAGGCCGGAGACCTTATGGAAAGACAAAACAACGCGGGCTTCAACAAAGACAGCGCGACATACCCAGGAAACGCCGACTACACTTGCGCCTACACCGACGCGGGCGGCCAAGAGCGAACTTACCTCTACCCTGTCACAGCCATAGACTTGTGGGCTCCTTTTTACGGTTGGTGCGACTCGAGCAAGTATACCGAGAACATTACAAACCAAAGCATTCCGTTTGACCAGCTGCCAAACGCCAACTTGTATAAAAAGAATGACTGGAAGGGAAAAACGCCCACAACAGCCTACCTTGGCCCGCTTAAGTTCAAGGGGGGCAATGGAGCCGCCCAAATCGGCCCCTACGGCAGCATGCTTTTTAAGCTTGGAGAGGCTACGACCAACAACGTGACAATCGAGTTTGGCTTGCCGGCAGGAAGCGTATTGTTTGGAGACACGCTGACTATTTACGTAAAGTGATTGGCTGACAGGGCAAAAATATCCGGCAGCGGCTGACAGCCCAAGCGCGATAAATTGCCCTGGCGCAAAAGGAGACCCGAGCGCGGTTGACAGGCCCCGGCACGGTGGAAGCCCCGCCCGCCCGGGCTTTTTTTTACTCTTTTTTACGCTTTTTTGCAAATTTTCGCGCTTTTTTTCGTAACCTTTTTTCCGCTCGTTTGCTTATATTACAGTTACAGGCAAGCAAAACCAACATAATGAAAAACCTCCAGGGCGGCGGCTGATTTTATCTCCTTTACAGCCGCCGCTTTTATTTTAAACAAGAATGATTGTAAATAATGGGCGGGTCCCGCCTGCAGAGGCCGCCATTTTTACGGTTTTGGTCTTGCGTAAAATTCAAAATTACATTACAATAATTCAATTTTTTAGATGATTTGAACGACGCATAAGGAGGAAATTTATGGCGTACTTTTTTGAGGAACCGTCCCACACATTCGACGAGTATCTATTGATTCCGGGCTACACATCTGCGGACTGCATTCCTGCAAACGTTTCGCTAAGAACTCCGATTGTCCGCTACAACAAAAAGGCGGGCGAAAAATCAGCGCTTTACATGAACATTCCGATGGTCAGCGCGGTAATGCAGTCGGTTTCAAACGACAAAATGGCCATCGCGCTTGCCAAGGAAGGCGGAATCAGCTTCATCTACGGCTCGCAGACAATCGCCGACCAGGCCGCGATGATCGCCCACGTAAAAATGTACAAGGCGGGCTTTGTCTCTTCCGACACCAACATCCGCCCCGACCAGACTTTGCAGGAACTTTGCGACAAGATTGAGCAGACAGGACATTCAACCGTCGCCGTAACAGAAAACGGCGAGCACAACGGCAAGTTGATGGGAATCATCACCGAGCGCGACTTTAGAATGAGCCGCTGCAACCCCAACGACCCCGTAAGCAAGTACATGACTCCCCTCAAGGACTTGGTCACAGGCCAAAGCGACATCACGCTTGACGAAGCCAACGACCTTATTTGGGAGCGCAAAATCAACCAGCTTCCGATTGTCGACAAAAACGGCAACTTGCAATACTTGGTTTTCCGCAAGGACTACGCAAGCCACGAAGAGCACCCGCTGGAACTTTTGGACGACAAAAAGCGCTACATCGTAGGAGCGGGAATCAACACGCGCGACTACATGGAACGCGTTCCGCTTTTGCTAAAGGCTGGAGCCGACGTTTTGTGCTTGGACTCCTCGGAAGGCTTTACCGAATGGCAGCGCCGCGCGCTTAAGGACATCCACGAAAATTTCGGCAAGGACGTAAAAGTCGGCGCCGGAAACGTAGTTGACGCCGAAGGCTTTAGGTTCCTGGCCGAAGCGGGCGCCGACTTTGTAAAAATCGGAATCGGCGGCGGCTCAATCTGCATCACCCGCGAACAAAAAGGCATCGGCCGCGGCCAAGCCACCGCCACCATCGAGGTTGCCAAAGCCCGCGACGAATACTACAAGGAAACCGGCATCTACGTTCCGATTTGCTCGGACGGCGGAATCGTTCACGACAACCACATAACCTTGGCGCTTGCGATGGGCGCGGACTTTGTAATGCTTGGCCGCTATTTCGCCCGCTTTGACGAATCTCCTACAAACAAGCTTATCGTAAACGGAAACTACGTAAAGGAATACTGGGGCGAAGGATCAAACCGCGCCCGCAACTGGCAGCGCTACGATTTGGGCGGAGCCAAGAAGATGGCCTTTGAGGAAGGCGTCGACTCATACGTTCCTTACGCCGGAAGCTTGCACGACAACGTTCAAATCACGACAAGCAAAATCATCCACACAATGTGCAACTGCGGCGCGGTCTCAATCCCCGAGCTGCAAGAAAAGGCCAAGCTCACCTTGGTAAGCCCCGCAAGCCTCCGCGAAGGCGGCGCCCACGACGTAGTGGTAAGAAACACGTCAATTAGAGCGCAGTAGGAACGACGCGACAAACAAAAAACTGTCGCAAGACAAAAAAAGCCGGCCAAAAGGGTCGGCTTTTTTGTTTTTAAACCAGTCTTGCGAGTTTTGCCGATTTTCGCGAAGCGAAAAAGCGAGCCTTTCGGCGAGCCAGCCAAAACTCGACATTAAAAAAGATTCTCGGGCCTAGGGCCCGAAATCTTTTTTAATACCCCATCTCCGGATTCGGCGCGGGCATCGCGGGCTTGGGCTCGGGAATGTCCGTGATGGCGCATTCCGTTGTGAGCATTGTTCCTGCGATAGAAGCGGCGTTCTTAAGGGCGCTGCAAGTAACCTTGGCCGGGTCGATGATTCCTGCTTCGATCATGTTGACCCATTCGCCGGTGTAAGCGTTGTAGCCTACGCCCTTCTTTTCGCTCTTGGCGCGGGCGGCGACAACCGCTCCGTCAACTCCGGCGTTGTCGGCAATCTGGCGAATCGGCTCTTCAAGAGCGCGGCGAACGATTTTGTATCCAACCTTTTCGTCTTCTGACAAATCGGCGGGAATAGACTCCAAGGCCTTTGACGCTTCGATCAAGGCGAGTCCGCCTCCAGCGACAACGCCTTCTTCCAAAGCGGCGCGAGTGGCGGCGATTGTGTCCTCAACGCGGAACTTCTTTTCTTTCATCTCAGTTTCGGTTGTTGCTCCGACATTGATAACGGCTACGCCGCCGGCCAACTTGGCCAAGCGCTTTTGCAGCTGCTCTTTGTCGTATGTAGAAGTAGACTTTTCAATCTGGCTCTTAATCTCGGCGACGCGCTCGCTGATGGCTTTCTTTGCGCCCGCGCCTCCAACGATTGTGGTGTTGTCCTTGTCAATCTTGACAGACTTGGCCTTTCCGAGCATGGAAATGTCGGCGTTCTCAAGCTTGATTCCAACTTCCTCAGAAACAACCTGGCCGCCAGTCAAAATGGCGATGTCCTGCAACATGTCCTTGCGGCGGTCTCCAAAGCCCGGAGCCTTTACGGCGCAAACTTTGATTGTTCCGCGGATTGTGTTCAATACCAAAGTTGTCAAAGCCTCGCCGTCAACGTCTTCGGCGATGATTACAAGCGAGCGGCCTTCGTTGGCGACCTTCTCCAAAATCGGGAGCAAGTCCTTCATTGTTGAAATCTTTTTGTCGTGAATCAAAATGTAGGGGTCTTCAAAATCGGCTTCCATTCTGTCGCGGTCGTTGATAAAGTAAGACGAAATGTATCCGCGGTCGAACTGCATTCCTTCAACTGTGTCAACAGTCGTGTCCATGTTCTTTGACTCTTCGACTGTGATTACGCCGTCCTTTCCAACCTTCTCAATCGCGTCGGCGAGCATCTTTCCGATTTCCTCGTCGTTGTTGGCCGAAATTGTGGCGATGTGAGTGATGTCGTCAGCGCCCTTTACCGGCTTTGAATTCTTTTTGATTTCGGCGATTGTCGTGGCGACGGCCTTGTCCATTCCGCGCTTGACGGCGATGGGGGTCATTCCAGCGGCGACAGACTTGAGTCCTTCGCGAACCAAGGCGTAGGCCAAAACTGTGGCGGTTGTCGTTCCGTCACCGGCGTCGTCGTTTGTCTTTGAGGCGACTTCGCGAACGAACTGGGCTCCCATGTTTTCGAAGGGGTCCTTGAGCTCCACGTCTTTGGCGACGCTAACGCCGTCCTTTGTGATTGTGGGCGAACCGTATTTCTTGTCAAGCATGACCATGCGGCCGCAAGGTCCGAGAGTCACTTTAACCGCTTTTGCGATTTGCTCCGCTCCAGAAAGCAACTTTCTGCGCGCGTCTTCGTTAAACAACAACTGTTTTGCCATTACTTTACTCCTATACACATTTTCCGCAAACATTTTGCTGGAAAGATTTTCTTTTTACAACTTTAAATTTAATAAAAAATAAGCGATTCGACAAGAGGAATTTTGAAGAAATTTCAATATAAAGAAAAAAGTTGCGGGAGCATTGGGTATGGGCGTTCCCCGCCGCCAGCGGCGGGTCGGGTCTTGCGCGCTTCGCCGACTAGCCGCGGCTCATGCCTCGCTTCCGCTCGGCACTCCGGCGCTCCAGCCCCTAACGCGGGAGAAAAAAATTATGGTTCTTCGACAAAAATTTTTTTGATTTTTTTCTCCATTCTGGAAATCAAAGGAACTACCAAAGCGTTTCCCATGCAAAAATACCTAAACTTTTCGGGCATTCCAGTTGCGGTCCAATCATCAGGAAAACCTTGAATGCGCTCGGTTTCTTTTGGAGTAAGAATTCTTATTTTTTTATTCAAATAATCCCTTACAATATGAGTGCTACGATTAAAGCTACCCTCGCTCGTAAGCATTGTGCGGGCGGGCTTGTTCCATTCATCAATCATGGGAACAGCCCCTTCCGAATAAATATATTTATGACCATTCGCCGCCGTGCGATATTTTCGCTTGGCGCCTTTTATGTATTGCCAAGTATGACGACTTTCCGCAGGAAGCTCATTTTCAGTTTCGTCGCTATGAGTGCTCTCTGGATTTGTAAAATACAATCTTTCTTTTGGAATGAAATACTTTTTATCGACAGCTTCCTTTTCAATAATTGTTTCCAATGTTTCTGGTCTTGTATCAACAGGAATTGATTTTATTGTATAAACGAAACTGTCAAACATTATTCCAGAATTAGCAAAGTCAAAATTAAAATTATCGGAAACGCTTGCGATGTCATTTGAGATTTCCGTTTCCACGATTTTTGAAGCGTCAAGTTTTTTGATTGGAAACGACTTTGCAAAGAAACCAGTTTTCTCTAGAACTTCAACAACCGAAAAAGCGTCTTTTTTTAATTTTAATGATTTTGAAAAGAATGTATCTTTTTTATAAGCAAAAATAAATGTTCTTCTTCGCCTTTGGACTTCACCATATTCGGCCGCATTTACAACGCGCCATTCGACAACATATCCCTCGTTGCTCAAGCAAGAAAGAATAATGCCAAAATCGCGTCCTCTTTGCTTTGACGGTGAAAGCAAAAGCCTGTCTACATTTTCCAAGAGAACGAACGGAGTTTTTTTAGTTTTTAGAATATCCCAAATAGACCACCATAAAACGCCCTTCTTGCCTTCAATCCCCTTCTCGCCGTTTAGACTTCGAGCAACAGAATAATCTTGGCAAGGAAAACCGCCGACCAAAAGATTGTGGTCAGGAATAGCCTTTTTATCAACCTCAGAAATGTCAATGTTAGTTGTGTCGTTGCCGTTTAAATCTAAAACTGTTCCAAAATGCTTTACATAGCAATCATGCGCCCATTGATTCTTCTTTCCAGGCTCCCATTGGTTGAACCAAACCGTCTTCCAAGTTTCTGACGAAAGAGAAAAATCTTTTGACTTTATCGAATTGAGACCGCACCTAAATCCGCCAACGCCGGCAAATAGCTCACAGACCGTCCTTTGCATACACATAACCAAATTATACTAATTTTTCAAAAATTGATCAAGCCATTAAAAACATTTCATAAAAATTCTTTCTCATCCAGTTTTTGAGACAAATAACTGCCTTTTATCCAGATATACTGGCGATACATGCTGATTCCATTTACAGTTTCTGGCTTTTTTGTTGAATCCGAACTATCACCGCGAACAAAAACAACACTCTCGGAAGACTTTGGAAAATTTGGCGCTGTCTGCATTACACCTGTTTTGTTAACCCTCGGATTGCCATTTGTATCCAGTATAGGAACGTCTTTCAATTCCTTATATACGACAAGTTCACGGATTCTGTCCCAAACAGTTCTTACATTCATTTCAATAAATCCATCATCAAAAGACAGTCTTTTGAAACCTAAAAATGTATTTTTTCCAAAATCACTTGAATCATGCTCCTCAAAAACAATACATAAAATTTGATTTTCCGCAAAGTAATCATAAAAGACAGAATCAATAAACTGCTCGTCAACATTTGCAATTGATTCAAAGTTAATTCTGAAGAGTTTCATGTCCTCAGTTCTTTTTCCTTTTTCTGTAAGAACAATAGTTTTTCCTAGTAAACCAATTTTACTAAAGAGATCAATGTCTTGCATTTTTTTTGCGGTTCCGCCGAACATTTTTACGACAAGCCGTTCGCCAATGCCTTTGTCAATTTTTCCTCCAATAGAAAATATTGACATAAGTTCCGCAACAGTTTTATTCTTGTAAAGCTTGGAAATCTCATGGCACTTTTTGTCTATTTCATCATAAGAAGAATACGATTTTGGCAATTGTTCAAGAGAACCGTTAAAATGTTTTTGAACGATATTTGAAACAACAGTCCGCTTTAACCTAAAACGCGGTGGATTCGGCCATTTTGGGGCAGTATCGATAAAAAGTAATTTGTCACGGAGATGCGAGATTTCGGGATACAAATCTTCATTGCCGTCCAATGAACGAATGAAGTTGCGAACAATAAGCCAATCTTGCTCTAAAACTCTTTTATCATCTTCTGAAAACTCAAGGAACTGATATCCTTTCACTAAAAAATTTGCATATTCAGCGGCAAGAACAGTTTTGTCAGAGGCGTAAAGATAATAAACCAAAAGCAAATGCGCAAGCTTATGCCAAAAGCGCGAATCAGAAAATTCTTCTCCAATTATTACATTTGGCGAAACCGCTGTTATGGACATCGGTTCTTTAGCTTCATATTCTTCGTCGTTCTTTTTTGAAATTCTAATGCCCGTTGTTTTTAGCTCGGTCAAAACTCCGTCAATGTTCAAATCTGGCGAAGAATCGCTATTCGCGTCATAGCCAAAAACAGACTGCTCTATGACATCGCCTGCAATTCCTGTAATTTTTGGATTCGTCTTTGTCCTGTCAAAAACATGCTTCTTGTCTATCTCGCCCAAAGTCTTGTTCAGGCAAGCCTCAAGCAAATCCTCAACCTGTCGCTTGCTATATTTATGTTCAGAATTATTCATCATACAACAACTATAGCATATTTTCCCTATTTTAGATAGTATAAGACTATGGATTTCCCAACAAAAGTCCAAACAATCTCCACCTCCTCCGCGAAAGTCGAATGCGCGTGTTTTGGGCGCGGAAAAAGGCCACTGGTCATTTTGCCGGGGCTTTCCATAAAAAGCCTGATGCCTCTTGCGGGAGCGGTGGCAGAACGCTATAAAAATTTCTTGGACGATTACGAAATATTTTTGATGGAACGGCCGACAGAGCCGCCAAGCGATTGCGATTCAAGCTTTTTGGCTAGGGCGGCAATCGAGGCTTTGGACGCGCTTGGCGTTAAAGGCGCCTGCCTTTTGGGAATCTCGGCCGGCGGCATGGCGGCGCAAGAAGTCGCGGCGGCCCGCCCCGACTTGGCCGCAAAACTTTTTTTGGGCTCGACATGCGCAAAAATGACGGACACCGCCGCCGCGCTTATCGGAAACTGGGCAAAGCTCGCGCAAGAAGGAAAAGCCGCCGAACTTGGCCAAGCCTTTGCAGAAGCCGTCTACACCCCCAGCTTTTACGAGCGATACAAGGACGCGATTATGGCTTCCCTAGCCGGAGCGACAAGCGCAGACCTAAAGCGCTTCGCCATTTTGGCGCGCGCCCTTTTAGGCTTTGACGCGTCCGACATTCTTCCAAAAATAAAATGCCCAATTCTTGCCGTAGGCGCGGGCCTTGACAAAATCTTTGGCACGGACGCGGCTCCACAAATCGCGCGCCTTGCCGGAACTTTCGCCAGTTCCTACATATACCCAAACTACGGCCACGCGGTCTACGACGAAGCCCCCGACTACGTGGAAAGAATTTACGAGTTTTTTGAAGGATAAGTTTGTGAGAAACGGACAGTATTGATTATCAATTATAAACTTATTCTATTTTTTCAATGCATTCATAAATTTTTTCAAGCGGCGCGCCCTCAAACCCATCGTAATAAGCGTCGTCGTCTGGATTAAAAGAAAGTCTTTCCCACATTTTACTGTTATAACCGTTTTTCAAAAATGATTTTAAAGCTGACTTATAATTATCAAAAATGACCTTATACGAGCAAAAACATGAGAGCCTTAGATTTTCATCACTGGGACTGTAAAACTCATAGACACGTAAAAAACCATTCTCCGCTTTAATGCATCTCGCATCTCCATCAATTGGAAACAATTTAAATATATCCGACGGGTCTGCTTTTTCTGACGAGATTTTATAAAACCATTTTGCAAGCATAACAAAATCTGATGTTTCCACTTCTGAATTTTCGTCATCATAAAAATACAGACAAAAGCTTTCATACTTTGTTTTTAGGGAGCATTTAATTATTCCTATGTCATATTGAGTGAATTTAAATTCCAAATTTTGTTCGTTCAGATTTTCTTCAAGGAATTGAGAATAATCGCAAACTCTTCTTTCATCGTTTTGTTCAAGAATATATTTTTTCACTTCTTCCTCAGAAAGAAGCCCCGTCTGTTTTTTCACTGCCTGTCTGTATGTTGTTGGAAGAAAACAAGCAGGCTTCTTGCTTGAAAGATTGCCATAAACTGGAAGAATCTGGAAATAACTGTTGTTGTTACCCCGTTTCTCAAATACAGCGCATTCTTCTTTAAAAAAAGCCTCGCCGCCACGGAGCAAATACCGAGCGGCCTCCTTAAAATTAAATTTTGAGAAATAAGAAATCTCGGTATTTTTATCAATGCACACCAAACGACCGCAAGTTCGACATTTATATTGCTTGTGATTTTTCAAACAGTTCTCTGACGCAAAAAAAGGCGTAATTCTTGGATACTCGCTATAACATTCAGGACAAATCGTTTTCTTTTGCAACATATTTTCTTCCACTATTCATTTCACCAAGCTTTCATACAACTTGAACAATTCCGCCACGATTTCAGATTCTGACATAGTTGACTTGAATCCGTAAATCTGCATAACAGCCTTGTCGTTGGCTTCGTGGGCTTTTCGCAAGTCTTGCGGCATAAAAGTTTCGTCGTACAAATCGGCAAGCGAAGAATCCGGGTGATTTGCGCGCGCATCCAAAATCGCTTGAGCCGTCCGCTCAATTTTTTCCTTTTGCTCCTCAGTTGGATTAGGCCACGGAAAATTATTGTAAACAAGGGAAGCCGAGTAACGATAACGCATTTCAAGCCGTCCCGCAACAGCTCTCATCCAAGCATTATGAACAGCGCTTGTCATAATACCAAAACTGTACAATGTCGTGTTTGGAATGAGCAAAACAGCATCGCTTGCAATCACATCGGAATCAACAAAACCAATTGGAATATAACGACGATTTTCAGATGAAACGCGAGGAACCAAAAGATAGTTTCCTTTTTCCGGCTGACGGATTTCGCCAAAAAGCCAAGGCGTGTCAGCCAACCGCTTAGTAGACTCTCTTTTACTGGACAAACGAAGCCTCTTGACCGCTCCGACACGCTCGGAAACAAGCGGCATTTTCCTCAACTCGGCGGGGCTTGCGTTCAAAAGCCAAAGGCAATAGCGTTTCTTGCCGTTAATGAATTCCTCGGCGCCAAGAAAGCTTCTAATGAATTTTACAGAAGCAGGCTCATTCTTTATAAAATCATCATATTCTTCATTCTCAATTATAAGGTTCCCGCCGTCATTAGGCATGCTTCCGAACACCATTTGAGAAACGTCGCAAATGGAATTTTTACGGCTTTCTATAAAAACATTCGGAGCGTTCAAAAGATAGCCGTTGATGTTGCTAGCAACGATTTTTTGCCCATCAGCCTGAAAAATAATTTTTTGCTTGCGATTTTCCTCAGTGCAAAAGCCTATGATTACACAATGAACCGCAGCCATATTCCCCTTGTCCGCAGTTTCGTTTGACCATTTGAATGTTTGCCAAGCGAAATCGATGTGGAGCCCCTCCGCGAAAAGCCGTTTCCACAATATTGCCACTGCGTTTCCTTGAACGATTGAATTTGTGGAAACAAACGCGCAGCGGGTCTTTTGATTTTTGATTGCGGACAAAGCCTTTTTATACCAAGAGCAAACATAATCCAAATCACCCACGCCTTGCCAATCTTTTCCAAATGTCAAGAGAACGTCTTCTTTTTGTCGCTTGTCCATCCATCTCGCGCCTACAAACGGTGGATTTCCAATTATGTAATCGTAGACAATCTTTTCTCTTTTTGCCTCGGGCAGCTCTTTTTCCTCAACATTTTTTGTTATTACATTCAGTTCTTTGAACTTTCTGCCGTAAAGCGACGTGTCGTTTTGCAAAGCGCTGTCATGCACAGGAATATCGCCCGAATCATTGTCGATTTTATATACGTTGAGCTTTTCCGCAAACAAAAAGCCTGTTTCGGCAGTTTCCGAAAGAGTTGTCCAATCCATGCGAAGCGCGTTTCCTTCAACAATATTCGCGTGATTGGTAAGCGGCAAAAAGTCAATGTTTTGGCTGAGTATCGCTTCTGTTTCCGCAACCATCTGGCTTTCCGCAATCCAAAGAGCGGTTTTGGCGACAGTCACCGCAAAGTCGTTGATTTCTATTCCATAAAATTGGTTGATGCCAACTTTTATGAATTCGTCAAAGCCAAAGGCCTTGTCGCCCTTGTTAAAAATCGAAATAGCCTTGTTTTCCAAGCGACGCAAGCAAAGATAAGTTTCCGTCAAAAAATTTCCGCTTCCGCAAGCCGGGTCAAGGAATTTCAATCCGCCCAATTTATCTTGAAAAGCCAAAAGTTTTTCCGCCTTTTGCTTCGCGGATTTTATCGAACAGATTTCATCAAATTCGACATTCAAGTCATCCATAAAAAGCGGATCAATCACTTTATGAATGTTCTGTATGGAAGTGTAATGCATTCCGCCCTTGCGCCGCGTTTCAGGATTCAAAGTGCTTTCAAAAACCGCTCCAAAAATCGTAGGGCTTATGTCGCTCCAATTAAACGGAGCGCAATGATTCACAATCACGTCAACAATGTCTTGTGTGAAATTTGGAATTTCAATTTGCTCGTCGCGGAACAGCCCCCCGTTGACATACGGAAAAGGCTTTAGCTTTAAGTCATATTTGTCACGGTCTTTTAACTGAGTGTCCAATGCTTTGAACAAAGAAATTATTCCCGCGCGAAGATTTTCAAGCGCGAAAGACTTTATGTAATCCTCAAAAGCGGTCTTTGTTTCAAAAAGCCCTGCGTCTTCGGCGTAAAGACAGAACACAATGCGAACGCAAAGAATGTTCAAAGACCTTAGCTGCATTGTGGACAAGGAATCAGTTCCCGCCGGAGGAATGTATTCTTTAACAAGAGCGTCGTAGAGTTTCCCCACAAGTTCGCCAGCCTTTAAGGAAATTTCTTCCTCGCGGCGAATGTTCTCGTTCTTTTGGTCAACAAGAAACTGCAAACGGTAAAATTCTTTTGGCAAATCCTTTAAGAAAATTTGCTCCGGCTGGCTTTGGGGATTTTCCAAATCGTAAACTAAAAATTCGGCAAAATTGCAAACCACAATCCATCTTGGCCGAATTGAGTTCGGCAATTCGTCGGCGTATCTTTTTGCTTGCTCAAAGGGAGTTAAAACCGTTCCGTCGCTCTGCTCGTAAGCTTTATGCAAATCGATTTTTATTCCCTTTTGCTCAATCAAAACTTTTGTGTCGGCGATGTAAGCGTCGATGTAGCTTGTATGAGACAACTGAACGCGCTTTTCAAATTCAATGTATTTTGCCGGGCTTGTAACGCCGAAAACGTCTCCCAAAAGGCCTATCCAAAACCTTTGGGACTCTTGCTTTTCGTCGCCCTTGTCTTTCCAAAACGCTGAAAATTCTTTTGCCGCTTTTTGCTGTTCGACTTGGTTCATGCTTTAATAATAGCATAATTCAATATTTTTTTATAGAGCCACCCCTATCTTTTTTTATCAAACTGTGTTATAATAGAAAGCAAGTGGGGAAAAATGGAAATCGTAATTTACACTGACGGCGGATGCTCGGGAAATCCGGGACCTGGCGGCTGGGGCTGCGTGATTTTGGCAAACGGAGCCGAAACCCAGCTTTCGGGCGGCGAGCATGAAACGACCAACAACCGCATGGAACTTACCGCCGCGATTCAAGCGTTAAAATTTTGCAAAGACAATTACAGCGCCTCCGACGACGTCAGCGTTTTTAGCGACAGCCAATACGTAAAGAACGGAATCACAAGCTGGATAAAATCATGGAAAGTCAAGGGCTGGAAAAACGCGGCCAAAGAGCCGGTAAAAAACCAGGACTTGTGGAAAGAGCTTGACGCGCTCGCCTCCTCCTTTAGCGACCTAAAATGGTCGTGGGTCAAAGGTCACGCCGGAATCAAGTACAACGAAATTTGCGACTCACTCTGCGGAATGGAAATTGAAAAGCACAGATAAATTTTTTGCGGCAATTTTTGTTTTCTCAACGATCTTCTTTTCTTGCGCAAAGGATTCTTCGCAAGACTCGGTTGACGCAATCTTAATAGAAAAAAAATCTTCAGCGCACAAATGGTTCGCGCTCAACAAAGACGGCTATCAAGAAGTTGACGCGCCGCAGCGCGCTTCGGCCGTGTTAAAAAAACCGTGGACCGAAGCCCTGCGCATTTCTTGCATGGGCCAGTCAACAGAAAAATCGCCGCTTGACATTTCGCAAGGCGGCGCGCCAAGAATCTACGCGCTCACAAACAGGCTTGGCATAATCGTCATGAGCCAAGACGCGATAAAAGTTTTTAAGGACCCTCAATTTTTTGACGAGCGCACGGCCGACAAGCTTGTCTTCATGAACGGCTCGCCGATTTATTCAGTTTACAGGAACAGTTACTTTAACGAAAAAATTTCAAGCCGCCAGCCCTTCCGCCCCTTCTTGATTCAATTCACCGCGGACTCCGGCGTTTACTTTCCGATTTTGACTTACGAAAATTTGTCGCTTCCCCAAAACTCCGAGGTCAACGATTTTTGCTGGGACGGAAAAGAATGGTTCTGCTCAATCAAAAACTACACGCAGACAGAAACGAATTTCTCTTACCTAAAGTTCAGGCCGGAGACCGCCCTGCTTTCGATCTCGCCCGAAAAAAATTTAATCGCAATCCAAAAATCTTCGGAAGACGAATTCCGCGCAGTCCGCAGGCCAAAGGATTTTTCGGCCGCGCCCGCGCGCGTAAAGAATTTGCTTAAAAGCCTTCCCGCCGACTTTGACTTTTACGCGGAATGCAAGGACGCGGGAGGCGCCACCGCGCGGCAGTTCATCCATTCCAAAATAAACGACCCCAACAGCATAGCGCGGGCAATCGTTCAAATCAGCGGAACCTGGATCGCCGCGCTTTTTGAGGACGGAACCCTGTACTTGAACGGAGCGCTTTACGCTAACAAAATTTTGAACAAGTCAAAGAACTTGGCGCTGCGCCTTCCCAAAATGCCCGAAGGCTACAAGTACACCGACTTTGGAATTTCCGGCGCGACGCTCTTTGCCGCTTGGGAGCAAACAGACTTTTACGAGACCGGCCGCGCGGGCTTTTTTCAAGTCGACCTAAAGCCGATTTTATACAAGGACGCTGAATGATTGGAATGAAAAAATCGATGAAAGGAAAATTTTTTTTCGCCGCCGCGGCCCTAGCGCTTTTTTCGCTCGCTCCGATTTTTGGCCAGGAACAAAACGCCGCCGCGCAAAACGGCTCGCAAGGCCAGAAAGCGGCTCCAAGCGAAGCGCAAAGTTCCAAAGCATCGGGCGGCTTTCAAAACCTTTTTGGCGGCTCATACGTTCCGCCTAAAAGCGCCAAGGAATTTTGGTCGCAAGTGTCGCCATTTGTAAACCTTGGCGCGAACATAACGCTCAACACAGAAAGCAAGCTAAAAAGCGCTCCCAGCCCAACGGCCTTTGCCTTTGCCGTCGGAGGCATTTGGCCCAACAAGGCCTTTTTGTCATTCCAGCCGCGCCTAAGCTTTTGGACCAGCTACTACTTGTGGGACGGAAAGAACGCCCTGCCCGCCGAGATCGAAAACCGAACGGCGTTTGTGCTGAACTTTATGCTGGATCTTCCAGCCGCGGCCACTTTTAGATTCCAAAAATTCCAGGTCGAGGCGGGAGCCGGCCTTGGCATTTTGGCCCGCGCGGCGCTTTTGGCCAACGGAGTTTCGGAAGGAGACTCAGGCGCCACAGGAAGCGCGGGCGGCGACAAGAAAGAAATTCAAAAATGGTTTTGGGGCAACGCGCGCTTTTTATACACGGAATTCTTTGGCGCCTGGGAATGGAATTTCACCGACCGAATCGCGGCCGGCTTTGAGCTTAGGTACTACCTGCCCATCGGCTCCTTGGCCGACGGCCGCGGCTTGACCGAAAGCATTTTCGCGCTCTCGGCCAAGTTGATTTTTTAAAAAAAGATTCCCGCGTCAAGCGCGGGAATGACCGCAGCGCCAAGCGCGGGAAAGACAGCGCTTGTCATTGCCGGGCGCGCCCCGGCAATCTTTTTTTTTACCGTTAAATTCCGTTAAAGCGCGTCTCAACTTTTTCTTGGACGTACTTTACGAAATCCTCAATCTTCATCGTCTGCTGCTGGAGGCCGCTCGACTGCCTGAAGCGGACGGCAACCGTTCCTTCGGCCTGCTCACGCTCGCCCACAACCAAGATGTAAGGAGTCTTGTGCTCCTTTGTGATCATCTTGATTTTTGCCTTCATGTTTTCTTCCGAGGTGTACGCGGCGGAACGGATGTCAGCGGCCAAAAGCGCGTCGTTGACTTTGCGCGCGTAGTCGTCAAAGGCGTTTGAAATCGGAACGACGGCAACCTGCTCAAAGGCAAGCCAAGCCGGGAAGTTTCCGGCGTAGTTTTCGATCAAGATTCCAAGGAAGCGCTCTAATGATCCAAGGACGGCGCGGTGAAGCATTACCGGGTGGTGCTTTTGGTTGTCCGCTCCGATGTAAGTCGCGTCAAGGCGCTCGGCGGACGGAAGCTGGTAGTCAACCTGAATCGTTCCGCACTGCCACTCGCGGCCAAGCGTGTCGTACAACTTGAACTCAAGCTTGGGTCCGTAAAAGGCGCCTTCCTTGGGCTGGATTTCGTATTCCAAGCCGGCTTCGTGGCAAGCGTCGGCCAAAGCCTTTTCGGCGCGCTGCCAAGTCGCTTCGTCGCCAACGTGGTCGTCGGGCATAGTAGAAAATTTTACGACAAGCTCGTCAAAGCCAAAGTCGTGGTAAACGCTCTTAAGCAATTTGCAGAACTTGGCGACTTCGCTTCCAATCTGCTCCTCCGTGCACAAAATGTGCGCGTCGTCCTGGACAAAGCCGCGGACGCGCATCACGCCGTGAAGCGTTCCGCTGGGCTCGTTTCTGACGTCGTGGCCAAACTCGGCAAGGCGGAGCGGCAAGTCTTTGTAAGAGCGCTGGCGGCTTTTGAAAATCTCAAGCGCGCCCGGGCAGTTCATCGGCTTGATTGCGAACAAGCGCTTTTCTGATTCCGTGATGAACATATTTTTTTGGTAGTGGCCCCAGTGGCCGCTTCGCTCCCAAAGCGTGCGAGGCATAATCGCAGGAGTGTTGACTTCTTGGTAGCCGTCGCGACGAACCATCTTGCGCATGTAGTCCTGCATGACGGTGTAGATTGTCCATCCGTTTGGATGCCAGAAAATCTGGCCAGGGTCTTCGGGGTCAAGGTGGAACAAGTCCATCTCAACGCCAAGGCGGCGGTGGTCGCGCTTTTCGGCCTCTTCCAACATTTTAAGATAGTCTTTGAGGTCGTTGGGCTTTTCAAAAGCGACGGCGTAAACGCGAGTCAGCATCGGACGGTCGCTGTCGCCGCGCCAATACGCTCCGGCAAGCTTTGTAAGCTTAAAGGCCTGAGCGTTGATTTCCTTTGTGTTAGAGACGTGGGGGCCGCGGCAAAGGTCGGTAAAGTCGTCCTGGGTGTAAGTCGTAATCGTCGCGTCAGCCGGAAGGTCGTTGATAAGTTCCGTCTTGTACTGGTGGCCCGCAAAAAACTTCAACGCCTCGTCGCGGCTAAGTTCCTTGCGAACAAAGTCAAAGTTTCCGGCCAAGATTTTTCGCATCTCTTTTTCTACGGCGGGAAAATCCTCTTCGGTGATTTTCTTTTCCTTAAAATCGATGTCGTAGTAAAAGCCGTTTTCAATCGCGGGGCCGATAGCGAATTCCGCTCCCGGAAAAAGATGCTGAATAGCCTCAGCCATAACGTGAGCCAACGAGTGGCGCACAGTCTGCAAGTGTTCGTCAACTGCCATTTTTGTTGTCCTTTTTTATTGGAGGGAACCGGGGCACTCGTTTTCCGCGTTGCGGGCGGCGCACCAAGTTCCTTTTTTGAGCGCGGCTTGAACGTCGCCGCTCTTTAAATATTCGTACAAAAAGCCCGCGGCGAACGCGTCTCCGCAAGCGGTTGTGTTCACGATCTTCAAATTCTTTTCGGTGTCGGCCTCAAAGACCTTTCCCTTTTGCGCGGCGTAAGTCGATTTGTCTCCGCGCGTCACAATGAAAATCGTGTTGTGTTTTTTGCTTGCTGTCGTGAGGGCGGACTTTAAGCCCGCCACGCCACTCTTTCCTCCGAAGGTTGAAAAAAATTCCTCTTCGTTTATTTTTACTACCGTCGGCTCGCAAGCCTTTAACGTTCGTTTTAAGTCGTCTCCCCAAAAATCGACAAGCGTGATTTTTCCAGCGTCGCAAGCGGCCTTGCAAATGTCGCGAGAAAGGTCGTCGGGCCAAATCGCGGGGCGGCTTCCGGCAAGCAAAAGCGCGTCGCTATCGCTAAGGCTTTCGTTGACCGCGTCCATCAATTCGTCAACTTTGCTTTGAGGCATTTTTTCAATGGCGGGCTCGCCTACGACCAACTCAGTCGTGGTCTTTGCCGTCTTGTCAAGAACAGTCCAACACTCGCGGGTGTTTCCGGGAATCGTCACTGGGCTAAGAAGGAGCGAATCCTTTTCGGCAAACTCGGTAAAGCGCTTTTGGTTTTCTTCGCCAAGCGGACAAACCACGCGCACCGATCCGGCCTCCAGCTGGTTCAAAACGCGCGCCGCGTTCACAGCCTTTCCCGAAGCCCAGACCCCGTACTTTTCCGAGCGGTTTACTTTGTTAAGCAAAAATGTCTTGAACGAAACAGTCCTCTGAATCGTCGGACTCAAACAAACAGACGTAATTTTCACAATTTTCTATTATAGCGAATCGCGGAATTTTGCGCAATATTGGGGGGGGGAGGAGGAGGAATCACCCCATCACGCACCTAACTCTGTGCCCGTCGGCCACATCCCTTAACGGCGGGAGCACGGCGGAACATTCCGCCTTGGCGTGGGGGCAGCGGTGGGCAAAGGGACAGCCGTTTTCTTTGGAAAGAACGCTGGTCACTTCTACGCTGGAGGCTTGGGCCTTGCCTTGCGCGCCGTCGAACAAAACTTTTGTGTATGGGTGGCGGGCGTTTTGGAACAAGGTGGCCGCCGGAGCTTCCTCAACAATCGCGCCGCGATACATTACCGCGATGCGGTCGCAAAACCAGCCGGCCACTTTTAGGTCGTGCGTGATAAAGACAAACGAAAGATTCTTTTTGGCGCGCAGGTCTTGAAGCAAGTTCAAGATTTGCCCTTGGATCGAAACGTCAAGCGCGCTTACGACTTCATCGCAAATCAAAAGCTCTGGGTCCATTATCAAGGCGCGGGCGATTGAAACGCGCTGGCGCTGGCCGCCTGAAAATTCCGACGGGCGTTTTTCCAAATGTCGCTCGGCAAGCCCTACTTCCGCAAAAACTTTTTTTGCGCGCTCGCGCAATTCTTCCGCGCCGATCTTTTTCGGCGAAAACTTAAAGGCGTCGGTAAGAACGGACAGCGTTGTCATTCTAGGATTTAGGGAACGCGCGGGGTCCTGGAAAACGTATTTTACGCGCCGCCTGTATTCCGAGAGCGCCTTTTTTTTGTAGTCGAATATGTTTTGGGCGCCTTCTTGGGCTTGCGAACCGTTATTGTTTGAAAGACCAAAACTGCCGCCGCTTTCTGGGCTTGTCGCAATTTGCGGGTAATACAAAACGCGGCCTGCGGTTGGCTCGTACATGCGGACAAGCATGCGCGCGGTGGTGCTTTTTCCGCAGCCGGACTCGCCGACGATGCCTAGAGTTTCGCCGCGGCGCAAGTCAAACGAAACGTCGTTCACCGCGTAAACCAACTGGCCTTTTTTGGCAAAGAAGCCGGCTTCCAAATCAAAACTCTTGAACAAATTTTTGGCTCGCAAAATCAAGTCGCTCATGCTTTGGCCTCCGCTTCTTTCCAGCAAGAATAATTTTGCGCCTTGCATTCTTCTTTGACAAAAGAGCAGCGCGGCTCAAAGGGACAACCCGGCGGCGGATTCTTGGGATCGACAACGCTTCCCGGAATAGAAAGCAATTTTTGGTCCGTGTAGCTCGTTCCAAATTTTGGAAGGGCCGACAAAAGCGCCTGCGTGTAGGGATTCTTTGGCCGCTGGCTAACGTCCGCCGCGCTACCCTGCTCCATGATTTTTCCGCCGTACATGACAATCATTCTGTCCGAAATTTGCGCCACCAAGTCTATGTTGTGCGAAATGAAAATTATCGAAAGTCCCCGCTTCTTTTTTAAGTCCAAAAGAAGGTTCACGATTTGCGCTTGGATCGTAACGTCAAGAGCGGTCGTCGGCTCGTCGGCGATCAAAAGCTCCGCGTTTTGCGCCAACGCAAGCGCGATTCCGATTCTTTGCAATTGGCCGCCTGAAAATTGGTGGGGATAGTTCTTCAATCTCTTTTGCGGGTCGGGAAGGCCTACCTCGCCCAAAATTTTCGCCGCGCGCTCGTCGCTTTCTTTTTTTGTGATTTGAGGCTCGTTGTTTTTGTACAATTCGTAAAAGACAGAGCCGACGTTTTGCAAGGGGTCAAAGGAGCGGCCCGGCTCCTGCAATATGAGCGCGATTCTTTTTCCGCGATAGGGGCGAAGCTCCTTTTGGCTTAGCGCGGTGAGCTCCGTTCCGTCAAAAAATATTTTTCCTGACACGCGCGCGTTGGCCGGAAGCAAGCCCGGAATGGCGGTTGTGCTGACCGACTTTCCGCTTCCCGACTCGCCGACGATTCCAAGGATTTCACCGCGGCGGACAAAATAGCTTATTCCGCGGACGGCGCGGGTGGCGCTTTGCCTTGAGTCAAGACTTTCAAAGTCCACGCGCAAGTCTTGGATTTGCAAGAGGGCGTCGGCTGGCGCCGCGCTTCTTGGGCTTGCAAACGATTCTTGTTGGCCCGCGCTTTTTGGGCTTTGTTCCGATTCTTGTTCGGCGGCGTCTTGGGCTTGCAAACTTTTTTCGTCCGCGGCGCTCCCGGTCTTGCAAGAAGTCTCCGTGGCGGCGTCTTGGTCTTGCGTACGATTTTGGTCAGAGCGCTTTTTACGCTTCCACGTGGGGAAGACGGCGTGGTAGGGGTCGTAGTAGTCGCGGAGCGCGTCGGCCAAAAAGTTAAAGGCCAGCGTCGTGGCAAGCAAAAGCCAAACGGGATTCAAAAGCCAGGGGTAGCGGCTAAGGTTTGAGAGCGTCGAAATCTCGCGGTTTATCATGCTTCCCCAGCTTACGGCGGGGTCGGCGATTCCCAAGCCCAAATAAGAAAGCGTCGTCTCGCTCATGATAAAGGCGGGAACGCTAAGAGCCGCGCTCACAATCAAAAGGCTTGACAACTGAGGAATGATGTGCCTAAAAATTATCGCAAGGTCTGGAACACTTTCCAGCGCGGCGTTTTGGACAAAGTCTTCGCGCTTGATCGCATGCACCATGCCGCGAATCGTCCGAGCGCTGCCAGGCCAGCCGACAAGCGAAAGGATCATCGTGATTATCATGTACGCCGTTCCGCTGTCCAACTTTGAGTTTAGCAAGGAACGCAAGAACAAAATCAAGTAGAGCGACGGAACAAGCATAAAGAATTCGGCAAAGCGCATCACAGCCCAGTCAGTCTTTCCGCCGTAGTAGCCGGCGGCGCCTCCCAAAATCATCGCAAGCAGCATGCTTACCGCTGTGGCGACAAAGCCGATTGTAAGCGAGATGCGGCTTCCGTAAACCATGCGGCTGAACATGTCGCGGCCCAAGTTGTCCGCGCCCAAAAGATAAACGGGATACGCGCCGGCCGTTCCAAACAAGTGGCGGTCGCAAGGAATCGCGCCAAACAATTTGTATGGCGAGCCTTTGACAAAAAACTTTACCTTGTGTTCCGCTCCTTTTACAAAAGCGTATTTCCAATTTATCATGCTGATGGTCTTGGCTTCTTTTGCCACAAGGCCGTTTTTTGTAAAGCGAATGTTGGCCGGATGGAAAGTGTTCTCCTCAAAGGTGAGCGTGGCCGGATACGGCGCCACAAAGTCCGCGAAAATCATCGCAAGATACAAGAGCGCCAAAACGATTACGGAAGCAAGCGCCAGCGGCCTAGTCTTTATGTAAGCTAAAAATTTCTTCATCGGCTTAGCCCTCCGCTCCGTAACGAATGCGAGGATCGACAAGCGCCAAGCAAATGTCGCTTACAAGCATTCCGACCAAGACAAGCGCGGAGATGAACATTTCGTCCGCCAAAACCAAATTTATGTCCTGCTGCAAAACCGCGTCGTACATCAAGCGGCCGATTCCAGGATAGGCAAAAATAATTTCCAAAACAAGAGAGCCGCTAAAAAGGCCTGCCAGCAAGTTGGCGCTTCCGGTGATGTAAGGATTCAGCGTGTTGCGGAAGGCGTGGTTAAAGTAAACGCGCTTTTCGCTGATGCCCCGCGCGCGCAAGGCAAAGATGTAAGGCAAGCCCATTTGGTCAAGCATCGTCGCGCGGATCATGCGCATCGTTCCGCCCGCTCCGCCCAAAAACGCGGCAAGCAGCGGAAGAAAAACATGGCGGCCATAGCTAAAGACAAACTTTGCGGGAGCCGCTTCAAAAGGAAAGTCGGGATACGCGGTGACAGGAAAAAGGCGCGTGACGCTTGCAAAAAGCTGCAGCAAAATCAAAAGCAGCATTCCCGGAAAGGCGTTAAAGAACAAGGCAAAAAAAGTTACGCCAACGTCCAAGCGGCTTCCCGCCTTGCTTGAAAAATAAACGCCAAGGGCAAAGCTTGCCGTCGTGATCAAAAGCAAAGAAATTAAATTTAAAAGCAAAGAGTTCCACAAGCGGGAACGGATCAAAAAGCCCACCGGCGCCCGCGAAATAAGGCTTACGCCCAAATCGTGATGGACAAAAACGCGCTTAAGCCACTTGGCGTACTGAACGTAAAAAGGCTTGTCGATTCCAAGCTCGGCGCGCAAGGCGGCCATTTGCTCGTCCTGGAATTTATTGTCGCTCGCGGCAACGTTCTTGGCGCCGCCCTCGCCTTGCGCTCCAGCCATAATTTGCTGGGTCATCATTTGGTCAACGATGTCGCCTGGAGCCAGTTCCATCAAGCCGAACATGGCGAGGCCCAGCAAAAAAAGCAGGGCCAACATCGTGACAAAGCGGCCGGCAATAAATTTGACAAGAGGACTCATTCTAGTTCCTGCCGTTGAACTTTATCGCAAGCATCGTAAGGTCGTCAAACTGCGGCGCGTCGCCGACAAACTTGTCAACCTCCCCGCGAACGACTTTAAGCAAATCGGCCGGGGCGGCTCCGGCGTTTACGTTAAGGGCTTTCTCCACGCGCTCAAACTCAAACAACTGGTTTTGCGCGTTGGTCGCTTCGGGAACGCCGTCTGTATAGACAAAAAGCGTCGCGCCTTTTTCAAGCTTAATTTCGTAGTCTGTGTAAACCATTCCTTCCATTCCCGCAAGAACCAAGCCGCGCTTGTCCTTTAAAAGCTCAAAAGGCTTTCCGGGCTGGCGGATGGCGGGATACTCGTGGCCCGCGTTGGAGGCGGTGACGATTCCCGTGTTCAAATCCAAAATGCCAAGCCAGACGGTGACAAAAAGGCTTGCGTCGTTTCCTTCGCACAACTGGTTGTTGGCGTCGCGCAAAACTTCCGACGGCTTGGGAACGCTTCCAAAAAGCGCGCGGTTCTTTATTACCGTTTTTGAAATCGCCATAAAGAGCGCGGCGGGAACGCCCTTTCCCGAAACGTCGGCGATGACAAGCGCCAAGTGGTCTTTGTCGATGAAGAAAAAGTCGTAAAAATCTCCGCCGACTTCCTTGGCAGGATCCATCGAAGCGGCAAGCTCAAATTCCGCGCGGCCGGAAAATTCCGGCTCAACGCGGGGAAGCATCGCGGCTTGGATTTGCGTGGCCACGTTGAGGTCGGCCGAAATGCGCTCGTTCTCCTTTGTTTCGACAAGCAGCTTTTCCATGTAGTTTTTCGTCTCGCTTGCCATCGTGACAAGCGCGGAAGAAAGGCTTTGGATTTCGTCTTGCGTCTTTATGTTTGGGTCCTTGAAGTTAAGGCTTTCCACGTCGTCGCCGGTCGCTTTTGAGACAAAGTCCACGGCGGAATTTTGAAGGCTCTTTAACGGATGGATTACGCGGCGGTTAAGCCAAAGAATCAAAATCAAGACAAAGGCGGCGGCAAAGACAAGGCCGGCGACAAGAATGCTTAAAGGATAAATGCGCATCGTCGCGTCGATGTCATACATATTGATGTCAACGCTCAAAACGCCAAGAGCCTTTCCGGCGGAATTTCTGACAACAATAGAAGTCGTGTAAACGCTTCCCCATTCGGTCTTGTTGGGATAATACCAATATTCTCCGGGCGCGCTGTTCCTAAAAAAATCCAAGTATCGCTTGGCCACGTCGGCGGGAAATTCGTTTCCGGTCAAGTCGCCCAAGCGGGCTGTCATTCCGTCCTCGTAGTCTTTTTGGGTGTTGCCGGTGCAAATGTACTTCATGTTGTTGATGGAACTGTCGCTAAGCGGCTCGATAAGGTAAAGCCATGCGATTGCGGAATTGCTTTTCACAAAGTCAAGGCGCTCGCTAAGGGCCTTGTGAGCCGCGTTTTCCTTTCCGCTTAAAATCGCCTCTTCGACTCCGTCCCAGTCAATCTTTTGCGAGGCCAGCTTTAATATCGTCCGCTCATATTCCTTGTATTTTTGAATCATTCCCTTGTAGTAAGTTTGGTAGCCAACGATTCCAAGGCAAATTGAAAGCAAGACGGTGAAAATTTCAACCGCGAGCGAAAGGCTTCTGCTCAATTTCTTTTTTGTCTTTTCCATAAGTTTCTCCAAAGCAATGATTTTTTCCGTTTTGTTCAATTATTGTTTCCTCTTTGTAAGATTCAGCGCAAGATGGATCGCGCACACAAGGGCCAGGACTAACGCAAACACGCCTGTCGAAAGAGCCACGCTCCGCGAAAGGAAAACGATTCCCATGACGGCAGGGCCAAAGGACTGGCCGATAAAGTCGGTGAAATTAAAGATTCCCATAGCGTTTGGAACGCCGTACTCCTCGCACTCCTCCAGCATCGAAAACTGCGCCTGCTGGACCGAGCGGCCAAAGCCGTTGGCCAAGCCCAAAATGAAAATCGCCGCAAGCAGGCCTGCGAATGCGCCGGTCAAGGCATAGACCAAAACAGCCGCAGCGCTTAGCGCTATCGACGCGTAAGGGCTTAGCGGCCCGGTCTTGTTGATTACCCATTTTGTAAGGCCGTTCCCCAAGTAAATCGCGAAGATTGAATAGAGCATCATCAGGGTCGCGACCACGACTTCGCTCAAGCCATTGGCGTCTGAATAAAGCGGCAAGTAGTAGTAGACAAAGCTTCCCATTAAGGCGAAGGGCGTCTGAATCAAAATGATAAAGGACCAAACCCTGCGATGGCGCAAGAACGAAATGACATGCCTAAAGTCTTTTTTATTGTCGACGGAATGAACGCTTCCCTTGCCGGAAGAAAGGCCAAGCGACTTCCAAAAGCCCAAGAAAACGAGGGCCGTCACAAGCCACATCGCCGACACAAGCGGAAAAGTCAGCCGCCTGCCAACGCTTGATGCAAGCGCGGCGCCGCACAACATTCCAAAATTTATTCCCGAAACTTGCGCGGCGTTGTAGGCCGTGTAGCCCGAAGTCCTGTTCTTCGCGTCAGGAATTTGCGACACCATAAGATACAAGGAATTAGTGGTAAGGCCCACTCCGATTCCGTCAATCACCAAGGCAAAAAAGAGAGACGCGTAATTAGCGGGAAGGGCAAAAACAATGAGATTGCTTATCGCCGAAAGCGAGGCTCCAACCAAGACGATTTTCTTGCAGCCCGCGCGGCGAATCAAGCCCTCGCAAAAGAGCGCCATCAAGCCGATGATAAAAAGGTTCACCGAAATCGGAAGGGCGGCGGCGAGCGTTCCGCCCTTGTCGCCCAAAGACTCCAGAGCGCCCTTCGCTATTACCATGGGCAAGAAGGTTGTCGTCATATTGTAGGCGGCGAAAAGCGCGAAGACCATCACGCGTATGTAGTAATGCGGAAAGGTTTTTTGAGCAGCCTCGCCGCGCGCGATTTTTTGCTCGTTCTCCATTTGCGCTTGTGACTTTGAAAGAATGTAAGAAAGCGCCTCGCCCATCGCAAGCCAAACAAAAATCAGCGTGACTACGATTCCCAGCAAGACGCTCTTTTTCATGTCGCTGATTTGGTCGGTAAGCATAAAGTTTTCGGTCATCACCGAAACAACTCCGCAAACGCGGCCAAAATCGTTCACAACCGGAACCGAGACGTAAGTGTAGGACGCGGAAGTGTCGTCCTTGCTTGACCTTACGGAGCGCGACGTTTCATAGATTTGCTTTATTTCTTCGGCCTCTCCCTGAGTGAGCGGAAAGTATGTTCCAATCGCTTGGTCAAGGTAGGCGCAGGCGTAGGCGCCGCGGCCTTCGTCGTATTTAAAGATGTCGCAGTAAACGTTTTTGTTGATGTCCAGCGTCGGGTCGATGATGCTTCGCATGCTTTTAATCATGTCGCGATATTCGGGCGAAGCGAAGTCGGCCGCGCATTGTATGGAGTCCAAGTCAATCGGCCGTATAGTGTTCGCGACCGAGTAAGCCAGGTTCTCCATCTGCGCCAAAATCTGCGCGCGCATCACCTTGGAAAACTCTCCGGTCAACTTGTAGGTGATTGTTCCCGCCACAATGAAAATCACGACAGTGACATAAACGCTGATGCGCCTTATGACCTTTACATTGCTTCTAAAGAACATAAAGACGAGAGCGCCAAAAAACAAAAGCGCGCACAAAACAGCCAAGGCAAGAAAAAACAAAATGGCGGCCTGCGCCCTAATCATTCCGTCATTCTTTGCCGGAGCTTCCAAGCTGGAAAAAGGAACCGGCGTTACAGTCACCGAGCCGGAATTGTCAAGGACAAGGCGCTTTTGTCCGTTTTGCAAGTCAAGCTCATACACGCTGTCGGAATACAATTCGGCGCAAAGGAGCTTTTCGTCGCCAGACGGCTCTATCCAGTTAAAGTATTCGTCGCGCGCCGACGTGTAGACAAGGACAAAGCCCTTGCTTTTCGCCAAATAATAAAAGCGGCCAGCCTTGTCCAACAAAAAAATTTTTCCGCTTGCGTCCAGAGACATGTCGCTTACAAAGTCAAAGGCGTTTTCAAACGGGTACTCTTCCTTTGTCTTTTCCCCGCTTTGAATGTCAAAGCGGGTGATTGAAACAGAATTCTTGTTCTTTTGCGCGCAAATTATTTTTCCGTTTTGAACCGAAAGAAGCATCACCTTGTGCTTGTTGGTCACGGAAGAATGCCTCATGTCAAGGAAAGTCTCTTTGTAGGAACCGTTCTCGTCGTAAACCAAAACGGCCTCGCGCGAGATTCTGTTTCCGTCCCAAGCGCCTTCCTTTACATAAACCCAGCCTTTCTCGTCGACCATAAAATCGTCGGCGTAATAAAAGCGGTCGGCGTCCTTGTAGCCGCGCGGCAAAACGTTTTTTACTACATTTGTTTTTTTGTCAACAACTACGATTCGCGCGCGCTGCTTGTCCAAGACGTAGCGCAAGTTTCCGTAGTCGCGGACAATGTATGGCTCCTCGTATTCAAGCGTCCTCTTTAAGGAAAAATCGATTCTGTCCCTGTTGTAAAAAGACACGCTTCCAAAGGCAAGCGCAAGGACAAATAAAACAAAAACAAATGCCTTGTTTTTAGCGCTTGCCATAATCCTTCCTCTCTATGTACTCTTTGTATTTCAGTTCAGTCGAAAAAATCGAGCGCCAGCCGTCAGAGCTAATCTTTATCGGATACAAAAGCGCGCTAAGGTTCAACTCGCCCTTATGCATCTTTCTGCACTTCCAAAATGAATCGACCGAGTCGATTTTTTCTTTTATGCCAGAGATGATTCTTTTGGTGGAAGGCTTTTCAATGAAGGGAGCGCGCTTTCCGTAATAAGTCTCAAGCAAATTCCTGTCTTCGCCAGTCATGATCAGCGTTTCCTTCACGTCCGGGTATTTTTTCTTTAGGTCCTCAAAAAGCTCCCGGTACATTTGAATGATGGGACTAGCCACTTCGCGGAAGCGCTTTCTCGCGCGAACGCGCAGCTCTATCGAAAGCGGCTCCAGCATCGCGTCCAAATACTTTGCGTAAGAAGCGTCCACTATCGGAAGAGTCAAGGCGCTTTTTGTCGCGTTGGCAAGCTCGAACAAGTACAAGACGCTGTCGTATTCTTCCGTGGTCAAAAGCGTCTTGTGGCTGACAAACGAAACGTCAATAACCTCGCTAGCGTTCTCCTTTGTGTATTCAGCCTCAAGCGAAACCTTGTCCGAAACGTTTCTGCGGCGCGTGGTGAAGTCGTAAATTTTTTGGCTTCCGTCCCTAAGCGTAAAAATCAAGTCAACTTCGTGCTCGCCAAAAAAGCAAGGGCCGCCCGTAATCGCGGTAGGCTCTCCGCGCGCGACGGCGGCGGCGAATTCTTCCAAGCCGGCTGTAAAGTAAGGCATTTGGTCTTTGTAAGGCCAGCTTGCGTCCTTGAATTGCGGGAGCTTTTCTTCCACCATTTTGCTGTCGTTTATTTGGACAAAGGTTTTGTAAACCAAAGAAATTTTCGCGCCGTCCGCTTTGACCGCCGCCTTTGCAAGCAAGTCTTTTTTTTGCAAGCGCAAATCCTTGATGCGGTCTTGGTTGGCCACAGTGTCGCCGGAATCCTTGTAGCCCTTTATTTCGGCGTTGATTTTTTCAAGAGCTTCCTTGTCCTTGTCTTGCAAAAGCCCCTCCAAGGCGCTTGCGTCAAGAGGCGAGTCCGACACAGCCTCAAAAAAATGGGCCGCGCTAAAGGGCCAACGGACAAAATCGTTGGAGGAATTTTTGTAAATCGTTTGCTCCTGCTTCACGCCAAGTTCCGCCAAAAGGCTTTGCGTGGAATAAATGTCCTTTCCGTGAACGTAAAAATACTCTTCGTTATGCTCGCGCCCTTCAATCTCTTCCATAAAAACCTACTGCCACTTTTTTGTTATCGTGAGAATGTTCTTTCCATCCTCATGCCTATACTGAACATTGTCCATCGTTTTTTTCACGATGAAAATTCCCAGCCCTCCAATCTTTCTCTCCTCCGCGCTCAGAGTGACGTCGGGGTCGTCTTTTTGCAATGGGTTGTATGGAATTCCCCAGTCTTCAAAGGTCACCGAAACTTCGTTGGGGCCGTTGCTTTGAACCGTAATTTCCGCTTTTCCGCTTGAATCAGGATAAGCGTAGGAAGCGATGTTGCAAAACAACTCGTCGACGGCGATGCTTATTTGCGAAAGTTCCTTAAATGGGCAGGAAATTTTTTCCAACTCCGCCTCGACAAAAGCGGCTGCCTTGGGAGTGTTTTCTCTTGTGGCCTCGACTGTGATTTTTGCCATAATGTTCAATTATACTCCTCCATCGCGTTATTTGCAAGTTTTTCGTACAAGGAACGGATGTCAGGCTCCATGACCGAATCAAAGTTAAAGTGAACCTCGCCGGCCACGTTTTTCAGCGTCTTGTTCAACTCCAGCTGCGCGTTAAGCTCGCCGCTTCCAAGCCAGGGGCTTTTTTCATTGCCGGACTTAAGGGCGGCGGCGGCCTTGTAGTCGGCCATTCCGATGTAAAGGCGGACCGGGCTTCCCTCAAGCGCGTCGTTCCACCAGCGCGCGAGAGTCTCATAGTCGGCCGCCTTGTGCCCCCGCTCCCAGTAAATTTGCGGAACGATGTAGTCCAAGCATTCCGCCTGAATCCACGAAATCGAATCGGCCGCATGCGCGGAATAAGATTGGGTTCCGCGAGTGTCCGAACCGTAAGGATTGCTTGGACTCTTGTTTGCCCAAATGCCAAAGGGCGACACGCCGAACAAGGCGTCCGGCTTTTCTTGGCGGACCATGCGAAAAAGCTCCTTTACCAAAAGGCTCGCGCTTCGCCGCCTAAAGTCCTCCAAGCTGTCACCCGCTCCATACTTTTTGTAAGAGGCGCTGTCGTCAATTCCAGCCTGCGGGTAAAAATAGTCGTCCAAATGCAGGCCGTCCACGTCGTAGCCTTGCATGATTTCGCGGGCGCCGGCGACAATCAGGCGGCGGACTTTTGGCTGGCCTGGGTCAAGGTAAAAATTTCCGTCGGAAGAAGGAAGAATGAATTTTTTTATTGAACGGAGCGCCGGCCGGGTCAAAAGCAAGTCGTCCAGGCTTTGGCCCTTTTTGGCCTTTATTCGGTAGGGGTTTATCCAAGCGTGAAGCGCGATTTTCTTTTTGTGGGCCGCTTGGCAAATGTAAGCCAAAGGGTCAAAGCCGCCGCTTGGAGCCAGCCCTTCCTGCCCCGTAAGATAGGCGCTCCACGGAAAAACATTCGATTTGTAAAGCGCGTCCGCAGACGGACGAACCTGAAAAAAAATCGCGTTAAAGCCAAGCGCCGCGCACTGGTCAACGATAAAGTCGCAGTCCGCCGCCAAGGAACGCCCGTCAGCCGTTTTTTGCCTGGGATAGTTAGAGCTGACCGCGGCCACCCAAACGCCCTTTAGACGCGGCTCGCCGTTCCGCGCGACAGGAGCTGGCGCAAAGCCAACCGGCCGCGACACGCAAGAAAGGGCCGCGAAAGGCAATATGAGCGACGCGAGCGAAAGAGACGCAAGAAGCAAAAGCCCCTTGCCTTTTTGGCCTTTTAAGCTACTCAATTGTAAGAATGTTGATAAAGCCTGTCACTTCAAAGACTTCGCGAACGACATCGTTCACGCCGACCAATTTCATCGAACCGCCGGCGGCGCTGATTTTCTTTTGAGTGTTCAACAAAATGCGAAGGCCGGCCGAAGAAATGTATTCAATTTTGTTAAAGTCAAAAATCAAGCCGCTAACGCCGTCAAGCGCCGCGGCGAGCGCTTCCTCCAACTGGGGGGCGGTGGTCGTGTCCAAGCGGCCCGAAAGCTCGATTGTCAATTTGTTTCCGTCTTTTGTTTGTTTGATTTCCATAGTTCTTCTATTATATCATATAATTTGTCATCGCGCAATCTTTTTATAGTGAAGAACGAGCGTTCCGCCCTTGTTGAGCTTTTTCGTTCCCGCCAAAATCCAGCGGCTTTCAAGCGGCTCGTCCAAAAAGCGCAGCCCGCGGCCAATGGTCACAGGCTCAACCGTCAAAAAAAATTCGTCAACAAGGCCGGCTTTTAAAAAGCGGGCGCTGGTCGAAGGGCCGCCCAAAAGCGCGGCGGTTTTTATTCCCCGCGCCTCAAGAGCGGCGCATATTTCCCGCGGCTCGCCGGAAAGGCAAACGCGCTCGCAAAAAGATGCCCGCGTCAAGCGCGAGCATGACCCATCGCGCTCAAAGCCGCGCCCGTCTTGGGCTTTCGTTCCGTCCGCGCCGGCCGTTTTTTGGGCTTGCGAAAAATTTTTGTCGTGGGTCAGGACAAAGTTTGGAAGTCCGTAAACCTTAAAAAGAGCCGCGGTGTTCTTTCCCATAATCACGGCGTCGCAAGCCTTCGCGCCGGCCAAAAAAAAGTCACGGTCTTCGCTTGAGCCGTAGCGCTCGATTCCAGTCTTTTCGTCAAGCGCCGCGATTCCGTCAATCGAAACGGCCATGTAAAGGATTACTTTCACAGCTTGATCCGTTCAAAAAAAGCGTCGCGAAGGCTCTTGTCTTGGCTCAACAAGCCGCGGTGCGAAAGGGTCGAAGTCACGACGCCAGGCCGGTTGACGCCGCGCATGGACATGCACATGTGTTCCGCCTGAACATAGACAATCACGCCCTTGGCGCCAAGGTTTTGCGTCAAAGCGTCGGCGATTTGCTCTGTCAGGTTTTCCTGGATTTGCGCGCGGCGGGAAAAGGCGTTGACCAAGCGGACCAATTTGCTAAGGCCCAGCACTTTTCCGTCGGGAACGTAGCCAATGGCGACTTTTCCGTAAAAGGGCAGCAAGTGGTGCTCGCACATCGAATAAAATTGAATGTTTTTTTCTATCACCAAGTCGCTGGCGGAAGAATCAAAGCGCTTTAAGAGAATTTCCGAGGGATTTTGCTCGTAGCCGCCGAATATTTCCTTGCAGGCGCGGGCCACCCTGCCAGGGGTCTCTTTTAGCCCCTCGCGCTCGGGATTTTCGCCGATTCCCTCCAAAAAGAGGGCCACAGCCTGCCTGACCTTTTCTTCGTTAACCATACCCGCCCATTTTAGGCTTTTGCGGGCCGAGTGTCAATTGCGGGCTATTTTCTTTAGGTATTGAACAAATTCCCCAAAAACGCTATATTATATGGCAAAGAATTCTTTTTAGGAGATGCAATATGGCAGACGTTAGAGTTGCTATCAATGGTTTCGGCCGCATTGGCCGTTTGGCTTTCCGCCAGATGTTTGACGCGAAAGGTTACGAAGTAGTCGCTATCAACGACCTCACAAGCCCCAAGATGCTCGCCCACCTTTTGAAGTATGACACAGCGCAGGGCGGTTTCTGCGGAAAGATTGGCGAAGGCAAGCACACTGTTTCAGCCACCGACAATTCAATCATCGTTGACGGAAAGGAAATCAAGATTTACGCCGAGAAAGACGCGGCCAACTGCCCCTGGGCGGCCAACAAGGTTGACGTTGTTCTTGAGTGCACAGGTTTCTACACATCTAAGGAAAAGTCAGAAGCCCACATCAAGGCCGGCGCCCGCAAGGTTGTAATTTCAGCTCCTGCCGGAAACGACCTTCCCACAATCGTATTCAACGTAAACCACAAGACTTTGACAAAGAACGACAACATCATCTCTGCCGCGTCTTGCACAACAAACTGCTTGGCCCCGATGGCCAAGGCTCTTAACGACAAGTACCCGATCCAGTCTGGAATCATGTCTACAATCCACGCCTACACTGGCGACCAGATGATTTTGGACGGACCGCAGCGCAAGGGCGACCTCCGCCGCTCACGCGCCGGCGCCCAGAACATCGTTCCCAACAGCACAGGAGCCGCCAAGGCCATCGGTCTTGTAATCCCCGAGTTGAACGGAAAATTGATTGGTTCTGCCCAGCGCGTTCCGACACCCACAGGCTCAACAACATTGTTGTTCGCCGTAGTTAAGGGCAAGGACGTTACAAAGGAATCTATCAACGCCGCCATGAAGGCCGCCGCCACTGAGTCATTCGGCTACAACGAGGACGAAATCGTTTCTAGCGACATCATCGGAATGCGCTACGGCTCACTCTTCGACGCCACTCAGACAATGGTTTCCAAGATCGACGACGACACATACCAGGTTGAAGTTGTTTCTTGGTACGACAATGAAAACAGCTACACTTCTCAGATGGTTCGCACCATTAAGTATTTCTCTGAGAACTGCTAAGGTTTGAACTAACCTATAAAAAGGCTCCGTTCGCGGAGCCTTTTTTTTTATGCTGTTTTCATTGTCGTTCTATTTCACTGGTCGCGTTCTTGCTGCGCAAAACGCTCCCGCGCAAGGCTCCGCACTGCTCGCCTTGCGGGTACTCCAACGACCCGAATGCCGCGAAAGCGGCAAAGTAAATAATTTCCTTGCAGAGCCCGACGCGCAACGCGCGGCGGATAACAGCTACACAAGCCAAATGGTTAGAACAATCAAATACTTCTCAGAGAATTGCTAACTCTAGCTTTTAGCTGAACCTTAAGTGCGTCTTCCTAACGGGAGGCGCATTTTTTTTAAGTATTTGATTGTTCTTTCGATTAGTCCGGTAAAAACGCTCCGCACTGCTCGCGTTTTCTCGGACGGGTACTTACCATTAAGTATTTCTCTGAGAACTGCTAAGGTTTGAACTAACCTAAAAAAAAGGCTCCGCTTGCGGAGCCTTTTTTTTATGCAGTTTTCATTGTCGTTCTATTTCACTGGTCGCGTTCTTGCGCTATAATCACCGCATGTACAAATTAGTTTTGTTTGACTTGGACGGAACGCTGACGCAGTCGGAGTTTGGGATTTTGGCTTCGGCAAAATACGCGCTTTCAAAGATGGGCATTTACGAGGCGGACGAAAAAAAGCTCAAGCGCTTTATCGGCCCTCCCCTTTACGTTTCATTTTCTGAATTTTACGGGCTGAACGGAGCGGCCGGCGAAGAGGCGGTCCGCCTTTACCGCGAAGTCTACGAAAAAGAGGAATACAAAAACGCCCCTGTTTACGATGGAATCCCGGACGCGCTTTTGGCGCTAAAGGAAGCGGGCGCAATTCTTATGGTTGTAACGTCAAAGCCGCAGGAAATGGCCGAGCGCGTTGTGGAGCATGTTGGCCTAAAGCGCTTCTTTGACGCGATTGTCGGCCCAGGCCGCGAGATGCTTTCTCCAAGCAAGACTGTTTTGATACAAAGGGCCTTGGCGCTTTCGGGCGCGCGCAAGGAGGAGGCCGTAATGGTTGGCGACCGCAAGTT
>CADCBK010000007.1:0-11574 GCA_902799665.1 uncultured Spirochaetaceae bacterium | reverse complement strand
AAAAAGTTCATCCTATAAAAAAAAACGCCCCGCGGCTTGCGGAGCGTTTTAGGCATTCTAGAAAATTCCGTTGGCAAATGCCTGAACGGATTATCTAAAGATGATGATCAAAACCTGAGAGACAACTACAACCGCGACCAAGGCGATTGGATAGGTTGAGGCATAGGCGCCCGCGACTTTTTCCGTTCCGGCTGTGGAAATCAAAGTTCCCAAGGCAGGAGTTGAAGTCATGCCGCCGCAGATTGAGCCAAGGTTGTTCAAAAGGTTCAACTTAAGGACGAACTTGGCAAAGAAGAAGCCCGCGATCATCGGAACAAGCGTCATGATGATTCCGTAGATGAAGTAGACCCATTCAAAGTATTTGACGAAGCTGGCGCCGCCGGCAACTCCCGCTCCCATCAAGAAGAACATAAGGCCAAGCTCGCGGAAAACTTTGAGCGTTGACTCGTGCGGCGTGACCGAAATGTTTCCGAACTTTTGGAAGTGGCCGAAAACCAAGGCCAAAATCAAGCAGCCGCCTGTAGTTGTAAGCGAGAAGTTTCCTACTTTAATTGAGCCGATGAAGATTCCCAAAATGGCGACGATTGAGAAAATGCCAAAGCCAAAAACGTCAATCTCCATTTCCTTGCCGTTCAACTTGCAGGGCGCTTCGGGAGCGGATTCCGAAAGCTTTGCGCGCTCGGCTTCCATGTCGGCGCCAACGAATTTGGGAACAAGCTGGACAAAGAGAACGACTCCGATTACGCCGAACAAGTAGGCGATTCCGTGTCCTACGGCTACAATCGCCTCAAGCTCTTCGCTTGTCACAGTCGCCTTTGCGGCGGAGAAAGCCGGAGTTGAAGTGAGCGAGCCGGAAAGCAAGCCTACCAACATGGCGCCGACTTCTTCCTTGGAACGGCCGAAAACCCTGATGTCGAAAACCGAGCAGGCCGCGCAGGCGATTCCGCCAACAACGATAATCAAAAGTCCAAGCAAAATGTATGACTTAAAGTTTTTCTTTAGGTCGCCAAAAAAGCTGGGGCCGGCGATAAAGCCTACGCTGGTTACAAAGAGCACAAGGCCGATGTTTTCGACAATCTTAAGAGCGCCCGAAACATAGGACGTGTGCAAAACCGTTTGCAGGTCTTCGCTGGTCATCGAAACGACAAGCTGGTTTCCAAGCGGAGTGTAGAAAAAGGCTCCGAACAAAAGGGCGATGATGAAAACGCCCGCCGTTCCCAAAGAAACGCCGTTGATTGTGATGCGGCCAAGCAAGTAGCCGACGGCGGCAATCGCGAATACGCTGAACGTAAGGAACACAATCGCCTTGATTGAAAGAAGTCCTCCAAAAAGAACCATATCAAAACCTCTTGAATTTTAAGGAAGCGGGGCCGCGTGGGGCGCAAAAAAATGCGCGGCGCAAGAGGCGCAACCTTTTAGAATAGTGCAGACTATTATATAGAAAAAACTTCTTTTGCGCAATAAGCCCTGCGCGCTAGCTGTTGTGCCTAAAGTTTTTGTCGGTAAGGACGCGGGCGGCGATAAGGCCAAGCGAAAGGGAGCAAACCGTAAAGACGGCCTTTAGAATCCAAAGCGCGCCTTCCGAAATGTTTTCCAGAGCCAAAAAGTAAATTCCCCTGTACATAAAAAGGCCCGGCACCATGATGACTATTGACGGAACCGTAATCGTAAGGCGCGGAAAGCCGGTAAAGCGCTTGGCCGCCGACGCCAAAAGGCCAGACAAAAGCGAGGCCAAAAAGGCCGCGAGCACAAATGAAATCTTTGTAAAGTCCAAAAGCTCAAGGCGGGCGGTGTTGGAAATCATTCCGATGATGCCGGCGTAAACGGCCATTTTTGGCGCGCTGTTGAACATTATCGAAAAGCCAAAGACCGCAACAAAGCTCGCGCCCGCTCTAAAGACAAGCTTTAGCGCGGGCGAAAGCTCCTGCGGAAGAAACTTGGCGGGCCAAAAGTCAAAGGCGTAGGCAAAAAGCCAGCCAGTAATGGTCGCGACAAAGATTATCAAAAGCGCGTAAAAAATGCGCTCAAGGCCGCTTCGCAAGTCCATCTTGGCCAAGTCGATTCCGCCGGTAATCAGCGGAAAGCCTGGAATCACAAAAAGCATCGCGCAAATGTATCCGGCTTGGTGGCTGTGGGAAATATTGAAAAGCGCCTCGGCCGCTTGGATAAAGCCGATGTAAACCAAGCAGGCGGCGGCGACTCCAAGGGCGACGTTTGCAAAAAGAGTTATGCGCCTGTCCAAAAGCTTTTTTCGGACAAAGTTTCCCACTCCGGCGCCCAAAAAGGCTCCGAGCATTTCAACGATTCCGCCGCCAAGTAAAAAAGTGAAGGCCGCGCAAGCCGCCGCCGCCGCCAGTCCTAGGATTGGAGCCGAGTAATGGGGAACGGCGTTTTCGATTTCGTCAAGAAGGGAAAAGGCTTCCTTTATTGAAACGCAGTCGGCCAGCCGCTCAAACTCGTCGGCAAAGGCGCGCAAGTGGTTCAGCCGGTCGGTGTTGACGCCGGTTCTGCTTAAAGAAATCGCGTTGGTGTAAGTTTCGCTTCCGCTTACGCAAGTGTATTCGATGGAAAGGAGTCCTATGTCGGCGTTGACGGTTATGCCCATCGCGCGGCTGGCCTTGTTCATGGCGGCGCGGACGCGGTAGGCTCCAGCGCCAACGCTAAGCATCATAAGGCCAAGGCGGCCCACAAGCGCGGCCTTTTCGGCAAGGCTTGCGTCCGCGGCGCATTCCCCGTTGCCCGACCCGGCAAGGGCGTCCCAAGAGATTTTCATGTGTTGGTTTCTGAACTTGCTCATATTGTCTCCATATCCGCGCCGCGCCATATCGCGCGGGCCATCGGCAGTCATTGGCTGTCTATCAATATTTTTCCAGCGCTTAAATTCTTCACCTTTTCAAAAAAAGCGGCGGCCTCGCTCTTTGGGATTCTTCCCTTTACGCAGACTTTGTCGCTGTAGTCCTCGCTAAGGCCGTCTATCGAAAACTCGTCAAAGGCGCGCTTGACGCTTTTATAAAGCGCGTAGTCGCATTCAAAAGAAAATTCTTTTTTGGGAACGTATTCCTCAAGCGCGCCGGATTCTTGGCATTGCGACAAAAGCTCCTTCGCGGCGCCGCCGTAAGCCTTTACAAGGCCGCCGGTTCCCAACAAAGTTCCGCCAAACCAGCGCGTGACGGTAAGCATTATGTCTGTGGCGCCGCTCCCCTTCAACACGTCAAGGACAGGACGGCCGGCCGTTCCGCTTGGCTCGCCGTCGTCGCTCATTCCCATAACCTCGCCCGCTTTTCCAAGCATAAAGGCGTGGACAACGTGCGTCGCGTCAGCGTACTTTTCTTTTTGGGCTTTTAAANNTACTTTTCTTTTTGGGCTTTTAAAATCGCGCGGGCTTCGTCCTGCTTTTGGCAAGGAATCGCTTCCGCCAAAAAACGCGAGCCTTTCACTACAATTTCAGCTTTAACTTGCTTTGTTAGAATCTTCATTGTTGAACTGTTCGTAATAAAACTGAATCGAAAGTATTACCGACGCGGCTGTGTAAAAAGTCAGCGCGAACGAGGCGAAGCTAGTCAAAGAGCCGAATGAATAAAGCATGGCCTCGGCGCTGTTCTTTTTATAAATGCAAACGCGCAAAACGTCAAAAACCGCAATCAAAAAAAACAGCTTGAAATGGGCGCAAAATTCAAAGGCAAAAAAATGAACGGGACGCGCGGCAAAAAATTTAAGCCCTTCCAAGAGCGACTTTCCAAAAGGCTGCTTTGTCTTGTCATAAACAAACGACCAAACAAAAGTGAAGGGAAAATAAAAGACAAAGGCTAAAAACAAGAGCAGGACAAAGCAAGACAAAAATTTTCTCATGCTGTCGGGATTGTTCTTTATGTATTCCAAAAGCGCTTCCGGGCTTTCAACTTGCGGCAAGGAAAAAAATTCAAAGCGGCTTGTAATCAAGGCAAAAAGCGCCAAGCACAAAAGCATCGGGACAATGAAAAACGCCGCTCCCCTTCTAGCCTTGCGCTGCCTTAAGCCCGTGAACAAAAAACTCAAGGCCACCGGCTGGTTTCGGACAAAGCGAAGGCAGCACAAAAAAAGGCCGTAATGCAAGACAAAAACCAAGGCCAAGGAAATCAATTCAACCAGCAAAAAAAACAAGGCACCCAACCGCGCGCCGCCAGACAGTTCGGCAACAGCTGAAGAAAGGCTTAACGCAAGGGCCATCATTACCGAAGAAAAAAAAGCGCACATAAAGCAAAAAACTATCAGCATAAAAACCGCGCGCGGAATTACAAAGCGCGTGTCCCGCTTGAATTTCTTCGCCAGTTCAAAAACTTTCATTCAGCTTTCTCAACCTCAACGCTTTCCACTTCTTTTGTTGAAAGCTTAAAGCCCTGCGCCTTAAGGCCGCGCTCGATGTAATCGTTTGTCTTGAAATTTTCCTTAAGGACTTTCGCGCGCGCCTTCTTGGCGTAGTTCAGAGTGAACTTGAAATTCTTTCGCGTGTCAACGTGCAAGACTTCCATTCCGTCGGGCGCGATGAAGTAGTCGCGGTTCATTATCCAGCTGGGAACGCGGCATCGCTTTATGTAAGCCTGCTTTGTTTTTGGGTCGCGGTAAATCGCGGTGAACAGAACCTCGCTTATGATTTCCTTTTCGGCGTAGTTCACGTAAACCATTCCGGCGTCAACAAAAAGTTTTTGCGGAACGTCGCAAACCGTGTAGATGCCGCTTTTTCGCATCACGAAAATTCTGTCGTAGGGAGTCACGCGCAAAACTTCCGCGCCGCCTGAAACGCCGATTCCGATGTAGCCCTTTTCGTCATAGCGAAGCGGAGTCTCGCGCTTTACGACCGTCTTTACGTCAACGGCGCTGAACTTGGCGATTTGAGTGTGGCGCTCCAACTCTTCCGGCTTGAACTTGGCCAACATTCCGTCAAGGTATTCAACGGCGCAGTCGGTCAAATGCTTTAGGCGGCGCGCGATTTCCTTTAGGCGGCCGTTGATCGCGGCAACCTCGTCGCGGTTTTTGTTGATGTCAAAAAGCGAGATGCGGCGGATTGGAATTTTAAGCAAGCGCTCGACGTCCTCGTCGGTGATCTCGCGCAAGAGTTCCTTCTTAAAAGGCTTAAAGCCGTCAATGACCGCCTTGTTCACGGCCTCGGCGGTTTTCATCTGCTCAATCTTTTTGTAAATGCGCTCCTCGATAAAGATGCGCTCCAAAGTTCTTTGGTGAAGCTCTTCCATCAACTGGCCGCGTTCGTATTCAAGCTCGTCCTTTATGATGGCGACAAGTTTTTTGGCGTAGTACTTTACGATTTCTGTCGCGGTCATCACAGTGGGCATGTTGTCCTTGATGACGAGCATTTGGCATGAAATCGATTTTTCGCAGTCGGTGTAGGCGTAAAGCGCCTTCTCCACGTCCTTGGCGTAAACGCCGCGCGGAAGCTTTATTTCTATTTGGCAGTGGTCGGTCGTAAAGTCGTCGATGGCGCCGATTTTAATTTTTCCGGCGCGGTAGGCGTTTTCGATTGAGTTTAGGAGCGCGTCGCTTGTGGTGTCCAAGGGAAGCTCTGTGATGACGATTTTCTTTTCGTCGCTCATGTCGAACTTTGCGCGCGAAACGATTTTTCCGTTTCCGTCGTTGTAGTTTGAAACGTCAATCAGGCCGCCTGTGGGAACGTCGGGATAAAGCTCGAAGGCTTGGCCCTTAAGCGCTTTTTTTTCGGCTTCCAAAACTTCCTTTAAGTTATACGGAAGAATTTTTGTGCTCATGCCGACGGCGATTCCTTCGGCTCCGATAATCAAGNNNNATAATCAAGGCGACAGGAATTTTTGCGCGGTAGACTTCCGGCTCGGTGGAACGGCCGTCGTAGTTGGGAATGTAATGGGTCACGTGCGGATTTGTGACCAAAAACTCTTTGGCCAAAGGATGGACGCGGCATTCGATGTAACGGGGCGCGGAGGCGCCGTCGCCGGTGAACATGTTTCCGAAGTTTCCCTGCTTTTCGATGAAGATGCCCTTGTTGGCAAGAACCACCAAGGCGCCTCCGATCGACGCGTCTCCGTGGGGATGGTACTTCATGCATTCGCCCACAACGTTGGCCACCTTCTGGAAGCGGCCGTCGTCCATCTTAAAAAGCGTGTGCATGATGCGGCGCTGGACAGGCTTTAGTCCGTCTTCCAAGTCGGGAATCGCGCGGTCGCGGATTACATAGCTTGCGTATTCGATGAAGTTTTTGTCAAAAAGATTTTTTATGAATGCCATTTTATTTCCACCCTAACGCAATTATAGCAGAAATAAAAAAATTTTCAAGCCTTAGCGGCGGCGTTAGCGGCTGCGGTCGCTTTTGGCCATCTTCTTTTCAAACGCGGCGAAAAATTTCGTAAGCCCGACAGTCAGGCACAAGTAAATCAAGGCGCAAGAAAGCAAGGGAATCCACGCGTTGTAAGTGGCGTTTCGGATGTTGTCGCAAGTCTTTTGCAAGTCAACGACGGCAATAAAGCTTGCCACCGACGTTTCCTTAATAAGAGTGATGAATTCGCTTGTGTAAGTTGGAAGAACGGTTTTAAAAGCCTGGGGCAAAATGACTTTTAGCAAGGTCTGCCACCAAGAAAGGCCAAGCGAGCGGCCAGCCTCCATTTGCCCTCGGTCAACGCCTTGAATTCCCGCCCTGAAAATTTCTGTGCAATAAGCGCCGGAATTTATTCCAAAAGCGATTATCGCGACCAAAACCGCGTTGCTCACTCCAAGCGGTGAAAAGACGACAAAATAAAATATCATCAATTGCGTCGCCATGGGAACGCCGCGAATCACCGTCGTGTAAAACTCCGCGACGGCGCGCAAAATTCTTTTTTCGGAAATTTTGAAAATGGCGAAAACGCAGCCCAAAACGGAACCTATGAGAATCGCGCAAACGGCAATCAGCATTGTGGTTCCAAGGCCGGCCGGAATCAGCATCCAGCGGCCCCGGCTTATCATCACGTCGTAAAAGGTTTGGGCCATAAACTAACGCAAGTCGCTTGCGGAAAGAATTTTCACCTCGCCGTCCAAGGGCATGTAGGCTTCGTTCATCTTTTGGTAAACGCCGTTAGCCTTGATTGTCCTAATGGTCTTGTTGATTGAATCCAACAATTCCTTGTTTCCTTTTTTTACGGCGATCGCGTATTCGTCGGTGAAGAAATCGTCGTCAACAATCTTAAGCTCAGGATTGCGCTTTACGATTTCCTTCGCGGGAAGCTCGTCAACGATAATCGAGTCGATCGCGCCGTTCTTAAGCGCCAAGGCCGCGTCGATGACCGTCTTGAACGACTTTACATCAGAGCCTTCAATCTCCTCTGTGGCGTAGATTTCGCCGGTGGTCGCGGCCTGGACTCCGATTGACTTTTTCTTCAAGTCAGAGACGGAAGAAACCCTTGTGTCGTCGGCGCGAACGATAATCGTTTGCTTTGACGAATAATAGGGGTCGGAAAAATCGACGCTCTTCCTGCGCTCGTCAGTCGCCGTCATGCCCGAAGCGATGAAGTCGACAGACCCCGCCTGAAGCGCGGCGATAAGGCCGTCAAAACTCATGTCGACAACCTTTAGCTTTTGTCCGTAATCGGCGGCGATAAGCTCGCTCAAAGTTATGTCAAAGCCAACAGGATCCTTTCCTTCAACCCATTCAAAAGGCGGAAAAGCGGCGTTCGTTCCCATCTTCACAACTTTTTCATTCTTGCCGCAAGAAAAACAAATCAAAGAGCTGATCGCAATCAGCGCGCATAAAATCTTTTTCATTTTAAAAACCTCTGCGAGAATTGTAGCAAATTTCAAGCCTTTTTGCAACAACGAACGGCACGAGCGGCTTAGGCGTCGATGTCGGCGTTTGAAAGCAAGTGTTTTTCGATGAACTCGCGCCTCTCCGGCGTGTTCTTTCCCATGTAAAAGCCCAAGAGCTTTGGCACAAGCTTAAGCTGGCTGATTTCCACCGGAGTCAAGTGCATCGTCTCCGGCTCGATGAACTGGCGGAATTCGGTCGGGTTGATTTCTCCCAAGCCCTTAAAGCGGCTGGTCTCGGCGCTCTTTCCAAGCTTGGCCTGCGCCTTGTCGCGCTCGTCCTCGGAATAGCAGTAAATGTTTTCTTTTTTATTGCGCACGCGGAAAAGCGGAGTTTCCAAAATAAAGACACGGCCGCTTGTGACAAGTTCCTCAAAATATCCAAGGAAGAAAGTCATGAGGCATCGGTCGCGATCACGATTTTTCCGTACTTTAAGTTGGCCACGTCGTTTTCGATTCCAAGCGCCATCATCAATTGGTAAAGCTCGTCGTTCTTGTAAATGTCGCTCTGCTTTTTTCCGTACATGTTCTCTGGCTTTCCGCGCAAAGAGAAAATCGCCTGGTAGCTGGCGTCGCGCGAGTGCGTCATCGTGCCGCTCGCTGAGTCTCCCTCGGTGATGAAAATCATTGAGTTCTCGCCCTTGGGGCCGTCGTCAACATGGAACTTGCAGTCCTTTAGCTTTGGAATGCGGATGCTGATTTTCTTGGCCGCTTCCTTGGCCTTGCTCTTTACCGCGCTAAGCTCGGTGCGGAGCTTTTCGTTTGTTTGGATTTTTTCTTTTATTTTGTCAGCGGCCTGTGCGTTGTGGTGCAGCCAGTCAATCAAGCCGGCCTTGACTTCCTCAACAATCCATTGGCGGATGTCGGTGTTGCCCAGCTTGTTCTTTGTTTGGCTTTCAAAAATCGGATCCTTGACCTTGACCAAAACGGCGCTGGCCATTCCTTCGCGAACGTCTTCGGCCCTAAAAGACTCTTGGTAAAAATCGTTGATGCCTTTTACAAAGCCTTCTTTAAATGCGTTGAGGTGGGTTCCGCCGTCGGCTGTGTACTGGCCGTTTACAAAGCTAAAGTGGTTTTCGCCGTAGCCGTTTGTGTGTGTAAATGCAAAGCGGATATGCTTTCCCACGTAGCTTCCGATTGGGTAAAGGCAAGCGTCTTCGATTTCTCTGTTAAGAAGGTCGAACAAGCCGTTGTCGCTTTTAAACTCCTGGCCGTTAAGGCGAAGCGTAAGGCCTTCGTTAAGGTAGGCGTAATTCCAAATTCGCTTTTCGACAAATTCCATGTTGAACGAATACTTTCCGAAAATTTCTTCGTCAGGAACAAACTCAAAGAAAGTTCCGTTGGCTTGCTTTTCCTTTAACTTTCCCTTGCGCTCTTTTACAAGCTTTCCCTTTTCAAAAATCGCCTCGGCGCATTCTCCGTCGCGGACTGACACGACCCTAAAATAGCTTGAAAGCGCGTTGACCGCTTTTGTTCCGACGCCGTTCATTCCGACCGAAAATTGGAAAACGTCGTCGTTGTATTTCGCGCCTGTGTTGATTTCTGACACGCAGTCAACGACTTTTCCAAGCGGAATGCCTCGGCCGTAATCGCGAACCTTCACCCGGTTGTCCTTTACGGCGATGTCGATTTTTTTTCCAAAGCCCATTATGAATTCGTCAATCGAGTTGTCGATGACTTCTTTTAGCAAAACGTAAATGCCGTCGTTTTGGTTTGAGCCGTCGCCCAAGCGGCCGATGTACATTCCGCTTCTAAGGCGGATGTGCTCAAGCGCGTCAAGGTGCTTGATTTGGCTTTCGTCGTAATTTTTGGGAGCCTTTGCGGCGGGAGCGCTTGCGGCCGCAGCAGGAGCTGTCTTGGCAGGCGCTTTTGCGGGAGCGGCTTTTGGCGGAACTTTCGCAGGCGCCTTTGCGGGAACTTTTGCCGCGGCTTTTGCCGGAGCCTTGGCCGCGCCTTTAGGAGCCGCAGCTTTCTTTGCGGGAGCGGCCTTTGCAGGAGCCTTCGCCGCCGTCTTTTTTACGCTGGAATTTTTAGAAACGCTTTTGGCCGGCGCTTTTGCCGCGGCCTTAGATTTTTGAGCTGCCATATTTTCCCCACCCTTGCGTCCGCTCTCAAAAAGATTTTAAAGCGCAAAACCGCGCCCAGCGTCCGCAAAAAATAATGCGTTAATTATATAGTAAGAATAAAAAATTTTCAAGGGAAAAACGCGCGGCGCGAAGATTGTCGGTAAGGCCAAAAAGCCGCCGCAAACTAAAATCTATCGCAAGCCTAAGAAGATGCGTAGCGCGCGAAAAGTTCGCGCAATTGTTGCAAGCCCCAGCCGCGCCGCCCGACGCAATCTTTCGCAAGCTTACATTTTGTAGCCGGGCTGAATGATTGTGTTTTTGTCGGCCAGAACCTTGTCGTAAACTTTTTCCTTCCATTCCTCTTGCGGAACGTCCACAACGCTAACCGAAAAATGCTCTTTTTCGCGCTTAAGCTCTTTTGAAGCCGTCTCCAGCACAGCCTGGGCCAACCTCTTTTTTGTCTCGTCATCCCTTCCCGGATACATCTGAATCGTAATGTGCGGCATAAAGTCCTCCTTCCGCTTTGTATAAGAAATTATCCACATGTCCGCTCACGCGGACTGCCAATGCGGCATATGTTTCTCTCTTTGGCAGAGTATACTTTTTTGCGGAACGAATGGCAAGGGCGAAAAAAAGCCCGTGTCTAAATAACACGGACTTTTTGGAAATATAGCTTATATATCTAGAAAACTAATAGCGCACGGCGATTCCGTAGGCAAAAAATTTTCCATTACTAAGCGAGTCACATTGAATGTGAACGACATCCTGAGCATCTGGATACTGTTTCTTGGCAGCTTCAAGAAGATTCTTGTAAGAGTATGTTTTTGACTCCACAGATACAGGGCCAAGAACTACTGCTTTTTCAGGAACTTCGTTTGAAGTCCATCTTTCCGACGTGGCCGTCACACATCCAGTAAAAGAAGCGCATGCCAACACTGCGGCCGCTCCCAATACAAGCAATGTTTTTTTCATAAAAAAATCCTCCTAGATTTTATTTAGTGATTTACAGCATACTGTCAGAATATTAACAAATATTACAGTTTACTGTTTCTTTTTAATATTAAAATACATTATTATGTATTTGTCAAGAACAAAATGACATTAAATTGATATTCTTATATTGGTATGGATTTTAAAGACCGATTAAGGGAAGAAATATCTTTTTCAGGATTGTCTTACAAAGAATTGTCTGCAAAAAGCGGCGTTTCAAAAAGAACAATCATAAGCTATGTCAGCGAACAGTCTTGCATGCCGTCCGCTGACGCAGCGGTTAAACTTGCAAAAAGCTTAAACACTAGCGTAGAATATTTGATAAACGGCGAGAAAGACGGCTTGCAAAATTCAAAGTTCAACGAAGATTCCCGCAAACTTCTTCACACCTTTTCCCGCATGCCAGCATCGCAAAAGAAACTACTCCTTTCTATCGCTGACGACATCGTCAAATTATTAGAATAAGTATTATTTTCTTTAATTGTTGATTGAACTCCGGCAACCTCCGGCTTCGCAAACTCAATCCCAACGAAAATATTTTTCCAGCCATACTTTTCCGAACCAATCGGCGCGAACGGCAAAGGCCGCTCCCTACCTACTTACGCGCCAACCGTTCGAAGGACTGGAAACGGTTGCCTAAAGACTGGAAACTGTCGCAAGCCCGAAAGGCGGCGCGAAAGGAACGAAGGAAAGACAAAAAACGAGCGGCGTGACTCCGCTC
>CADCBK010000006.1 GCA_902799665.1 uncultured Spirochaetaceae bacterium | reverse complement strand
GAAGGCGACTTTGAGACAGACATAATGACAGTCAACCCCTACATGGGCTTTGAAACGCTTGAGCCCTTCACAGAAAAAAGAAAATTTCCGGGTAGGCCGCGCGAATAGAGGCCGCGTCCGCCTGCTGCGTGCAGCCCACGACCGCTCCGACAGGCGAGCAAGTCTGGCCCGCGAAGGCGGCGGCCATTTTGTCCTTTATTCTATTTAATTCATTTCCGACGCGGTCCAAGGCCAAGCCGCCTTCCTTAAGCTCCAGCTGCTCGATGTCCGCCGCTCCGGGGTTGGACGTGCGCAAAAGGACAAAGATTCCTTTTCCGGCTTTTTCGCAATATTCGGTGAAGGGCTCAAGCGTTTCAAAGCCCATGTAGGGGTTGACTGTCATTATGTCTGTCTCAAAGTCGCCTTCAAAATGCGCCCTTGCGTAGGCCGAGGCGGACGCGGCTATGTCTCCGCGCTTTACGTCGCTAATGCAAACAAAGCCCGATTCGCGGACCGCGCGCAAGGTCTTTGCGTAAACCTCCATTCCTTCCAAGCCCATCGCCTCGTAGTAGGCCGCCTGGACTTTAAAGCAAGAGGCGCAGTTTTCCGACTTTACGCGCTCGATTATCGCCTGGTTGTAGGCCAAAACCGCTTGGGCGGGGCTCTTGTATTTTTGGGCGACGTTCTGCGGAATGTATGACGGGTCTGTGTCAAGGCCGACGCAAAGGGGGCCGTTCTTTTTTACGGCCTCCTGCAATTTTTGCATGTTGTGAATCATTCTTCCATTCTAACGGAAATCGCGGCGGCTTTCAAGGGAACTTGACAGTCGCGCTTTTGCCATAGTAGACTGTAAAAATTAAGGTGGTGATTATGAAAAGTTTTTCAATCAAAATTCCGAGCGTCGGAAGGGTTTTGGCTTTGTCGGTTATTTTGGCCTGTTTGTCCGCTTGCAGTCAACAACGGGCGCTTAAGGTAAAGGACTTTGCTCTAAAGGCTACAACGATTTATTACGGAGACCTTGACAGCGTGGACAGCTTTGACTTGTATTTTTCGGACGCGACAGGAAAGATTCCATATGTCGACCTTGTCACTTCGCTCAACAAGTTGTTCCACTATAAGACTTTTTCCGCAAAAAAGGAGGGCGCGGGCCTTACGGTGGTCAGGGAGGACAACGGCGCCAAAGTCCACATCGACCCCAAAAAAAAGGAAATAATTTTTTCTGATTACGACCTTTTTAAAAAGAATGGCGGCGCCGCCTCTCTTTTGGACATTGTCGTAACCGACGACATTATCACCCACTGCGACCTGGCGACCTATGAAAACCGTGGCGCGCCTATAACCGTTTACTATGGATCGTTTTCGATAGACATAGCGATTGACAAAAACATCGCGCTCTTGCCCTTGCAAACTTTGGTGGACGTTTTTTTGTCAGGGAACACATATGGCGCCGTCCTTTACAACGGCGACGAGATTTTTTACGTTTATGACAAGTCTTCTTTGTTCAACGACTCTTTTGAATTTACGGAATTTGGAAAAAAGTTTTATTCCGTCGTCCCGTCGGAAATCGACAAGACCCTCGCGGACTTTAACATGAGGGAACTTGCCTTGAACCTACAATTGAACTACGGCCTTAGGGAACTGCGCGGCATAGAAAAATTTTCCGACTGGTTTGAGACGCATGGCCTTTTGGAGCGCCTGTCGTCAACGGACGCAAACGAAGTTGACCTTGCGATAAAAGAAATTTGCTACCAGTATTTTGGAGACCTCCACAGCTCTTTTGAGGCGCATTCCCCTTACGCAAAGTTTGACAAGGAAAAAGACCAGAAAGAAAATGAAAAGATATTGACGTCGCCTTCTTTCAGACGAATCAACCAGAGCCTTGAGGACGCGAAGGAAACGCGCGGCTCTTTTTTTCCTGACGGACTTCCAGGCATCCAAAAAATCGGCGACACGCTTTACGTTACCTTTGACGATTTTTTTGGCAATGGAAGGGATTATTTTAAAAATCCTTTGACGGACGATGAGTGGGACGCGATTTTCAGCGACTACCCTTCAAGCGGAGTGGACACCTTTGGCCTTATACATGCGGCCAACGAAGTCGTTCAAGGGGATCCAAAAATACGGAATGTCGTCGTGGACATTTCATGCAACACGGGCGGCGGAGTTGACGAAGAGGTTTTTGTCGCCTGCTGGCTCTTGGGATTCAGCCACTTGCAAATACAAAGCGGAACGACCGGCTGCCAGTCGGCCACAAGCTATTTAGCCGACGTCAACTTTGACGGCGAAGTCACCCAAGAAGACAATGTCCGCGACCGCCGCCTTTTTTGCCTTGTGTCCGACATAACTTTTTCTTGCGGAAACCTTTTGGCTTCCATGCTAAAGGAATCCGGCAGGGCGACTTTGATTGGAAGCAAGACCGGCGGCGGAGCTTGCGCCGTTTATCCAACGTCTTCTGCCATCGGAACCTACTTCAACACCTCAAGCCATTTTCGCTTTAGCGCCGAAAAGAACGGAGTCTTTAAGGACATCGACGACGGCGTTAGCCCGGACTACAAGCTTACCGAGCTTAGTTCCTTTTTCAATCGTTCCGACAAAAACGGCCTGACGGCCTTTATAAAAAAATTGTATTAAAAAGAAGGAGTTGTTATGAAAAAGATTCTTTTGGCCGTCGCGGCCTTTGCTTTGGCGCTTCCCCTTTGCGCCCAAGCGGCTCAGGAATTCTTGAGTCCGACAGGCGGAGAAAGCTACACTTTTTCTGTCACATTCGACGAAATAAAGAATTATTTCTCTGACCGGAACAAAGAGCCGTCTAAAATGGCGCCCGCTTCCAGCGCCAATGTAGGCGAAGGCGCTCAAGAAACAAAGGATCTTCCGCCGGAAGCGTCTGACGCGGACGCTGTCGCCGAAATGACGCGGATAGCCCAGGACGGCAACGCGGACTTCCAGTATAATTTGGGCCGCTGCTACGACAAGGGCTTTAAGGTCGCGCAGGATTACAAGCAGGCGCTTTACTGGTACCAAAAGGCGGCGGAGCAGGGGAACGACAAGGCCGCAAACAATTTGGGCTGCATGTACCTTGACGGAAGGGGCGTCGAGCAAGATTTTGAAAAAGCCGCCTACTGGCTTGAGCTTTCCGCGCAAAAGAACGACACGCTGGCGATTTTGAATTTGGGCTGCATGTACGAGGACGGTCATATCGGCGGCTCTCAGAATTATGACAAGGCTTTTGAGTATTACCAAAAGGCCGACAAGTTGGGCTGCGCTCCCGCCGCCTATGAGTTGGGCCATTGTTTTGAGGTTGGCGTGGGAACAAAATCCAACGCCAAAAAGGCTTTTTCTTTCTATAAGAAATCCGCCGACGCAGGCTATGGCCCCGCCGCCTATGAAACCGGCCGCCGCTACCTTGAAGGCGACGGAGTGAAAAAAGACGCCGCCCTTGCAAGAAAATATTTGGAAATCGCCGTCAAAAAAGGCGAGCTGAAGGCAGCCGGCCTTTTGGGAACGATGTAAAAAAAAAGCGCGGTGTTTTTGGAGGAATTGAAAGTGAAAAAAATTATTGCGGCCGTCGCGGCCTTTTGCGCCCTGGCGTTTTTTTCTTGCAGCAATTCGGCTGATTCGCCGCAAGTCAAGTCCAGCGACTGGCTCTTTTTGTTTTACTTTGACGCGGACGACAGCAGCATAAACGACGACTTGTACAAAAACATTCGCGACATCGAATGCGCCTTTGCCAAGACGCGCAACGCGGACGGAAGCCCCAAGGCCGGCTATCCGTCGGTGACCGCGCTTGTCCTTTGGGACGGAATCAGCGAAGAAAAAAAAGGCGATCAAAAATACATTCACCCCGACGGCGCCTTGTACGAAATCGGCGCCGACTACAGCCTGGCTTACGTCCCCCAAAGCGGAAACGAATTCGACGCAGGCTATGTAACGCTTGGCGACGGATTCTCTGTCGGCCCCAACACAAAGGACTTGACCGCTCAGGCAGCCGGCTGGCTTCCTAAAGAGCCCACTATGTCAGACCCTGCCACTTTCACAAACTTTTTAAAGTGGGCAAAGGCCCGTTACTCGGCGTCCAACGTCGTCGTGTGCCTGCAGGACCACGGCGCCGGAACCCACAAGGAAACTTACACGGATTCAAACGCCTCAAGCAAAGACGGCGTTTCAAGCTCCGCCTTGATTTCCGCCTCCTTGTGCTCCGACGCGAGCGACGACAAGGGCAGGCTTTTGACTTGCAAAAACATAACGGACGCGCTTGCCGCGGCTGGATACACTGGCGCCGACAAGCCAAAGATTTTGTGGAACGACCTTTGCCTGCAGGCTACGGCCGAGATTTTGTGGAACTACAAGGGATGCGCCGACTACTATTGCGCTTCGGCCAACGTAAGCTGCATGCCGGACTACTACGGAGTTTTCACCAACATAAAAAGCGGCATGACCGCGCTTGACGTTGGAAAGGTCATCGTAAGCGCTTACATGCATCGTTATTACAAAGGGCCGATTGACAAGCCCGCCGACGCGGAATCGGCTAAAGAAAGCAGGGCGAGCGGCTGCTCTGTCTACACTTCCTCTTTCATGAGCCTTGACCCGCAAAAGGCTTTGGCTCTAAAGGCAGGGGTGGACAAGCTTTCCGACGAATTGCTGAAAATTAAAGAAAACGACTCCAGTCTTTTTTATTCGATTTTTTTAAATTACATGGCGCAGGATGTAAACAGCCTTGAAAACTGCAAGGGCCTTGCCTATCGCGGAACCTTCGCATGGCTTAACGATTTGGGCTGGCTTTGCGTCGACATCGCCAACGACAGTGGTTTGCCCGACGGCGCCAAAAAAAGCGCCCTCTCTCTTTTTGAATTATTGAAGAACGGCGACGACAAGTTGATAATATACTCTTGGGGCGGCCGTCGCGTTTTAAAGAACGCCCCGGACGGCTACTCGTGGGGCGACACATCTATCGCTCAATTGTATCTTACCGGAAAAAAAGACTTCATTTCCCAAAAAGATGTCGCAACTGTTGAGGAGACTTGCGCCTACGGCCTTTCGATTGTGGGAAGCAAGTGGACCAACGCCACTGAACAAAACAATCCGATTTTTCATTACGTCGATTGGACCGGCTTTTCAGAAAGCTGGGGCAAGGTCATAAAGGCGTGGTGGGATCTTTACAAGAGCTGATCGCCGAATGGCGGCTCATTTACAAAGCGCGCTCATTTTGATAAAATCATTTTCATTGGAGGCATTTAAAAATGAGCGACAACTTTCCTTTGAGTCATGAGCGGCTTTTGGAGCTGGCGGAAAAATTCCCTACGCCCTTTTACCTTTACGACGAAAGGGCCATCCGCGACAACATGGCGGAGTTCACCAAAGCCTTTTCGATTTTTCCAAAATTCACCGAGCACTTTGCCGTAAAGGCTATGCCCAACCCCTACATGCTTAAAGTTTTGGCGGAATGCGGCTGCGGCGGCGACTGTTCAAGCTTGCCCGAGCTTATGCTTTGCCAAATGAGCGGAATCACTGGCGAGCGCGTGATCTTCACCTCCAACGAAACTCCGGCCGAAGAATTCCAGCTTGCATACAAGCAGGGCAACATCATAAACCTTGACGACATCACTCATATAGAATTTTTGCGCGACGCCCTTGGCGGAAAATTTCCGGAATTGATTTGCTTCCGCTACAATCCCGGCCCGCTAAAGGAAGGCAACGCGATTATCGGAAAGCCCGAGGAAGCCAAGTACGGCTTGACCCGCGAGCAGATTTTTGAGGCCTACAAAAAGGCGCGCGGCTTTGGCGCCAAGCGCTTTGGCCTCCACACGATGGTCGCCTCAAACGAGCTTAATCCCGACTACTTTGTCGACACCGCCAAAATGCTTTTTGAGCTTGCGGTGGAACTCAAGGAAAAGCTTGGAATCAAAATCGAATTCCTTGACTTGGGCGGCGGAATCGGAATTCCCTACAAGCCCGGCCAAAAGAAAGTGGACTTGTTCGAAGTGGCAAAAAAAATCCGCGCTCTCTACGACAGCATGATCGTTCCCGCGGGCCTTGACGGCATGGAAATCAAGTGGGAATGCGGCCGCCCGATAACCGGCCCTTACGGCTGGCTTGTAACAAAGGCGATTCACAAAAAAGACACTTACAGAAAATACATCGGCGTTGACGCTTGCATGGCTGACCTTATGCGGCCCGGCATGTACGGCGCCTACCACGAGGTCACGGTCAGCGGAAAAGAGGCCGCGCCCAAAACGGAAGTCTACGACGTTGTCGGAAGCCTTTGCGAAAACTGCGACAAGTTCGCGGTCCAGCGCCCGCTTCCAAAAATAGAAAACGGCGACTTGGTCATCATTCACGACGCGGGCGCGCACGGAAGGGCGATGGGCTTTAACTACAACGGAAAGCTCCGCGCCGGCGAAATCCTCATGCGATGCGATGGTTCCTTTGTCCAAATCCGCCGCCGCGAAACTGTCCAAGACCTTTTTGCCACGCTGGACTTGGACGGGGTCAAGGACTTTAAATGAGCGGCTCTAACGGCGCCTTCTTCAAGGGCGCGGCCTGCCTTGTTTTTTCCGCCTTTAACTTTGCCCTGATGGCCGCGCTCGCGCATTTGGCGGGAGACCTTCCGTTTACCGAAAAGGCCTTTTTTAGGAACATCGTCGCGGTCTTTGTGACGCTCTTTGTCTTGCTAAAGGGAAGGACAAAGAACAAAAGTCAGGGCCAAGAGCGCGGCCCCTTGCTTCCAAAAGGCTCCTTAAAATTTTTGATTTTGCGCGGCCTTTGCGGTTCCGCCGGAATCTTTGGAAACTTTTACGCCTTGGACAGAATTCCGATCGCCGACGCCGCGATATTGAACAAAATGTCGCCCTTTTTCGCGGTCGTCTTCAGCCTCTTTTTGCTTGGAGAAAAAATCGCGCCCCTTCCTCTTGTCGCGACAATCGGAGCCTTTTGCGGCGCGCTCTTTGTGATAAAGCCCGGCGCGTCGGCGCTTCATTCGCTTCCGGCCTTGGCTGGCTTTTTGGGCGGAATGGGCGCGGGCTTTGCCTACGCTTGCGTGAGAAAACTTGGAACGATGAAAGTGAAGGGCGCCTTGGTCATAGCCTTTTTTTCCTGCTTTTCCTGCGCGCTTTGCCTGCCCTTTATGTTCTTGAATTTTACCGCGCCCTCCGCGACGCAGCTTTTGTGCCTGCTTGGAGCGGGAATCGCGGGCTGCCTTGGACAGTTCGGCATAACATACGCTTACTTTTTCGCGCCCGCGCGCGACATCTCGATTTTTGACTATTCTCAAATTATTTTTTCTTCGCTTATGGGCTTGTTGATGTTCAACCAAATCCCGGACGCGCTAAGCTGGATTGGCTACGCGGTCATCATTTGCATGGCGGCGGTTGTGTTTGTTTACAACAAAAGAAAATTTACCTTGGAGGCAAAACAATGAATTATGGAATTGCCAAAAAGCGCGGGCGCTTTGCCGCGCTCGTTTTAGCGCTTTTTGCGCTTGCCTTCGCGCCGCTCTTTGCGTCTTGCAAAAAATCCGCGGCTCTTTACCCGGAATGCTTTCAGCTTGAAAACGGCCTTAGCGTCTTTGTCCGCGAAGACCACAAGGTTCCGCTGGCATACATAGAAATCGCAGTCCGCGCAGGCGGCGTCACCCAAAGGCGCGACAACACGGGAATCTTCCACCTTTACGAGCACATGATGTTCAAAGGGAATTCCATGTGCAAGGATTCCGCCGCCTTCCAAAAAACGCTTTCCGAGCTTGGCGTCGACGACTGGAACGGAACGACAGGCGAGCATTGCGTGAATTATTTTTTCACGATTCCGTCGGAAGACTTGAAGAAGGGAATGGAATTTTGGTCGGCGGCGATTCGCGAGCCGCTTTTGGACGATGCGGAATTTGAGGCTGAAAAAAAAGTCGTCATCTCCGAGATTCAAGCCAAGTACAATTCGCCAGGAACAATTCTAGGAAATTTTTTCAACAAAACTTTTTTCCCCAACGCTCCCTGGCAACTGGATCCCTCCGGCGCGGTCAAAACCGTTCAAGAGGCGAGCCTTGACGAGCTAAAAAGCATAAAAGAAAAATACTACGTTCCCAACAACGCCGCGCTTTTTATCGGCGGAGACGTTGACGCAAAGGAAGTCCGCCGCTTAGCCCAAGAAATTTTCGGCGGCTGGGAGCGCGGCTCCTTTGACTTTGACAGCGAATGCGCCGTTCAAAATCCAGAGCCTTTTGGCCAGACAAAATTTTTTGTAATGCCCAACGAGCAAGTCTCTCCGCAAATCGCGCAAATCCTTGTTTACTACCGCGGCCCCGACGCCGACTTTGACCGAGCCTCCACCTATCCTTTGGACGTTTTTACCGACTACATAAACGACCCGTCTTCGATTTTCGCAAAGGAGCTTTGGGACAACAAGGAGCTGAAGGTGATTTCGGGCGACTATGTAGGCGGCGGCTATTCCACCAGGCGGCGAACCGGCTTGATTCACTTTTACGCTACTGTGTTGGAACCGGAAGCGGCGCTTCCTTCGCGCGTCAAAAAATTTTACGAAGCCGTTTCGCAAGACATCGTTCAAGACTTTGCCGACGGAAAAAAAGTTGTCGGAAAGAAAAAGCTTTTGGAAATGAAAAAAAGCCGCGGCGACAGGCAGATCATCGCCGCCGAAAATTTTCAGTCCCTTTTGACGGACGCGCGCGGATGGTGGACTCTTTGCGACAAGGACTATTATTATTCCTACGAAAAGAAAAAGGACGCGGTCGCTGATTCGCAAATCGCCGCCGCGCTCAAGAAATATGTCGTTGGCAAAAACGCGTTTGTCGTTGCCGTTGTCAATCCAACCGTTTATAAAAACCTTAAAAAAGAATTTGACGAGCTTTCGTTTGAGGAAGTCAAAAAAGAAAACGCATTTTGGTTCAATGACGAGGAGTAGGGTATGAAAAATATTTTTGCGCGCGGCGCGTTAAGGTCTTGCAAGCAATTTCCGTTTGGCGTTTTTTTGGTCTTGCCGGCAATTTTTGTCCTTTGCCTTTTTTCTTGCCGCGCTCCCGCAAAGGACGGCTTGGCCTTTGCTTTGCAAAACGGCGTTCCCGTTTACTACAAAAACGTCGACTCCACAAAAATCGCTTCCGTCGTGATTTGCGCAAAGGGCGGAACGCTCTTGTTCCCCCGCGACCAGTCGGGAATCGAAAAAGAGCTTTTTGAGCTTATGAGCCACGGCGGTTGGAAGTACCACTACAAGGATTTGACAAAGCTTTCTTACGACAAAAACATCAGCATAGTTTCCAGCTCAAGCTACGCCGGCTCCTCCCTTTCAGTCTCATGCATTTCAAGTTATTTTGACTTGGCCCTCGACGCTCTCTTGGACTGCTTTTTGAACCCTTCGTTTGACCAAACTGAATACGAACACATTATGACCGAATGCGACCAAGGCCTTCAGCGCAGGCTAAAGGATCCCGAAAGCCTTTTGTTCTACACCATGAACAAGGAGATTTACAAAAACCATCCGCTCGGAACGTCGGCCACCGTCTTGCCCGAATCCCGTGCCAACATGACCCTGGATAACCTCAAGGCGCATTACAAAAAAATCCTTGACGCAAAAAGAATCTTTGTCGTGGCTGCCGGCGACATAAGCCTTTCCAAGCTGCGCGGAACTTTGGAAAAAACGCTTGCGAAAATTCCGGCCAAAGAAAAAGATTTTTCCATTCCGCCTGTGCCCGGGCTTGACGTAAATGGCCCGGCCGTTTCCTTAAAAAGCCCGGCTTTGGCAAAGGGCAGCGGCCACATCGCCATCGTCTTTAAAAGCCCGGCTCATAATTCGCCAGACTTGATAGCCGCCCGCATCGCGGCCTCAATGTATGGCGAGTCCCTCTTTAACATCGTGCGGACAAAGCATGGCGCCTGCTACACGCCGTCGGCGTCGGTAGGCTTTTCTCCCGCTCCCTATGGAATGGTGTTTTTGTACAGGGTCAGCGACATGGAAAACGCCGCCTCCTACATTCCCGAAGCGGAGGAAGACTTTTTGCAAAGCGACATAGAGGGCAATCTTAAAGGCTACGTAAAAAAATACATGAATTCCGCCTGGCAGAATCAAATGACTTGCTCGTCAATCGCAAGCCGCGCGGCCACGGCGCTTTTGACTTTTGGCCAAATTGACGGCTTTGACAAACTGGCTGCCGACGCCAAGAATGTCAGCGCCCAGGACGTTCGCCGGGTCTTTAGGGACTATTGGCAATCAGGAAAGAACCGGCTTTTTGCCATTTCGGGGGAATAATCGCGCTAAACTTGCGTATAGTTTTGAAAAAAAAATTTATTTTTATTCTTGACTTATAGCCAAAATCGTATAAAATAGTAAGATATGAGTGATTATCTAGACATAAACAATGAAGAATTGCTTAAAGATTTTTTCACCGAGGCCCAGTCTCAGGTTGAAACGTTGGAAAGCAACATTCTTGTAATAGAAAGCGACCCTTCAAATCACGAAGCCATAGACGAAATTTTCCGCGCGGCCCACACTCTAAAGGGAGGTTCAGCCACTGTCGAATTCACCGAGCTTGCGGAATTCACGCACAAGGTGGAAGACGTTCTTGACGAGCTGCGAAGCGACCGCCTTGACGTAACGGAAGATGTCGTGGACTTGCTGTTAAATTCAATAGATGTCATAAAGGCCATGCTGGAATCCAGGGCCGGCGGCTCTGTTTACCAAGAGGACATCAGTTCCTTGGAAGGCCGCTTGAGCGAGCTTATTCCGGAAAAAGGCGACAAGAAAAAGAAAAAGGCCGTTCCTCCCGCTGGAACGGGACCTGGCGCCGCGCCCGCAGATGCCGCTCCTGTCCAAGCGGCCCCTCCGCCGGCTCCAAAAGCGGAAGCCGCCGCGGCCGCTCCCGCTGCTGGCCTTCCGCCGCTTAGCGTCGACGACTACAACGAGCTTAGGGACGGCGTTCAGGGCGCGCAAAAGCTTTACAGCGTCGACGTCCGCTTTGACGAAAACAATCCGATGAATTCCGTCGGCGGCATCCAAGTGTTCGCCGCCCTTAAGGCTTGCGGAACCGTTCTTAAGACCGTGCCTGATTTTGACGCCCTTTACGAAGATGAATTCTACCCGCAGGTTGTGTATTATTTGGCGAGCGACCAAGAGCCGAGCGCCATTGAGGATGTCGCCTTCCTTAGCGACGTCACCTTAAGCACTGACTGCCAGCCTGTGAAAGGCCCGACCGCAGGCGCCGACCAAGCAAGCGCTCCGGCCACGGCCCCGGCGCCAAAAGCCGCGGCTCCCGCTCCGGCTCCAGCCGCTACCGCTCCTGCGAAAGAGGCTTCCGCGCCTGCGGCAGCTCCTGAAAAGGCGGAGGCTCCCGCGGCTTCCGCCCCGGCAAAGACAGAGGCCGCCAAGGCCGCCCCGGCGAAAGCCGCTCCGGCCACCGGAACCCACATCCAGCAAAACGCCGTCTTGCGCGTGGACTCAAAGCGCATCGACTATCTTCTTAACCTTGTTTCGGAAACGGTCATCATCAAGGCGGCCTTCAACCAGTACGCTTTGCAGATGAACGACATGCAGACGCAGTTGATGTCTTGCATGGCCGGCTTTAGGGAAAAATTCCGCCGCCTCTTTGAGCAGCTGCCCGAGTACATTTCGGACATGCAGCGCGGCGTTCCCGCGAAAGACGTCAAGGCAAAGATTGTCCAGGAATACGGCGACTTGTCAAATTACTTCGACCCCTTCACGTCTACATTAAAGGACCTTAACGTAAAGTTCCGCGGCTCAACGCAGAACCTTGGACAGATTGTAGGCGAACTGCAGGAAGGCGTAATGAAAACGCGAATGGTTCCCATTTCGCAAATTTTCAACCGCTTCCCCCGCGTCGTCCGCGACTTGCAGCGCGACCTTAAAAAGAAGGTTGAGCTGGTCATGGAAGGCGAAGACACCGAATTGGACAAGACTGTCGTAGACGACTTGCTTGACCCGATCATGCACTGCGTCCGCAATTCCGTGGACCATGGAATCGAAACTCCCGACGTCCGCGCGGCCGCCGGCAAGCCCGAAACGGGCACTTTGCTCTTAAAGGCCGCCAACGAAGGCAACCAAATCGTAATAGAAATATCGGACGACGGCGCCGGCATCAACGTGGAGAAAGTCCGCGAAAAGGCCATCAGCCGCGGCATCTTGCATCCCAACAAAATTTTGACGGACCAAGAGGCATTCAATCTCATATTCCAGCCGGGCTTCTCGACTGCGGACAAAATATCCAACGTTTCCGGCCGCGGCGTGGGCTTGGACGTAGTCCGCACGATGATAGAAAAACTCAAGGGAACTGTTTCGGTCACATCGGGAGCGGGAAAAGGCTCGACATTCACGATCAAGCTTCCGCTTACCTTGGCCATCATTCAGGGTCTTTTGGTTCGCGTCGGAACGCAGGTTTACTCAATTCCGATTACGTCGGTCATCGAGAGCCAGCGCGTTCGCAAGGAAGAAATCAACACAATCGACAATTACGAAGTAATGAACGTCCGCGACGAGGTCATCAGCGTATTGCGCTTAAGCCGCCTCTTCCACATAAAGAGCGCCAACACAAGCGAATACTGCTTTGTTGTCATCGTCGGAACGCAGGAAAAGAAGATTGGCGTAATGGTTGATTCCTTGATTGGCGAGGAAGACGTTGTAATCAAGGCCTTGCACGACCAGTTCACCAATTCGCCGGGAATTGCCGGAGCCTCAATCTTGGGCGACGGTTCAGTTTCATTGATTATCGATGTAAGTCAACTGCTTGAGCTTGGAGTTCGGCAGGAAAAAGACGCGCAACAGCTTCAGGAAAAAAGGGCGTAGCTTATGGAAGAGACAGCAGTGGCGGTTAACAGCCAGACAGACAACACCGAGCGTGGTTTTGACGATGAGGAAGAGCGCGAGTCGGTAGCCCTGTTCGACTTTAGAATGGCGGCTTTCACTCTTGCGGGAAAAGACTACGCGATTGACATTATGCACGTAAAGGAAATAGTGAAAGCCAGCCGCTTTACCTATGTTCCCAACACGGCGCCTTTTGTCTTGGGCGTGTACAATTTGCGCGGAGAAATCATTCCAATCATCGACTTGCGCAAATTCTTCAATATAGAAGTTCCTCCGCGAAAGCCGGACAATATCGAGAACCTCTTGATTATTTCGATAGAAGAGCATGTTTTTGGCGTTGTGGTGGACCAAATCGAAGGAATCGTCGGCATTCAAAAATCTTCAATCCAGCCGCCGCATCCGCTTTTTGGCGACATCAACATCAAGTTCATCTACGGAATCGTAGAGGCGCGCGACCGCCTTTACGTCTTGTTGGACATAGGCCGAATTTTTGGCCATAACAACGAAGAAGAGGAGCGCGCGATTCAACAAAGCTACGAGCCGCAAAAAGACGCGGACGCGCAAGATGAAGCCGCCAAGACTCGCCCTGCGAATCCTGACGACGACGTTGACGAAAGGTCCGGCGACGTTCCGCAAAAGAGCGCGGCTTCCGAACCAAAAACGGCGGCGGCGGCGACGCAGGCTCCAGCGGAAGAAGAGGACGACGACAAAAAATTCGTTAAGGACGGCCTTAAGGACTTGAAGAAATTCTATGTCACGGAATTGAACAAGTCTTGGTTTGACAGCCGCTACTCGGAATGGAAGGATAGCCGCGCCGGCGCCTCCGTTCAGTTTGCCTCGGCGAATGACGCGGACGAGTTCCTTAAGCCCTTCTGGTCAAGCAACAGCGGCGCCTTTTGGACAAAAGAGTACGCGGACGCCGTGTATGACATTTTGCCGGACAACGCGGCCAAGCAAATCTTGGTTTGGAACCCCGGCTGCGGAAAAGGCCAAGAGTCGTTCTCTTTGGCTTGCGTTCTTAAAAAGCGCTATCCGCAGTCAAAGATTCGCATTTACGCGCACGAGACGGACTTGCTCAACATAGCCAACGCGCCCTTGCTCACTGTCTCCGACTCGGAGGCGGCCGGCTGGCTTTCTCCCTATGTCCAAAAGGGCGTCACGGGCGAATACACCTTTACACAGGAAATAAAAGACATTATAATGTTCGAGTACCATGACATCAACAACGCAAACGCGTTGCCCATGACGGACATTATTTTCGCAAGGGACGTGCTTTCGTTGATCCCGCCAGAGGGACAAAAAACGGTTTTGGCTGACTTTGAGGAAAAGCTTAAAGGCAACGGAATCTTGTTCTTGGGAGAGAACGAAAGCGTTGGTTCTGGCATGAGCTGGGGCGAAAAGACCCAGGGTTCATTGACGTATTATAGCAAACAATAGCAATATAAGGAGAAATGCATGAGAGTTGAGTATATCAATCCGTTTGTAGAAACTTCATACAGGGTTCTTAAAGAGGTTCTCGGAGGAGCTGAAGTAAAACGCGGAGAATTGTCTCTCAAATCAGTGGCCATGCCGGTTATGGGCGTCGCCGCGCTTGTTGGCTTGGCTGGAGATGTTGAAGGCCGTGTTCTTTTTGACATGACTTACGAGACAGCCCTTAACCTCGCTTCTAAGATGAACGGAGAAACTCTCACGGAGTTTGACGATTTGGCCAAGGCTACAATCAGCGAGCTGGCCAACTTGATTACAGCCCAAGCTGTCACAAAACTCCACGAACTTGGATTTAAGTTTGACTTGACGCCGCCAACGTTGTTTGCCGGCGAAAAGATGGAAATTGCGGCTTTGCCGGGTTCCGCCCAGAATGTAGAGGCCTTGATTGTTCCTCTCATTTCGGAATGCGGTGAAATTGAATTGAACGTCGCTATTCGCGAGCGAGCTGAATAAGGTTTAAAGGGAGAAGATAATATGAAAACAAAAGGCGATTTTCCTGCAATTAACGAGCGTCCCCCTGAAGGAACAAAGGACGACGGAACAAAATTCCGCGTCTTGGTTGTTGACGATTCAATGTTCGTCGCAAAGCAGTTGGGCCAGATTCTCGCCAGCGAGGGCTACGAGGTTGTGGCTACGGCCGGCGACGGAAAAGAGGGCGTTGACAAGTACAAGGAATTGTGCCCCAACGTTGACATTGTAACGATGGACATCACAATGCCCCGCATGGACGGAATCACCGCCCTTGAGCAGATTATGGCTTTTGACAAAAACGCGCGCGTCGTAATGGTAAGCGCTCTTGGAAAAGAGGAATTGGTTAAGAAATCATTGCTTCTTGGAGCCAAGAACTACATCATTAAGCCCCTTGACCGCAAAAAGGTTTTGGAGCGCATCAGCGCCGCCCTCAAATAGAGCGAACGCTGACGATTGCCGCAGCGTTCGCAAGAGCTTTTACGCCGTCTTTGAGCGGCGAAAAGGCGCAAAAAAAAGCCGACTCACTTATGTGAGCGGCTTTTTTTGTTTTAGGCTTGGTTGCTTTTTGGCCTGGCCGTTATTTCGGCGCGATTAGAGGCTGGCGGCAAGCTTTTCCGTTTCGGCCCTTGTTTCTTCAAAGAAGCGGGCGATGTGGAAGCCGTCGGCGACAGCGTGGCTGATTTGCATTGTAAGGGGAATCTTTGTCGCGCCGCCGATTTCCTCCGCCTTTCCGATTGTTACGATTGGCGCCAAATACTTTCCGCTTTCGGACATTTTCATGTTGACCGAGCTGTAATGCAGCCAGGGAACGTAGGAAACTTCAAAAACGCTGTCCGGAAATTCGTCGGCGTTGAGGCTGGCGCATTTTTCGCCTTTTTTAATGTCCGCCGCGGCGCCCTTTGCAAAGGCCTTGTAGTCTTCCTTCCATTCCGTGCAAACTCGGGTAAAGGTCTCTGTGTCCGGGTGGAAGACGCGGTGGATGGGGGAGATATAGTCCCAAACCATCAATTCGCCGTTTTCCTTGCAGTAGCCCACGCGGAATTCCTTGTGGTTGTTGATTACCTTTGTGATTGCGTAAAGGAGCGGAATGTAGATGTCGGATCCCGCCTTTTTCGCCAAGGCGCTGATGTCCAATTCCGCCGTTACGGCGCACATTCCCTTTGAGCCGTGGGCGTAATAGTTATAATAGGGCGTTCTTGCCCAAGTTTTCATATCCAAAGGCTTATAGCCGGCTTCATTTACCATAAAAATTCCTCCAAAAGCACTGACATTTTAGCGCGCATTCCCTAAAATTTCAACAAAAAAAGAGATTAAAAAAAACTTGATTTTTTATTTAAAAGGCGCTATAATCAATGTGATATACAATATGGGGATAGGTCTCTTGGACTTTTTTATAGGAGAATGGCAATGAAAGCAAAATCAATTTGTTTGTGCGCCTTGTTTGCAGCCGGAAGTTTGTTCGCTTTCGCAGTTCCCAGCGCCTCATCTGTCGCACAGGATTTTGTAACGGTAATTCCATCCGGACAGTCGGTTCAAGTCAATAATTTCGCGGGAACTATCGGCTCTCAAAGCATAAAGGGCTTTTCAATCAGCAAATATGAGGTTACCCAGGATTTGTACAGCAGCGTGATGGGCTCAAACCCCAGTTCGTTCAAGGGATCCGCCGCGGCCGGAGAGGTTCAGGGCAGGCGGCCTGTCGAAAACATCACTTGGTACGACGCGGTTTTCTTTTGCAACCAATTGACCGCCCAGACTTTGGGAGCGGCCGCCCAATGCTACACAATCAACGACGTAAAGCGCGACGCTAGCGGAAAAATCGTAAGCGCCACGGTGACATGCGACCTTACAAAAACAGGATACAGGCTCCCCACCCAGGCGGAATGGGAGTTGGCGGCCGGCGGCGGAAGCCAGTTGGCCAGCTACATGTATTCCGGCAGCGACGACGTGAACGAAGTCGCCTGGTACTATTTTAACAGCGAAAACAAAACCCGCGAGGTCGGCAAGAAAAAGCCCAACGAGCTTGGCATTTACGACATGAGCGGCAATGTTTGGGAATGGTGCAACGACCTTAAGGCCACAAACGGAAAGTGCGCCAACCGCGGCGGCGGATACGCCGGAACCGACACGATGTATTACGAAATCACCAACCGCAACTGGGACCCGGCGGACTTCTCAAACTTTTACTTGGGAATGCGCCTGGCCCGCACCCTATAAGGTTTTTTAGCAAGCCCAAAACGCCCGCCAAGCCGCGGGCTTTTTTTTGTCTTTTGCGTTAATATAATGAAAAAAAACAATTAAGGCAGGAAGAAAATAGCGGCGCGAAGACGCGGGGCGGCCTCTTTTTTTTGCATTAATTATAATGAAAAAACTAATTAAGGTAGAAGTAAAAAGCGGCGAACAGGGTGGGACGCAGGCAACAAAAGTTTGGAGGGACCCGCCAGCGAGCGGCTTGGCCGTAGGCATTAAGCCGAGAGCGAAGGGCGGGGGGCGCCAAACCTTTTTTGCCGTCGCTGGGACCCGCCCTGTTTCGTCGCGTTTTTTAGTCTTTTTACTCTTGATTAAGTTTATTCAATTCATTATAATAAACGCTCACACTGTATAGTGTATTATTGTCTAAATTAGAACTTGGCTCCAGTTCGAGTCTTGAGTTCTACATGGAGGTTTAAGGTGGTCAAAATCAGACTTAAGAGATTTGGCGCGGCCAAAAGGCCCTGCTACCGCATCGTTGTAATGGACGCGAGAAAGCCCCGCGACGGAAAGACGATCGAAGAAATCGGCGTTTACCAGCCCATCGAAGTTGCGGACAAACAAATCGCTTTCAAAGAAGACCGCGCCAAGTATTGGCTTAGCGTCGGCGCTCAGCCTACTGACACAGTGGCTAGAATTTTCAACAAAAAAGGCCTGGCCCGCAACGGTCAGTCAAAGTAGGAATCGCAAATGGAAAAAGACCTGATTGAATACATAGCGAAATCATTGGTCGATAATCCGGACGCGGTTTCTGTCAATGAGACTGAAGGCGAACGAGGCCCTGTTTTGGAGTTGAAGGTTGCCGACAGCGACATCGGAAAAGTAATCGGCAAGTATGGCCGCATTGCTAAAGCCTTGCGAACTGTTTTGGGCGCGACGGCTAACAAAGACGGCAAGCGATACAGCCTTGAAATTCTGGACTGATGGCGCCGATGGATTTGACTGTGGCTTTTGTCCGAGGCGCGCATGGCCTTTCGGGCGAATTTAAAGTTGAGAGCGCTTCCGGCCGTTATGAGCACATCGCTCAGTTAAAGGAAGTCGCTTTGAGGCTAAAGGGCCAGACGACGCTCTACAAAGTTGAGCGCGTGGAAGGTTCCGACAACGCCTTTTACATGAAATTGGCGGGAGTTGATTCTCCGGAAGCGGCAAAAAAGCTTAACGGCGCCGAGCTTCGCGTTTCCCGCGATAAAGCCCTTCAGCCTAAAGAAGGCGAATGGTTGATTGAGGATCTGAAAAATTGCTCTCTTGTTTACTGCGAAAACGGATTGGCAAATGGAGCGCCTGTAGTTATAGGTTCTATCACAGACGTATTGGAAGGCGGGGCGGGCGACCTGTTGGAGGTTGTCCTTTCCGAGAGTTGCAGCTTGCTTGACGACAGCGTCAAGAAAACTTCCAGCGGAAAGCCGAGGACGGTTTTGGTTCCGTTCAACGACACGCACGTTGGAAAAGTTGACGTTGAAGGAAAGACGGTTCAACTGACGCACCTCTGGATTCTGGAGTAATTCCATGAAATTTACTGTGCTGACCTTATTTCCTGAGATTCCGCGCGCTTTTTTTGAAGCCTCAATCATGGCGAAAGCGGTTGAAAAGGGAATTATTGCCTACGATTTGGTGAATGTCAGAGATTTCGCTCTTGACAAACACCGCACTTGTGATGACAGTCCGTATGGCGGAGGGGCGGGGCAGCTTATGTTGCCTGAGCCTCTTGGAAAAGCGCTTGACAGCGTTGAGGCCTACAAAAAGGGAAAGCGAGTTGTTTACGTGACCCCAAGCGGAAGGCCCTTGACGCAAAAGAAAGCGCAAGAATTGAGCCGGGAAAAAGAGCTTGTGATAATTTGCGGCCGGTACGAAGGAATCGACCAGCGGATTATCGACGAATATGTTGACGACGAAATTAGTGTCGGAGACTATGTGATGTCCAGCGGCGAAGTTGCCGCGCTTGTCATCGTTGATACTGTGTATCGTTTGATTGACGGCGTGATTTCTTCCGAGTCGCTTGACGAAGAAAGCTATACCGGCTCGCTTTTGGAGTACCCTCAATACACTAGGCCGCCTGTGTATAAGGGAATGGAAGTTCCGCAAGTTTTGACTGGCGGAAACCATGAAGAAATCCGAAAGTGGCGTTTTAAAAAACGCCTTGAAAAGACTTTCATGAACAGGCCCGACTTGCTCGCCCAGGCGAGAATGAACGGAAGCTTGACAGCGGAAGCCGAAAAGATGATTGAGGAGATTACGGGTTTTGCTTACAAAAAGCATAATCCCAAACGGAGAAAATGATGGACTTAATTAAGACTATTGAAGAAGGCCAGAAGCGCGCTGGCGCCCAAGCCTTTAATGTTGGAGACACCGTAAAGGTTTACTTCAAGATTATCGAAGGAAAGACAGAGCGCATTCAGGTTTTTGAAGGCCTCGTTCTTTGCATGAAGAATGCCGGCGCCCGCCGCACATTCACTGTCAGAAAGACTTCTTTTGGCGTTGGCGTAGAGCGCGTGTTCCCGATCAACTCGCCCCGCATCGTAAAGGTAGAAGTCGTTCGCCCCGGCAAAGTTCGCCGCGCCAAGCTTTACTACATCCGCGAGAAGATTGGAAAGAAAGCCAAGGTTAAGCAGCTTGTTGGCGGAGCCGTTGCAGCCGCCATCGCAGCCCGCAACGCCCGCGCTGACGCCGCCGCCGCCCAAAAGGAAGCGGAGATCAAGGCCGAGCAGAAGGCTGAGCACGCCGCCGAGGCCGCAGCCGAGAAGAAATAATCGAATGGCACGCTCCTGCGTTTTTTTACGCAGGTTATTGAGGCGCGATAATTTTTATTCGCGCCTCAAAAAGGCCGAGTCAAGGCCTTAAGCGTAGCGTGCCTTGACCGGACTTATGCAAATACTAAGCGTAAAATCACAAAACGCCCTTTCTGGAGTTCAGCAGAACTTGCGGGAGGGCGATTTTGTTTTTGCGCGCGTTTTAAGAAATTTGGGCGGCGGAAATTACTTGCTTTCTTTTGCCGGCGGCCGCTTTACCGCTAGGTCAGCCCAAAAACTTGCCGCCGGCCAAACTTTTAGGGCGCAAATCTCCTTGGCCGGCGGAAGCGTGGCCTTGAAAATAGTTCCCGCGTCCGGAGGCGGCGGCGAAAACATGGCGAAAGCCTTTGAAGCGTTGAGCCCGGAAACAAGCGCTTTCTTGGAGGCTTTAGGACTGGGCGCCGACGGCGTAAGCGCCAAAATATTGCAGGCCATGACGCAAAGCGGCTTTAAGATTGACGCCCGCTTTATGCAAAAAATTCGCCGCGCCGCCCAAAAGTTCAAGGGCCGCGAAGCCGAAGCCGCCGAAGCCGCGCTGGCTTTGGAAGAAAAAGGCGTTGACAGCGAAAGCGCCGCCTTGGATGAAATTATGGACGCCCTTGGCGGAGGGAAAGGCTCGGAGGCCGGTTCCCGGCAGGACGGCCAAAAAGACGGCGGCCAAAACGCGCAAGGCCAAGATGGCCCGGACGCAGGCGATGAGGCGGTCGGCCAAAAAGTCAGCGGCCAAGAGGACGGCGGACAAGGCGCTTCCGGCGATGATGCTTTTGGCCGGGAAAGCGCGGGCGCGGATTACGAGCGAATTCTTGGCGAAGTGAAGCGCTTTTTTGACGTTTTTGGCGGCTTGCAATTTGAGGGCGGCGGCGGATTTTCGGCCTCTTCTTTTTCGGAAGAAAAGGCAGGCGCCCTGGCCTTGTTCAACCACTTGCGGGGCGGCGGCAGTTCCACCCAAGAAAAACAAAAGGGCTGGATCTTCTTTCCTTTTGAATACAAAATCGCCGCGCGAAATAATGGTGGCGAGAATGGAAATGGGGCTCTTCGCCTTTATTTGGACTATGAAAACGCTTCTGTGGAAAAAATGCTCATAAACTTTAAAAGCATTTGCGCAAACGTTTTTTTTGCGCTATACTTTAAGAATAAAAAAGTTGAAAAGCTTGTTGTTTCCAGTCAAGACAAAAGCGCTTTGCAAGAAATGAAGCTGGAAAGTTTAAGGTCGTTGGCCGATTCCATTGGGCAGGGCGTTAAGCTTGAGCTTTTGGACTTTGAGAAATTTTCAACATTCGGCACGGAAGACTTGCCTTTTTTTGGCGTAGAGGGCTTTGCATGAAAAACGAAAAAAAAGCCGTCGCGCTAAAGTATCCGGAAGGCGCGGCCGCTCCCTTGCTGGTTGCAAGCGGAAAAGGCCGTTTGGCTGAAAAAATGTTGGAAATCGCGGAGCGGGAAAAAATTCCCATGGTCAAAAACGCGGAGTTGGCCGACTTTTTGACCCTGCAGGAGCTTGGTTCCGTAATTCCGCAAGAAACATGGGAAATCGTGGCGAAGATTTTCGCCTTTTTTGTTGATTTAAAAAAGAGTTGAGTCTGTCCTGACTTGCGTAGAGAGGGTAAAAAAAATGGGCATGATGAGTAAATTTAGCGCCGCGGACGCGAAGCTGAACATGATGTTTTCCGCCCCTGTTTTTTTTGACGACGGAAAGAACATGTTTTTGGCCGAAGGAAAGACCGTAAAGCCTTACCATTTGGCAGCCATCAAAAGATGGAACATCAAGTATCTCTTGACAAGCGGCCACGTTCTAGAGCTGGAGGAAGGCGCCAACATAAGCCGCATGGCCGGCTTTGACAAAAAGCGCTTTGAAAAAGCGTCCCCGGTTGAAGACGCTGACGACGTTGAAGAGCTGGAAGAAATTTAGGCCTGATGAAGAATTCCTCAAACACAAAGCTTTTAGGAGCCGCCGGCGAGGCCGAGGCCGCGAACCTTTACGAGAGCCAAGGCTTTTTAGTGTTGGAGCGCAATTTTAGGACTCGCTTTGGCGAGATAGACATAATTGTCCAAAAAGACGATTTGTTGGTTTTTGTGGAAGTCAAGGCGCTTCCAAACGGCAACGCCGAGGTTTTGGCCGCGGAACTAGGGCCAAGAAAAAGACGCAAGATTGTAGAAACCGCTAAATATTTTTTGAAAAACCATCGACAATATAGTAACAAGATAATCAGATTTGACGTTGTCGCTGTTGGGCTTCCCGGCTTTGAACGCGTTCATCTGATAGAAAATGCATTTTCAGAAAACTGAACAATTGGCGGCCTTTTGCCGCTTGTCTTAACTATTTTGGGTGTCGGGAGGAAGATCCTAAGAAATGAGCGCTGCGTTAGACTTTGCCGCTTATGATGTTGCCGAGGCGGAATACGAATATGAAGATTTGCCTCCAAGATTATTGGCTTTGCGGGAAAAAATTCACGACTCTTCATACCTTGACAATGCGATTAATAGAATCGCGTATGTAATTAGCCGCAACATGGTTGACAATCCTGACGAATTGCATTTAAATGCTAAGGAAGGATTGTATTCGTAATGGGAAGAAGAGACAGAAACAACAGAAGAAACAACAGGCAAAAAAGTTCATGGTCCAACAACAGGCCGGAAAGCAGGCAGCAGCCCAGGAGCCATTTTAATCCTGAGACTCCCGCCGACATTGCCGCGCGTGAAAGCGCGATCCGCGAGTTTAAGGCCCGCGAGACGATTTGTCCCGCTTGCGGAAAGCCGATAGAAGATTTGTCCAGCGCGATTGCCGACAAGGCGAGCGGACAGCCGATGCATTTTGACTGCGTTTTGGAAAAGCTTAACGCGGCGGAATCTTTGGCTTCAAACCAAAACATCGCTTACATTGGCCAGGGCCGCTTTGCGGTGATTACAAGAGAAAACCCTTCGGACGCAAAGCATTTTAAGATTGAAAAAATAATCGAGTGGGAAGACCGAAACAATCCAGGCGCTTGGCGCGGCGAGATGGCGGAGTTATTCTCTAAGGTCAAATAAAAAAAAATCCGCCGGAAGGCGGATTTTTTTTGTCTGCTGTCTATGCCGAAAACCGGGATTGAACCGGCACGGCCTTTTACGGCCGAGGGATTTTAAGTCCCTTGTGTCTACCAATTCCACCATTTCGGCGACGAAAGCATAATAACAGTTTTTTTCATTTTGCGCAAGAAGGGGTGTTTTGGGCTTTTGGGCTTTTGGGCTTTTGGGCTTTTGGGCTTTTGCCGAGCGCCAAAGCATGCCGCCATTTGCTTGACAAATTTTCGGGGGGGGGGGTAATATAGAAGAAAAAATTTTATCAAGGAGAATTGTTATGAGAAAAAACATTGCGGCGGCCGCGCTTTTTGCCGCTCTTCTTTTTGCCAGCAACGCCTTTGCCCAAAAAAAGGCTGCTAAAAATGGAAGCTACGCCGGCCAGTATGACGAGTCGATGACGCCCGAAAATTCTTGCGTAATCTTTTTTACGATGCCGGGAAACGACGCGGCGACGTTCAAGCAAATCAATCCCAAGCTTGGCGTTGACGAGCAGTCGTTTGAGTATCCTTTTGGCGACATGCAAAGCTGGACGATTTTCAAGCCCTGCAAGCCCGGAAGCCGCTATATGATTACAAAGATGAAGGGTAGAATGACGGGCGGCGTTGTCCAAAAAGGAAACAAGCTTTTTGGCTCTGACAATGTTTGGGACATGGACTTTAAGCCCAACCAGCAGGTTTTGGTCATCGACGTTCCCAACGAGCCTGGCGTTTACACTTATGGAATGATTTTCGCTGAGTCTGTCGCTTTCGCCGCTTCTGCCGGCGAGAAATTTACGGACGTGCAAACGCCCAATAAGCTTGTGTTCAAGGGAAAGCCTTGCACAAAGCAATTTTATAAACTTGCCACAAAAAAATTCCAAAGCTATTACGCCGGAACTCCTTGGATGGACGCGTACAACGAAACGGCCAAAAACATTCAAGAATAAATATGAAAAGGGCGCCTGCGGGCGCCTTTTTTTAACTTTTGGCAACTTGAAAAAAAGGAGCGCTTGACTTATAATTGCTTTATGAAAAAGTTTTTGATTGCGTTGACCGCGTTTTTTATTTCTTCTTTGGCATTCGCTCAAGTAAAAAACTATGTTGGAATCGCCCGGCAAAAATATTCCGACGCGCAAATAAAGTTTTTGGAAGGCTTTCGCGACAAGCTGCAAAATCGCGGCTACAATTCCTACGCTGAATACGTTGACTCATATTTAAAGGGAGGCTTTGGCTCGGCCTTTGTCTACGTTGACAAGGACGGACAAAACTACATTGTCACAAACAGGCATGTCGTAAGCCAGGCCGCCAGCGTCAGCTTGGAATTTGAAAAGGACGACGGAAGCCTGGCCAAGTACGATAACCTTTATGTCTTGGTTACGGACGACGACATTGACTTGGCGATTTTGCGCTTTGAGAACAACGCCAATTATTTTAAGCGCGGCCTTTCGTTCTACGCTGGAAAAGTCTACGACGGCCAGGATGTCGTTTCGGCCGGCTTTCCGGGGCTGGGCGACGAACCAGTTTGGCAGTTTGGAAAGGGCAGCGTCACCAATTCCGCCGCGCGCATAAAGGACTTGATTGACCCTTCAATCTCGACTGTAATCCAGCATTCGGCGCAAATCGACGCGGGAAATTCCGGCGGGCCGCTTTTGGTCGCGTCAAAAAGCGCGGCGACAGGCTACGAGGTCATTGGCGTCAACACTTGGAAGGCGGTGGGCCGGGACGCGACCAACTTTTCGATTCCGGCCGCGCTTGCCTTAAAGTTGATTGAAAGGTCAAAAAAACCGCTGGACGACAAGGCTTTTAAGGCGGAACGGCAGGAAAAATTCAAGGCGGTTTTGGCCGAACCCAATTCCGACTACACTGCGCTTGTCAAATTTATTTCTTACGACATGGCGGCCCAAAAAGGCATGGACTGCTTTGAGGAAATTTTCAAGCACGGCGCCACAAAGGTAAAGAACCGCGTCGCCGCCGAATTTGTAATAAATCCAATCGAAGGCTTGAGATACGCCGTTGCCCACGACCTTTACGGGAAAATGTCGGGCGAGGGCCTTGACGAAAAGCTTTCAAATCTTGTTTGGGAAAAAGAAAGCGGCGTTTACAGAATCGCTTCTGTCCAAGGAACGGACGGCGAAAAAAAGCCAAAGGCCAAGGAAAAAAAATCCGGCAAGGACGACGGCGCCGCGTCCGAAAAAAATTCCGGGGATAAAAAGTCGAAAGTTTCTTGGCAGGGCTTTGTAAGCCCTTACACCGTCGCCGTCACGGGCGGAGCCTTGATTCCTGTTGCAAAGGACAAATCGAATGTCGAATTAAGCGCGGGTTTTATCGCCGGCTTGGAGTTTTTGCCCTTTGAAAGAAATATTGGCGGTTTTTTTGAGTTTGAGCATAGAAAAATCGGAGGCGAGTCTTTGAACATTTTTGGCGTTGGAGCCGTCGCGCGATTGCCCCTGTGCTTTGGCCTTTTTACAATCAGTCCAAAGGCGGACGCCGGCTTGAAAATCGCTTTTGGCAAGGTCCGCGACTTTCAGTTTTTCGCCGATTTGGGCTTGCTGGCGACATTCGATTTTGGAAGCTCTTTTTTTAGGCCAGGCTTTGAAGTCGGCTGCAGGGGGGCGACGGACACTCTGCATTTTTCTGACGCCTCTTCAGCCGCCTTGAGCTTAAGGCGCGCGGACTTTTACGCAAAGTTGGTATTGGGCTTTAAGCTTTAGGCGGAGCGAGCGTTATGTATTCGGACACACACTTTCATTTTAAGTCATTGCGCGAGGACGAGGAATGGACCCGCGCCGGCGTTCTAAGAAAAATGGCGGAAAACGGCGTTAAATTCGCTCTTGACATTGGAACCGACTGCGACGATTTGCGCGGCCGCCAAGAGCTTTTTGAAAAAACTTTCGCGCTTATGGAAAGCGGCTCTTCTTTTGGCGCGGCCTCAAAAAACGCCGCCGCCGCTTGCCGCGATTTTGTTTGGTTTAGCGCGGGCATTTGGCCCGACCCCGACTCGATTAAAAACCGCGCCGCCTGCGTGGAAACGCTAAAGAAAAACATTTTGGCCGCGCGCTCGTCTTTAGACCCTTTTAGAAAAAAGCTTTGCGCTCTTGGCGAGTGCGGTCTTGACCATCATTGGAATCCAAGCGGCGTTGACAGCCGCAGCCAAGACGACTTTGACGCGGCGATGGTTTTGGCGGAACGCGAGCTTTTTATGATGCAGCTGGCCTTGGCCAAAGAGCTGGACCTTCCTGTAATCGTCCACTCGCGCGACGCTTTTGCGGAAACTTTGGCTTGCGTAAAGGAAAGCGGCTGGGGCGAGAGATGCGTCATTCACTGCTATTCCTACGGCTTGGAAGAGGCCAAGGCCTTTTTGGATTTAGGCTGCGTCATAAGTTTTAGCGGCTCGGCCACTTACGCCAAAAAGTCCCAGATGGAAGAAAAGAAAGCGCTTTTGTCATACGTTCCGCAAGACATGCTTTTTGTCGAAACCGACGCGCCGTATTTGGCTCCCGTTCCGATGAGGGGAAAGGCCAACAACCCGACCTACATCGAGTGGACCTACAAGTTCATCGCCCAGGCCCGCGGAATGGAAGAGGCCGCGCTTTGCGACGCCGTTGACCAAAACGCCCGCCGCTTTTTTAGGCTTGCGTAAAACGTCAAAAGCGCGTTGCTCTTGCCGTTTTGCTTGATTAGCGCTAGAATGTTCCCACTAGGAAACCGACTATGAGTAAGGAAGCATACCCAAAAAACTACAAGCCGATCATTGGCGAAAAAGAAACTGAACACGCGATTGTTCTTTTGAAGAACTTTTTTCAAACAGCCCTTTCAACAGAATTGAATTTGACCCGCGTGACCGCGCCGCTTTTTGTTAGGAGCGGAACCGGCGTAAACGACGACCTTAACGGAGTGGAGCGGCCCGTCCGCTTTCCGGTAAAGACGCTTGGCGACCAAAAGCTGGAGATCGTCCAGTCTTTGGCCAAGTGGAAGCGCCTTAAGGTGACCGAGCTGGGGCTTGAGCCCGGCTTTGGAATCTACACCGACATGAACGCTATCCGTCCCGACGACGACATGGACGCGCTGCATTCTTTGTACGTTGACCAGTGGGACTGGGAAATGGCGATAAAGGACGTTGACCGAACGGTTTTCTACTTGCACGAAATAGTGAAGAAAGTTTACCGCTGCATCAAGCGGGCGGAATTCTATGTGTACGACTTTTATCCAAAACTAAAGCCCACTCTGCCCGAGAACATTAAATTTTTGTTCAGCGACGACTTGCAGCGCGAGTTCCCCAACCTTACGCCAAAAGAGCGCGAGCGCGAGGCCGCCAAAAAATACGGCGCGATTTTCATCACCGGAATCGGAGCCGCGCTTGACGACGGAAAGCCGCACGACGGCCGCGCGCCCGACTACGACGACTGGATTACAGAGACCGGCGACGGCCACAAGGGCTTGAACGGCGACATCATCGTTTGGAACGAACTTTTGCAGCAGCCCTTTGAGCTTAGCTCGATGGGAATCCGCGTCTCGCCCGAATCCCTTAAGGCCCAGCTAAAGGAGCGCGGCTGCGAGGACCGCGAAAAATTGATGTTCCATTCCAAATTGCTAAAAGGCCAGCTTACCCAAACCTTGGGCGGCGGAATCGGCCAGTCGCGCTTGTGCATGTTCCTTCTTAAAAAGGCGCACATCGGCGAAACGCAGGTTAGCATTTGGTCCGATGAAATTCTTGCCGACTGCAAAAAGCGCGGCATAAAGCTTTTGCAGCTTAACTAGGCGGCGCGAGAAAAATCTTGCAAAGCGAATACAATTTTGACCTTTCAAACATAGACTCTGAATTGGCGTCTTTCGCTAAAAGGGGCATAACGGAATTCGCTTTGCATGACAGGCGCTTTTCCTCCGACAAAAAGGAGCTGGCCGGCTTTTTAAAAAAGGCCGCGCGCTTCGCTCCCGACGTTTACTATTCAATTCCCGCAAAGGCCGAAATCATCGACTCTGAAATAATCGGACTTTTGCAAAACCTTTTTTGCTCGCTTGACGTGATTATGCGCGGAGAGGCCGGAAAAAAATTCTTTTTGGACAAAAAGCTTTTTTCAAAAAAAGCCGCGCTCTTGAACAACGCTGGAATCGTCTTTGGCTTTTTGATGGACTACGCGCTCTCCGAAGGGGATTCGATAAAAGGTTTCCGGGACCGCATTGACTTTGCCCTTCCGCTTTATCCAAACCACATTGACTTTGAGCAACTGTTCTCCGACAAAAAGGAGGCCAAGAGCACCGCGATTTTTTCAAGCCAGGACATAACGTGGGCGCGCGACGTCGCTTTTGCGATAAATGTTTTTTATTCGGAAGGCCGCGCGGTTCCTTGGTTCAATTCGGTTTTAAAGCCGCTTAAAATCGCTCCGTCAAAATTCTTTTCAGACTTTGCCGAATGGCAGAGATGCAACAATTGCGGCTATGAGTCGCGCAAAAAGATTTTGGACGCAAGCCACAAAGAAATCGAAAAAATGCAAGTCGTTTTTTTGGAGGAAAAGTATTCCGAAAAGCGCTTGGAGCGCTTGCTTCCTGTCGCCGTCGACTTGGTAAGGATAAACGGAGCCTTTTCGCGCTTGGAAGGCGAGGGCGAGGAAACGGAGCTAAAGCTGAGCTTTAACCCCGACGATTTGATGAGCCCCGCGGCCTTTGACATAGCGGCCTTTGAGGAAAACGTCTGCATGGAAGACTGCCGCGTAAAAATCTGCGTGGCCAACGGCGAACCCGACTATAAGTTTATATGAGCCAAGAAATCCTTTTGACCGTTCAAAGCGCGGCGACCCTAAACGACTTTTTGCGCCGGGAATTGCCCAAGGCTTTGCAAGGCCAAGGCGCCGCCCGCGCGGACTGTGTTCAAGGCCAAAACGCCGCCTGCGAAAAAGCCGCGCTTAGCAATTCCAAGATCCGCCGCTTGCTCTTTAGCGGGAACGTCATGGTCGCTCCTTCGCCGGACCGCAAGGCTTCGCAAGCCAAAGACGGCGGCGAAAAAAAGGCTTCGCAAGCCCAAAACGCGCGCGGCGGCTTTTTTGTTTGCAAGAACCCGGCCTTTATCCTTAAAAAAAACGCGCGGGTAAAAGTTCTTTACGACCAGGAAAAATTCTTTTACGAAAGGCCCAACGACGACATAAAATTTGAGCTGGACGAATCGCGCGTTTTATACGAGGACGAAGCGATAATCGTAGTCAACAAGCCGCCGCGCTTTCCGACCGAGCCTACGTTTGTCCAAGACCGCGACAATTTGCGCGCGGCGGTGATCCGCTACTTGCATAAAAAAATCGGCCTTGACAAAAATCCGCCATACTGCGGCGTTGTCCACCGGCTTGACCGCGACACTAGCGGCGTGATTTTGTTCTCAAAGCAAAGGGCCGCCAACGCCGCGCTTTTTAAGGCCTTTGACTCGTCCGAGGCTGGGGACGCGGGAGAGGAACGCGCTGCAAAGAAGATTTACGTTGCGGTTTGCGAACCGGCCGGAAGTTATGGTCTTGCAAACGGTTCAGGCGCTGCAATCGATTTTAAGCCAAAAAGCGCGGGCGCAGGTCTTAGGCTTGCGAACAATCTTCGTGTCGGCGACAACTTTTCCGTCCAAAACTATTTGGGCCGCGTGTCGCTAAAGAGCCAGGCGGCCAAGTGGGGCTTTGTGCCAAAAGAAAAGGGCGGAAAATTCGCGCGGACAGACTTTAAGGTTTTAGATGAAAAGGACGGCCGCCTCTTTGTCCAAGCGGAGCTTTTTACAGGCCGCACCCACCAAATCCGCGTTCACCTTAGCCAAAGGGGACTTCCGATTTTGGGAGACCAATTGTACGGCGGCCGCGCGGTGGAACGGATTTTTTTGCACGCGCTTAGCCTGGAATTGCCGCATCCAGTAAGCGGCGAGCTCCTGCGTTTTGAGGCTCCGCTCCCGCCTGAGTTTGCGGCCGCGCAGTCTTAGCCTTTGAAGTGGTTTTCGCGCCGCAGTCTTAGGCTTTCGAACATTTTTATTACCAGCTTCTTTGAATGTAAGTCTGGCGCGGGCGAAGTGTAATTACTACGCGGCGGTTTTTGGCGCGGCCTTCTTTTGTGCTGTTGTCGCCCACTGGATCGGTTTCGCCGTAGCCGCGGTAGCTAAAGAGGTTTTTGTCAATTCCCTGCTCTATTAAAAGCGCGATGATTGTCTGCGTTCTGTCGATTGAAAGGCGCATTTGGTTTTCGGGCTGGCCGATGTCGGCTGTGTGGCCGGCGACAAAAATCGTGAACGAGTTGTCGCTTAGCGCCTCCTTAAGAAGGTCCGCCAATTCCGTGATGCGCGGAAGTTCCTCCGGCAAGAGTTCCGGGCTGTCGGCGATGAACTTTAAGTTGTAGGTAAAGCGGATTCCGTCAGGGCCGTCGTCAATCGCGTCGGCTCCAGGCTTTTTAAGCTGGTATTGCTTGACATTCCTGTAAGCTGTGTAGTAAGAATCGTCTTTTAAAGGCGCGGCCACGTCTTGAATCAGTACGTCCTTGTCCAAGAGAAGAACGATTTTTCCGGACTTTAGAAGTTCGGCGTTTTGCGGAACGGAGAAAATGCGCAGCGCGTCGTCGTCGCTTATTACAAGGTCGGTTCTGTTGTGGCCAAAGATTTGCTTGGCCGTGATGTGGATTGGATCGGCGCCGACGCGCGAACGGTAGCGGCTCTCGTCGTCGCTCCAATCGTAGCCGCAAACGCTTTGTTCCTTTGCGGCCGCGCTTTCCATCATGTTGCGCTCGTAAACGACTTCCATTTTTTCGTTCCAGACGCGGGGAAAGAGGCAAGGGGCGGCTTGGCCGTCGACAAATTCTCCGTGAACCGGAAGCTTTCCGCGCGCGTCGATAATTATTCCCGTATAGATTCTTGAGGATATTGTGTCGATTGACTTTCTGCGCGAGTAGGGCGACTGGTGGCGGACAAAAAGGCTTCCAACCTGGTTCAAGTTAAGTTTGTGGTCCATCTTGAACAAAAAGCTTTTGTTCTCAAAATAGCCCAAAGTCTTGTTGCCCGATTCGATTATGTCAGTGATTTGCTGCAGAGAAATCTTTCTTTCCAAAATGTAGTCGCCCAAGGTTCTGCTTGAATCGACGTAAAGGGTCAAAAGGGGGTCTTTTATCAAGTTGGGGAGGCGGCTTGTGACCATGTTCACCGCGGAATTTTTTCCGCTGGGCATCGGGATTCCCGCCTTGTCAACGTCAAGCGTGACGTTAGAAGTGAAGTTTTTTTCGACCCAATTTATCTTGCTCTTTGAGGCTAGGGGAGCGTTTGGGTCGTTAGGCCTTTTTTGGGCGTGGATGGCGCAAAGGGAAAATGCCGCGGCGGCCAGCATCGCCGCTTTTTTTACGCTAAAACAAAAATTCTTTTTCATCTTAATTGTTATCGGCATCTTTTTTCTTCAACATAATATTAAAAATCGCGTCCTCGGCGCTGGCCTTCATTCCGCGCGGAAGCCGCAATTCGTAGCTTTCGCCCGCCGGCGTGGCCTCGTAAAGGAGCGCCGGGTTTAGGGCCAGCAAGGCCTTTTCATCAATCCTAAGCTCGCAAGCCAAGGCCTTTAGGCTTATGGCGTTCCTCGTTTCTATGTAGTCAAAGTCGTCGTAGGGGGAGTAGATTTCCGCGTCGTAAAAAGCCGCCGGCAAATCCAGCTTGTACCAAGCGGCGTTTTGCGCTATGTCGCTTACCGCCAAAAGGTTTGGAACGTAGGCGATGGCGTGGCCGGGAATCAACTTCGCCTCTGCCAAAGCCCAAAAAGTTTTTTGCGGGCTTTTCGCCAGCGCCCGCCTGACCGCGCCCGCCCCGCAATTGTAGGCCGCGATGGCCAAAAGCCAATCGCCGAACTGCTTGTGGTTGGCCTTTAGCTTTTTGATGGCGGCGTCAGTCGATTTCCAGGGGTCGCGCCGCTCGTCAAGCCACTTGTCAAGCCTAAGATAGTTTTCAACGCTGTTTTCCATAAATTGCCAAAGGCCAACGGACTTTCCGCTGGCGGGTTTGGCCAAAGGCTTGTAGCTGGATTCGATGACCGGAATGTATTCTATGCAGGCGGGAAGCCCTTCCTCCTGCAAGCGGCGGCGGACGTAGTGCCGGTATTGGCTTCCGTTTTCCAGGATGGAGTTCAGTTCCGCCCGTCCCCAAGATGAAAGCCAGCGTTCCTTAAATGGAAGGACTTCCTCGCGGTCGGCTCCAGGCAAGTCGATTGCAAAGTAAAAGCCCGTTCCTCCGCGCTCGGAAACAAATTCCTCGGGCGCGAACTCTTGGGGCGCGGCTTTTTTGCCTTGGACAAGGCTTTGGTTCTCGGGGCTTGCGAACGCGCTTGCCGCGCAAACAAGCGCCAGAACAATGATGATCACGCTCCAATTAGCCGCGAGCCTCGTTGCGCGAGCGGTTAATTGGAAAATCCGCTCGAACAAACGGTTTTTGTCTTGCGTTCCAAGACACGAGCGGATTACATCATTTCGCCGATATAAATGCCTGCCCATTCCCAAGTACCGTGAATGTCCGGATTGGCCGGATAGTTTACTTTTCTAAAATAAAAATACCAGGTTGGAACCGCAAGAGTCCAGCCCTTGCTTTTTAAGTAGGCCTCGTTGATTGTGGGGCCGGGAATCAATTCCTCCGTGACGGTAATCCTGTTTCCATGCATATAGTTGCGCATTGAGAAGTCAACCGAGCCTGTCGGAATGCTGTCGTCCTGCCGCCACGAAACGGTGAAGAAATTGACTTTTGAGCGGTATTCGTCAAGCTTTCTTGGCTGGTAGCGGACAATCGCTTCCTTTACGGCGTTTGCCAAGGCGTCCAGGGTTTTGAAAGTCCAGTTTTTCGGCGAGTTGTTGAAGTCTATCAAGTTTCGCGCGTAGTTGTAGATGTCGTGCATGTCGGTGATTTGGATAGAGCTTGCGTCAGGCTGCTCCAAGAACAGCGTGTAGGTCTTTAGCGCCTTTGTCCATTCGCCGATTTGCTCGTACTCGCGGGCAAGGCGGACGTACATTTCGGTTATGCTTACGTTTGATGGAAAGCGGTTTATCAAAGTGTTAAAGTATTGGATGCGGTTTTCGTGGTTGGTGGAAATTTGAATCAAGCGCTCAAGGCACAAAAAGTGAACCGACTGGTCCTTTACCTTAAGGTCGGGGTAGTTCTTTATGATGCGCTCAAAGTAGTATTCTGCCACCCGGTCTTGCCTCATTTGGACATAGGCGTAGGCGGTCATCAAAAGCCAGTAGGCGTTGTACTTGTCGTCGGGGTTGCGCTCGACATGGTCGGTAAGGTATAGAATCAAGTCGTTGTATTTTTGGTCGGCCAGCCATTTTGTGGAAATTTTGTTTATTATGGCATAGCGGCGGTTTTCGCTGGAAGCCGTGGATTCCTGCAAAAGAGCCTCAAGTTCCCTTTGAATTTGCCTGTCTTGCCTTGCTTTGCCGCCGCCCGCGCCTCCGCAAGAAAATAGCGCGCAGGCAAGGCAAAGAGAAGCCGCCGTTCTAAAAATAGCGTTTTTCTTCATTATAAATTGAAACTTTAGCGCATTTTGGCTTTTTTATCAATAAAGCCGGTTGAAAGCGCTTGGCGGGCCTGTTCTTTGGAAGCGCCCTACGCTTGAAAGGCTTGCGCAAAAAGCGCTATAATGGACTTTATGGCTAAAGACAATCGAAAATTTCAGAATATCCTGTTGGCTCTGGGCCTTATTCTTTTTTTGGCGGGAATTGTTATGGCTTTTTTGCCGCCGGTCGCGAAGATGGAGACCTATCATTTTGTCCTTAACTGCGCTTTGGTCTTGGTGACGGCGGCGTTGGTCTATGTTTCGCTCTTGACGCAAAGCTCCGTGGTTTTCTATATATCCGTCAACTTGTGCCTGCTTTCTTTGGCCGTCTTGTTTTTGAACGCGCGCCTTGGCGAAGTGCATTTTAGGCAGTTTTGGCCAATCGTGGTGGTCGCTTTTGGAGTGACGCTTCTTCCCGTGGGCCGTTTCCACTACAAAAAGTTCAGGACTTTCTATGTGATTCCGTCCGCGGCGCTTACTTTTCTAGGCGCGTTTTTCTTTTTGTTCACATTCAAAATAATTAAAATGCCGATGCGGGTTTTCTTTTCGTATTTCATGCCCTTCATTCTTATCGCCGGAGGAATCGCCCTCATAGCCGCTTACTACGCGCGCCTTAAGGCAAAGGATATCTTTCCCGCGATGCAGGAAGATGACGACGAGCCTTCCCTGTTTTCGGAGGAAGACTGCTAGATGCCCAAAAAGCTGCTTTGCCTTTTGACAGCGCTTTTCTCTCTTTTAGGCATGGCCTTTTGCGCGGACTATTATCCTGGGGAGGATTTTCAGCCGGCCGCGCTTTTGGCGAAGGCCTCAAAGAAAAGCGATAAAAAAAAGGCTGACAGCAAGAGCAAGTCCAAGAAAGGCCAGGAACAGGCCGTTGACGAAGAGGAGCTTGGCGAAGTCACCGCGATAAACGTGGACAGAAGCAAAAACGAAGGCGCGGGATATTTTTCCGGCATATCAAAGAGCGTTTTGGAGCAAGCGCAAAACGGCTCTCCCGAATCCTTGCTGTCCGCTTACGAAAGCCTGAAAAAACTCTCGGTCGACTACAAGGAAAACGAGCGCGTCTTGGTCTACATAATCGTAGAGACATTGAAGATTGTTTGGCCCAGCCAGGCGCAGGGCCTTAACCTGGAAGCGCCCAGCGTTCCCGCCCGCAATGTATACACAGGCGCCATCGAGGCTGCCAAAAACGGAATCTACGACACCAGCACCGGCAACGGAGATTTTTTGGCCAACGCGCTTCCGTCGCTTGTGTTGAAAAGCCCTGTCACAAACCGCGACTATTACCCTGAGTCCGAAGAGCGCTTGAGGGCCGCGCTTGCCATTAGCCCAAAGAGCGTTTTGGCCAACTATCTCTTGGCCTTGCTTTGCTCAAAGTCAAACAGAGCCGCTGAGGCCGTGGACTTGCTGAAAGTCGCCGCGCAAGAAAGCAAGGCCTTTGAAGTCCATTACCTTTTGGCCACCTGCCTTAACGCGCTTGGCCGCTACGAGGAAAGCAAGGCCGTCACCGACAATTTGATTGTCCTTTATCCGTCAAGCATAGACCTCCTAAAGCTCCTTTCGCGCAACGCCTACGCCAGCGGAGACTACAACACCGCGGAGCGCTACGCCTTGATGGCCTTGCAGCAAAATCCAGCCGACTTGGAAATGGTTTTGTTCCGCGCCAAAATTTTTGTCGCGACCGGCGAGTATCTTAAGGCCACTTCATTGCTTGACGTTTACGCAAAGTCGAACACAAGCGCCAAGGACTATCTTCTTTTGCGCGCCCGCGTTCAAAAGGAGTGGAACAAAAACGCGACGCTTGCCGTTTCCACGATAGAAAAGGCGCTTTCCTTGTATCCCAACGACCTTGAGGCGCTCTTGGCCGCGGCCGAGCTTGCGGGGGAGAGCGGAGTGACAATCGGAAAAAGAAGCGGCGCGGAGCTTGCCAACCAAGTGCTCGCGGTGGAGCCTGACAACCAGCAGGCGCTTTCGTTTTTGATACAGACTTTGGCGCAGGAAGGAAAGTGGAGCGAGGCCTACGCTTCCAGCAAAAAGATAATGGCCGCCTCTTCGCCTTCCATCGACGCGATTTGCGCCCATACCCGCATTTGCCTTGCCTTGGGCTACTACGCCGAGGCGTGGGAAAAGGCGGCCGGGCTTTACAACAAGTCGCCGAACAACGAGAAGGCGGCGCAGCTTTACGTTGAAAGCATGGTCGCCACGGGAAAGTCCGCGCAGGCCTCGCGCTACATCAATTCGGCGTTGGGCGGCGCCTCGTCTTCAATGAAAAGCTTTTTGCTTTACCAGCGCTCCTTCTTGGCTTCCGACGAGGCGTCGCAGCTTTCGGACTTGCGCTCGGCGGTAATCGCCAACCCAAGAAACTCCGACGCGCTTTTTAGAATGTACAAGATTTATTTTTCCAAGCAGGACTACCGCAAGGCCCAGTATTACTTGCGCCAAGTCATCGCCTTGAATCCGAACAAGAGCCAGTACTTAAAGTTAAATTCCGACCTTGACAAATTGATCCGGTGAAAGCATCAGCTTGTAGCCGTCGCGCTCCTTTATCAAGCCCACTCCGCAAGCGCTTTTTGTTTGCAAAATTCTTTTTAGCCTGCAAAGAGACACGCGGGCGCAGTTTGCGGTCCAGTCTATCCCGGCGCTTACAAGGCTTTCCCTGATTTCGCTTAGGCTTTGGCTTTTTGGCGAATTGTAGAGAATCTTTAAAAGCTCAAAAAGCTTGTCAGGAATTTTTTTGCTGGACTTAAGCTTGTACAGGAAGCTTTTTGAGGCGTCGCTTTTGTTAAGGTAGAGGACGGGCGCCTCTATCCTTTGCTCGCTCAAAAAGCGCTTTAGGTCAAAGGCGGCTCCCAAAAACCCTAAGTCCGCCACAATCAACTCCGGCCGCTGCCTTTTTACAGCCTGCGCGAAGGAGCCTATTTTTTTAAAGAGATGAAAGTTCATTCCATGTAGAAATTCACTTTCCCCGCCCAAAAAGTAAATCAACATGCCTTTGTTCCACTTTGTTAAATATAGTATAATTTTATCACATATGGGCGCGATGTCAAGAAAAAAATCCGGCCCCTCGAGCGTAAAATCAGTTGAAAGTTTCCGCAAGATGGTATAGAATGTTAGGCATAAATTTTCATATTATTTTAAGGAGAAATTATATGATTAAGACAGTCAAAGACGTTGACCTCAAAGGCAAGCGCGTCATCATGCGCGTTGATTTTAACGTTCCGATGAAGGACGGAGTTGTTCAGGACGACACCCGCATTATGGCCGCCCTTCCTACAATTAAATACATTCTTGAGCAAAGCCCCCGCTCGTTGGTTTTGATGAGCCACTTGGGCGACCCCAAAAAGGACGTAAAGAAGGCCCAGGAAAAGGCCGAAAAAGCCGGAAAGACTTGGACAGACGCCGACAAGGAAAAGTTCATCAACGGAAAGAACCGCATGAAGCCCGTCGTCGAGTACTTTGCCTCAAAGCTTGGAAAGCCGGTGACATTCTTGCCCGACGCTTTTGGACAGAAGGCCGCCATCGACGCTTTGCCTGTGGGAGCCGTCGCCATGTTGGAAAACGTTCGCTTCCACCCGGAAGAGACAAGCAAGGTTGACGCCGAGCGCGAGACAATGGCCAAAGAGCTTTCTACATACGGCGACATTTTCGTAAATGACGCCTTTGGAACAGCCCACCGCGACCAGGCTTCTACAGCCACAATCGCCAAGTTCATGTCAGAAAAGCCGGTTGGAGGCTTCTTGATGGAAAAAGAAGTCGCCAACATCGAGCCTATGGTAACAAACCCGCCCAAGCCGCAGGTCGCCATCATCGGAGGAGCCAAGGTTTCTTCAAAGATCGCGGTTTTGGAATCATTGATGAAGAACGCCAGCGCCCTCGTTATCGGAGGCGGCATGGCTTACACATTCCTCAAGGCCCAGGGCCACAAGGTGGGAAAGTCTTTGGTTGAAGACGACTTTATCGACACAGCCAAAAAGCTTCTTTCTGACGCGGCCGCCAAAAACGTAAAGATCATCCTTCCGGTTGACCACGTCGGCGCGGAAGAGTTCTCTCCCGACGCCAAGGCCGTTGCCGTTGACAACATCGACATTCCCGAAAATTTGATGGCCATGGACGTTGGCCCCAAGACTGTCGAGGCTTACAAAGAAGTTCTTTCTACAGCCAAGTCCATCGTTTGGAACGGACCGGTAGGAGTCTTTGAGTTTGACGCTTTTGCCAAGGGAACGGAGCAGGTTGCCCGCTTGGTTGCCGAAGCCACAGGCCGCGGAGCCATGACAGTAGTCGGAGGCGGAGACAGCGTTGCCGCCGTCAACAAGTTCAAGTTGGCCGACAAGATGACCCACGTCTCTACAGGCGGCGGAGCCAGCTTGGAATTCTTGGAAGGAAAGACTCTTCCGGGAATCGCAATTCTCGCGACTAAATAGTCGCGAGAATACGAGTTTTGGCTTGCTCGCAAAGCTCGCATTTTCGCTTCGCGAAAAGCGCCAAAACTCGCGGGGCTTTTTATAACCATAACTATAGGAGACACATAAAATGGCAAGAACACATTATATCGCAGGAAACTGGAAGATGAACACATCCAAGGCCGAGGCCGTTAAGTTGGCCCAGGACTTGGTCGCCGCGCTTAAGGGAAAGAGCAACAAATTCATGGTTGGCGTTCCTTTCGTTTACCTTGACGCTGTAGGACAAGTCCTCAAAGGCTCCAACATCCTTTTGGGAGCCCAGGACGTGGCCGCCACAGCCAACGGCGCCCACACAGGCGAAGTTTCTACGGAAATGCTCAAGGACTTGGGCGTTCAGTCAGTAATCCTCGGCCACTCGGAGCGCCGCCACGAAATCGGCGAGTCTGACGAGCTTATCAACAAAAAGGTTCGCCGCGCGCTCAACGAAGGCCTTGAGGTCGTTCTTTGCATCGGCGAGTTGCTTTCTGACCGCGAGGCCGGAAACGCCGAGCAGGTTTGCGCCTTCCAGCTTTCAGCCGACTTGGCCGGAGTCACCGAAGAGCAGATGAAGAAGGTGACTATCGCCTACGAGCCTGTTTGGGCCATCGGAACCGGAAAGACCGCCACGCCCGAAGACGCCGAGGCCATCCACAAGTTCTGCCGCGCCTACATCGCCAAGCTTTACAACCAGAAGGTCGCCGACGAGACAATCATCCAGTACGGCGGCTCAATGAAGGCTTCCAACGCCAAAGACTTGCTTGCCCAGCCCGACATCGACGGCGGCTTGATTGGCGGCGCCTCGCTCAAAGCCGAAACCTTCGAGCCCATCTGCAACGAGTAAGGCATAAAAAGCCCAAAAAACGCCGCGCTTCGCGCGGCGTTTTTTTTTGTCCCTAACTATTGAAATAAATGCGCGATTTCATTATAATAACTATCCACAATAGAAAATTATTTTTGGAGTAAATATGGGTGTTGTAAAAGCAATTTTGATGGTCGCCTTTGTGATTATCTGCATTCTCTTGGTTCTTTTGGTTATGATTCAGAACGACGAGGGCGGCGGACTTGGCGGCCTTTTGAGCGGTTCCGGAAGCGCGGCTTTTGGCTCTCGCTCTGCCAGCGTGATAAGCAAAACAACTTTTGTCCTTGTCGTCCTCTTCATCTTGGACGCCTTTTTCATCGCGCGCTTGAACAAAAAGCCGGCGGTAAAGCAGACTCTTTCAACGGAAGTTCAGGAAGCCGTTGACACGACTACGGGCGAGGCCGCCGAAGACTTTGAATGGTACAAGTATCTTGACGATTCATCTTCAAAGGAAGCCCCCAAGCAGAGCGTTGACGCGCCCGCCGAGGAGTAATCCAAAAGCCTATGTTGGAAACTTTTTTCAAACCCGAGCTTATTAACGTTAATCTCGAAAGTTCCGACAAAGACGAATTGTTTGAAGAGATGGTCGAGCTTTTTGAGCGCGGCGGCTGCGGCATCGACCGCAAGGAAGCCTTGGACGCTTTGATCGCCCGCGAAGAAAAGATGACCACTGGAATAATTCCGTCCGTGGCGATTCCGCACGCTTCTTGTCCGTCAGTGAAAAACGGCTTTGGCGCGATTGGAATCAGCCGCGCGGGGATTGACTACGACTCGCTTGACGCAAAGCCGGTTCATGTTGTTTTTATGCTTTTGTTCGGAAGCGACGGAACGGCCTTGCACCTTAAGGTCATGCAGCAGTTGGCCTTGATTCTAAAGAATCCTGAAGCGGCGTCCCTTCTTGCCGAAAAGAAGACCGCGCAGGAGCTTTATGACGAGCTTTGCAGGCTAGAGGAGGCGTTGGCGTAATGGCGAACGAAGAGCAGGACACAATCGCCCACCTTCTAAAAGTGGAGGAAGAGGCGGCGGAGCTTATCGTCCAAGCGCAAGAAGACAGCGACAAGGAAATTGCCGCGGCCAGGGCCAAGGCCGACTCTGACTACAATCAAAAATACGAAAGCATGGCGGCGCGAATGGAAAGCGATTACAATGACAATGTCGCGGCCACGCAAGAAAATCACAAAAAACAACTGGAAGAATACAAGGCGCGGATAGAGCGAACGCCAAAAGACGTTGACGCGTTCAACAAGCTTTTGGAAAAAATATTTTAAAAGAAGGCGGACATGGACACTTCAAGCGCTTCTTCTTATGTTTACGCTAAAGCCAGCGGAATCCTGGCCCGTTCCTATACGGGGGCGAGGGCCTCAAAGCTTTTTGGCGTTCAAAAATTGGCGGACTTGTGGCCGTTGGTTTTTGAGGAAGATGTTCCCGCCGTTCCGGAAATTCTTTTGGCCAAAGCAATCGAGCGGAAGGCCGCCGAACAATTCATTTTGGAATACAAAAAACTCTTGTCCGCCTACGACAAGCCTGCCCGCGTGTTGATTGACTTGCTTCAATACTTTGACTACGAAAACTTAAAGGCTTTGGGCGCGGCGGCCGCGATGGGCCAAAAGGATCTTCCGCCCTTGAACGACATCAAGCCTTACAACCTTTTGAATTACGGGGCTTGGCCTTCAATCCAAAAAATCACGCAAGGCTCCGCGCTTGGCTGGTATGACCACGCGCCTGGAATTTCAGAGCAGCAGGCTTTGGACAACAGCCTTGACTTGCAGTTCATAAAAAGAATTTGGGCCTCAAGCCAAGAGCTTTTTGGCGAAGACAGGGCGATCGCCCAAGCCTTGATCGCCGAGCGCTATTCCATGCGAAACGTTGTTTGGGTTTTGCGCCTTAAGCTTTATTACGGCATGGACAAAAATCAAATCGTCCAGCGCTTGGCTTCCTTAAATCCGCGAAACGGAAAGAGCGACCCTCTTGGCGGCGAGGCTTTGTCCATCATCGACAAGGACGTTCAAAATTGGGACGATTGGAAAAATTGGAAATACGCGAAATTCTTGAACCCGCGCGAGGAAGGCTCGCTTTGGAGCGTCGACCCCCGCTGGGTTGAGGAAAGCTTCGAAAAGGAATTCATAAATAAGGCGACAAAAAAGTTTCACGCTAACCCTTGCTCCGCGTCCGCCTTGCTTTGTTGGTATTTTATCAAAGCGAAAGAATTGGATTACATCCGCATGGCGACGGAAGCGTTGCGTTTAAACGTCAAGGTCCAGGAGATATAGAATGGCAAAGACAACAGAAATGCGCTTGGTTGACCTTATGGTCTTGAAGCAAGACATATCCAACGTTCTCTTGTATTTGGGGAAAAGCGGAAATTTTCAGTTTCAGTCTTCGTTTGGCGAAAAGCCCGACGGCGCCGCTTCTGAAAACGCCGAAAGCGAAATGTTCAAGCGCTTGGACCAAGCGCGCTCTTTTTTGGGAGTGGGCGATTCCGATCTTTCGTTGGATGGCGCGGAGCTTCCAAAAGAAGAGGATTTTTCCGGCGCGGAAAAATTGCTGCAAAGCCTTTCTGAATTGAGCAAGCGCGACGTTGAGGCCCGCGACAACTGCAAGCGCGCGGAAGAGGCTTACGCGGAGGCGGCTTCGTTCAGCAACTTAAAGCAGTCCTTTAGCGAGCTTGACCATCTTTCGTTCTTGAACCTTCGCGTCGGAAAAATAAATCCCGACGTTTTAGACGAGTTGAAATTCGCCGTCGGAGCGCGCGCGATAATCGTTCCGCTTGGAGACGACAAGACCCGCATCTTGGCCGCCTCTAGCAAAAAGGGCCGCTTTGCCTTGGACACGGAATTGCAGCGCTTTGGCTTTGTTCCGATGGAAATACCCAAGGACTTTAAGGGAATCCCGGACGATGTCCTTGAGTCATTGAAGAAGCAAAAGGACGAGGCCAAAAAAGCCTTGGACGAGGCGGCCCACGAAAAAGCCGGCTTTGCCGAAAGCCATTCCGACAAGTTTTTAAGGTACTTGGCTTCGTTCTGCCTTGCGTCGAAAATCCGCGAAACAGAAAGCCTCTTGGAGTCCACGCAGTTGGTTTACCGTTTGACCGGTTGGATTCCAAGCTCGGCCTGCATGGAAATGATGAAAGACCTTGACGCGATTACCGAAGACCGCATCAGCATACGACAATACAAGCCGGAGGAAGTGCCAGGCGTTTTGGCCGGCCATGAAAAGGTTCCCGTAAAGTTGTCGCACGGAAAATTCGTCAGCGCCTTCCAGCGAATGATTTTCAGTTACGGCTCTCCCTTGTACGGAACGATAGACCCGACTCCTTTTGTCGCCTTTTTCTTCACGCTTTTGTTTGGAATAATGTTTGGCGACGCGGGCCAGGGCTTGGTCTTCTTGCTCTTGGGAATTTTGATGGCCAAGAAAGTCATAAAGCTTGGCGGCTGGAACAAGTTCGCTCCGATTTTTATCGGAATCGGTTCCGCCAGCATGGTGATGGGCCTTTTGACCGGCGAGTTCTTTGCCAACGAAAAAATCTTGGAGCCCTTTGAGCGCTTTGTGACCGGCCTTTTTGGGAGCCCGAGAAACCAGATTTTGCCGATGATGCCCCAGTCCGATCCAGATTCGATAAAGCGAATGTTCATGTTCTTTGGATTTTCAATCGCGGTGGGCTTTGTAATCAATTCCACCGGAATCATAATAAACATCGTCAACAAATTTTTGCAAAGGCAATACGGCAAGGCGCTTTTTGGAAAGAGCGGTTTGGCCGGCGCCGTCTTCTTTTGGCATGTCGTCGTTTTGGCGGTAAGAGTCGCGGCCTTCCATCATAGCCCGGCGCTGCTTGATTGGATTGTAATCGGCGCCTCGCTTTTCTTTAGCGCCTTTGGCGAGCCCTTCATCCGCTTGGTTGACGGCGAGCGGCCGGTGATTGAGAACGGGCTTTTTTCGTTGGTGATTGAAGCGGTTGTTGAGTTGCTGGAAACAATCATCACTTATCTTTCAAACTCAATCAGCTTTTTGCGCGTCGGCGCCTTCGCCTTGGCGCACGCGGTTTTGGGCTTTATCATTCTTACGATGAGCGAGATGGTCGGCGGCGCGGGCGGTTTTGTCGTGACGCTTTTGGGAAACGCGATTGTAGTCGTTCTTGAAGGAATGATTGTCGCGATTCAGGCGATTCGTTTGCAGTACTATGAATTCTTCAGCAAGTTCTTTAACGAGACTGGCCGGGAGTTCAAGCCGTATAAATTTTGAAAACAAAAAGCGGCGGTTGGCGCCGCAAAAATTGGAGGTTCGTTATGAACAAAAAAATCATCGCTTTGGCGGCTTTGCTTTTTTGCGCGATGGCCGCTGGAATTTTTGCCGAGGAAACTTCTTCCGCAAAAAATGAAGGCCAGACTGTTGAGCAAAAGGCCGACAGCTCTCAGGCCCTTAAGTATGTCGCCGCGGGCTTGGCTGTAGGACTTTCTTGCATTGCCGGCGGAATCGCCGTTGGCAAGATCGGAAGCGCCGCCATGGGCGCGATGAGCGAGAACGCCGAGCTTTCGGGCAAGGCCTTGCCCTTTGTAGGATTGGCGGAAGGCATTTGCCTTTGGGGCTTCTTGGTGGCCCTGCTTATCATAATCCTTTAGGCTGATTTTTGTGAATTATTTTGTGATTGGCGAACGCGAAATCGTTCTTGCCTTTGGCCTGGTTGGAGTTTCGGGCTCGGTTGTCGCAAACCGTACCGAAGCCCTTGACGCTTTTAACCGCGTTACCGGCAAAGGCGGAACGATGAACGCGCCTGCAATCGAAGAGCGCCCAAAAGTTCTCATCCTTACGGAGGAAGTTTCCATGATGCTGGAAAACGAAGTCGTTGACTGGCAGAGGGGCGCTAAGTATCCGCTGATTGTTGAAATTCCCGGAATCAACGGGCATTTGAGCGGACGCAAAACGCTTACCGACTCGATACGCGAGGCGGTAGGCATTCAAGTGTAGCGAAAGGCATTAGGAAGTTTTTTTATGGAAGAATTACGCTCAACCGATATCCTTGACAAAGAAATACAAAACGACGCGCGAAAAAAGGCCCAGGCCGATCTTGAACAAGGAAAGAAAAAAGCCGGCGAGATTTTAGGCAAGGTCCAGGAACGTTTGGACGCCGCGAAAATTCAAAAAGAAAAATTCTACGGCGAAAAATTCGCGAAGATTCAAAAGGATTCAGACGCATCTCTTCCGCTTGAGAAGGAACGCTTTTTGGTTTCTTTTATTGGAAGCTCAATCGATCAAGCGATTGGCGCGTATTTAAAAAGTTTGTCTTCCAGCCAGCGCATCCAGCTTGTGGCAAAGCTTTTGGACGGAAAGGAAAGCCTTTGCGCCGGCAAAAAATTCGCGGCGAAAATTTACGGCTTTGAAAAGAAAGAGGCTCAGGAAGCCGTTGAAAAAAAATTGGGAAGCAAGCTTATTTCTTGCGAAACGATTCAAAATGAACAAATGCCTGACGGAATAGTTTTGGATTCCGAAGACAGAAGCGTCAAAATCAGGTTGACAATAGACGAAATTATCGGCGCGGCGAAGGACAAGCATTACCAGGAAATGTGCGCCGCGCTTTTTGGCGGGAGGCTCTAAATGGCGAGCGGAACGATAGAAAGAGTTTCTGGCCCGATTGTTTTTGCCAAGGGCCTTGAAGGAAGCGGCCTTTACGATGTCGTTAATGTCGGCAAAAAAAAGCTGATGGGCGAAATCATTCGCCAAAACCAGGGCATGGCTACGATTCAGGTTTACGAGGACGTGACCGGCCTTAAGGTTGGCGAGGAAGTCGAGTGTTCCGAAAGGCCGCTGTCCCTGCGCCTTGGGCCGGGCTTGGTAGGAACTATTTACGACGGAATCCAGCGGCCGCTAAAAACAATGTACGAAGAAAAGGGCGCCTTTTTGCTCGCGGGACAGAGGGCTGAAGCCTTGGACCTTCAAAAGAAATGGGACTTCGCCGCGTCCTTAAAAGAGGGCGACCCAATCGCTCCAGGCTTGGCCTTGGGAACGGTTCAGGAAACGTCGTCGATTTTGCACACGATTTAAGGGAAGCGGCTCTTACACCGTTGACGATGTAATCGGCGTGACCGAGCTTGGCGAAGAGCTTAAGCTTAGCCAATACTGGCCGGTTAGAAAGCCGCGCCCCTACGCTCAAAAGCTTGGCGTCACCGAGCCCTTGATTACCGGCTTGCGCGTAATCGACGTTTTCTTTCCGCTTTCAAAGGGCGGAACGGCGGCGATTCCCGGCGGCTTTGGAACCGGAAAGACGATGACCCAGCACTCGGTCGCCAAATGGTGCGACGCCGACCTTATCATTTACATCGGCTGCGGCGAGCGCGGAAACGAAATGACCGAAGTTCTTACCGAGTTCCCCGAAATCATAGACCCGCGCACTGGCCGCTCGCTTATGGAGCGAACGATTCTTATAGCCAACACTTCCAACATGCCGGTAGCCGCGCGCGAAGTGAGCCTTTATTCAGGCATTACGCTCGCCGAGTACTACCGCGACATGGGCTTGGCGGTGGCGATTATGGCAGACTCAACCAGCCGCTGGGCGGAAGCCTTGCGCGAGCTAAGCGGCCGCATGGAAGAGATGCCGGCGGAAGAAGGATTCCCGGCTTATCTTCCGACGCGATTGGCGGAGTTTTACGAAAGGGCCGGCCGCGTAATTTCTTTGGACAACAAAGAGGGAAGCGTAAGCGTCATCGGCGCGGTAAGCCCGCCCGGCGGCGATTTTTCGGAGCCGGTAACCCAGCACACAAAGCGCTTTATCAGATGCTTTTGGGCGCTTGACCGCGACTTGGCCAACGCGCGCCACTACCCGGCCATCGGCTGGATAGATTCCTACAGCGAGTACGCCGACGAAGTCAAGGATTGGTGGGAAAGGCAAAATCCGGAATGGGTTTCTATACGGCAAAAGGCGCTTGACCTTTTAAAGACGGAACAGCGCTTGCAGCAAATCGTCCGCTTGATCGGCCCTGACGCGCTTCCGGATCCGGAGCGCCTGGTCTTGATAGTTTCAGACATGATAAAGAACGGCTTTTTGCAGCAAAATTCCTACGACAAGATTGACTCTTACTGCGCGGCCGAAAAGCAAATAATGATTTTGTCTTTGATAATGAAATTTTACGAAAGGACTTTGGCCTTGATAAAGGCCGGCGCTCCTCTTGGACAAATTTCAGCGTTAAAGTGCCGCGAGGAAATTGTCCGCGTTAAAAGCGTGGTTCCAAACGACCAGTTGGATCAAATCAGAGAGCTTGACAGCCGAATGGAAAATGAAATAGGCGATTTGGAGCGGACTTACCGCAAGGTGGAATTGTAATGAAAGGAATTGAATACAGAGGAATTAATTCTGTCGAAGGCCCGATTGTGGCAGTCCGCCGAAGCGAAAACGTTTCTTACAACGAAGTGGTTTATGTCCGCGACAAAAACGGCGAAAAGAAAACCGGCCGCGTCATCGACTTGAACGAAGACGCGTGCGTCGTTCAAATTTTCGGAAGCACGACCGGCATTGACTTAAAGGAATCTTCGGTTGAATTTTTGGGAGAGCCTCTTGAGCTGCGAGTGGGCGAGGGGCTTTTGGGCCGCATCTTTAACGGCCTTGGCGAGCCGATTGACGGCTACGGACAAATCGTCTCGTCCGAAAAGCTTGACGTCAACGGAAGCCCGATAAATCCCTTTGCCCGCGTTTACCCCCGCGACTTCATTCAAACAGGCATTTCTTCGATTGACGGAATGAACACTTTGATTCGCGGCCAAAAGCTTCCGATTTTCAGCGGAAACGGGCTTCCTCACAACAAGCTCGCCGCGCAAATCATTCGCCAAGCGAAATTGAAAAATTCCGACGACCAGTTTGTCATGGTCTTTGCCGGAATGGGAATCAAGTACGACGTGGCGCGTTTCTTTGTCAAAACATTTGAGGAAAGCGGCGTTCTTTCAAAAGTCGTCATGTTCCAGTCCCTTGCCGACGCTCCAAGCATCGAGCGCATAATCACTCCGCGCTGCGCTCTTACCGCCGCGGAGTATTTGGCTTACAAAAAAGGCATGCACGTTTTGGTCGTAATGACCGACATGACAAACTATTGCGAAGCCCTGCGCGAAATTTCAACGACGCGCGGCGAGGTTCCCGGCCGAAAAGGCTATCCGGGCTACCTTTATTCCGACCTTGCCGAATTGTACGAAAGGGCCGGCCGCATAAAGGGAAGCGAGGGAAGCATCACGCAAATTCCAATTTTGACGATGCCCAACGACGACATCTCTAACCCGATTCCAGACCTTACAGGCTACATCACCGAAGGCCAAATTGTTCTTGACCGCGAGCTTTACCAAAAGGACATGTATCCGCCTGTGGCCGGCCTTCCAAGCCTTTCGCGCTTGATGAAGGACGGAATCGGCGTTGCCGACGACGGCAAGGTTATGACGCGCGAAGACCACGCCGGAGTTTCCAGCCAACTTTTCGCTTCCTACTCAAAGGTAAAGTCCATCAGAAATTTGGCCGCGATTATCGGCGAAGAGGAATTGGGCGAGCTGGACAAAATGTATTTGAACTTTGGCAAGCGCTTTGAGCGCGACTTTTTGTGCCAGGGCGAATACGAAGACCGTTCCATCGAAGAAACTTTGGACATCGGCTGGCGGACTTTAAAGTATTTGCCGCGAGAGGAATTGCTCCGCGTAAGCGCCGAATTCATCGAAAAATATTTGCCCAAGGATTGAACGGAACAATGGCAAAGCTTAACGTCGCTCCGACAAAGTCAAACCTTCTCGCGATGAAAGAGCAGCTTGCGTCCGCCCAAAACGGATACGAGCTGCTTGAGCAAAAGCGCGAAATTCTTGTAATGGAATTGATGCGCATGGTTGACAAGGTAAAGGCGCTTGAGCGCGACATAGACAAATTGACCAGCCGCGCTTATCCCGCCCTAAAGCGAATGTTGATGCATGTCGGCGGCGACCGAGTTGAGCAAATGTCGCGCGCGGTTCAGTATGACTTTAAGATTAAGGAAAAGCCCGTCACTATCGGCGGAATGAATTTTTCGTCAATCGACGTGGAGCTTCCAAAGCGCGAGCTTTTTTATTCCTTCTTGGGAACTTTTTCAAGCTGCGACGAAGTGATGGTGGACTTCTTCAACCTTTTGCGCCTTTTGACGGACATGGCCAGCATCCGCACAATCGTTTGGCGCCTTGCGCTGGAGGTAAAGAAAACCCAGCGCCGCGTTAACGCCTTGGACAAGATGGTCATTCCGCAGGCGGCGGAAACAAAAAAGTATATAGAAAGCCAGTTGGAAGAGCGCGAGCGCGACAACACGTTTGTCCTTAAGGCTCTTAAAAACAAGGTAAAAGGATAAGTGGAGGACGGATGATTAAACCGCTTGTAAGAAATGTTTTGGTTGCTGTGAACGGTTCCCAATCGTCGATTCATGCGGCGATGTATGGGATTATTTTGGCAAAGCAATATCATTTTAACTTGAAGTTTGTTTATGTCGTTGACACCGCCACGCTAAAGCGCCTTACGATTGGAAAATTTTTGGTTCAGGAAGAGTCCGCGGATTTTGAGATGAACCTTCATTCCGACGGCGAGAAGTATTTGAACTACGTCACTGAGCTGGCGAAAAAGAAGGGCGTCAAGGCAGAGGCGGAGCTTCGCGAAGGAAGCGTATGGGTTGAGGTTGTGAAAGCCGCCGACACTTTTGGCGCGAAGCTGATTTTGCTTGGAGGCCATCCGTCCAGGTATTCCGTAACAGGAAAAGTCCATGACGAGTCCACCGTTTTTTCTAGAATGAACAAGGATATAATATTGAATTCCAATTGCTCGACTTTGGTTGTGTACGAGCCCAAGATTGAGGAATTGTATAGAATGCTTTAATTGTTTTATGGAAGATTGCTATAAAATACTTGGCGTAAGGCCCGGCGCTACGATTTCTGAAATAAGGCGCGCGTACAGGGAAAAAGTAAAAAAATATCATCCTGACGTTTCGGGCGACGAAGCGACCGCCGAGCATTTTAAGAAAATCGTCCGCGCATACGAAATTCTTACCGACCAAAAAGCGCGCTCGATTTTTGACTCTTCCTTTGCCGCGCATTTTAGAAGGCGCAAAGTCAAGTCTTGGGATTACCGTGAATGGCTTTTGGCGCGCGAGGACGACGAAAGCCGCGCAAAGCTTATTTTCTTTGACCTTATGCACGGCCGCGAGGACGACGCCGTGAAGGAATTTAAGCGCATGCGGACGGAACGGTCAAAATTTTCGCTCAAGCATTGGTTCACGCGCGAAAACTTCATGGACTACGGCTTTATCCTTAGCGAGGAACTGCATTTGCGCGGCGAATATTACGACGCCTTTTGCCTGCTTGAGGAAATAATCAAGATGGAATATTCCTTTGACTACTTCCGTCTTTTTTTTCCCGAAGTGCTGGCCTTTTCGAAAAACATTTTGCATAACCATATAGAAGGAACGATTAGCGACGAGTTGGCGCTGGACACTTATGAGAGGGCGCTGGAGCTGGAGCTTGGCGACGCCGAAGACGCCTTTATTTTGCGAAAAATGGGAGTCATTTACAAGCGTTTGGGGGACGAGAAAACAGCGCGGATTTGCTTTGACGAGGCGGACAGAATCGGGGTGGCGGGCGGCTCGCAAAAACAGAGGTAATTGTTAGGAGACATATATGATACGATTAAAGAACGACAAACAAATTGAAGGCATCAGAAAATCTTGTCACTTGCTTGCGGACATGTTCAACTTTGTGATTCCTAAAGTCAAGGCGGGAATGTCAACAAAAGAGCTTGACGATTTGTGCAAGCATTTTATCGTGAGCCACGGCGGAAAGCCCGCTTGGTACAAGGAAGACTTCCCAGGAGCGGCTTGCATTTCTATAAACGAAGAGGTTATTCACGGCATTCCTTCTAAAAAGAAAATAATCCAGGACGGCGACTTGGTCAGCCTTGACGTCGGCATTGACCTTGACGGCTACATAAGCGATTCAACGCATTCGGTTTTGGTTGGGAACGTTAGGCCTGAGCTTAAAAAGCTTGACGACGTTACCCTGCAATGCCTGCAGGCCGGAATCGCCGCTTGCAAGCCAGGAAACAGAATCAGCGACATCGCGCGCGCCGTCCAGGACATCGCCGAAAAGCACGGCTACGGAATCGTTTATGAATACTGCGGCCACGGCGTAGGCCTTGACGTTCACGAAGACCCCAGCATTCCAAACACGCTTGACGCGCTGGACTCCAACCCCCGCATCCAAGCTGGAATGGTTTTGGCGATTGAGCCGATGATTAACCTTGGAACGGCCGACGTAAAAGTTTTGGACGACGGCTGGACGGTCGTGACCGCCGACGGAAAGCCCAGCGCGCACGAGGAGCACACGGTGGCTGTTTTCCGCGACCACACCGAAATCTTGACGGATTTGAATTATTAATGGATAATTAGAGTTATGAGCTCTTATTTTTTTATCGCCTTGTGCGTCGTTATTTTTTTGTTGGTTGTCGCGAACATTAGGATTGTTCCCCAGTCCCGCGCCTTTATCATCGAACGGCTTGGAACTTACTGCGCGACTTGGCAGGCTGGCCTTCACGTAAAGATTCCCTTTATCGACAGAATCGCCAACACCGTCACTCTTAAAGAGCAAGTGCTGGACTTTCCGCCCCAGCCTGTAATCACAAAGGACAACGTCACGATGAAAATCGACAGCGTCGTCTACATGCAAATCACAGAGCCCAAGCTTTACACTTACGGCGTTGAGGCCCCGATGATGGCCATTGAAAACCTTAGCGCGACGACGCTGCGAAACATCATCGGCGAGCTGGACTTGGACACCACGCTCACAAGCCGCGACATCATAAACACAAAGATGCGCGCGATCATCGATGAAGCCACAGACCCTTGGGGCATCAAGGTGAACCGCGTAGAAGTAAAGAACATCATGCCGCCAGAGGCGATTAGGGAAGCGATGGAAAAGCAAATGCGCGCCGAGCGAGAGCGCCGCGAAAAAATCCTTATCGCAGAAGGACAAAAGCAAAGCGAAATCCTTGTGGCCGAAGGCCAAAAGCAGGCGATGATTTTGCAGGCCGAGGCCGAAAAGGAAGCCAAGATTAGAAAGGCGGAAGGCGAGGCCGCCGCGATTCGCGAAGTTCAGTCCGCCACCGCCGAAGGCTTGCGCATAATAAAGGAAGCCAAAATCGACGAAGCCGTCATAAAGCTCCGCAGCCTTGAGGCGCTTGAAAAAGTCGCGCAAGGACAGGCCACAAAGCTTATCATTCCCGCCGACATCCAGAACATGGCCGGCCTTGCCGCAAGCCTTAAGGAATTGGTAAAGTAATATGCGCGGCGCGGCGATTTGTATTAAAGAACATAAGCGCGGCATTATGGTGGCCGTTGCCGCGCTCGCGGCCCTCGCGCTCTTTGCGTCTTGCAAAGAAAAGGATTCCCTTTCAAAAGTATTGAAGCGCTATCCCAAAGAAGTTGTCCAGGCCTTTTACGAGCGCGGAATGATAGAGGCTCCGGCCTACGACGAAAGCGCGCTTCCCGGTTCCAGCTCGGAAGCTGAAAGTTTTACGATTAGCCCCATGCCCGCCGCCGAAAGCCAAGAGCATAACGAGTGCGGCGCGATGTCCTCCGCCTTTGTCTTGCGCTTTTACGGCGAGGACGCCAAGGGTTTGGACATCTACGGGCAAATAGAAGAAAAGAATCCCGACGGAACAATCAATCCCAAGCCGCTCAAAAATTTTTGGGACAAAATGCGCGGTTACAAAATGAACGTCTTTAAAGGCGACGCCGCCGCGCTGAAGAACGCGGTAAGCCATAACATCCCGGTAATCGTTTTGATAAACTGCCCCGGCGGCTGGCACTATGTTCCCGTAGTCGGCTACGACGAACGCTTTGTTTACATTCAGGATTCCGTTCCGTCCTTCCGCAATTCCAGCGGCGGGGTGTGCAACCGCAAGGAGTCTTGGAAAGACTTTGAAGCCTTGTGGAACGTCGTCCTCCCCAACAGCGACCATTTGATGTTCGTCGCGGTGAGAAAATAGCGCTAAAACTGCCGCTGTTCGCGCGAACTTTGCAGCCCTACAGCGCTAGGATCAAGTCCAAAATGAGTTTCTTTTTTTGTGGAACGAGCCGTTGGTAGTTTTCCAATAGAATGTCGTGGTCTTTTTTTGTTTTTTTAGGGCGCGCGGCTTCTTTTCCGCATACGAGGAATTCCACGCTTGTTTCCAGCGCCCGCGCGAGCTTTACGGCAGTCTCCGCGTTTGGCATTGAGTTGTGGGCGCTAAGATAGTTATCGATTGTCTGTTTTTTTATTCCGCTTTTCTTTGCCAGCTCTTTTACAAGCATTCCTTTGTAATCAAGTTCCGCCCTTAAATTTTCCTTGAATCCCATAATTAGATGATACTAAAAATTACATAATGAAATTGTTGACAGTATGAAAAAATACATATACAATTTGTTTTAGTATGTAAATTTTCATACTGCGTATGGAGGAATCTATGAAAAAGTTTTTAAGTTTTACCGTTATTTTAGCGGCGTTTTTAGCGCTGTTTTTTGCAGGCTGTTCCAACTCCGCCGGAGGAGGGGGAAACGGGGACGAGCGGAAAAACGATTCTAACCAAGTCTTGACCGGCGGAATAGCGCCGGGAAGCGCGTATGAAGAGACATTGACCATTGATTTGTCGGCCGCCTCTGACAAATTGAGCGCGGCTGGAGCGGCGAGTCTTGCCGTCGGAAAGGACGTGAGCGAATGGTTTTCTGACAAGACTGTTTCCCGTTCGGTTGCGTACGGTTTTGTAGGCTTTAAGGCTGTAATAGTTTCTGCTACGGAGACTAAACTTGTGATAAAAGTGACTGGCGTTGCGGGAACAAAAAAATGTTCCGTAACATTGTCTATAACCATTCCTGCGGCATTCACGGCGAGCGGAAAGGAAGTAAAGAAGGAAAACGTCAAGACCGTTGGCATTGGCGTCGCTTTGATAGATGACTCCGGCAACGCGGAAATCTTACAGACGGATCACGTAAAAGTCGAAAAAGTGGCGGGCGGACTTAAATTTACGATTACTCGGCCGACGGATGATTGCTACAATCCAAACAAATTCTTTGATACAGGCGATTATGATTACACGTATCTTGGTCAAGGCAATGGCGACTATGATAGAGAAGGTTACAAATATGTTGGCACAGGAAAAGGAAGCTATAAAAAGGAACAGGAAGAGGTAGAAAATTACATACTTGTTGGCTCTGGTCAGGGCGATTATGAATGCGTTTGTAAGAACGTTGGCGAGGGGAAAGGGCAGTATAAAAAAGAAAGTGTAGACACTTACACTTGGGTAGGCGAGGGCAATGGAGCTTACGGTAATCCGGTTTATGAATATGTTGGCGAGGGGAAAGGGCGATATAAAAAAGAAATTATCGACAATTATTTGCCTGTAGGCGATGGTAATGGTGCTTACAGTAATCCTACTTATGAATATGTTGGCGAAGGAAACGGACATTATCGTAAAGTAACACAAGATGAAAACACTTATTATGTGCCTTTTGGTTCTGGACAAGGCGACTATGAATGCGTTTACGAATATGTCGGCGAGGGAAATGGTTCTTATAAGAAGCAGACTACGAACAATTACATGCCTGTTGTCTCCGGACAAGGCGACTATGAATGCGTTTACGAATATGTCGGCGAGGGGAATGGTTCTTATAAGAAGCAGATTACGAACAATTACATACCTGTTGGCTCTGGACAAGGCGACTATGAATACGTCTACGAATACGTTGGCGATGGGCAAGGTTCGTGTAAAAAAGAAAGGCGAATAGAAGATCGTTACAAATATGTTTACCCAAGAACGGGTGATTATGCGCTTGACTTCAAGTACGTTGGCGAGGGGCTAGGCTCGTATAAAAAAGGCGTGCGTGGCGGTTTTAGCAACTTGCAGATTAACAGCTCGGATGGAATGCCGATTGTTTATATGGTGGATATTTGGAGCGACGCCTGCGCGGCCGAATATGAATATTTCTATCCGCTTGTAACGCCTGGCAAGCGCTATGAATTTTGGATTGTAATCGAACCGTATGACCGCAACTTAATGGAGTTCCGTTACGATGAAGAAATTTCGGTTGTGGCTGGCGAGGGAATCGGCGAGCTTGATTTTTCACAAAATAATCCGAGCGTGCATTTAGATTATGTCAATGAAAAGCCGAGTGTCATAATAAGTGATTTAAATTTGCCTGCAGGCTTAAAAAATCCCTGCATTTGCGTTGGTTATTGGGGAACGAACCAAAACGAGTTAAAAGACGGAGACGTGGATTGGTTACGTCCATACGCTATGGTGTGGCTCGGGAAGAAGATGTATGAAGGAGTGGAATGCGAACTTTCCAAAGAACTCCCCCCTGAGTGGTACAGCCAGGATTTTAAAACGGTGTTTGACAGCTCGGGCAAAGACACACTTTTTGTTTATTGTTATGTTCAATTTGATGTTCCTGGGACAAGCGGAACTACTTGGTGCAGTCCTGACTATTGTGCTTCGTTGAAAATTCGCTAAGCGGTTTCGCGCGCATGTTCGCGCGGACACCCGCCGGATTCTGCCCTGTTCTTGGGCTGGTCCGGCGTTTTTTTTTGTTTTATACGTTTAATTTTCTTGCATCCGTCAATTCGGAAAGAGCGGTTAGAAAAGTTTTCGTTTCTTGTTGGCAGGCAATTAGAATTGTTTCGCCAATTTGATTTTTTCCAATAAAAATTTCAAGTTTTTTGAGAATGTCCATTCCAATTAAAGTGTTTCCCGTGCGGTCATAGCTTACAGAAATTGGAAAGTCGCCAAGCGGCAATACGCCAAGAGAAAAATTCTTGGCCGTGTGCTTGAACGAAATGCTGTTCAGTTCCATATAGCGTTTGCTTTTGAATTTCCTTTTGTCTTCGTCGCGTTTCGTTTTTGTGTCGTTTACTCCGAATGAAATCGTTTTGGCGACATTTTCATTTTGACAGTCCTGTTCTTTTAGTTTGTAGGCAGTTTCTTCTGAAAGTCCAAGCTTTAGCATTGGAAAAGAAGTATGAGGACAGCCGGTGTCAATTTTAACGTCAACGGCAGAAAACTTCATTCCGTTTATTTCAAAAGAAGCGTTTGTTCTAAATTCATTCTTTTGGTTAAGTTTTATAATGAGAAAATCATTATTCTTCATAGAAAATGTCTTCCTCTTGTTCAATGCTGTCATTGTAAACAGGCGTGATGATGTTTTCCGGGGTATAAAGCGCGTCTGATTCCGCGTTTGGCTCGGCTCCAATAAAGCCGATGATGCCGTCTTCCTGCATGTCGGAATTTTTTGGCCGGTAGAGGATAATCCATGTGTCAAAAATTTCCGAAAGCTGTTCCTTGTAAACTTTCATCCCTTT
>CADCBK010000005.1 GCA_902799665.1 uncultured Spirochaetaceae bacterium | reverse complement strand
TGAATAAAGGGATACAACAGCAATGCGCGCTGCTTTGCGTCTATTTCTGACTTGCGCGAATTTATATAAGGCAGCATGCCTTTTGTAATTTGAATGGTTGCGGATTGCAATTCACATGACATAAAAGCGCCTCCTTATTTGCGTTAATAAAAGAATAGCAAAAGTTTTAGTTTGATTCAAGATGTTAGCATCTTTTTCAATGCAAGGCTATTTATTATTGATCACCAACGCTCCGATTACTCCGGGAACCCAGCCGCAGCAAGTAAGCAGGGTGACGATGACAATCGAGCCGCAGCCCTTGTCCAGCACCGCAAGCGGAGGAAAAATTATGCACAGCAAAACGCGACCAAAGCTCATTTTTATCTCCAAAGTCCGTTGTTGGAATCGTCGTCGTTGCTGGAAAACAGGCTGTCATCTTTATCCCAGGGGCTTGTAAAATGAATGTCGCCGTCGTCTAGGTTTAAGGAGAGGTTGTCTCCCATGCGCATGTGAAGGTCTCCGTTCATGTCCAGGCCTATTTTATCGTTCATCGGAAAAATAAAATCGCCGTCAGAAAAATCAAAAATCATGTGGTGGGCCTCCTGATTATTTGTCGGTTACATAAATTGCTTTGCCTGAGACATTTTTGGCAGTTACCGGGACAATAATGCCGTAATTCATTATGACACCTCCGCTGTTTGAAGTGCCAACACTTTCTAGAATGACGCCATTTGCGCCAATTTTTGCAGCCTGTCTTTTTAATTCGGCTATTGCGTAATTTAAATCGCCTTGTTCTGTCATTCCAGCATCACTTGAAGCTGTAACAATTCCAATCACTTCATAGTTTGCAGGAGGTTCTGTGTAAATCACGACGGATTCTTCTGTTGTTGCTTCTCTTTGTGTTCCTGTAACTAAGGTTGTTCCGCTGGCACAGGATACAATAAGCGAAAGAAAGAAAACGATAAGAATTGAGTAAATTGTTGTTTTCATAAGATTTCTCCTTGTAAGTATTATATCATGTTTTTTTGCATAAAGCAAAGGCTTACCAACGTAAAAGCATTTGCGACATATATGCATGATCTATAGCTTCCCTTACTTTCCAATTTGAAAAGTGAGAGTTGTTGTATCTTTCCGCTTCGGATGAAAACATTACTTTGTTCTGATTTACATTGATATTGGCAGCATTCTTGTTTTTGTCGTTGTCCTCTGTTGGTATGAATTTTCCACATTTAATATATTCTTTGTTTTCGGAATAACAGAATGTGCATTCTTCGCAAAATTTTCTTGTAATATAATTTTTTATATATGGACATGGAATTATTCCGCCGCGTTGCATTTGTATTGTTAGTCCAAATTTAGAAAGAGTGTCTTTTCTTTCAGAAATCATTCTCTCATCGTCATCGTAAAGAATTTTGATGTTTTGTGGATTAAAAATGGCTTTTTTGACATCTTCCTTTGAATTGAAATCCATTTCGGACAGGTCAATTTCTACAGCGGAGACTTTGTGAGCGGCGATTTTTTGTTGCTTATCTTCATCAGTTTCGTGGGTAACTAGGATTTCAACGATAAATGGTCGGTCCTCGCAAGTTGCATATATGTCAGGCCTTATGTCTTCCATGTATTTTTCTTGTTCTACGGAATCTGCTTTGTAAAATGTTATCGTGTTGTTTCTTGGAATTGGCACCATCTTTTCTTCTGCAATTATTTCTTTTGCCAATAAATGCAAAGCAGTTTGGCTGCACTTTAGACTGTCGTTTCCGTTTGCATGAGCAAAGTGGTGGTGCTTTATTTTTCCGTTGTTTTTTGCGATTAATTCCCCGCCGCAGTCTGCGCAATGACAATTGCATTTTGCTCCGTTTGGAATGTCATCCACATATACCAATTTCCCTTCTGCGTTTATAGCTGATAACATATATTGCTTTTTCATTTATTTATTCTCCCAAGTTGCAAGGTTTTTTGTAAAAATTCTTTTCCGCTTCCGCTTTTTGTTCGTCAGACCAAAACTGACATTCTCCAAGGTAATGAACAATAGGTTTTGGTTTCTCGGCTTTTTTTATTTTTGTCTCAGTAATATGACGCAATAGTTTTAGCGAGGCGTCTTGCTTGACTTGCTTTTTAGAAGCGTTGTCTGCAGAGAACTCTCCGTATCCCTCTAAGAATGCTTTGCAGTTCCAAATCGGGTTTCCATTTTCGTCATGATATTCGTTAAATTCGTATCTAACTTCCATTATGACTTTTTTTTGGAATAGTTCGTGCAAGGCGCTTGCAGGGTTGTCATAGTCAATCTTTTCAAATTTTCGTTTGATTTCCTCCTGGCACAAGAATCTATATGCTTGTCCGTCTGCATCTAATTTTGCTTGTAGTATGCCATCACTAATGCCCAAAAAGTAATTGCCGCCTATGTTTATATAGTATTCGTATTTGCCTGTTTTAGGATTTTTTGGTGTTCCAAATCCGCCAACTACAAGATATTGATTGTAAAAATTGTTAGATGGCAAGTCTCGCATGTCTTGAAGTTGATAAAACATTGGTATGTATTCTGGTTCGCCAAAACCAAGCGCTTGGGATTTTTCCGCAACGAGAATTGTAAGATAGTTGTTGGTGGTCTCAAATTGTAGCATTGTGTCGCACAGTTTTTCCAAAATGTTGTAATCCCAATCGCAGTCTGCGGCGACGGCTCCAACAATAGCTTCGAACAAGTCTTCGTTTACCGAGATCGAATTTTGAACGTTGTTCTCTTCGTCGCTTTTTCCTAAATATAGGAATTTTGAAAATCCAAAATTATGCATGCAACGAGACAGGCTTTCTTTGCTGACTATTATTGACTTTAATTTTGTAAGTTCGCCCTCATTCTTTTCAGAAACAAGTTCATGGTTTATGATTTTTGAAAATTTTTTGTACATTTTTTTTGTTACAAAAAAATCTAAAATTTCGTCGCCATAGAACTCCAAAACTTCATTGTTTTGCGCTTCTGGATGCTCTGCCGAATAAGATTTGCGAGTGAACGCTTGGTCCAGCAATCTTAGATTGTTAAATTGGTATTGGATTCCGCTTTGAACGAAATCGATGTCGTTTCTGGTCATAAAACCTCCATTTTTCTTGCACGGACATAGTAAGCCCCATAGCGAGAAAATTTAAAATGTTGTGGCTTTATTTTTAAGAAAACAGAAAACAAGTGGACTAACACCATTTTGAATGCTGCGCTTAACTTGCATCAAGTCACGACATTCCTAGCAACGTTAGACAATCATTTTTTGAAGTCTTAAAAATAATTTCCATTTTGGCGGGGTAACACTCCGCCTTTAGTCTAAATATAATCCCAAACCCCATATTTGTCAAGAAAAATATAAGAAAATGCGCTATACTTCCCTCATGGACTACAGCTACATTTTTTCTTCCGCAAAGCCAATAAAAGAAAAGTTCGCGGACTTTGGATTTAAAAAGCGCGGCGGCTCTTGTGTTTGCAAAAAGGCGCTCTCTGGCGGAGACTTTTACGCGTTGCTTGAGATTCGCGGCCAGGCTTTGACGGCGCAGGTTTACGACGCGGCGACGGACGAGATTTACGCGCCCTTTGACATGCGCGGCGCCCGAGGTTCTTTTGTGGCCGCTGTCAGGGAAGAGGTTCAAAAAGTCGTTGACGATTTTTACGAGCGCTGCTTTGAGTCGGAAGACATTCACAAAAAATACTTTGACTTTATCGAGCGCAAGTTTAATTGCAAGGCGGACTTTCCGTGGGCGCAAGAAGAAGGCGCGGCCAAGCGCTATTCAGACGCGGCGGTTTTCCGCTGCCCCAACCAAAAATGGTTCGCGCTTGTGATGGAAATCACCTACAAAAACCTTGGGCTGGCCAACGACAAAAAAGTTTTCGCGGTAAACCTAAAGGCGGATCCGGAGCGCGTCGCGGATCTTGCGGACAAAAAAACAATCTTTCCCGCCTATCACATGAACAAAAAGCATTGGATAACGGTTTTGCTTACAAGCGCGACGGACTTTGATCTTTTGCGCTCGCTCACCGAACAAAGCCGCGCCTTGGTGATGGGAAAGACCCGCGCTTTATAGGCTTGCAAACTATTTTGGCCGCGCCGTTTTTTGGTCTTGCGAAAGATTTTTGTAACGCGCTTCTTAGGCTTGCGAACGCTTTTCGCTCACTCGCCAATCGGTTCTGTTCCGGGCGGAACGAATTCGCCGGCCGCCGCGCCGACCAAGGCTTCCAGCGCGTAGGGCGAATAGGAATAGCCTAGTAAAATCGTGTCGGCCCAGTCAAAGTCTTTTACCAACACCGGAGACATTATCGCAAAGATTACGACCTTCTTCCCGGAGCGCGCAAGGCCTTCCAAGCTTTTTGCGGCGGCCGCGGAGTTTTGGTCGGCGACGCAAATTATGATTGTGTCGTAGCCTTGGGCCGTTTGCGGAATGTTTTGCGCCGCCCATTGCGTTTCGTTTGGACCCATCGCGTAGTTAAATCGGAACTCTCCGCTAGAAGGCCAGCGCTCTTTTCCAGCCTTAAAGAATTGCGGCTCGCTTCCGCAGAGCAAAACTTTTCCGGCGGACTCTCTTGTAAATGGAAGCGACTTCGCGCGCGCGGCTGTGATCGAGCGGCAGGCTTGGTCCAAGAAAAATTTTTGCCCTTCCTTGTCGGGAATGCGCTGGTCGATTTCGCTTTCGTCGGGGTAAAGGGGAGCGGTGTTCTTTCCTTTGTAATAGTTCAGCTTTGCAAGAATCACGCGGCGCGCGGCCGTCACAACTTTGTTCCTAAAGCCGCTGTCGCGCTTCATCGAGGCAATCACGCCGGTCCAAAGCGGCTCGTCAAGCTGCGCCGTGGTCGAAGAAATCACGATGTCGTTTCCCGCGTCCACGGCCATCTTAAAGGCGCGCGAGACAGAGCCTGCGTACATTGTGGCTCCGTTCATCATCATGTCGTCTGTGATGATAAGGCCCTTGTAGCCCATTTGCTTTCGCAGAATGTCGGTCAAAAAATATTCGCTAAGGCTGGCCGGCTCTCCGTTGGGCCGCAGCTGCGGAAAGCTTAGGTGGCCGCTCATTATCGCGGGAACGTTTTCCTTTATCAAATACTTAAACGGAACCAACTCGCGGTTCTCAAAAGTTTTTTGGTCGATGTTGATGCTGGGCAGGAACAAGTGCGAGTCGTTTTGCGTGTCGCCGTGGCCCGGAAAATGCTTTGCGGTTGGAATCACGCCGGCGTCAAGGCAGCCCTTTGCCCAGGCCGCTCCAAGAATTCCCGCGATGCGGGCGTTCTCTCCAAAAGAGCGCGTTCCGATTATCGTGGAATTTTTGTCGGTGTACAAATCGATTGTCGGCGCGAAATTCATGTTGATGCCTAGCGCGGCGATTTCGCGGTTGATGTAGTAGCCCGAATAATACGCGTCGTAAGGATAGCCGCTGGCTCCAATCGAAAGGTTTCCGGGCGTGATGGATGTGTTTCCCTTTACGTGGCGGATCCAGCCGCCCTCTTGGTCGGTGGCCACGAATAGCGGAATCTGCAAGCGCCGCCTTTGCGCCTTTTGTTGCAGCGCCTTTACCGAGCGCGCCACCAGCGTCGTGTTGTCGGTGTTCCAGCCAAAAACTTTCACGCTTCCCAAGCCGCGCGACAAGACCCATTCGTTCAACAGGTCGCTAGGCTCCGCGCCCGCCCAGCCGAACATCAGGATTTGCGCGTAAAGCTCTTCGTCGCTCATCCGCGAAACGAGCGCGTCGGCCAACTCCTCGTTGGGGTAGTCGCTCCAAAAGTTTATGTCCTCTTGCGCGGCTGCGTTTTTGGGGAACGCAAGCAAAAGCGCGAGCGCGAAAGCAAGCGCCGTCGCGAACGAGGCGGCGGGCTTTTTGGCCTGGAAATAATTTTTGCTTTTGGACATTTTTGTTATGGCGGTTTTCATTTTTATGCAAGGCCTCGAATGTAGTCGGCCGCCTCAAAGGCCGCGATCGCTCCGTCGCTTGTGGCCGTGACAACTTGGCGGAAAGGCTTTGAGCGCACGTCGCCCGCCGCGAAAAGGCCGGGCACTGCTGTCCGCATTTTTTTGTCGGTGACGATGTAGCCGGCCTCGTCGGTTTTTAGCGTTGAAAGCAATTGGTTTTGCGGAATCATTCCGACGCTGACAAAGACGGCGGCGGCGGGCATTTCGGTTAGTGACCCGTCTTGGACATTTTTTATGACAACGGCCTCGACTTTTTGCGTTCCCTTGATTTCTTCAAGGACACTGTTCCACAATACCGAGATTTTGGGATTGGCCAAAACCCGGTCGGCGACGGCCTTTTGCGCGCGCAATTGGTCGCGGCGGTGGACCAAATAAACTTTTTCGGCCAGCTGTGAAAGATAGTTGGCTTCGTCGCAAGCCGCGTCTCCTCCGCCGATTACAAAAATTGTCTTGTTCCTAAAAAGAGGGCCGTCGCAAACCGCGCAGTAGCTTACTCCGCGGCCTTCCAATTCCTTTTCGCCGGGAACGCCTAGCTTTCTATGTTCGGCTCCGGTCGCAAGGACTATCGCCTTTGCCGCGAATTTTCCCTTGCTTGTCTCGATTTCAAATTTGTCTTGAACCTTGTCGATTGACTTTACGCTCGCGCTTGCGATCTTTGCGCCAAAGGCTTCGGCTTGTTTTTGCATTGTTTGGATAAAGGCGTAGCCGTTGGCCGGCGGGAAAACGCCGGGATAGTTTTCAAGGCTCGCGATTTTTAGGACTTGGCCGCCCGCCACCGAAAGGTCTATGGCTAGCGCGCTTAATCCCGACCGTGCCGCGTACTGGACGGCCGAAAGGCCAGCGGCTCCCGCTCCGATTGAAATAAAGTCGTATTCGTTCTTAATCTCTTCAGCCATAATTTTCTCCTTGTGGAATTTTTGTCAAGCCCTGAAAAACCGTCGAAGCGATAAAAATTAACCGCATCTATTATAGCGAAAGGGCTCTTGCTTTTCAATCTGTTCTATTCTAATATGGCGGAATGAAGATAAAAACTGACGGAATAATTTTGGACATAGACGGAACCTTGTGGAACACGACAGGCGTTGTCGCTAAAGCGTGGAACAAGGCCATCGCAGACTGCGGCTTTGTCGCGGCCTTGGTGAACGCGAGCGGCTTGCAAAAAGAATTCGGAAAGCCGATGAACGTAATCGCCGACGACTTGTGGCCCGCGCTTTCGCAAGAGCAAAAAGACCGCTTGATGGAACAATGCTGCGTCCGCGAGCAGGAAGCGCTAAAAGAAAACCATGAAGACATTTCCTATCCCGCGGTCCGCGACACGATAAAGGCGCTGGCCCAAAAGTTCCGCCTTTACATTGTCTCAAACTGCCAAAGCGGCTACATAGAGTTGACGATGGAAAAAAACAAAATCGCGGACTTTATCAGCGACCATGAATGTTACGGCGACACCGGTCTTGGCAAGGCCGACAACTTGCGCCTGCTTGTTCGCAGGAACGGAATAAAGGCGCCGGTATACGTGGGCGACACGCAAGGCGACGCGGACGCTTGCCGCGAGGCCGGAGTCAAATTTGTTTGGGCCGGCTACGGCTTTGGAAGCGTCCAAGAATTCGCGGCCAAGGTTGACCGCTTTGGCCAGCTATTGGATTTGTTCCAAAACCTTGACTAATTCTTCTTTGGTCTTTGCAAGTGGCCGCTTTAAGTCAAAGCTCGCCAAGACTTCCTGAACGTTTTGGGGAACGGCGATTTTTTCTCCCAGCGCGTGTTGGGCAAAAGCCGCCGAATAAGAAGGATGGTCGCGCTGAATCAATACAACCGCGTCGCCCGAGCCGTCGTCCAAATCTTTCTTTGCCTTTACGGCGGCGTAGGCCTGCGCGGTCTCCGCGTCCGAAATCAAGTCGTATTTTTTGTAGAGCTCTTGCGCGGCTTTTTCGGCGGCCTCGTCGTCTACGCGGGCGGGGTAGACAAAGCCTTTTATCATCGCCGAGTAGTCGGTAAAGAAGTCTTCCAAGCGCTCCAAGTTGCTTGGGTCGCTGGGATTGGCGCGCGGCCTTTGCGCCAGCGGAACAAGCGAGTCGGTGATTATCGGATAGCCCTTGGCGTCCGCTCCCAACGAGCCGCTTGTTGGAACGATGAAGCCGCGCAGGGGCAGCGACAGGCGCCAGCTGTAAAGGCCTGCCATCAAGTTGGAGTAGTTTCCCGGCGCCATCGCGTAGTAAATGTCGCCCGAAACTTTTTCCTTTAGTCGCGAAAAGGCGTATGTGTAAAAAAACGCTTGCGGCAAGAGGCGGCCGATGTTGGCCGTCGTTGACGCGGTCAAGCTGAACTTTTTGACAAGCGCGCGGTCCGAAAAGATTTCTTGAATCAAGGCGCGGCAATAGTTTAAGTCGCCGTCAATTTCAATCGGATAAATGTTCCCGCCGTTCCAAACAAAGTCGGATTCGCTTAAGCCGCGGACCGCTCCTTTTGGATAAAGCAGGACAGACTTTAACTTTTTGCTTCCGCGCAAGGCCTTTGCCAGCGACGCGCCGTGCGGGCCGCTCGTCAAGTCAAGGAATGTGGCGGTCTTTCCGTTCAATGTCAAAATCGTTTCCAAGCAGGCCGCCATGTAAGAAACGCCAAAGTCGCGGTGGCTTCCCGTCGGTCCGTTGAAAAGCTCCAGCGTGAACAAATTGTCGTCAAGGCGCTTTAGCTTTGGCTCAAAGGGAAAGGCCTTTGTCGCTATCGTTTCGCAAATGATTGGGGAAAATTCCGTGTTTATGCAGGCGCTGGTCAAAGTTCCCGCGATGGAAGAGAACGTCGTGTCGTCGTTTGTGTACAAAATCCAGCGGCGCAAGTCGGCGTTTCCTTCGGGAACGTAAAGGCCCCCGTCCGCCGGCATGCAATCCATGACCGCCTGCAAAAAGCTTGTGTCAACTGTCTTGTCTCTCGTGCTTGTAAATCGCATACCGCCTATACTAGCGCATTTTTGCCTTTTTGTCATTAGACTTGCAAGATTGCGAAAAATTTTGTATCTTTATTATTGATGAAATATTTCAAAAAAGATTCCGCGTGGGAAAAAGAGCTTCTCGCGCGCTTTATAGATTACGCAAAGACTTTTTCCACTTCTTGCGGAGCGCAGGCCGACAAGGGAGTCCAGCCTTCAACCGAATGCCAGCGCGACTTTGCCAATAAGATTGCCGCGGAACTAAAATCCTTGGGATTTGAAGGCGTCCAGGTCACAAAGCACGGGTACGTCTACGCCTATATTCCGGCAAATCCTGCGGCCGGCGCTTTTGGCGCTGGAAAGACCGCCGGCGGCGCAAAAAGTTCCGCAAAGCCCTTTTGCCTTTTGGCGCACTTGGACACGGTGGAAGAGTGTTCCGGAAAGAACGTCAGGCCGCGCGTCAAAAAGCTTGGCGCAAAGGATACCGGCTTTGCAGGCTGCGAGATTGGCGACACGATAATCACTAGCGACGGAACGACGCTTTTGGGCGGAGACGACAAGGCGGGCCTAGCCGCGATCGTGACCGCCTTGCATTATCTTTTGGCCAACAAAAAAATCGCGCATCCAAAAATCGAAGTTTGCTTTTCGCCGGACGAAGAAACCGGCCACGGAATGGACCACGTTCCGCTCGACTTGATAAAGTCCAAAGCCGCCTACACGGTTGACGGCGGCCACATCGGCGAGTTGGAGTGCGATTGCTTCAACGCCTATAAGAGCGAGGTTTTCTTTACTGGAAAGACGGCGCACACAGGCGACGCGCGCGCTGCCGGAATGGTAAACGCAATCAGCGCGGCCAGCTTGTTCGTTCAGTCCTTGCCAAAAACGGAAGCGCCGGAGACGACCGACGGCTATCAAGGCTTTTACGCTCCGTTAGAAATTTGCGGAACGATGGAGAGCGCCCGCGTGTCGCTTTTGCTCCGAGACTTTGAGGCGGACGGAATGGCTGGGCGAAAAAAAATGGTGGCGCAGCTTGCAAAGGCCGCCGCCTCTTCCTACGGCGCGAGCGTAAAGGTAAAGCACACACAGCAGTATTTGAACATGCGCGAGGGAATAAAAAAAGCGCCATTTGTGGTGGAGCGCCTTGTCGCGGCCTATAAGGAAAGCGGAATCGAGCCTGTCTTTAAGCCCATTCGCGGCGGCACGGACGGTTCGCGCCTTACCGAAATGGGAATCCCTTGCCCCAACATTTTTACTGGAGCGCACGAGTATCACAGCGAGCGGGAATGGGTCAGCCTTGAGCAAATGCTGGCCGCCGCCGATATTATAGTAAACCTAGGAGCGATTTATGCACGAATACAGAATTGAAGGCGGATTTCCGATAAAGGGAAAAATCACCGCCGCCGGAAACAAGAACGCCGCGCTTCCTTGCATCGCGGCCACTCTTTTGACTGACGAAAAAGTCACGCTTAGAAACATTCCGGAGATTGAAGACGCGGGCGTCATGTTCAAGATTTTGCAAGGCCTTGGCGCTTCCGTAAAAAAAGTCGAAAAGCATGTCTGGGAAGTCACCGCGCAAAAAATCGACACGGCTCTGATTCCGCCGGAACTTTCAAAAAAAATCCGAGCCTCGATTTTGTTCGCAGGCCCGCTGATTGCCCGCTTGGGAAAGGCCAGCATGATGCCTCCGGGCGGAGACGTGATTGGAAGGCGCCGCTTGGACACCCACTTTTTGGCCTTGACCGAATTGGGAGCCCGCGTTGACATCGACGGAAAATTTGAGTTCAGCGCCAACAAGCTTGTCGGCGACGACATATTCCTTGACGAAACTTCTGTCACCGCGACGGAAAACGCAGTCATGGCGGCGGCGCTTGCCGAGGGCCGCACGACGATCACCAACGCGGCGAGCGAGCCCCACGTGCAGGACTTGTGCAAAATGCTCGTCGCGATGGGCGCCAAAATCACGGGCGTAGGCTCCAACATTTTGACAATCGACGGCGTCAAAAAGCTCCACGGCTGCGACTTCGCCATCGGCCCGGACTACATGGAAATCGGTTCCTTCATCGGGCTTGCCGCCGCGACGCGCGGTTCCGTTACGATAGAGAACATCAATCCGCCGGACATGCGGCCCTTGCGCATAGCGTTTGGAAAGCTTGGAATCCGCTGGAACATAACCGGAAACACGCTTGAAGTGGCCGCAAACCAAGATATGAAAGTAAACCCAGACCTTGGCGGCATGATTCCAAAAATCGACGACTCGCCCTGGCCGGGATTCCCGCCGGATTTGACCAGCATCATGACGGTTGTGGCGACGCAAGTTGAAGGAAACGTCTTGATTTTTGAGAAAATGTTCGAGTCAAGAATGTTCTTTGTCGACAAGTTGATTGGAATGGGAGCGCGCATAACGCTTTGCGATCCGCACCGCGCCGTTGTCTCAGGCCCCTGCGTCCTTCACGGCGACAAGCTTGTGTCGCCCGACGTTCGCGCCGGAATGGCGATGGTAATCGCGGCGATGATAGCGCGCGGCGAAAGCTCGATCAGCAACGTTTACCAGATTGAACGCGGCTACGAGAATTTGATTCCCCGCCTAAAGGCTTTGGGCGCCCACATCGAATGCGTTGAGGTCTAGTCGTTCTTTCGCGCCAGGAAGGTGACGCACACAAAGACCAAGAGCAGCGTGTAAACGCAAATGCCGGCAGGAAGCGCGAGTTCCGTTCCTGCCATGGCGATAAAGACAAGGTTCAGCGCCTTTATTGAATATTCGATCAGCCTTTCAAAAAAGTAGAATACGACGTTCAAAACCGGAAGGATGAAGACCCACTTGAATTTGAATATCGCTCCGGATGAAAGCCTGTAGTTCCACGCCACGCTTGCCACGAAGATGAAAATGATCAAAAGCATGAAGGGGTAGAAAATCCTGTTCAAGGACTCAACGCTAAAGACTTCGCTTGAGTATCCATAGGCTGGAGCCTTTCGCGCCAAACGGTTCAAGTAAAATGGGTTCAGGTTTCCCTTGCCTGTCGCCGAAAGCAAAATCAAGGAAAAGTCTTCGTATGGAATCGGAAGGAAAAGCTGGTTCTTTGTCATGACCGAATTGATTTCCTGCCTTCCGTTAAAGCTGTACTCAGGCTCGTTCTGCTGCTCGCGCGAATTCCTGCTTACGGAGCGCAGCATTATGTATGGAATTGACTTTATCGCGGGATTCAAGCCCAGCCGTTGGGCTTCGTAAAGGCCCAATGATTTTGTGTCGTAGGCCTTCATCTTTGCGTATGGAGTTGACATCGTGTATCTTAGCATTCCGTATTGGTCAAACGAAAAAAGCTCCAGGTCCCGAAGGTATCTAAGGCTTCCGCCGGTTCCGTCAACTTCCGTAACGCCATGAATGAAAATCACGTCGTAGCCGGCGTCCGGATGGCGGACCGAAAAGTAAATGTTTTTGTAGCTTTCAAAAGCGCTCGCGTCGTATGTTTCGTCAATGAAAAAGAATTTTTCCAAAAGCTCGTCGCGCGCTATTTTTAGGTAGCGGACAACATCCGGATCGCGCGCCTTTCTTTCGTTTTCAAGCGACAATTCGTTGAAAATGTAGTAGGCTTCCTCAAAGTTTCCGTTGTTCAGAGCCTTGTAGCCTTCCAGCTTTTTTCTAAAGAAAAGGTTTCCTTCCGTCGGCTCCTCTTTTTGCGCCGCCTGCAATTTGTTCCAAGCCGCGCTCGCCATGCTTTTCGCTTCCGCAATGTTCGGGTCGTTGGGGCCGCAAAGGCGTTCCGCTTGGACTGAAAGATAGTGGGCGCCAAAAAAATCCTTGGCGGCAAAAAGTTCGCCTGCCTTTTGGAGCATTTGCAATACCGTCATTTCGCTTTCGTCAAAGCCGTTGAATTTTTTTCCGTTGTCGTTGAGGTTTGTTTCCGCAAAGCTTTTGTTCCGCTCTTCGCGAAGCTTTGATTTCATTTCCTTTAGTTCCGCCTCAATCAGCCTGTCGCGCTCCTTTAGCTCGTTGTTGTTGGGCGCAAGGGCCAGCGCTTTTTTCAAGTATTGGGTCGCGGCTTCTGGGTTTTTTTGCAGACGGTACTGTTCCGCAAGCCGCATGTAGTCTGTCATCAAGCCGGGAATTTCATGCATGAATTTTTTCTTTGACTTTTCAAAGGGGAGGAAAATCAAGACTGCGAGCGAGGCGACGAATGTTGTCGCAAGGGCCGCCGCTATGATTTTTTTTAGAAGCTTTGAGATTTCCGGGCTAAAGCGGCCTTTGGCCTTTTCCTCGGAATCCGCGAACGCAAGCGAGCAGGCGAGCAAAAAGCCGGTGAGCAAAATTGAAGGCAATGTCTCGAATAGGAATGAAAATGCGTTGGCGCTTTTGTAGGCGATTTCCGAGCCTGCTGAAACGCTTTCCATCGGCAAAAGGAAGAAGGCCGCTGTCCAAACCGCGGCGGCGGCGAAAATAGAATACGCGAGCATCGAAGGAAGGAACTTTTTCATGCGCCTCTCCTTCTTTTTTTGTTGGCGTGGACTATCGCCTTTATTCCGCCCAGCATTACAAGCGCGAAGATTATCGCGCAGTTAAGGGCGGTCTGAAAGTTTTGGCCTATGATTTCAGCGAAGCCGCCGATGTCGTTTATCGCGCCGACGATATTGGCGAAGCGGCCCTGGAAGTAAAAGCAGTTCAGCGTAATGATGACGAATGTGTCAAAGGTGATGTAAAACGCGTCGGCCAGTTTCCATTCGCTGGCGGAGATTACCACTCCTATCATCACGAGGGCCGCCATCATCGAAGAGAACAAAAGCCATGGAATGACGCCCGACTCGCTTGCGGCGGCGGCTTCTTTTTGAACCAGCGCGATTCCGCTAATGAAAGACATCAAAATTGGCGAGGGCGTCAAGGTTTCGCCGATTAGCGGATCTGAAAAGCCCAAGGAGTCTCTTTTGAAATTTATATAGCCGCCGTCGAGCTTTGAAATGTATTTTTTTGAGTTTCCGGTTGAAAAGTATTCGTCCTTGACCCTAAGTCCTTTTACATAGTTTCCGCTGATGAAAGTGAAATAGTAAAGGCGGTTGTCAATCTTCCTAAAGTAACCGGCGGTAAGCTCCGACGGCTTTTCCTTTAGGCTTAGGTTTTGTTCCCGCGCGATTCTGTATGAAACGGGAGCCAGGAAAATCCACGCCGCCATTGAAAGAAGCGCGATTGTCAAGACGCCCAAAACTTTGTTGTAGCGGGGGTGGCGGACCAAGGAAAGAAAGAGGAACATTGGAGCGAAAAGCAGAAGAATTGGGAAGAAATATATGGCCCCGTTGATGAAAAGCGGCGCGTCAAAGAGAGTCATTTGCGAGCCGACCACAAAAGACGTTACGCTATGGTAAATCATTATAATAAAACCGCCCGCCGCAGTTCCAAGAACGCAAATCAAGGCGAAGGCCAGCAGTTCAACCAAAACTGTTTTCATTCTTTCTATTGTAGCGCATGTTTCCGTTTTTGGCTAGATAAAAACGCTGGGGCTTTCGCGCCCCGCTCTGTCCTTGCTTCCGCCGCGTCCGTCTTGTTTGACAAATTTAAAAAACTGATGTATGCTATATAGCATGGCGGAAAACCAGCAGGCGATGTTTGGCCACAAGGTAATTTTTCTCAACCCCGACTTTCCCGGCCACGGCGAAGTGTTCAAAAAACTTGCCGAGGACGAATATGAAGTTTATTTTATCCAAAATTATCGCGACGCCAAAAACGTTTTGCGCGAATACAAGGACTCGATTTGCATTGTTTACGCCGACGAAGCCACAGCCAAGCGCAAGATGATAAACTTCATCGTTTCCTGCTCCAAGGACGGCTCGTTAACTTCCACGATTTTCTATTTATTGACTTCCGATTTGAACATAAAGGAAAAGAAGGCGCTTGAGGAGGCCAAGCCTTGCTATGAAGGCGTCATATCATTCAATCCTCGGACATCTTTTTTGACGCAAGCGATTGAGCTGCAGCTGGAAGAGAAGAACGCCAAGGGAAGGCGCCAATACGTGCGCGTTTCTTGCGCCAACGACAAGGACGCGATTGCCCTTGCGGAAATGGACGGCCGCTTGTACAAGTTCAAGATGCACGACATAAGCATAGTGGGCTCGGCTTGCGCGGTTGAGCCTAAGTTCGCTCAGTTTTTCCAAAAGGGAACGGTTATTAGTTCCGTCAATTTTTCGCTTGCCGGAAAGCAAATCTCTGTCGGCGAGGTGGCCGTTTACGCGACATTCACCGCGGGCGGAGTTGAAAAATTGGTCTTGCTTTTTAAGAATCCGCTCGTTGGCGAGAACAAGGAATTTGTCCACAAGTACATCGCAGAAAGCTTTGAAAGCGACATCAACGCAATCATAAAGAGCCATCCGCGCGACGAGGAAGACTACTCCAAGGCCTTTGCCGAAGGCGAGAGCGAAGACAAATGAATTTGCTTTCGATAAAGGATCTCACAAAAATCGGACGGGAAGCTCCGCTTTTTACCGACGTGACGCTTGGCTTGGACGAAGGGCAAAAGGCCGCGCTTATCGGAAAGAACGGCGCCGGAAAATCCACTTTGCTCAATTGCGTCGCTGGCGTTTTGGCTCCCGACAAGGGCAGCGTGGTCTTTAACAAGAAAGCCGGCTTTTCCTACCTTGCGCAAACGCCGGCCTTTGACGGCGACGATACGATTCGCGGCCACATCTTTAAAAGCGATTCCCCAAAATTAAAAACCATAAACGAGTACCAAAGCCTTTGTGTCAATTTGGGAAGCTTGAATCCGGCGCAGGCGGAACGCTACGACGCGCTTGAAAAGAAAATGAACGACGGCGACTTGTGGAACTACGAGGCGCAAATTTCTTCGATACTTTCAACGCTTGGAATCCACGACCTTGACCGCAAGATGAAAAGCCTTAGCGGCGGCATGGCGAAAAAAGTCGCGCTGGCCCAAGTCTTGGTCGAGGACACAAAAATTCTTTTGCTCGACGAGCCGACAAACCATTTGGACATAAAGACGATTTCTTGGCTGGAGGATTATTTGCGGAACACTGACCGCGCCGTCTTTATGGTCACGCATGACCGGTATTTTTTGGACAGCGTCTGCTCCGACATTTACGAGCTGGAACGCGGGCGGCTTACGCTCTACCACGGAAATTATTCCGAGTATCTTGAAAAGAAAGAAAAGGAAATTGAAATCGCCAAGAACACCGACCGCCGCATTGAGTCCGTCTTGCGCTTTGAGCGCGACTGGCTTTTGCGCGGCCCCTGCGCCCGCGGAACCAAGGCAAAGGCGCGAATCCAGCGCGACCAGCAGCTTATCGCCCACGAAAAATTCCAGGAAGACAAGGGCTTTAGCTTTGAGACCAAGGAAACGCGCCTGGGCGGAAAAATTTTGGAGCTTCATAGGCTTTCAAAAAATTTTCCAAAAGGCTTTGCCGTCGCTTGCGGGAACGGAACGCAAGCCCAAGATGCGGCCGCGACGTCGCCCGTCCTAAAAGACTTTTCCTACACCTTCAGCAAGGGACAAAAAATCGGAATCTACGGCAACAACGGAAGCGGAAAAACGACGCTCCTGAACATGATAGCCGGCCGCCTTCCTCCCGACAGCGGAAGCATTGTTCTTGGCGTGAACACCCACATCGCCTACTACGAGCAAAACCCGACATTCAAAGACCTGGCGATGACCTCTCTTGAATACATCGAAGAGGCGGCCGAATGGATTGAGCTTAACGACGGCCGGAAACTTAGCGCCGCGCTTTTTTTGAACGAGTTTGGCTTTGAAGGGAAAATCCAGCATTCGCCTGTTTCGTCCTTGAGCGGCGGCGAGCGAAAGCGCCTTTACCTTGTGCGACTTTTGATTTCAAACCCCAACTTCATCATCCTTGACGAGCCGACCAACGACTTTGACATTTGGACGATGAACATATTGGAAGACTTTTTGACTCAGTTCAAGGGCTGCCTTTTGGTCGTCAGCCACGACCGCTATTTTATGGACAAGGTTTGCGACACGCTTTTCATTTTGGAAGACGACGGAAGCGTGTCAGGCTTTGTCGGAAAGTGCTCCGAGTACATCGAGCTTTTAAAGGAAAGAGAGCGCGAGGAACGATTGGGCGCGCAAAGCCAGAAAGCCTCGCAAGCCCAAAAATCGGGCGGCGGACAAAACGGCGGCCAAGCGCAAAACGGCGGCGCCTCAAATTCCTTGCAGGGCCAAGAATCGCCGCAGGCTGCGCCTGCTGACAAGCCAAAAAAACTTTCGTTCAAAGAGCAAAAAGAATTCGCCGCCTTGGAGTCCGACATAGAAACGCTTGAGGCGCGAAAGACAGAGCTTGAGGCCGCGCTTTCCAGCGGCGAAAGCGACTTTGCGAAGATCCGCGCCTGGAACGACGAGTACCAATCCCTGTCCGCCGCCCTTGACGCAAAATACGCGCGCTGGGAGGAACTGGCCGCTCGTGTTGGTTAATGCAAGACCATAATCATATGTTGCGATGCTTTGCATCGCTTTGTTAAGGAAATTATACACATGTTCGCTTGCGCGAACTGTCAATCGGGCGGATCTTCCAATTACGGCGCTCGCATAAGGCGGCTCGCGCCTAATTGGAGCGCGGTCTACTTTTCCGCGGCGAATGGGTCTTCTTTAATCTTTGTGTATTTCCAGTCGTAGCCGTGGGTGCTGGGGCGAAGGCCTTGGACGCGCTCGTTTTCGGCGCGAAGCTGGTCGCTTATCATTTTCTTAAAGGCCGTCATAAGCGGCTCCGGGTTGGCCTCTGGATTTGCCAGGCCGGCCTCTTGCAATTCCTTTATTAGATAGTAGCAAGTTTCTACTGTGGAAACGCATTCAGGACGCGGCTCGTGCTTGAAGGTAAAAATTGAACGGTATTCCTTTGCGAAGGACATTTTTGGAAGGTCCAGCAAAAAAGGATTATGCTGCAAGATTTTCCGCGAGCAAAACCAAGTGGCGTCAACGATTATCGGCATCAAGATTTTTCCGCGAGCCGCGCTCTTAAAGTTTGGGTTGGCCGCGTTCCATGCGTCGTTTCCGGGGTAGAGCAAAAGGGGAAGGTATTTGGAATCGGACAAAAGGTCAAAAAGCCGCCTTCCGGGAACATTGTCCTTTGTGTAGTCCAAGGCGACTAAAATCTCAGAGTCTGGAAGGCACAAGTGGCTTATGCGGCCGGTTCCAGTGCGCTGCCGCTTGGCTTCCTTTGGGTGCATGAGAAAGATGAATTTAAGGCCAGACTGGACCGGCGGCTTTGTGTATTGGCAAAGACAAAATCCGTCCGGCCTAAAGCATTTGTAACATCTCATGCAGCAATTTTAGCGTTAGTTCTTTATCATTTCAAGGAGGGCGTCTTTTCCCTGCGCTCCGACTGTGGAGGCGGCGACTTTTCCGTCCTTAAAGACAAAGAAGGCGGGAATGCTCATGATTCCGTATTCCTGAGCCAAGTCTCCCTGCTCGTCAACGTTCACCTTGCCCACTTTGTAAGAGCCGTCGCTTTCGTTGGCCAGCTCTTCCACGACAGGGCCCATCATCTGGCAGGGGCCGCACCAAGTCGCCCAAAAGTCAACCAGAACGGGAACCTTTGATTCCAAAACTTCCGCCTTGAAGTTTTCCGAAGTCAATGTGATTTCAGCCATATTAGCCTCCTTAATTCCGCTTTGATAAAACAGAATCGTATACAATCTAAATATAATGAAAAACGCGCAGGTTGTCAATAGCTGGGGAGGACCGTTCACGCGCGCGAAGCGATGTAGCGGCTTATTTCCAGTGCTGGCGGTAGTTGGCGCGGCGGTAGGCGTTGGGGCTAAGGCCTGTTTCCTTTTTGAAAACAGAGCAAAAATGGCTTGACGACGAGAACGAAAAATAGTCGCTGATTTCCAAAACCGAAAAGTCCTCGTAGGCCAGCATGTTGGCCGCAGCCTCGATTTTTAACTTTGTTATGTAGCGCTGGATTGAAACGCCGGTTTCTTTTTTAAAAAGCTCGCATAGGTAAGTTCTGTTAATGCCGACCGCCCTTGAAATTTTTTCCAGCGTAATGCGTTTTTGAATGTTGTCAACAATATAGTCGATGGTTCTTTTTATCGCTTGCGAAATGCCGGGAGTTGAGAGCAAGTCCTTCATTTTTGAGGCGTAGTCGTAAATCAAGTCTCTGTGCAGGAACGAAATCATCTCCTTGTCTGTCGCCAAGTCAATCTGCTGAATGTAGGAGTCGCTCAAACTGTAGGCGATGTTAAGAGGAAGCCCTCCCTCTATGCAAAAGCGCGTTATCAGCGCGATGGTCGTTATCAAATGGTATTTTAAATTCCTTAGGGGGTCTTTGGAAAGGAGGCCAAGCCGCTCGTCTTCCAGGGGAACGATGAGCTTTTTTAATTTCTTTAAGTCTCCCTGCTTTACCGCGTTGTAAAATTCCAGCTCGCGTTCGTAGGCCAAGCGCGCGTTGTGGAATTCCATTTGCAGGAACGCTTCCTTTGGAAATTTTTTGCCTCGAATTTTCATAAAAAAAGATTATAGCGAAAAACCGAAAAAAATGCAATTATGCTGACAAATTTAACATCATGTTTTTTGGAAAATTGTAATATGCTTTTCATAACATTTCAAAATTTTGGAGGTCTATGATGAAATTGTTTGGAAAAATTCTTTATGGCGTTAGCGCCGCGGCTTTGTGCGGCGCCTTGTTCTTTGGCTGCTCCAACGCCGCTGGAGACGGTTCGCCGAATCAACAGCAGACACCGCAGGGCGGCGGAAGTGGACAGACGCAAAGTCCGGCGACGATTTCCTATAACGAGGTTTGGAGCGGATCGCAAAAAATCGACTGGGGCGCTAATGGCGTTTCAATCGACCACGCAAAGTTTACGGCGGATTTTGACAGCCTTCGCGTTACTTATAACGCAAGCGCCGGCGCGATAAAGTTGGCTGCTTGCGACCCGTGGACAGAACTCAAGCCTGCGACTATAAGCGATGGAAGCATTGGAGATGACGGCGCGTTGAATTTGCCGACTGGCGACAATCAAACAGTTACAGTAAAATTGAGCGACTCTGATGTGGCTCTGATAAAAGGTCAGGAAAAAGACGGCGCTTGGGGCGGCGTTAAAATCTTTGGCGCTGACACTGTGACCCTTTTAAAAGTTGAATCTTTCAAGGCGGCCGCTTCAGCGACACCGGCGACTCAGACAACAACGCCTGAGCAGACGCAGACACAGCCCCAAACGCAAGACCCTGGCCTTCTTTTTGAAAGCAGCGAAGGCTGGACAGAAGATTGGACACCGAAGACTTTCGAGGCTGCAAAATTCGCCGCCGCTGTTACAGGCTCGCAAATCAAGTTCACTGTCAGAAAAAACACAGACAAGTATGTAGATGAATCAAAAGGCGAGGCCCACAAGTATGATGACTGCTACAGCCTCATTCAGCTTTTGGATAAAGTCGATAAAAATACTACCAACAAGCTTACAGGCGGAACAATCACTGGCGGCGAGATTGAGCTTGACTCTAATACACATCAGCCCAATGGAAATCTCAAGCCCCTTTATAAGAAGGCTGACAGCACAGACGACTACGATGAAAGCCATGTGTTCGCAATGGTTTACACTCCCAGCGCCGCTGAAATTGACATCCTTAAGACAAAGGGTGTCGGCGTTCAGGCCCACGGAACAAGAATCTTGAAGATTGAATTCGTCGCGGCTCCGGCGAGCAAATGACATTCGCCCCCATCAGGCAAGGAAAGGTAACATGAAAAGAACGATTTTTTTAGCCGCCGCCTTGAGCGTCGCGGCTTCGGTTTTTGGCTTTGCCGCTGACAATGGATTGGCTCCTGTCGGAAGTTCAGTCTACACTGCAAGCGACCTTGTTTGGCACGACGAGTTTGACGGCTCTTCGTTGAACATGAATGACTGGAACTTTGAGTTCCACCAGCCCGGCTGGGTCAACAGCGAATTGCAGAGCTACGACGATTCCCCCAAAAACACTTACGTCAAGGACGGCTGCTTGGTAATCCAGCCGCTCAAGACCGGCAACAAGTACACTTCGGGCCGCGTCAACACAATGAACAAGCGCAACTTTAAGTACGGCCGCTTTGAGGCGCGGCTTAAGGTTCCCAAGGGACAAGGCTTCCTTCCTGCCTTTTGGATGATGCCGGCCAACGAAGGCCTTTACGGCCAGTGGCCCAAGTGCGGCGAAATCGACATCATGGAAGTTTTGGGACACCAGACCAACACGCAATACGCCACGCTTCACTTTGGCGAGCCCCACACGATGAAGCAAAAGACTTACAACTCAAAGGGAAAGGATTTCGCTTCTGACTTCCACGTCTTTGCCTGCGAATGGGAACCCGGCGAGATTCGCTTTTATGTTGACGGAAACCATTTCTTTACCGAAAACAAATGGTTCACCAAAAAGCAGGGCGGCGCGAAAGTTCCGTACCCGGCTCCCTACAACCAGCCCTTCTACATCATCTTGAACGTCGCCGTCGGCGGAAACTGGCCCGGAAACCCCAACGCCAGCACAAAGTTTGACGAACGCGCGCAAATGGTCGTTGACTACGTTCGCGTTTGGCAAAAAAAGCAGTACAACGAAAACGTCGCAAATCCCGCGAACAACGTCAAGCTGCGCGACCCTGACGCGTCGGGCAACTACGCCGTCAACGGAAATTTCGCCAAGGCCGAAAGCATGTCAGACGGCAAGGGCTGGGACTTCCTTTTGTTCGGAACGGGAAAAGGCTCGGCCGCGGTTAAGGACGGCGAATTGGTGATCCGCCAGCAGACTCCCGGCGACTTGGAATACAGCGTGCAGGTTGTCCAGCCTGACATTCCTTTGCAGGAAGGATGCAAGTACCATTACAAGTTTGACGCGCGCGCCGACGCCAAGCGCGAAATCCGCGCCGCGATAACCGCTCCCAACTGCAACTGGATCCGCTACCTTCCCGACACAAAAGTCACGGTAGGACCGGAAAAGAAAACCTACGAGTTTGACTTTGTGATGAACGACGACACAGACCCGGCGGCTCGCTTGGAGTTCAACCTTGGCTTGCTCGGCTCGACAGCGACGGTTTACATCAGCAACGTTTCGCTCACAAAAGTAAAATAAAATAATAATTTAATATATAGAAGAATTTGACAAAAAGGGCTGTCCGCTGGACGGCTCTTTTTGTTGGGGAAGTCTCGCGCAGGGAGCGTCCGCAAGGACGCGGTGAAACCGCTCGAAACAAAAATTATGGTCTTGCGTTTAGTAGTACGAGCGGACTTGACAAGTGTTTCTGTAAATAGTATCATTTTTTTCATTAGGAGTATTCTATGAAAATCGCAAAATTGTTCGCGGCCTTTGCCGCTTGCGCCATGCTCTTTGGCTGCGCAAAAAAAGATTCGTCTTCAAAAACCGTAAAAATCGGAATAGCGAAAATCGTCCAGCACCCGGCGCTTGACGCCGTTGAAAAAGGCGTTATGGATGTAGTGAACGAAAACGGCTTTGCCGCCGACTACGACTTGCAGAACGCAAACGGCGACGTGAACACAGCCGCCCAAATCGCGCTCAAGTACAAGGACGAAGGCGTTAATGTGGCTGTCGGAATCGCGACTCCGGTCGCCCTTGCCTTGGCCACTTCAATCAAGGACATTCCGATCGTGTTCGGAACGGTGACCGACCCCGTCGGCGCCGGCCTTGTTTCTTCCATCGATAAAGGCGAGAACAACGTTTGCGGAATGAGCGACGCGATTCCTTCCGAGCAGCACATCGCGCTCTTTAAAAAAGTCGCTGGCCTTAAGACATTGGGCTACATCTACACTTCAAACGAAGCCAACTCAATCAGCGCCTTGGAGCAAGTAAAGCGCGGCTGCCAAGAGGCCGGCCTTGAATTGGTGACACAGGCAATCACAAACTCGTCAGAAGTCCAGTCCGCCGCCAAGGCGATTGTCGACCGCGTTGACGGAATTTATTTGACGACCGACAACACAGTGTTCAGCGCCCTTAGCAGTTTGGTCCAAGTTTTTGGCCAGGCCAAAAAGCCGATTTTCAGCGCCGACGTTACAGGCGCGGAGGCTGGCGGCTGCTTGATGGCGAGCGGCTTTAACTACTACAAGGCCGGCCGCGCCACAGGCGAGATGGTCGTTAAGATTTTGAACGGAACAAAGCCCGCCGACCTTCCGGTCCGCTTTATGACTGAGCCAAGCGACAGCGACTTGCTCTTTGACCTTGACGTTGCGGCCGCCTGCGGAATCACGATTCCCCAGGATTTGCTTGACAGCGCCAACGAAATCATAAAAGACGGAAAGCTCACAAAAAAATAGACGCGGAAGAAAGTTATGCTCGCTAGCATTTTAATTGAAGGCTTGATTTACGGAATAATGGTTCTCGGATTGTTCATGACTTTCCGAGTCCTTAACTTTTGCGACATGACCGTTGACGGTTCCTTTCCGATGGGCGGCTGCGTTTTGGCGGCCTGCCTTACCCACGGAATCGCGCCTTCTGTCGCCTTGCTGCTTGCCTTTTGCGCCGGAATATGCGCGGGCCTTGTGACGACTTTGGTTTACACAAAGCTTCGCGTGCCGGACTTGCTCGCGGGCATTTTGGTTATGACGATGCTTTACTCAATCAATTTGAGAATCATGTCAAACCACGCCAACGTTTCTTTTTTAAAAATACCGACTATATTTTCAAAAATAATTTCAGCCGTTCAAAAAGCGCAAGCGTCCTTTTCGCCGGACTGGGCTATCGCCGCTTACGTTTTCGCGGTCGTCATTGTTTTGTGCCTTTTGCTGAACTTGTTCTACAACACCGACTTTGGCCTTACGATGGGAGCGCTTGGCGCCAACGAGCAGATGGTCGTAAGCCAAGGCGTCAACGTAAAGTTCATGCGCGGCGTCGGCATTTGTTTTGGGAACGCGCTGGCCTCTCTCTCAGGCGCCTTCTTCGCCATGTATTCAGGCTTTGCCGATGTCGGAAGCGGAACCGGCGTCGTGGTTTCGGGGCTTGCGTCCCTTATGCTTGGTGAATTTGTCTTGCGCTCCAACAGGATCGCGCTACAGCTTGCGCGGGTTTTGCTTGGCTCGATAATTTACCGCGCCCTTATGTTCCTTGGCCGCCGCTACGGCTATGTAATCGGCATGAATTCCAACGACTTAAAATTGATAACAGGCCTTTTGATTATTTTGTGCCTGGTAATTTCAAAGTACGACATAGCCAAATTCTTGCGCGAGCATTTGACTCGCCCTGCAAAGGATGGCGAGCCAAAAATGGGGGCGGCCAATGCTTGAGCTTAAAAACGTTTGCATGACTTTCCACGCGGGAACGCCCGACGAAAACCGCGCGCTTAAAAACATAAATTTAAAAATAAAGCAAGGCGACTTTATCACTGTGATAGGTTCCAACGGAGCCGGAAAGTCCACTTTGATGAACGTAATCGCGGGCACCTACAAGGCTTCCTCCGGCGAAATTTTCTACGAGGAGCGAAACGTCACAAAGGAGCCTGAATACAAGCGCGCCCGCTACATCGGACGCATTTTCCAAAACCCGCTTTTGGGCACGGCTGGCAAAATGAGCTTGGAAGACAACATGGTCATTTGCTCAAAAAAAGGTTCCAAGTCCCTTAAGATCAGCCTTAACAATAAACTTCGCGCGGCCTTTAGGGAGCAATTAAAGGCGCTCGACATGAATTTGGAAAACCGCCTTAACGACAACGTGGCTCTTTTGTCAGGCGGCCAGCGCCAGGCGCTTACCCTGCTTATGGCGGTTATGTCAAAGCCCGCGCTTCTTTTGCTTGACGAGCACACGGCCGCGCTGGACCCCGCCAACGCCGACTTGGTCATGAAGCTTACCCGCCGCTTTGCCGCCGACTACGGCCTAACGGTTATGATGATAACCCACAATATGCAGCAGGCGTTGGATTACGGAAACCGCCTTTTGATGATGGACGGCGGGGAAGTGATTCTTGACATTGGCCGCGAAGAAAAAGAAAAGCTTACGATGGATTCGCTTGTCCAAAAGTTCCGCGAGATAAAAAAACGCGACCTCAACAGCGACCGAATCCTATTGCAGTGAAACAAAAAAAGCGGCCTTGCGGCCGCTTTTTTTGTCAGTTTGAAGTTTCGGTTCTATTTCTTCAACTTCTTCAGTCTTTCTTCCTCAACCTTGTCGTGCTGCTCTTGCAAAAGCTCCATGACGCGGTCGATTGTCTTTTGCTTGGGATCCGGCTCGTCTGCGGGAAGCGCGTCCAAAACGTTTTTGCGGAATTCCTTGCAGTTGATTACGGGGCTTGCGGTGTGCAAGACCAAGTCTTTTTCCACTAGGTCAAAGAGCATGTTTTCGGGATTTTCGGGGTTGATGCGCAGACAGTTTCCGTTGTTTGAAACCAAAATCATTATGTCAAACAAGCGCAAGTAGCTGTCGATTTCGCGCAAGCCCCTTTTTGTTTCGGGCTTTCCGGGGCGGTATCGCGTTCCGGCCGGGTAGACCAAAATAACTTCGCCACGCTTTTTGCAAGCGTCCATCGCCCGCATTGAGGCAAAGTTGATCTTTCGGGCGCGAGCCTCTTCTTCGGCCTTTTCTTCAGGGCTAAGCTTGTCAAGCGAACGGGTGGGGTAGATTACGACGCGGGTGAAGGCTTCTGTAAAGGCGCGGACAACCGGGTCGGCCTCGTTGAGCTTCATTCCGGCGACGGCGACGATTTTTTCCGAAAATTCTTTTGCCCAGCCGCTTCCCTGTTTTTCCAAAAAATAGACGATTTCGGGCAGGTCAAGGTTTGTGTAATGCTCGGACAAAATCAAGCCTGACTTTCCGGCCTTGACTTGCTCGTAAAAGTCTTTGAAGTTTTCAAGGTTTCCCAAGCCGCTTCCGGGCAACAAGTTTTCGTCAAGAATCTGCCACATCATCGGGCGGTTTGAAATGTTGGCCGGCTGGTAAATGTTCGACTCGTCAATCTTGGCCGCCGCGACAGAATTTTCCTTAAGAGCCGCAAAGTTTTTAGAATATTTTTGAATCAATGTCTGTCCCATAAAGTTCTTCCTCAAAAAGTGATTTTTGCATTATATCACATTCGCCGCCAATTTGCTAGCGCCAATTGCAGCCCTGGGCGGGGCGTTTGCTTTGTTCCGCAAAATATGCTAAAATGCGCCTATGGTTACAAACGACACTGGAATTGTATGGTTCAAGCATAAAATAATGGAAGAGGTTTGCCGCCTTGCGTGGGAAGGCAAGCTGAACGAAGAGGAAAAGGACAGGCTGGTTTACAAAATGGTTCCCGGGCCAAAGTCCGAGTATTGCTGCGTTTACAAGGAACGCGAGATTGTCCGCCAGCGAATCCGCCTTGCCTGCGCCGAATGCCCTTCCGACATGCCGCCTAGCCAAAACGTGGTCCAAGTGATAAACGCGGCCTGCGACGACTGCCCGATTTCGGCGTATTCAGTCACCGACAACTGCCGCTTTTGCATGGGGCGTCCCTGCCTTAGCGCCTGCCATTTTAACGCGATCGCGCCCGGCGAAGTGCGGATGCACATCGATTCCGCCAAATGCAAGGAATGCGGCCTTTGCGCCAAAGCCTGCCCCTACGGCGCCATAGTCCACTTGGAGCGGCCCTGCAAAAAAGCCTGCCCTGTCGGAGCGATCACCTACGACGAGTGGGGCTACTGCAAAATCAACGAAGAAAAATGCGTCCAGTGCGGCCACTGCATCCACAACTGCCCCTTTGGCGCCATCGGATCCAAGACATACTTGGCCGACATAATTCAAGACATCAAGGCCGGAAAAGAAGTCGTCGCGATGTGCGCCCCGGCCACCGAAGGCCAGTTTGGCGACAAGGTGAACATGGCTTCAATCAAAAAGACTTTGCTAAAGCTGGGCTTTAGCGACATGGTGGAAGTGGGCCTTGGCGGAGACATGACGGCGGCCTTTGAGTCCAAGGAATGGTCGGAAGCGCTCTCCGAGGGCCGAAAGATGACCACTTCCTGCTGCCCGGCCTTCATCAACTTGCTTAGGCAAAATTATCCTGAGCAGTACCATAACAACAAGTCCGAGACTGTCTCGCCGATGTGCGCGGTTTCGCGCTACTTAAAACACTCAAGGCCCGGCTGCGTGACGGTTTTCATCGGCCCCTGCATCGCAAAAAAGTCCGAGGCCAACGACAAGTCGATTCCCGACAACGCCGACTACGTTATGACTTACGGCGAGCTTCGCGCTATGATGCGGTCAAGGGACTTGGACTTTGAAGAAGCCGAGGCCGGCTACCAAGAGGCTTCCGTTTGGGGAAAGAGATTCGCGTCCAGCGGCGGGGTCGCCAACGCGGTTTTGGAATGCATGAAGGAGCGCGGCGAGGACGTTGAGGGAATCAAGCTTTTGCGCTGCGCGGGCGGGGACGAATGCAAGAAGGCTTTGACCCAGCTAAAGGCCGGCGTGTTGAAGGAAGATTTTATAGAAGGAATGATTTGCCCGGGCGGCTGCGTCGGAGGCCCTTCGCGCCACAAGACCGAGGCCGAAATTTCGAGGGCTCGCGAAACGCTTTTAAAGGGCGCGGACGGGCGAAAGGTTTTGGAAAATTTGAAAAGCTATCCGATGGACAAGTTTTCTATGAAGCGCGACGGGCGAATGGACTAGAAAAATTGCCTAGACTTTGATATAATAGAAAGATATGAACATCGCGCTCTTTACAGACTCTTACCTTCCCACAAAAAGCGGAATTGTCACCGTTGTGTTGCAGCATAGAAAAATTCTTGAGGATATGGGCCACCATGTTGTCGTCGTAACCGTCAACACAAAGGAAGAGGAAAAGGCCTTGGCCGAGCGCGACAAGGACGAAAACATTTTGCGCATCCGCTCCGTCCGCGGAGAATGGTTCGGCTTTCCTGACCAGTACGTCGGCTTTCCGCACGAAAAGAAAATCCTGAAATTTTTGCTAAAGCATAACGTTCAGCTGATACACTCGCACACAGAATTTTTTGTGGCGCACGCGGCAAAGCTTTCCGGAAAAAAATTGCATATACCTGTAATCGCCACGACGCACACTCTTTGGGAAGACTTTTACAAGTATTATCTTTTGGGCGGAAGGTTGATACCTGTCCGCTTGATTAGAAGAATCGTAAAGCGCTTGTACAAAAAATTCTACGCCTTGATAAACGTTTCCCAAAAGGCGCGCGACTACTTTAAGATGCCCTTTATGCTGCCCAACACTCCGTCGGCGATAATCCCAAACGCGCTTGACTCCGACTCATTTTTGCAGTGCTCGATTTCGGAAAAGGAAATTCAAAAAGTAAGAAAGCAGTGGGGAATCAAAAAGGACGACATCGTCTTTTTGTTCTTGGGCCGCGTTGTCGAAGAAAAGCGCGTCGAGGAATTGCTTGACGTTTGCATGCGCGTGATTCAAAAAAACGCAAAGATAAAAATTTTGTTTGTCGGAGCGGGGCCAGCCGTCCAAGCGTTGGAAAAAAAGTCGCGCGGCGTCAGCGACCGGATTATTTTTACCGGCTACGTTCCGTGGACCGAAGTCCATTCCTACTACCAATTGGGCGACGTTTTCATCACGGCCTCTTTGTCAGAGATGCACTCGATGACGATTTTGGAAGCCTTGCAGTCCGGCCTTCCGATTGTCGCGCGGCGCGACACTAGCTTTAGCGACACGATTTTTGAAGGAAAGAACGGCTTTATGGCCGACAGTGACGAAGAAATGGACGCCTACATGTTGGATTTGGCGGAGGACAAAAAAAAGCGCGAGGCCTTTGGCGAATGCAGCAAAAAGGTGGCCAAAGGATTTTCGCTTGAAGTTTACGGAAAGCGGACGGTGGCCTTTTACCAAAAGGTCTTGGACACCTTCCCCGAAAAAATCACCGACGAAGACTTGAAGGCCGCCGTTGACAGCGTGGAAGTGTAGCGGCACAGCGGCATAGCGGCAAAAAATAGCGGCGGCAAGCCCAAGAATGGACGATTGCCGCATGAGCCGCAACATTCGCGCTCGCAACCCGGCTCGCGCGAACAGCGGTATTATATGACAAAAGGAGCGGATTATGAAAAAGCTTGGAATCATCGGCGCGATGGAAGTGGAGAATAAAATCATTCTTGACGCTCTAAAGGCGGAAGGAAATGTTAAGGAAACAAAAGCCGGCGGAACGGTTTATTTCGAAGGCGCGATTGGCGGAAAGCGAATCGTTTTGGCAAGAAGCGGCGTCGGAAAAGTCAACGCGGCCCTTTGCGCGCAAAGAATGATTTTGCAGTTTGGCGCTGACTTTATCGTAAACTCTGGAATCGCGGGCGCGATTGGAAAGGGCCTTGGCGTTTTGGACGTTGTCGTTTCAAGCGACGCGGTCTATCACGATGTGGACGCGAGCGCTTGGGGCTACAAGGTGGGCCAGATTCCGCAAATGGACATGTATTCTTTTGAAGCCGACAAAAAAATGGTCGAGGCGATCCAAGCGCTTTTTCCGGCTTTGCCGGAAGCCAAGGGCCACAAGCTTGCCGTTGGCCGCGTCGCGTCGGGAGACCAATTTGTTGCGGACAAGGAGTTAAAGGCCCGCATCGTTCAGAACGTGAATCCCCTTTGCGTTGAGATGGAAGGGGCGGCAGTCGCGCACGCTTGCGCTTTGTGCGGCGTTCCCTTTGTCATAATAAGAACGCTAAGCGACATGGCCGACGACAACGAGGAAACGACTTACACATTTAACGAAGAGACCGCCGCGCATTTGAGCGGCGCGATTATGCTTGCGATTATAAAACGGATGTAAAAAAGGAGGCTTGAATGAGCGAGGAAAACCAAAGAAGAACGTTTGACCTTTCAGGCGACAGCGATTTGGACGAGCTGTACTTGTACGAGGCCTATCGCGAAGGCGTGCACAGGCTTCATTCAAGCGAATATCTTTTTGACTTTAGGACAGGAAAATACCATGCCTTTAGCGTAGCGCGGACAACGCCCGGCTTTTGGGCGGCTGACGGAAAAATCGTTGACGCCGTTCCGATTTTTTTGTCCAAGTTTGACAGTGAAGATCCCTACCGCGCTTTGGTTCAAAAGCATTTGGACGAGGAATGGCTAAAGGAAAATTTGGCGGACGGCCACTTGGAGGAGTTTGACTATTGCCGAAAGATTGACGGCGCCGACCGTTGGTTTAGAATGGCATTGACCGCCGTTTGCATGCAGCCTGGCGAAGAGGTTCGCTTTGTGGTCATCGCAACAACCGACATCACCGACCTTATCAGCGAGCGCGAAAAGATGAGCGAGGAGTTGACTGTCACCAACGCCAGGTTGAAGCGCGAAATGTCAATCTTGCGCGCCTTTAAGAACATCTATTTCATTTCGTTTTCGATTGACGTTAATTCTGAATTGGTTCATGTCATTGAGGCGCCTGAGGATTACAAGGATTTTGTGGCAAAGGTGAACGGCGATTTGCGGCAGTCTGTGCAAATGCTTTCGCAAAATTTGGTGGCGCCGGAATACGCGGAAGGATGTTCAAGGTTTTTGGAGCCGCGCGACATCGACAAGAGGCTGCCGAATTCCAACTTGCTTGCCTACGATTTTTTCACGAAAACCGGAATGTGGTGCCGCTGCCATTTGATTGTCGTTTCAAAAGACAAGAGCAACAAGATTGAACTTGCCATTTGCGCCATACAAAACATTACAGAAGAAAAGGAAAAGGAGATTCGCCTTAGGCAGGCTTTAGCCGAAGCGGACGCGAAAAAATAATTATGGTTATATCATCTATTGACTTAAAGGACGGACATGTCGTTCAACTAAAGAACGGCAAGGACTTGGTTTTGCAGCGCGACGACGCGGACGCGCTGATCAATGACTTTAACTTTTACGGAGACGTCGCGGTCATCGACCTTGACGCCGCGATGGGCCACACTGACCTTAAGGGCAACACCGTCAACACTCCGCTCTTAAAAAGCCTTTTGCGAAAGGGCAACGTCAGGACCGGCGGCGGCGTTCGCAGCGTAAAGCGCGCGAGAGAATTAATCAGCCTTGGCGCCGAAAAAGTGATCGTCGGAAGCGCCGCTTTCAACAAAGAGGCCAAGGGCCAGGACGACATTCTTAACAAAGAATTTTTGCAAGAGCTTTGCGACTCGATTGGAAAGCAGCGCGTCATAATTTCTGTTGACAGCATTAACGGAAAGATTGCCGTTCACGGCTGGAAAGAAACTCTTGACATACCTCTAGTCGCCGCCGCCAAGGCCGCCGAACAATATTGCTCGGAGCTCTTGTGGACTTGCGTTGAAAAGGAAGGCTGCATGCAGGGAACAAACATGCAGGCCGCCAAGGAATTGCGCGAGGCCGTTAAATGCAAGGTTGTCGTTGCCGGCGGCGTTTCAACCGTTCAAGAAATCGCGGAATTGGAAAGGCTTGGCTGCGACGTTCAGCTTGGAATGGCGCTTTACACCAACAAGGTTTCGCTAAAGGATTCCTTTATGGAATGCCTTGATTGGGAAAAAGTAGGCGGATTGCTTCCGGTAATCGCGCAAAGCGTGAACGGCCAAGTCTTGATGATGGGCTACTCAAACCGCGAGGCCTTTGAAAAAACTTTCGCCACAAAAAAACTCACATTTTGGAGCCGCACTCGGAACGTTCTTTGGACCAAGGGCGAAACGAGCGGCCACTTTTTGGAAGTCAAAAAACTGCGCGTAGACTGCGACCGCGACACGGTTTTGGCCACCGTTGTTCCGCACGGAGGCGTTTGCCATACAGGAAGCTTCACTTGCTTTGGAGCGGAAGCCGACGAGGCTTCAAGCCTTGAGCGCTTGTACCAAACAATCAGCGAGCGCTTCGCCAATCCCAAGCCCGGCTCTTACACCGCCACGCTTGACGACAAGCGCGTCCGCGAAAAGGTCATGGAAGAAGCCGGCGAATTGTGCGAGGCGCCAAACCGCGACGAGGCGATTTGGGAAGCCGCCGATTTGCTTTACTTTGTCAGCGTCTTGATGTACAAGGAAAAGGTTTCTTGGAAGGACGTGTTGGACGAGCTGGACAGGCGGCACAAAGAGAAGTAAGAGTGTATCAAGGCACGCTTCGCTTAAAGCCTTGACACACTCTTTTTGCGGCGCGAATGCAATTTTCGCGCCGCAATGATTCAAATCTTAATCGAGATTTCGCCGCTGGAAAGGGCGCGCTCGCTTCCGTCGTTTAGGCGGACAAGCAGGCGCGCTTTTTTGTCTATGCCTAGGACTGTGGCTGCGTAGGCGGAATTGTCGTCGCCGATTACGGGAAGAACCGTTATTGTTTTTCCGACGATAAAGGAAAGCGCGGCGTATTCGTCCAGGGCGGCGCGGATTTTTGAGTCGTCTGAAAGAATGTCAAAAAGCTTTTGGCTTACATTGCGCGCCAAGTCCAAGCGAATGTCGCCGGCCTGATTTTTGGCTTGCGGGCGATTGTCGGGGCCGCCAAAACTTTCGGGTGAACCAAAACTGTTGGCGCCGCCAAGAATCGAGCCTGCGCGGCCCGCTATCTCCGCCGGAAAGTCGCTTGGATAAATGTTGATTCCGATTCCGATTGCCGCCGCGTCGATTTTTCCGTCCGGGCCTAGGTGGCCTTCCGCCAGTATGCCGCAAACTTTTTTGCCAGCCACGTAAACATCGTTGACCCATTTAATTTTTGCGTCCGCTCCAAAAAAATCCTTTAGCGAGCGGCAAACTGCCACGGCGGCGCTTGCGGTCAACAGCGCGGGCTCTTCTATGCTTTTGGAAGGAACGTAAATCGCGGTAAAGTAAACGCCTGCCTTTGCCGGAGAGTAAAAGGCGCGCTTAAGGCGGCCGCGGCCCGCGCTTTGCTCGTCGGCGGCGATTACTGTTTGGTCAAGGCCGCGCAAAGCGGCCGCGCCTTTTTGTCCGGCGCTTTCAAGCAGGCGCAGGGCCTCCGCGTTTGTGGAATCGATTGTCGTAAAATGAACAAGTTTCATGGCGCCAACTACGCGCGGGCCGAATTTTGGGCTTGCGAAGCCTTTTGGCCAAGCAACGAAAAGCCGCTTGCGTCTGTCGTGAAAATGATTCCGCTTCCGCCCTTTGAAAAACATTCAAGGCCTTTTATGGCGTCAACGATTTGCGCGGCTTTTTCGCGCGGAGTCAAAATCATAAGCGTTTCTTTTTCGGGAACGATTTCAACGCCAAAAAATTTAGCGTCGCCTTCGCGCGCGGTTCCACGCCCGCCAAGCACTGTTCCTCCGCCGGCGCCGGCGTTTCTTGCCGCGGCCATCGCGTCTTCGGCGTAGCCCTTGTTCATGATTGCCGTTATCATTTGATAAGCGCTTTCTTGCATAAGATTTTCCCCCTTGCATAAGTCGTCGCCGCTTCCGCTTTTAATGAACGAGTTGACTTTTATAGAAAACAAGACGCCGGCGCGCCCTTTCTTTTTTTGGCATTCTTCCGCGATGGCGGCGCGTATTTTTTCTTCCGCGTTTTGAGGAACGACGGACAAAAGTATTTCCTTGGAGCTGTCGCCAAAACCCAAGAGCGAAAGTATGTTGTTGGGCGCGGTTCCGCGGCCTGGAAGAATGGTTCCGCCCGGAGCGCCGGCAGCCTTTGCCGCTTGGCTTATCGCGTCGCATTGGCCGTTTGGCGTTATGGCGACAATCAGCTTAAAAATCATTTGGCCTCCTTGGAAGCGTCGCGCGCCTTGCGCGATTGCTTGGCCTTGTAAATTATTCCCATTATTTGAATCGCGCTCAAAGGCATCATGGCCACAAGCGCAATGACTCCAAAAGAATCGGCTGGATTTGTCGCGGCCGCTCCAATCGTAAAAGAAAGAATGAAAGTGGATGTTAGCGGCCCTGAAGCGACTCCGCCAGAGTCAAAGGCGATTCCTGTCCACATCGACGGACAAAAGAACATTAACAGCATGCTGACTGAATAGCCGATTGTCAAAATCCATTTTAGGTTAAAGTCAAAGACATTTGCCAGCAATGAAATCGCTATGGCAACCGCGGTTCCAGCTGAAAGAAAAATCAAAAGAGCCTTGCGCTTTATCGTTCCGCCTGAAACTTGCTCCACCTGTTCGCTTAAAACCCAAACGGCAGGCTCGGCGCAGACAATGACCGCGCCAAAAACCACTCCGGTAAAAATCAGAAGCGCGATCCAAAAGCCGCCGCTTTGCATGGCAAGGTTTCCAAGCGTTTGTCCAAGATCGCGGCCCGCCTCGCTAAAGCCTCCGTTGACTCCCGTCAAAAAAACGGTAAGTCCGATGTAGGCGTAAAAGAATCCGACTAAAATTCTAATCGTTTGCCGCGCGGTCATTTTTAAAAGCGCCGCTTGAAATGCCGCGAACATAGCGACGAGGGGAGCGATTGCAAAAAGCGATTCCCGCAGAAAAATCGGAAAGGTTTTCGCAAAAGGCAAAAAGATTTTTGCGAAAAACCCTAGTTCAGCGGCGCCTTCAATTTTCGCCCGCGCGATTTCTTGGACAAAATCTTGCGGCGCCCTTAAAAAGATTGAATAGGCCAAGACTGCCATTACAGGCCCTATGCTGGCCGTTCCTGTAAGTCCAAAAGAGGAGTCGTCCTTTCCCGCGCGGACGGCCGACACGCCCAAGCCCAGCGACATGATGAAGGGAACCGTCATCGGGCCTGTGGTGGCTCCGCCTGAATCAAAGGCGATTGGCAAAAAGTTTTGTGGCGCGAAAAAGGCCAGCGCGAACAAGAGCGAATAAAAAAGGAAGAAGAAAATCTTAATCGGAAAATTCAAGACCGTCCGCAGCAAGCCCAAAAGCAAAAAGATTCCGACTCCGCCGGCGATGGCGAAGGTAAAAACCAGCTTGTTGACGAAAGGGAATATTTCCTTGACTTGGTCGCCAAAAACTTGTATGTCCGGCTCGGCGGCCGTCACGATAAAGCCAATCGCGAACGCGCAAGACAAAAGCAGCGGCAAATTCTTTTTCGCCACCAGCGCCGAGCCGCAGCGCTCGCCCATCGGCTCGATTCCCATTCCCACGCCCATCAAAAAGATTGTCAGGCCAAAAATCAACAAGAGGCCGCCGACCGCAAAGCGGGCTAAAACGGCTTTTTCCAGCGGAACGGCGGTAAAGCCCAAGACGAGGACAATTATTATTACAGGCAGAACGGATTTCGCGGTTTCCTTGAATTTTGCGGCGATGTCCATGCCTGCATTATAGCGCGCTACAAAAATATTTAAAAGCGCGCTATAATGTTTTTTATGAAAAAGAGATATTGTTTTATAGCGCCGCTTCTTTTTGTTTGCGCGTCGATTTTGTTGTCGGGCTGCATTTCGATAAAAAGGGCCAGACGTCTTATCGCAAAAGGCGACAATGTCACCGCGATAGAAATCCTTTGCAAGCGTCTTGTCAATAAAAACGAAGACGACGAAGCGGCGGAGCTTTTTCAGACCATCTATCCGTCCACGGTTGAAGAGCTTTACGCGCATGAAAGCGTAAAAAAGCTTCGCGACGAATTCGCCGCCAAGCATAACGCTTCAGAAACCGAGGCCGTAAAAAAATGCCGCGAGCAAATTTCAAGAAGCAAAAACCTATTGAGCCATCCCGACATTTCATTTGTCATAAGGAAAAGCCAGGACATCATTTCCAGCCTGAACGACTTGGTCAGAATCCAAAGGGCGGTCCTTCCGTTGCCGAAATTTGTCGGGAGCGAGAAGCTTGGCCGCTTTGAGGTGGTGAAATACAGCGAAAACTTTGCCGGAATGAAGGCCGAGGCGCGGCAGGAATTGGCGGATTTTTACTATATAATAGCCGAGGCTTTTTATCCTGGCCAGAATGTTGAGGAGCGCGCTTGGCTTATTGATGTTTACAAAAAAGGCGACTCCTACTCAAGCGCCGGCCATTCCGCGGAAAAGTGCGCGGAGTTGTGCTACCTTAACGCGCGCGACTACGAGGCTCTGGCCACGCTTGAAGGCTATAAATCCGCGATAAGCTGGTACAAAAATTCCTGCTCTTGGGTAAGGAGCTACCGCGACGCCAGTTACAGAATCCAAGCGCTAAGCTATGAAATCGCGCTCATTCTTTCCGCCTCGGCTAGAACAAAGGAAGAGTACAAGACCGCCATCGCCTGGTTTGAAAGCGCCGGAAACTACAAGGACGCCGCCGCGCGCATAGTGACGCTAAAATATTATCTTGCATACCTTTACAGGGCCGACCACACCGCCTCTTCCTACGAAGCCGCGGGGCGTCTTTTTGAGGAAGTCGGAAACTACAGGAGGGCGCCGCTTGAGGCTAGCCTTTATCAGTTTTACAAGCGGCTAAGGTCGCTGCCAAAAAACCATTCATACGGTTCAATCATTCTTTCCAGCGGCGCCTTCAAGCCGTTCACGATGGCAAGAAACCTTGTTCCTTACGGCGACGGAAACGCCTCGCTTTCTCTTTCGTGCTCAAGCTCTGTGATAGAGTCATACATTCCGTCAATGGAAAGGACGATATATCCGGCTGCGATAATCAATGGAGAGTCAATCGCAAGCCAGTCCTTTACGCGATTCGCTTCTGGCTCAAGAAATCCCGCTCCTTTCTCGCTGTCGTCTTCCGGCAGGTTTTTGGCGAGCGGAACGATTCAAAATCCGCTTGACGGAACTTCTTCCGTTCAAGAGGTCAGGCGCATTGCAACCCGCGTCGCTCCTTCGATGAGCCTTGACTGCTCTTACGAGTTCCACACGATTTGCTCGCCGGAGGACTTGGATTTGACGACAGGAATCGGCGCCGGCCGCGAAAAGGTTTCTTATTCAATAGACTTTTCAAACTGGAATCCCAACAAGTCCTACACGCTGGTCAAGGTGACGCAAAAATTCTTCACGGCGTCCATTCCTTCGCCGACGCTTCCCGTTGACTTTTTCGCCGTTGACAGGAACGTCGTCACCCAAGCCGCTCTTAGAAACGTGTCGCCTTATTACGTTTCTTCGGTGGACTATGGCAGAAAGGCCTATTTTGTGATTTGCTCCGATCTTTCAAGCCAGGAAATCATCAGCGACTTTACCGCTTGCAGGCCGCGCGACTCAAGGAATTCCGGCGCCAGCGGAATGCGCGTCAATCCTGAGTACAGCGAAAAATGGGCGAGGAACGCGACTTATGTAAGCGCCGTAACTGTTTCTGAAAAAATCTATTCCGTAAACGATTTGACTGGCATTTACAATTGGATAAAGATTGGAAACAGCATGGCGGTTGAGGCCAATGAAATCGTTCCGATATCGTTCACTTTAAGGAATCTTTATGACAACTCATACGCGCTTTTGTCGCGGTCACGGACTGTCAATGTAAAAATCGCAAGCCCAAAAGAGGTAAACGAAACGCAAACCGAAAGCGCCGCCGAGCCGCCCGCTCCCTCAAAGCCTGACGACAGCCAGACCGTTCCGCAATACGACGGCGACTACAAGCCCGGCCAAACTGACGCGCCAAACCAAACAGAAGCCCCTGGCCAAACTGACGCGCCAAACCAAGGGCAGGGGGAGCCAACGCAAGGCCCGGAAAGTCCAAGCCTTCCGCCCGCGGAAAAGGAAAGCGTGATAAACGGGGTCAAAGTTCCCGCCAGCGCCTACAATGGAAACACGTCGCTGATTTTTGTCGGAAAGCGCGGCTACTACAAGTGTTCGCAAGTGACGGTCGAAGCTGGAAGCGGAGTCAAGACTTGGCATTACGACATTCCCCAGGACGAATTGCAAGTCTGCGTTGCCAGCTGGAGTTCCGGCGAATATAAAAGCGTCACGGTGAACGGAATTCAAATGACGATGAACAAGACGGTCTACAGTTTTAGGGACGTTTGCGGAAACACAATCAGCCTGGACTTTGTGACCTCAGGCGGAGAAAGAATTCACAGTTTGCTTGTTGTAAGGAAAATTTAGGCTTGTTTTTTTGGACAAGCGGCGCTATAATGAAAGAGTGGCAGAACTTTACATCGTTGGAACGCCCATAGGAAATTTGGGCGACATTACAATGCGGGCGCTGGAAACTTTCCGTTCCGTTGATTTGGTCGCGGCGGAAGACACGCGCGAAACGATGAAGCTTTTGACGCATTTTGAAATAAGCAAGCCCATGATTTCATGCCGCGCCCAAAACGAGGAGGCCGCGGCTCAAAAAGTCATTGAGGCTTTGAAAAAAGGCCAGAACGTGGCCTACGCCAGCGACGCCGGAACTCCTGGAATCAGCGACCCTGGCTCGGTTTTGGCCTACATGGTCCGGCAGGCTGGCTTTAAGGTCGTTCCCATACCGGGGCCAAGCGCCTTTGCGGCCTTGGTTAGCGTCGCGGGCCCTGGCGGAAAAACGCTGGTGTTTGAGGGCTTTCTTTCGCCAAGCCCCGGAAAGCGGCGAAAGCGCCTGCGCGAGCTTTTGGAGGCTCAAAAGGCCTTTGTTTTGTACGAGTCGCCTTTTAGAATTGTCAAGTTGTTGGCGGATATCGCCGATATTGACAGCGAGCGGAGAGTTGTTGTGGGGCGGGAGCTTACCAAGCTCTATGAGGAGATTGTGGAAGGTTCCGCGGAGCAGGTTAGGGACAATTTTGCGGCAAGGCAGTCAATTAAGGGCGAATTTGCCGTGTTTGTGTCTAGTGTTTTGAAAGGAAGACAGTCGGACGATGAATAGCAGGCTCGAATTCTATTGTTTTTTTATTAAAAAAACAGTAGAATTCACTAAACTTGCCGCTATAAAAGGCCGATAATTTAAGTAAGAAGGCTAAAAATGACCCCAAAAGAGTCGTTTTTTGAGACGCGAAAAAATTGTAGAGGTGCAATATGAGAATAGATCAAATTGGAGGAATCAATCCTCTAAACAACGTTCAGAACACAAAGCGGACGCAGAGCGCCGGCAGCGTAAAATCGACTCCCGACTCAATTTCTGTTTCCGCCGAAGCCAAGGAGATGGCCGAAGCCTACTACCTCAAAGGCATCGCCGACGAAACTCCTGACGTTCGCGCTGATTTGGTTGCCCAAATCAAAGAAAAGATTAAGGACGCCAATTATCTTAATCCGCAGACAATTAGCGCCACAGCCGACCGAATCATGCAGGCTTACGGAATATAATCCAAGCGCCTCTGGCTTTAGACTGAATTGAATATTAAGGCGGAATTTAGGTTCCGCCTTTTTTTATAGGAATTGTCATGGCAGACTTCATTTTTAAAGTTTCCCCCAATATAGTTTTGGGCTCGTATTCGATGAGCCGCTTGGGCCAATTCGCCGGCGAAATCGGAAAAAAATTCATGGTCATTCTTGACCCGATGCTTCGCGAGGTTGGAATCGCCGACAAGGTGACAAAGTCTTTGGACGACCACAGCATCGAGTACTTTGTCTTTGAGGAATTGAGCGACGGCGCCGCCACAAAAACCATCGAGCAAGCCTTGACTTTGGCCCGCCAAGCCCATGTTCACGGCGTGATTGGAATCGGCGGCAACAAAGTCTTGAACGTTTCAAAGGCGGTTTGCGCGCTTTACTACGAAAGCCACGACTTGTACGAATTTGTAGAAGGCGCCGTTCCGGGCGTCGCTCCGCTTCCTTTGATTTGCGTTCCGACTACAATCAGAAGCCCTTACTTGTTCTCTACCTTTACGCCGGTCGTGGACTCGCGCTCAAGGTCGACAAAAATCATCAAAAGCAAAAACTCAATTTGCAAGCTGGCGGTCTTTGACACAAACTTGACTGTCTCTCTTACCGAAAACCAAATCGCTTCTATGGCGCTTGAAGTTTTGTGCCTGGCAACGGAAGCCTACCTTTCTCCGCGCGCGTCCTTCTTTAGCGACATGGTCGCCGAAAAGGCCGTCGAGCTTACAGGCTACGGCCGCGACGGCGCTCCAAGCCTTATGATTACCACGCCCAGCGAAGTTTTGCTTAGCCAAGGCGGCTGCATGGCGGGCTTGGCGTCTTCCATCGCCTCGCAGGGAGCGGCCACGCTTTTGGCCTTGAGCATCAACACAAAGTTCAAGATTTCGCAATCGCTTGTAACGGCGATTTTGTTCCCTTATATCATCGAAGACCACGCCAAGTTCAAGGGCGAGCGCATCGCCCGCCTTGCAAAGATTTTGCGCGCCGCTCCTGAGACCGCGACGGTGGAAGAAGCTTGCGCGGCCTACGCCGAAAACATCCGCGAGCGAATCGCCAAGGCGAACCTTCCGGCGCGCCTTAAGGACTTGTCGCTTGGAATGGACGAGCTTACTTTGGCCGCCGAAGACGCGGGGCAATTGGACATGGTCAACTACCTTCCGCGCAGCATGACAAGCGATGACTTGTTCGACTTGATTAAGCTTGCCTTCTAGCCGCTTGCTGACAAGACAGGCAAAATGCGCTAGAATTGCATGCATGGAATTTGAAACGTTAATCGACAATATAATGGACTCGTACAGCGCCTTGGGCGGAATAAACCGCAGCGGCGCCGAAAACCTTCCAAACCGCGCGAATGTCGTGACGGCCCTCAGCGACTTGCAGGCCTTGATTTTTCCGGGCTTTAAGTACGACGAGCAGTTGGACAGCGAGAACCTTCGCTATATTGTCGCAAAGCACGTGAACCGCGTGATTTCAATCCTTACGCCCGAAATCCAAAAGGCGCTTTTGCGGGCGCTTTCGCAAAAAAACGGCGGCTGCGACGAAAGGCGGCTTGAGGAACAGGCCGAAAATTTCAAGAATTCCCACTGCTACAAGCTGGCGCAAAAAACCGTCGAGGCCCTTATCGCCACCATTCCCGGCTTGCGCGCGACGATCAAAAAGGACGCCGCCGCCATTACCGCGGGAGACCCGGCCGCCCGCTCGCTTGGCGAGGTCATTTTGTCATACCCGGGCTTGGAAGCGATAATCGTTTACCGCATAGCGCATTTTCTTTACAAGGCCGGCGTTCCGACAATTCCGCGAATAATGACTGAGCACACCCACGGAAAGACCGGAATCGACATCCACCCGGGGGCAGAAATCGGCGAATCCTTCTTTATCGACCACGGAACCGGAATTGTAATCGGCGAAACGACCGTAATCGGAAACAACGTGAAATTGTACCAAGGCGTGACGCTGGGCGCGCTTAGCCTTCAAAAGGACTTGACAGACAAAAAGCGCCACCCGACAATCGAGGACGACGTCATCATCTATTCAAACGCGACGATTTTGGGAGGCCAAACTGTAATCGGAAAGGGCAGCGTCATCGCCGGAAACTCCTGGATCATCGAATCCGTTCCGCCCGGAACAAGGAACTAGCCGCGGCTTTTTGGGCTTGCAAAGGCTTTTGCTTCGCTCTGTTTTAGGCTTGCGGAGGCTTTTTAGGCAAAAAAAACAGAGCTTCCCAACAGCACCGCTGCCAAGAAGCTCTGCCGTCCAGCAAGCTGGACATCGGAGAGAGTTTATCAGCTTATTTACAAGCTTAAATGTAATATACATCGCGCGTAAAATTTAGTCAATAGAATTGTTGATAAATTATTGTTAAAAAAAGATGTTTTTTTAATTAGTTGAAAAAATCACAAAAATAGCGCGAAAAAAAAGCGAAAAAAAGCGCAAACAGGTGTATGATATATACAGAGGAAATATGGCAAAAAAAGGAACGATAGTTTTTAAGTGCTCGGAATGCGGCTACAGCCAGCCAAAATGGTTGGGCCGCTGTCCCGAATGCGGCCAATGGAACACTATGCAGGAATCCATTGAGGACCCCAACGCCGTCGCGGCTTCTTTGCGGGGCGCAAGTTCGGCTCAAATGGCAAAGCCTATTCCGCTTTCGACGGTTCAAGCGGCGGAGGGGGAACGGATGCTAAGCGGAATCGGCGAGTTTGACCGCGTTTTGGGCGGAGGAGCCACAAAGCGAAGCGCCATTTTGCTTGGCGGCGAGCCGGGAATCGGAAAGAGCACCTTGCTGATCCAGGCGGCGGCCAACATAAGCCAAAATCAAGCGGGCCGCGTCCTTTATGTTAGCGGAGAGGAGTCCGCTTCCCAAATAAAAAGCCGCGCCGACCGGCTTGGCTTGGACTGTTCCAAAATAGAAATCCTTTGCGCGATGCGGCTGGAAGACACTTTGTCCGCGCTGGACAAGCTTAACCCGACCTTTGTCGTCGTGGACTCAATCCAGACCGTTTATTCGGTTGAAGGCGGAATCATTCCAGGAACGGTCAACCAGCTAAAGTATTGCTCAAACGAGCTTATAGGCTGGGTAAAGGAGCGCGACTCGGTTTTGGTCATGACCGCCCATGTCACCAAGGACGGAAACATCGCGGGCCCCAAGGCGTTGGAGCACATGGTGGACACGGTCCTTTCGTTTGAGCGCAACAACGACGAGACGCGCTTTTTGCGGGCCTTAAAAAACCGCTTTGGCTCGGTTGACGAGCTGGGCATTTTTGAGATGGGCGCCAAGGGCCTCCTTCCGGTAAAGGACCCAAGCGCGATGTTCATAACCAGGCGCGACGGAGACCAGCCGGCTGGAATCGCCTGCGCCGCCGTCTTTGAAGGAAGCCGGGTTTTTATGGTCGAAATCCAAGCGCTGACGGTTCCCGCAAAGGCTTCGTTAAGCCGCGTCTACTCGGAAAAGATTGACAGCGCCAGGGTAAGCCGCGTGGCCGCCGTTTTGGAAAAGCGGGCGGGCATTAGGTTCAGCGACCAAGACATTTACGTGAACGTGGCCGGCGGCATCCGCCTTACCGAAAGCGCGATTGACGCGGCTTTGGCGGCGGCGCTTTATTCGGCCAGAAGCGACTTGCCTTTGCCAAACGGCAGCGCGCTTGTCGGCGAGCTTAGCTTGGCCGGCGAAATCAGGCCTGTTTCAAGGATAAAGCAAAGGGTAAAGACGGCGACAAGCTTGGGCTACGACAAGCTTGTCGCCCCCGAAAAATGCGAGGGCGCGCTTTTTGTCCAAGACATAAAGGGCTTGGTTGCGGCGATGTTCAGCCGAAAGGCCTAGGCGAACAAGCTCATGATTTTTGCGGTCAGCTCTTTTACGATTGCGGCGCCGGCCGCGAAAGTTCCGATTGAGCTTCCCAAAGAAGAAAGGACAAAGACTAACAAGACGCGCGTGATTCTGTTTGAGTAAAAGCCCTTGACTGTCGCCGCGTCGTCAGACAAGCTTTCCATGTCGCGGACTTTCGGTTTTTTGACAAACGCTTGGACGATTCCGGTCACAAGGCCCACTCCGACTAGCGGGCAAAGGGAAGTGATTGGCGCTCCCAAAAAGGCGGCCAAAATCGTAAGAGGGTGGCCCGCCGCGATTAAGGTTCCGATCGCCGCGAGCGCTCCGTTCCAAATTATCCAAGAGCCGACAAACTGGCCGCCCATCTTTTTTCCGCCAAACCAAAAGCCGGCCGCGATAAGCGCGACGATAAGGACCGGAATTGTCCAGCCCAAAATTTTTCCGCCGATTCCCTTGGGCGGAACTTTTGAAATTTCCTCTGTGTCCGTCGTTTCAGTTCCGGCGGCGATCGCTTCCAAATGCTTTTGAACGCCGGGAAGGTGGCCCGCTCCCAAAATCGCGGTGACGGACTTGGCTTTGTCGCAGTATTCGTTCTTGCATTCCCAAATATGGGCGGCAAGGTAGCGGTCGCGCTCGTCAATCAAAACTTCCTTTACTTTTGGAAGGTATTCCGAAAGCTCGCCCATCATCGAATCCATTTCGTTTTCTTTTTTAAGCGACTCGATTTCCTCTTCGCTGATTTCCTCTTTGCTAAAAGCGGAAGAGACGAGCGCCGCCAAAAGCTTGCACTTTCCCCAAAAGGAATTTTTTGCCCAGGCGCGGTTAAGGGTCGTTTTAATCGGGCGGTCAACCAATTCAAACGGAATGTTTCTTTCTTGGGCCGCGTCTATCGCCGCGCGCATTTCGTCGCCTGGCTGGACGCCTATGTTTTGGCCCATCCGCTTTTGGAAGGAGCTTAAAATCAAGTTTGCGAGAATCAAAAGAGCCTCGCCGCGCTTCAACACTTTTATGATGTCCAAGTCCTTGTATTTTTCGGGATTTGTCATCGACTCGTAGCGCGCGCTGTCCAATTCTATCGCGGCGCATTGCGGGGGATTGCTTTGTATTTCTGTTTTTACTTCTTCAACCGATTGGGCGGAAACGTGGGCCGTTCCGATTAGGGTAATCTTGCGGCCCGCAAGCTCCAAAACTTTTTTTGTAGAAGATGCTTCCATTTTTATTTTCCTTTTTCAATTTTTGCCGCGAGTTTAGCGCAGCTAAACTCGACAAGTTCGCGGGCCGCAGGCTTAGCGAACTTTCCACTCAGCCAGGCGGAATTCAAAGAACATCGGGCTTTGAAGCGCCGCGACTTCGTTGTACATTTTTTTCGCCAGCTCTTCGCGGCCCTTTATTTCGTCGTAAAGCGCCATGTAAAAGCTCATCTTTCCTTTTTTGGTGGAATTGTCTTCCTTGATGATTTTTTGCGTGATCAAGTTTTCGGCGTTGGAAGGGCCTAGGTCGTGGTAAAGGCGCAGCATCAAGTATTCCAAAGACTCGTGGTCGCCGTAGTTTTTCATCACCTTTTGCAAGAAGGGCTTTACTTCAAAAGCGCGCTTGTCCTTGTACATGCAGGCCGCGATGATTAGCGGGTACGAAATGTTTTGCGGGTAGTAAGAAAAGGCCTTTTCAAAGGAGGCGCGCGCTTCGGCGAAGTTTCCTTCGTGCCAGGCAAGAATTCCCAAGGCTTCGTAGGCAAAGTAATACTTTGGGTTTGTCTTTATGACCATGCGGTAGTCGTCAAGCGCCTTTGCGTACATGTTTTGCTCGTCGTACAAGCCGGCCCGGTAGGCGTAGGCCAAAAAGTAGTCGGGATTGATTTTTGTCGCGCGCGTCCATGCTTCCTCGGCTTGCTTGAACTTTCCGCGCATTCTTGAGTATGTTCCCCAGTCCATGTAAAAGTCGTAGGAAGTCGGATCCAGTTCGATGGCCTTTACGACGCTCTCTTCGGCCAGCTTGTAGTTTTCGTCTTCGGCGTAAAGCTTTCCTTTATAGGCGTAGGCGATGGCGCTGTTTGGATCTATGCGCAGGATTTTGTCAAAGGCTTTTTTCGCGTCCTCGATTTTGTTCATGTAGTAGGAGGTTTGGCCGTAGCCAAAAAGCGCGTCCTGGTTGTTTTCGTCGCCTTTAAGGGCGGTCATGTAGTAGCCGCGCGCTTCCTTGTATTTTTTCTTGAGAACGCGCTCTCCGCCCAGCTCGACGTTGGCGCTGGGGTTTGTCGGATCAAGCGCGAGGATTTCTTTTATAGCGGCGCTTTTGGCGGCGGCGTTTTTGGAAGCCTTGGCCAAAAGCATCTTCATTTCCTTTATTTCTATGTCGGAGGAATTTTTTTGCTCCAAGTCCAAAATGACTTTTTGCGCCTCGGCGGTTTTTCCGGCGCTGATTAAAAGCGAGGCGCGGAGTTTTTGCAAGTCGGCGTTTGAGGCAAGAGAAGCGGGCATGGAATCAAAAAACGCTATGGCGTTTTCCAGCGAGCCGGTTTGCAGGGCGGCCTGCAATTGCAGCGCGAATCCAGCCTCGTCGGACGGCGCCGCTTTGTTTTGTTCGCTAGAGGCTTTCGCGTTTTGTTTTTCGTCCTCCGTAATAGAAAGGTCTGCGGCAAAAATATGTCCCGCCAAGGAAGCGCAAAGGGCTAGGGCTAAAAGGGTCTTTATGGTTTTCACAGTAAATTCTCCATATATTATTATAGAATGATTATACCAAAAATCGCTCTTGAATTTAAGCGCTTTTTGGAATAAAATCATCCAATATGCTTAAAAAATCCATTAGAAAGATGTTTGGACTTTTGGTCCTTTACGCCGCCATTATTGTCGGTATTTTTGTATTGCAGTTTAGAAGCGACTCTATTATAAGAAAAAACATTAGGGCCTTAAGGGTTACGCTTGCCGAATTGAATGACGGCAAAGGCGGCTCTGCGTTAAAGAACAGCTTTCAAGTAAGCTTTAACGGAATAGCCTTTAGCGCCGACGAAAAAAAGCCTGTTGTGTATTCAACTTCTTCCGGGCAGGAAGTGGCGGTAAAGCTTCTTTCTTTTGAGCAGCCCGATTCGCTTTCATACGCGCTTGGCTTTACCGGCGGCGTGCGCCTTATTTTTTCTTTGAGCGAGAACACAGATTCAGCGTCCTTGTGGATTGCCGCCGAGATGCCATCCAACGCGAGCGCTGTGAAAGTCAATTACGGGCCTTATTCCGGTTTTTCTGTCAGCGACATAAAGGCCAAGTCCGCGATTTTCACTGGAAAGATTGATTCTTATTCCCTTGTTGCGCCTTCTTTGGATGGCGGAAAGCTTTGCTTCCACAGCGGTTCAAAGTCCGCCCACTATTCGATGATGAAAAAGCAGAGCGACTTTAGCTTGGATAAGGTCGGCGAATTGGCTTTTGCCTCAAAGAATGTTTACGACCAAACAATCAGCTCGCTTTCTAGGGAAATCATCAACAAGTTTGTTTCCGCTTCCCAGACAGACGCGAACTTTTCTTTGACTGTCAACGAGCAGAGCGTCATTTCTTTTGTCGCCGCGATGGCCCAGGCCGGCCGCTACAACGAGGCGCTTAATGCCGTTCCAGAAATCTTTGTAAAAGGCAACCGCCGCACCTACCAATCGGCGCCCTTCTTTGGATCGATGGCCGACTTGCTTCCGACGCTCACAATGCAAATCGAAAACTTGAACAACATGATTTTGCGCGCGGTGCAGGAACGAAGCCTTGACATTTGGACTGTCGACAATTTGGCGGCCTACATGTACACGCAAGGAAACCGCGGAAACATCGCCTTGCTCGCGGCGATTCCCGCTTCTATGACGGAATTGAATTTGACGGTTGGCCAGGCCGCCGGAATCTTGCGCTCTTGGGCTTACTTCGCCGCGCAAGATTCTTCGCTTGCCAAGCCCTTGGAGCCGGTGCTTGAGCTTTGCGCGCAGAGAATCGTAAAGGCTTGCTCGCTTGACGGCGAAAAAGTCATGCTTATCGAAAACGACGCGCCGATTTCTGTCTTGGGCGCGGCGACCGCCGGCGACGCCCTCGCGCTTTACGGAAAGGCTTCGGGCCAAAGCTCGATCGAAAACTGCGGCTACTTGATTGTCAACTCTTACGCCGGCGACACGGCGGCCTTGGACTTGCGCGCCACCGCGGAATTGTATCCTGTTTTGGTTCACGGAAACAATTTCTATCCGCATTACCTTTTGCTTAAGACGATGGAAGGCGAGAATGTTTGGGCGTGGACAATCGCGACGAACATCCA
>CADCBK010000004.1:13587-86624 GCA_902799665.1 uncultured Spirochaetaceae bacterium | reverse complement strand
TCCTCCTTGTCCGTCCCGTCCTTCGCCAGATCCGCCGAGACCGGGATGGCGAGCGCGAAGAGGATAATTATAAATAGGAAGAAAACGGACAGAGGCCGGAAAACGGTTCGCATAGTTCCCTCATTAGCTGCAACAAACTTAATCTATATTATACGACAGACCGGCGGAAAAAGCAAGGGAAAATCGGAGAAAATCAAATCCGGACGCGATTTTAAGGCGGAATATAAATTCAAGACAAAAATCAAGTCATTCATCGTAAGGGGAACCATGGACGCCATCTTCCAAAATTCCGACGGAAGCTGGACTGTATTGGACTACAAGACAGACTTGAGGGAACGCCCGCAAATTTACTACGCGCAGCTTGCCTGCTACAAAAAAACGGCCGCAGACCTTTTCACAAGCGGAGACACAAGCAAAATCTCTTGCCAGCTTTTTTTCGCCGAAAGCGGCCGCCTTGTAGACATAAGCCAGGAAGCCCAAAAGAGCCTTGAAAGCCTGTCCGACGAAAAGATTCGCAATTTAATTGAAAAACAAGAAATTCTGTGATATAATGGTAGAATGTTCAATCTTCGCCGCGCCTTAAAAACAGCGCCGCTTTGCGCATTGCTTTTTTTCTCAGCGATACCCCCGCTTTTCGCGGACTCCATAGTCATATTCAGCGATCCGACAATATTGCGAAACAAATTCGTCGACATTTCCCAAAAGTGGGATTATTACGAATCAGAATTGGTGAGCCCCGACGATTTTTATCCGCGCGCGAAAATAGGCGCGGGCGCCCTTGTAAGCTTTCCGCATGAAATGGAAAAGGGAATCACAGTGGCCAGCTACCACGCGCGCCTTACAGGCCTGCAGCCATTCGGAAGATACTCCAGCGATTTTTTGGGCGCCGCGATGACTTCCAGCAGAATTTGGTGCAACGGAAAGATTGTCGCGACGGGCGGTTTTTTAAGCAAAGAAAAGGACACCTGCTTGCCCGGAGAGCTTTACTCTCCGGTTGACTTTCAAGCGGACAAAAACGGCGTCGTGGACATAGTGATCCATATCGCTAATTTTGAAAAATGCAAGGGCGGCATCGCGAAAAAAATCAAGATAACTGAAATAAGCAGGCTGAGAATGCAGCTTAGCGTGAATTATTTCTTAAACATGCTGCTTTTCGCCTTTATACTGGCCCACATAATTTACAACATATTGTTGGGCACGCTTAACTTCAGGCAGACGTCCCATTTCATCCTCGTGTCCATTTGCCTCTTGTATTGTTGTGTTCTGCTTCTAACCGGCCACACTTTGATTTTGCAGCGCGCGGCGCCCCTACCCTTTTGGCTGCAAAGAAAAATAGCGCTTGCGACATTAGGCTTTCTCACCGCCCTTGACAGCGTATATATATTGAACATGCTGCGGGTTTCATATAAAAAAACATTGACTATCACCGCAATCGCAGCGGCCATCGCAATTACGGCGCTTGCAATCCCACTGGACTTGTTCGAAAGCGGCAGATGGATTTTCGCAAGCGCGTCGCTCGCCATATCGTTCATCTGCTTTTCTATGTTGATGAGGTTTGTCCTAAAAAGAAACCTTGACAACAAAAAGGGCTTTAGAACCTCAACCGCCGCCTACAACTTAAGCTCGTTTGTAATGTTGATAATTTTCTTTTGCCGCGTGAACGATTTTTTGGTTTTGCCGCAAACCTCAACGCCAATCCATTCGTTCATCGCGTTCAGGATTTCAATTCTATTCTTTGGGCTAATGGAATGCGGAATATACGCATTCAACAGGGACTACTCTAATGTCCGCGTCGCGCGCCAAATTGAAAAGCTTTCAATAACCAACAACGCATTGTCAAAAATCGTTCCGCAACAAGTGTTGAAGCTTTTGGGAGCGAACGACATTACAAAAATCATTCCCGGCGAGTGCCGAATAATCGACGCGATTTTGTTCTACGCTGAGATAAAGCACTTTAACCGCTTGGCGGAATCCATAGAAAAAGAAGATTTGTACTCAATACAAGCGGAGTTTTTCAAAATGGCGGCTCCAATCATCATAGATTGCGGCGGCTTTGTGGCAAAATACACAAACGCGGGATGCATCGCCATTTTCCAGCAAAAAAATTCCGACGCGATAATTTGCGCCTCGCGGCTTCAAAAAAAGGTTCGGGACATAAGGCGCGAGCTTAGAAAAACAAAAAGAACCGACATATCCATCGGCATCGCAATCCATTCCGGCAAAGTGGCAATCGGAACCATAGGCTCCAACACCCGCCTTGACACGATGGCCCTTTCGGAAGACGTGAACATAACTTACGCGGTTGGAAAGCACACTTCAAAAACAAACACGCAGATTTTAATAACCGAAGAAGCGATGCCGTATTGCCGCAACTACATCAATTATGTTTACGAAGGCCACTACTTCATTTCCAATGGAAAGCAAATCCTGGTATACAGCGCTCTCCAAATAAAAAAAGGAGACCAATCATTTGAAGACACTCTTGAACCGATTGAGGAAGAAGATGAAAATTAAAGCGCTTGTCGCCGCCGCGGCCCTAACAATATGCAGCCCCTTGTTCGCGAAAAACGTCACCAACGGAATCTTGAGCTTTGAGAATTCCGCGACGCCAAAAAACACCTTGTTTCTGAACGGCGATTGGGAGTTTTACGAAAACCAAACATTCGATACATTGATGGGCGCCCGCCTAAAGGTGAATTTCATCGACGTTCCGTCATCTTGGTCAAGCCAGGAAATCGAGCGCGACGAGCGGCTGCCAAAATTTGGAACCCACACCTACCGCGTTTTAATCACAGGCTTAAAGGCAAACTACGCCTACGGAATTTTTTCAAAAAGGACGCCTCAATACGCGGCGAGAATTTTCGCCAACGGCAACTTCCTTATTGAATACGGAAAATTCGCGCGCCACAAAAAGGACTACAAGCCCACAAGAACAACGCTCTTTTGCCCAATCGTTTCGGACAAAGACGGCATAATAGAACTGGTAATCCAGGTCTCAAACTACACAGGCGGCGACTCCGGCATTGTGGCGCCGATTTCATTTGGCGAAGTTGAAGCCATCGAAAGGCTTCAACAAAAACTGATGCTGGCCAACGCCTTTGTCCTTGGCCTTTTAATCTTTTGCCTCTTGTCAAACTACATGCTTTGGTTTTTTGACAAAAGCAAGTTTTCAAACCTCTTGTTCGGAATGCTGATTACATTCATCGCCGTAAGGTTCTCGCTATACAACCTCAACATGATAGGAAGAACTTCCGTTTTTGTTCCCTTTAACCTATTGTTCAAGCTGGAGAACACAATCATATTCGCCTCATGCGCTTTCAGCGCCCTGTACGCATGCGACAAAACTTTTTTCAACAAACACCCTCATGTTGACTACCCGCTGTCAACAATTGCGCTGACTCTGTACATAACATTCCTATGCCTTCCAATTCACTTTGCGGTCGACTTTCTAAAACCTTGCGTGATTGTGGCGTTAGCGTTCGCCTTTTATTCGCTCATCAGGTTTTTCTTCGCATTGAAAAACCGTGAATATACAGCCGCCGCCTACATGTTCTTCTATATAATTGTCGCTGTCCCCATAGCAACCGACATACTTTTTCCTAAAGTCATGTCAAATTCAGACTTTGACCCTTCCGACATTTTCATTCCAATAGCCGCAATCATAAACATAACGTTCATCGCGGCCATTCTGGAAGTTCAACAAAAAAAGAACAGGAAGATAAAGGACACCCTTTCGCAATTTTATTTTGGCTACAGAAGGTTCATGCCAAAGAACGCCTTGCATTTCTTTGACAACATAAACCTCGGCGACATAAAAATCGGCCTGCGCAAAGAAAGAAAAATGACAATCATGTTTGTCGGAATCGTTGTTATGTCGCCCGACAACACAAAAATAAATTTGCGCGAAGAGTTTGAGACGCTGGCTTTTTATTCATCCACCATCATTGAAAGAATCCACCAATTCGGCGGAACCGTCATCACCATAACAAACCAAGGAATCTCTGCCTTGTTCAAGGACAAGGACGTCAACGCGCTAAGCGCGGCAAGAGTCATCCGAAACGAACTGCAAACCATAAACAGCCGCCGGGCGGAGGACTACTACCTTTGCGCCACCTTCAACATTTCAATCCACAACGGCAAGATTCTGCTTGGCGTGATTGGCGACCGAAACCGCCTTGACTTGACGACAATTTCATCTGGAATAGAAGTGATTGACAAAATGTGCTCCCTGGGCTTTGCGATGAACATTCCAATTTTGATTTCACAGCCAACGGTTGAAACCTTTCCGGAAGAAACAAAGAGCGAGCTAAAGCTTTTGGGAAACATTCACTTTAGCGAGTTTACCCGCCCAATCGGCATTTACGGCCTTCTTTCGAGCGAAGAAGAGGAAAACAGTCTGGAAAACATTGACGAAACGCCCTTTATCACCCAGCGCGAGGCCGACAAATACATCAACTTTTAGAGCCGCCATCGCCTTGAAAAAGCCCGCAAAATTCTATACAATTGGTTAATTATGAATAGTAACGCAATTCCTGAACGCAAAGACGTTCCCGCAAGCGACAAGTGGGACTTGACTACATTATTTAAAAGCGACGGCGATTGGGAAAAAGCCCTTGCAAAAATCGAAGACGACGCAAAAGCCGTGGCGGCATTCCAAGAAAAGCTGGCCTCGGGCCCGGCGGAACTTTTGTCCGCGCTAAAAGCCTACGAAGAGCTTTGGAAAAACGTGGAGCTGGTCGCAAACTACGCGGGCCTTTTAAAGACCACGGACGAAGGCGACGAAAAATATTCCGACATGGAAGGCCGCGCCGACATGGCCATCTCAAAGGCCTCAGCGCTGACAAGTTTTTTTGACTCGGAACTTTCGGCCATCGCGGACAGCGACATAAATTCTTGGATTGAGCGCGAGGATTTTAAGGACTACAAGATTTACGTCCAAAAGCTTTTGCGCCAAAAAGAGCATATTTTAAGCGAAAAAGAAGAGCGGATTTTGGCCTTGCAGTCGGAAAGCGGCTCCACCGCGGAAAAAACTTTCAGCGTGGCCGAGAACGTCGACATAAACAATTTGTTCGGAACGGTAAGCGTTGGCGGAAAGGACTTGCCGCTGACCCAAACGACTTGGACGCAGTTTATGGAAAATCCCGACCGCTCCGTCCGCGAAAAGGCATACAAGCAATTCTACAAAAATTTTGAGAGCCACCAAAACATTTTGGCAAGCCTTTACGCAGGCTCGGTAAACCAAGACGTTTTCATCGCAAGGGCGCGCGGCTACAAGTCAAGCCTAGACGCGGCTTTGTTCGGAAACAAAGTTCCCGAAAGCGTTTACAGGAACCTTATCGACACGGTTCACAAAAACTTTGGCCCGTTAAGAAAATACTATTCTATCCGCAAGCGCGCGCTCAAGGTTGACCAACTTCGCCACTACGACGTTTACGTTCCGCTTGTTCCCAACGTGGAGACAAAAACCAGCTACGACGAGGCCGTTGAAATTTGCCGAGAGGCGCTCGCCCCGCTTGGAAAGGAATACACCGACACTCTTTGCGGCGGCTTGAAGGGCGGCTGGGTTGACCGCTACGAAAACAAGGGAAAGCGCAGCGGAGCCTTCTCAAACGGCGGCTACACGGGCTACCCCTACATTTTGCTGAACTACAAGGACACGATCATCCGCGACGTCTTTACGATGGCGCACGAGGGCGGGCACTCAATGCACTCTTGGTACAGCGCCAAGAGCAATCCCTTCATGCAGTACAACTACACGATTTTTGAGGCGGAAGTCGCATCGACCTTTAACGAGGAGCTTGTCTTCCAATATTTGATAAAGAACGCCAAGGACTCCAAAATGCGGACATACCTTTTGGCGATGCGCGCCGCCGACATCATGGCCACACTGCACCGGCAGACGATGTTCGCCGAGTACGAGCTTAAAGCGCACGAGCTTGTTGAAAGCGGAACGCCTTTGAGCGCGCCGGTCTTGCGAAAGCTTTACCGCGGCCTTTTGGAAGAATACTTTGGCCCCGAAATGGCCTTTGAAGACAATTCCGACATGGAAGGACTTAGGATTCCGCACTTTTATTCGGCCTTTTACGTTTACAAGTACGCCACAGGAATCAGCGCGGCTATGGCCTTGGCCGACCGCGTCACAAAGGGCGGCGAGGCGGAGCGAAACGATTACTTTAACTTCCTAAAGTCGGGCGGCTCGCGCTACCCGATTGAGTCGCTGAAAGTGGCCGGAGTTGACATGGAAAGCCCCGCGCCGGTTCAAGCCGCGCTGGACAAGTTTGCCCAAATAATCGAGGAATTGGACAAATCCATATAGAAAAAAAAGTTAAAGAAAACGAGACTTAACGCCGATAATAAAATGAGGAGAATGGCAAATTGAAAAAAGAGAACTTTTATCTTTTCATGCAAAGCGTTCCAAAAGCGGAGCTTCACATTCACATTGAAGCCGTCATAACGCTCGAATCAATATGCCGCCTCTACGAAAAGCGCTTTGGAAAGAAAATGACCAAGGCCGAGCAAGTGGCCCTTTTTACTTATGAAGATTTGAACGGCTTTATCAAGGCTTTCTTGCAAGTCCAGGACTTGTTCACCGAAGTAAGCGACTTTGACTATGTTTTTGACGACTTTGCCCGCTACCTTAAGGGGAACGGAATCACGCGCTGCGAGGCCTTCTTTGCCCCTTCGGCCTTTGTGAAAAAAGGCTTTGACTACGGCGAGATGGTCAAGAACTTCACCAAGAACATCAACAAAATCAAAAAAGAAACTGGAATCGACATAAAGCTTTTGGTTGACGTTTCGCGCACTTTTGGACTTGAAAACGCGATGACCAACTACCAGCTTATGAAAAGCCATCCGTCTTCCGCTATTATCGGAATCGGTTTGGGCGGAGCGGAACAAAAAGGCCCCTGCAAGGACTTTGGCCCGGTATTCGAAAAAGCCCACAAGGACGGCTTTCACGCCGTAGCCCACGCCGGCGAGGACGTTGGCCCCGAATCTGTTTGGGACGCGATTAACGTTTTGAACGCCGAGCGAATCGGACATGGAATCACTTCGATTCAGGACGAAAAGCTTGTGGACTACTTGGCCCAAAAGCAAATTCCGCTTGAAGTATGCCCCACCAGCAACACCTTTACAAAGAAAGTCGTGCAAACAATAGAAGAGCACCCAATCCGCGCCTTTTTTGACAAGGGCGTTTTGGTGACGGTCAACACGGACGACCCGGTGTTCTTTAAGGTTACTTTGCTTGACGAGTTCTGGGCGCTCCACAAAAAGGCCGGCTTTACGATGGACCAAATCAAGGTCTTGCTGGAGAACAGCTTTAAGGCTTCGTTCCTTTCAGACGCGCAAAAGAAAAAGGCTATTAAAGAGCTTGACGCGGCTTGGGAAGAGAACATCAAAAAGTACGAATAAGTCGGAAACTGAAAACTGCGCTTGTTCGCAAGCCTAAGAAAGCCGCCGCGAGGCGGCATTTTTTTTGTCACTTTAGGTACACCATCAAGAGCATGATGTCGCTGTTGCGGATTCCGCTTATGCGGCTGGCCTGGCCCAAGGTAAGCGGGCGCACGCTTTCAAGCTTTCCGCGAGACTCCGCGCTTAAAGACGGAATCGAGCCGTAGTCAAAGTTTTCGGGGATGTGAAGGTTTTCCAAGCGATGCATTTTTTCAACGCGGCGGTCTTGCTTTTCTATGTAATACTTGTATTTTACGTCGACCAAGGCGTGCGCCCAAACGTTTGGCGCAAAGCCTGGATTTTGCGCTTCGGGATTTTTTTCCAAAAGCGCGGAAGCCTCCGCCACTTGCTCGTATTTTTTAAGAACCGTCTCGTACTGCGCCTGAGTTTTTAGGCCCGCGTCAAAGGCCTTCTTTGCAAGGCGGCGGTCCGCGTCGTCGTAGCGCAACTTTAACCGGTATTCGGCGCGCGCGGTGAACATGCGGTAAGGCTCTTTTGTGCCAAGCGTGACAAGGTCGTCAATCAAGACTCCGATGTAGGCTTCGTCGCGGCCAAGGATTAGCGGCTTGTATTCCGGTATTGCATTGAAGCGCGCGAATCCCGCAGCCTCTTGAGCCGCTTTTAGTTTTTTGTTTAGGACCGCCGCCGTTTTTTGGCTTGCGGCGGCCATCGCGTCCGCGTCGGCTTGGCTAAAGTCAAAGCGGGGGCAAAAGCAGCCCGGCTCCAACGAAGCGGGCCGGCCTCCCATCTCGTCGTCGGATGCGACAAGCGGGCCGCACAATTCCTTGTGAGCCCTTGCGTAATAGCCTGCGTTGATTCCGGCCACAAGGCCCTGCCCCGCCGCCTCCTCGTAGCCGCTCGTTCCGTTTATTTGGCCCGCGTTAAAAAGGCCCGCGACTCTTTTAGTCTCAAGGCTTGGGAACAATTGCGTAGGCTCCACGTAATCGTATTCGACAGCGTAGCCGGGTCGGCTTACGACGGCGTTTTCAAAGCCGGTCATCGTGCGCAAAAACTGGTCTTGCACGGATTCCGGGAGCGAAGACGAAAGGCCGTTAAGGTAAATCTCTTCCGTTCCCAAGCCTTCCGGCTCGACGAATATTTGGTGGCGCTCGCGGTCGGCGAAGCGCATAACTTTGTCTTCTATGCTGGGACAGTATCGCGGGCCTACGCCGTGAATTTTTCCGCTGTACAAGGGAGAGCGGCCGATGTTGGCTCGGATTATCTCGTGGGTTTTAGGATTTGTGTAAACGACGTGGCAAGGAACCATCGGCCGGTCGATTTTTGGGTCGTCAAAGCTGAAGGGTATTACCTCGTCGTCGCCGGGCTGCTCTTCCAAGACGCTAAAGTCAACCGAGCTTTTCAGTATGCGCGGCGGAGTTCCGGTCTTTAAGCGGCCGGTTGTAAAGCCAAGGCGGCGGAGGCTTGCGGTAAGGCCGTAAGCGCCCGCCTCGCCCAAGCGGCCGCAGGGAGCGTCGTATTCGCCGATGAAAATTCGGCCGCCCAAAAATGTTCCTGTCGTAAGGACGACGGCGCGGACTGGAATTACGCGGCCGCGCTCGGTCACAAGGCCGGTCACTTTTTGCCTAAGACCGCCGCGCGCCGAGTCCGCCGAGCCGTAGTCTATGCGGGCCGCTTTTTGGTTTTGCGAGCCGTTTTGGCCGCCGCCATTCGTTCCGGCGCTGTCTTCCGCGCCAGCCGCCTTTTGGTCTTGCAAACCTTCCGTCCGCGAGTCGCCGGGAATGCTTCCCGCCGCCGCGCTTGAATCGGAATTGGGCGGAAGGCTCTGGTCGCTTTGGGTCGCGATTATGTCAACGACAGTGTCCATCAAGGTGGAAAGATTTGGAGTTGATTCCAAAACTTGCCGCGCAAGCTGGGAGTACAAAATTTTGTCGGCTTGGCTTCTGGGCGCTTGCACGGCGGGGCCGCGGCTTTTGTTCAACAAGCGGAACTGAATCATCGAGCGGTCAATCAGCTTTGCCATTTGGCCGCCCAGCGCGTCAATCTCGCAAACGATGTTGCCTTTGGCGATTCCGCCAATGCTGGGATTGCACGACATTCTTCCAATCGCGTCAACGCTTTGAGTGATTACAAGTGTCTTTAGTCCCATCCGCGCGGAGGCAAGGGCAGCCTCAATTCCGGCGTGCCCCGCTCCGACAACGGCGACATCGTAAGAGTCGTAAAAGCCCGGCATTTTTTTAGCGTTCCGTTCCGCCTGATTACGCTTTCATGTTGACGATGCTCTTGTCGTAATCTGTCGGCGGAACAAAGCCCATAAGGTTCATGATTGTAGAAGGCCAAGAAGAAATTCCCAAGCCTTCGTTCAACTTTGTGTTGTCGTATTCGCCCTTGTATTCGGGGTCGTAGATGATTCCAGGCACTGGGTTCAAGCTGTGAGATGTCTTGGGCTTGGGCTCGCCGTTTGCGTCTTTTGAAACGCTTCCGTCCTTTTTATGCTCGTACATGTCGTCTGAGTTTCCGTGGTCGGCTGTGATGCAAAGGATTCCGCCGGCTTCCTCGATGGCGGCCTTAAGGCGGCCAAGCTGCAAGTCCATTCCTTCCATAGAGCAAACGACGGCGTTGAAAACTCCAGTGTGGCCAACCATGTCGCCGTTGGGATAGTTAAGGCGAATGTGGTCGTACTTTCCGCTCTTAATCGCTTCGATGACTTTGTCCGTGATTTCGGCGCACTTCATCCAAGGGCGCTGCTCAAAGGGAACTACGTCAGACGGAACTTCGACGTAAGTCTCAAGGCTCTTGTCAAATTCGCCGGGGCGGTTTCCGTTAAAGAAGTATGTGACGTGTCCGTACTTTTGCGTTTCGCTGATCGCCATCAAGTGAACGCCGCTCTTTGTGAGGTACTCTCCCATCGTGCGGTCGATGCTTGGCGGGTTGACCAAGTATTGCGCGGGCTTGTGGTTGTCGCCGTCGTATTCCATCATTCCCGCGTACTCAACGGCGGGAACGCGCTTTCTGTCAAAGTGCGGGAAGTCCTTTTCTTCAAAAGCGGCGGTGATTTCCAAGGCGCGGTCGCCGCGGAAGTTAAAGTAAACGACACTGTCTCCGTCTTCGATTGTTCCGACGGGCTTTCCGTCTTTTGCGATTACGAACTCGTGCATGTCCTGGTCAAGAACGCCGGGAACTTCCTTGCGGTAAGTTTCGATCGCTTCGACGGCGCTGGCAAACTGGCGGCCTTCGCCCAAAACGTGGGCTTTCCATCCGCGCTCTACCATGCTCCAGTCGGCGTTGTAGCGGTCCATCGTCATGTACATGCGGCCGCCGCCGGAAGCGATTTGGCAGTCCGCTCCAAGGCCGGCCAAAAATTCCTGCAAGGGGCCAAAATAGTCCAAGGCGCTTGTGGGCGGAACGTCGCGTCCGTCAAGAAGAGCGTGAACGCGAATCTTTTTTACGCCTTCCTTTACGGCTTCCTGAACCATCGCCTTAAGGTGGTCGATGTGGGAGTGGACGTTTCCGTCAGAAACAAGGCCGATAAAGTGGAATGTTGAATTTTTGTCGTTTACGTTCTTTACCAATTTTTTCCAAGTGTCGCCCTGGTACATTGAGCCAGACGCGATTGACTCGCCGACAAGCTTGGCTCCCTGCGCGAATACGCGGCCGCAGCCCATGGCGTTGTGGCCTACCTCGCTGTTTCCCATGTCGTCGTCAGTCGGAAGTCCAACGGCGGTTCCGTGGGCCTTGAGCTTTGTGTTGGGGCAGTTGGCCTTGAACCAGTCAAGGTACTTCATTTTTGACGCTTTTACCGCGTCGCCCTCTTCGTATTTTCCGTAGCCCACGCCGTCCATGATTACAAGAACCACCGGTCCGCGGCGTCCTTTCCAATTGGGGTTTTTCTGCAAGGGATGCATTGTGTCTGACATATTATATCTCCTATAGGTCTATTGAGTGAAGTTAGTCTATTGTAACGATAAAACGAAGATTGCGCAAGAACGCGCGTTTTTTGCATTGACTTTCTTTTCGCAAGCGAAGCGTTGCGACTTATGCGGCGACAAACATTTTAGGTCTTCATCCTGTTTTCTCGCCGCTCTTTTGCTAGTGGCAGTTTATTCAAGCGGCCGCAGTCGCGCTCTTTTTGCCGGACTTCAATTTTTCAAGCAAAAGGAAAAGAAAGCCAAAAAGGATAAGGCCTATTCCTATTGCCGAAAACAAGAGGCAAAGGCCTTTTAGGCTGTGACCGTTGTCAAGGTTGGTAAAGCCGTAAGGATAATACTGGCTCCAAAGGTCTTGCGGAATGGAGCCGCCAAAGGAAGCGCGCGCGAACACGGCGCGGGGAATGATGACAAAGCTCCATGAGATGGGAATGACCATTCCCAAAAACGGAAAAAATATTTTACGCTTTCCAGGAAATAGAATTTCGTCCCCAATCGTAAAAATTGGAAGGACAAAATGCTTGAACGCCGACCCAAATTTCCAATAGGCGGCCGTCCAAATTTTTTCAGGAAGAACGAAGGCGGCGATGAGAAATGTCGCCACCATCATCATTGCGGCGCAAAAATTTAGCAAGGAGTGAAGAACTCCCTGGTCCGAAGCCTGTGGATTTTGAACTCCCTTCGCCTTTTTTAAAATCTCAAAGGCAAGGCTTAGAGCCGCGGCCGCGCAAGAAACCCAGACAGACCAAGACGTAAAAAAAAGCGCCACGGGCCGACCGTCGCCTCCCCAAAGGATTCTGAATGACAAGCGGACATGATTATTTTTCGCGCCGCAATTTTTGTTTTGAACGTCTTCCATAAAACAATAGTAACGCTTTTTTGAGACAAACGCAATAGGCTTTGCGCATTGACTTTCTTTCTGAAATGAGATTATTCTATCAAACTGTAGAAGAAGTTCAGCGCGCTTAAAACAATAGAGGAAACAAATGAAAAAAGGAGATTTTATGACAAAAGCAAAACAAAGCCTCGCAGTCTGCCTTTTGGCGGCGCTGGCCTTGGCCCCGCTCGGCTCGGCTTTACTTTGACGGGATGCCAATATTGTAATGACAAGGCGAATGAAAAAACCAGCCATTATATTTTTTGTCGCGCTTATCTCCTCGGCGCTTCTCTCCTCCGCGCTTGCCGGCTGCTCAAAAAAGCCGCGCTCCATTTTTGACTACAAGGATTGCGTTTTTAGCGGAACTAGCGGACTTTTAAAAACCGTCGATCCGGAAGACAACAACGGCTATTCCTTGGTCTTGCTTTCAGCCGGAAGTCCCGTCAAGCTTTTGGACTGGAACAAAGAGCGGGAGCGCTTCCACGTTCGCGCCCAAAAAGGCTTGGCGAGCGGCTGGTGCGGCGTTCACGAATTGGAATTCAAGCCCAACGTTTTGGACGTTCTTGACGATTTTATTTTGCAAGACAAGGAACTCTTGAAAAACATAATCCAGCAAATCAAATTTGAAAAGCTTTCTGAAATAAACGACAAGCTTTTAACGCTTTGCGACAATGTTGAATTTGAAACAGAAGAAGACGCAAGGGATTTTTGGAACGGAATCTTTTACTATCTTGCAAGAGAAAGAATAAAAACAAACGACTTTGAATGGCTTAAAGGAAAGCCTTGCGTTTACTTAAAATGGGTTGACCTTGATTCCGTTCAAGACGACATTGACTCAAACGCTTCGGCGTTGAACAACTTGGACAAAATCCCCTACGTTCCGATGGGTCAAAACGAAGAAACGCCCTTGATTCGCGCGATAAAAAACGGCTGCAAAAATTATTTTGACGCCGCGCTGCGAACAGAATGGGATTTGACTGTCCAAGACAAGTTTGGAAAAAATGTTTTTGACTATGCGCGCGAGCAAGGCTTTTCCGAAATCGAAAGCGCGAAAAATTCCTCCAACAAAAAGGCCGACTACGAAGAAATAGCCAACAACTGGAGTGAATACGCTCCGAATATTTTAGTGGAAAAATTGAACGAGCCAAAAGAGCGGCGCTTTCACAACTCGCAAAAGCTGGATTTGCGATTCCGCGACAAGCAAATTGAAGAGGCGCTGGATTTCGCTAAAGAAAAAACAAAGTTCGACATTGACGAACAAAGCCTTAGCGTCGCGCCTTTTGGCTATTCAATCCGCTTTGGCGCAATCGGCCAGCGCTACCATTCCGTTTGCGGCCAACACATCGTCACAAGCCAAAAAGAAAAGATTCCTGTCGCGGCGATGGAACGATTGAAGGTCTTTAAAGGCCTTCCGTTTGAGCATCTTGTGAAAATCGGAGAAAAAACAATTCGCTCCAACTTTCTTCTTGTCCAAAAAGAGGACGGCCGCATTGGCATGATTGACTCCCTTTCTTTGGCGCACATCAGTTCCGGACGAACGGATTGGCATGTAAAAGAATTTGGCTGGCATGAAGATCATGAGGAAGCGCTTAAAGAAATTCAAAAAAAATATCCACACGCGATTTACACGGACGTATACCAGGGCGGAATGATTGTCACCGGCTACAAAACGCTTCTTGCCACTTTGTTCACCGCAGGCAAGGGAAAATCATACATTGGAAACCTTTATCTTGTGGAAGAAAATTTTACGGGAGAAGGACAGTCAACAGACCTTGCCGTCCAGCCAGTTTGCTTTGACGACATGATTGAACTTGCAAACATCAATCTTGACAATCGCGGAGGCGACAAAGAAAGCGTTAACAGCGAGATCAGCCTTGGACTTGAAATTTCGGAAAGCGACAAGCCGATAGCAATCGTAAACCGGGAGCTTTGCGTCTTCAAAAACTTTGACCGCTTTATCGTGGCGAACAAAAACGCTTATCTTTTGGACGATGGCCGCCTTTCCCATTTGTTCACGATAAACGCGTGGCCAGACTACTCTTCCCTTCGCGTACGTTTTTACTCCGCGCCAAAAAGCGGCCTATGCCTTTACGGCGACGAGCAATTTAAAAACCAATACGAGGCCTGGCGCTTTTCCGACAGCGGAGAGATTCTCTCGCACCGAGTTTTTCGCGACGATCTGGAATACGAAGAATATTTAAAAACAATTTATAAAACGGAGGATTCAAAATGAAAAAAACAATCGCGCTTTTGACAGCCATGCTTTTAGGCGTTTTCCCTTGCCTTGCGCAACACTGGTGGGAAGCGGACGAGCCAAAAGAAATCTTCGTCAAATATTCCGAGTACGACGAAAACGGAAACGTCACTTACACCGAAAGAGCCTCGGGCTTTAAGGAATGGCGTGAGTTCAACTCCTTTGGAAAACTCCAGCATTCCAAAAACACGGCCGGCGACGAAGTCTGGTACACCTACGATTCAAATGGGAACGCGCTTTCTTACGCGACCAATTTGGGAGATTTGTTCTCCTGCTCTTTCAAATACGACTCAAACGGCAATTTGATTTTAAAGGAATTTTCAAGCGGAAGCGTTGTGAGTTTTGAATACAACGACAAAAAGCTTTTAATCCACGAAAAAGACACGCAGGGCATGGAGCGCTGGTACAGCTACAATTCCGCCAGAAGAAAAACAAAGGAAAAGCGCAAGCTTTTGAACGACACGTCGACGATAACTTTTTCATACGACAAAAACGGAAACCTTGTCTTGAAAAAGCAAAAAATCGGAAAAAAGAAAATCGTGGAAAAATTTGAATACAATTCCGCCGGAAAGCAGACAAAGCGTTTTGTGAACGGAAGGTTAAAGAACGAGCGCTTCTACAACGCGAACAATTATCTTGAGCGGGAAAAAAATTACATCAGCGGCGGGCCGGCCGAAGAATTAAAATACGAATACACATATTATCCCGACGGAAAAATCAAAAGCGCGAAAATTTTTGAAATAAAATAAAGCGCTTGCCCAGGGCCTGGCGCGTCGCTTGCGGAAGCCCCGCCTTTTGCGCTACAATTCCCGCGAGGAAAAAAAATGCTCGCTGTATTCGTAAATTGCGCCGCAATCGTGGCCGGCTCTGTAATCGGACTTTTGTTCGCAAAAAAAATCCCGCAAAAAATCACCGACGCGATTCAACTCGCTTGCGGCCTAGTCTCCTTTGTCATGGGCGTTCAAATGGCCTTTAAATACCAAAACGTCGTTTACCTTGCGCTCGCCTTGATTTTTGGCGGAATCGTCGGAACCGCGCTGGACATTGACGGAAAGATTTTAAAAGTAGGCCGCTTTTTGGAGCGCGTCTTTTTGAAAAAGCCGGAAGCCGCCGCCTCAAGCGATTCCAGTGCCTCGACCAATTCCAGTTCGCCAACCAAGCCAAACGCCCCGACCGATTCGCGCGCCTCAAGCGATTCCGCCGCCCAAGAAAGCGCCGCAGAATTTTCCGCCGGAAAGCCGCAAAAGAATTTCGCCTACGCTTTCCTAAACGCGTCGGTTTTGTTTTGCGTCGGAGCGATGGCGATTGTCGGAAGCTTTAAGGCCGGAATCGAAGGCGACTATTCAATCATATTTTTAAAAAGCGTTTTGGACGGCTTTATCGCCATCGGCTTCGCGGCCGCGATGGGCGTAGGAACGGCCTTTAGCGCGCTCGCGATTTTTGTCTACCAGGGCGCGCTTACATTGCTCGCGATTTTCATCCACCAATACGTTAGCGACTCCCTTCTTGCCGAAATCACCGGAAGCGGCGGCGCGCTCATCGTCTTAATCGGAATCAACTTGATGGGCCTAAAAAAAATCAAGACGGCCAACTATTTGCCGGCCGTTCTCTTCAGCGCGCTCTTTGTCCTTTGCGAGCCCTTCGTCCGCGGCCTTTTTGGCTTGTAAAAAAGCCCGCGCGCCAGCTTGCGGCCGCGCATTGATTTTTTTCAACTTTTCCATTATAGTGGCGGCATGAAAAAGATAATCGTAGTAGGATCGGGCGGCCGCGAGCACGCCATCGCTTGGAGATTGGCCCAGAGCCCGTCAGTCGAAGAAATTGTTTGCGTTCCCGGTAACGGCGGAACATGCAACGAAAAAAAGTGCTCTAACGTTCCGCTTGACGAAGCGAAAGGCTTGCCCGGAAATCCTTACGTGGAAATAGCGAAAAAACACTCTTGCGACTTTGCGGTTATCGGCCCCGAAGACCCGCTTGCCGAAGGCTTGGCCGACGAATTTTGGAAGGCCGGAATTCCGTGCGTTGGCCCAAAAAAGGCGGCCGCGCAGTTGGAAGCCAGCAAAGACTTGGCCAAAGCCTTTATGAAAAAATACAATGTCGCCGCCCCCGCAAGCGAAACATTCACCGAAAAAGACGCGGCGCTTGAATACGTAAAAAAACATGGAGCTCCGATTGTCCTTAAGGCCGACGGCTTGGCCGCCGGTAAAGGCGTCGTAGTAGCCAAGACTCTTGACGAAGCCGTCGCCGCCGTAAGCGACATTATGGAAAGCGGCCGCGTCGGCGACGCCGGAAAAAAGCTTGTCGTCGAAGACTACCTTGCCGGAATCGAAATGTCAGTCTTGGCCGCCGTAAGCGTCACTCCAGACGGAGCCAAAGAAGGAAAGGCCGCCATCCGCCCCTTCCTTCCCGCCCGCGACCACAAGCGATTGAACGACGGAGCCAAGGGTCCCAACACCGGCGGCATGGGAGCGGTTTGTCCGCTTTCTGACGTAACCCCCGCCATCATGGAACAGTTTGACAAAAACATTTTGCAGCCGACATTAAAGGGCCTTGTCGCGGAAGGCTACGACTACCGCGGCTTTATTTTCTTTGGCGTGATGATAACAAAGGACGGACCAAAGCTTTTGGAATACAACGTCCGCTTGGGCGATCCCGAAACCCAGGCCGTTCTTCCGCTGATGGACTTTGACTTTGCCGCCATGTGCCAGGCAATCGTGGACGGCTCGCTCAAAGACTTTGAGATGAAATGGAAAAATCAATTCGCCGTGGCTCCCGTCGCGGTTTCCGGCGGATATCCGGGAAGCTACAAAAAAGGCTTTGAGATTTCAATCGACAAAGAATTGATTGAAAAAAACGGCGCCAAAGTCTTTGTCGCGGGAGCGATTGGAGAGCGGCGCCACGAGCATGAAGACTTTGGCCAGGCAAGCTTGTTCACAAGCGGCGGCCGAGTCCTCGCCGTTTGCGCGCTCGCTCCAACTTTTGACGAAGCTTGGAAGAAAGCCTACGCCGCGATGCAAGGCGTAAAGTTTGACGGAATCTTCTACCGAGAAGACATCGGCCTTCCGGGCGCCGCGGTTTCTGACTAATAGCGGCAATCGCAACAAAACTCGCGCGAACAGCCGGACTGGTTCAACAAAAAAAAATCCCGCCAAGCGGCGGGATTTTTTTTTGCAAGCTATTCGCAATCAGGCAGCGGCCTACAATCTAAAGAGCAAGTCCTCGTAGCAAGGGAAGGGCTTGTAGTCCTCTCCAATCAAGGGCTCGATCTCGTCGGCCACCGCGCGCGCTTCGGCCATCGCCGGAAGAACGCTGTCGGCGTAGGCGCGGGCGCCTTCCATCGCGTCGGACGCGCTCTTGGCGGCAAGGTGCTTTTTGCAAAGCTCGTCGGCTTTTGAAGCGAGGCTCGTAGCAAGGCAGTCCAATTTTTCCAAGAGCGCGGCCTGGCTTACAGTCTTGGCGCCGGGAACGACCGCCTTTACGTTTAGCGCGGACTTTGCGACGGCGTCCATGTACTTGTAGGCGGCGGGCAAAATGTCCTTGTTAATCATCTCTAGCATAGTCTCGACTTCGATGTTCAAAACCTTGCAGTACTTTTCCAACTTGATTTCGTAGTGGTCTTTCATTTCCTGCTCGGTGTAGACGCCCATCTCTGTGTAAAGCTCAACGTTCTTTTTGTCAAGGTAGTGGGCCATCGCGTCGGGAGTGGAGCGCAAGTTCAAAAGGCCGCGCTTTTCGGCTTCCTTAAGCCAGCTTGAGTCGTAGCCGTTTCCGTTAAAGATGATTCTCCAGTGGGCGGTAATCTCGCGCTTGATAAGCGCGCTCAAGGCGCTCTCAAAGTCGCTGGCCTTTTCAAGCTCGTCGGCAAAGCCCTTAAGCGTGTAGGCGACGATCGCGTCAAGCGCGGTGTTGGGGCCGGCGATTGAAAGGCTTGAACCGCAAGAGCGGAATTCAAATTTGTTTCCGGTAAAGGCAAAGGGCGACGTTCTGTTGCGGTCGGTTGAATCCTTTGGAATCGGAGGAAGAATGTCGACGCCGATTGTCATCTTGCTCTTAGAGCGGCCCTGCATCGGAGTTCCGTCCTTGATTGACTGGAGGACGTCCAAAAGCTCGTCGCCTACATACATAGAGATGATGGCCGGCGGCGCCTCGTTGGCTCCAAGGCGGTGGTCGTTTCCGGCGCTGGCGACGGAGATGCGCAGCAAATCCTGGTTCTCGTCAACGGCCTTGATTACGGCTGTCAAGAACAAAAGGAACTGAGAGTTCTTTTCGGGAGTGTCGCCCGGCTCCAAAAGGTTTTCGCCTTCGTTGGTTGACATTGACCAGTTGTTGTGCTTTCCGCTTCCGTTCAAGCCGGCAAAGGGCTTTTCGTGCAAAAGGCAAACAAGGCCGTGGCGGCGGGCGACTTTTTTCATGACTTCCATCGTAAGCTGGTTTTGGTCGGTGCTAAGGTTTGTGGTAGTGAAAATCGGAGCCATCTCGTGCTGGGCGGGAGCGACTTCGTTGTGCTCGGTCTTTGAATAAACGCCGTACTTCCAAAGAGTCTCGTTAAGGTCTTCCATGTACTTTACGATTTTAGGATTGAGAGCGGCAAAGTACTGGTCTTCCATTTCCTGGCCCTTTGAAGGCTTGGCTCCAAAAAGCGTGCGGCCAGTCATGCGAAGGTCCTTTCTTTGCTTGTAAAGGTCTTCGCTAACGATAAAGTATTCCTGCTCGGGGCCGACTGTAGTGGCCACATGGTTGGCGGTCGTGTTTCCAAAAAGGCGAAGGACGCGCAAGGCCTGCTCGTTCAACGCTTCCATAGAGCGCAAGAGCGGAGTCTTTTTGTCCAAGGCCTCGCCTGTGTAAGAGCAGAAGGCTGTCGGAATGCAAAGCGTGTGCTCCTTTACAAATGGATAGGATGTCGGATCCCAGACTGTGTATCCGCGGGCTTCGTATGTGTCGCGGCTTCCGCCGTTGGGGAATGAGGAGGCGTCGGGCTCGCCCTTTACAAGCTCCTTTCCGCTAAAGGCCATGATTACCGTTCCGTCATCCTGCGGAGTGATAAAGGAATCGTGCTTTTCGGCGGTGATGCCGGTAAGGGGCTGGAACCAGTGGGTAAAGTGCGTGGCTCCTTTTTCTATGGCCCATTCTTTCATCGCGTGGGCGACTTGGTTGGCAAGGTCGATGTTGAGCGGCTCTCCGCCGTCAATCGTTTTTTTAAGCGCCTTGAAGGTTTCCTTTGGAAGCCTTTCCTTCATCGTTTTTTGGTTGAACACCATCGAGCCAAAAAGTTCGGGAACGTTAGTTTGGGCCATATTTTCCTCCTTAATTGAAAACGCGGCAAAAAAACAAAAAAGGCGATGTGAACAACTTTCTTTGCGGAAAGGCAAAAAAAAATTGTTCACATCGCCTTTGATGCTTACGGCGTCTTTATACACTTTTTGAAAAAAAAAGTCAATAGAAAAGCGCGTTTTTTTTTCGCGCGAAAACTTCACCTTGCGAAAATCGTTCCTTTGTGGTAAAATGGAAAACATGAGAGCGGTTTATATCGCATGGAATTCAATATCCACAATAGCGCTTGTCGTATTGGCAATACTATCAACAAAAAGAAAGGCCAGGCTTTCGCCGCTTGTAACGGCGCTTTGCTCGTTGGCGGCCTTATGCCTCTTGTCTTACACGGCGCAATTTTTCACCGTGAACAAAAGGCTTGCCCTAACACTTTGCGCTCTCTACTACATCTTTGACCTATGCGTTTTGTTCGCGATTTACGTCTTTGTGATTTCAATCGCCGAAATCTCCAAGTCGTTCAAAAGGCCGTCGCTCGCCGCGTGGATTTTCTTCACTTTCGCGGGCCTGAATTTCATAAGCTTCATAGTGAACATTTGGACGGAACACGCCATCAGCCTTACCCCTGTTTTCTTCAAGAACGGTTCCTTCAACTATTGGGCCAGAGTTTTCTTGTGGCCGATTTACTTCAACCTGGCGCTTCAAGTCGTGATGAGCGCCATAATCATTTGGGCTCTGTTAAAGAGAACATTCAAGCTGCCAAGCTTTTACAGAAGCAACTTCATCACGATTTCATTGTTCTTTTTGCTAGTCATCATAATGAACGCGGTTTATTATTTCGGCGCCTTTAGGCTTGAGCTTTCAATATTGCTCTATCTTTTTCTCGCCGTCTACGCCTTTCAAATTTCATTCTGGGGAATCAAGGCGTCGCTCTTGAACACAATGATTTCGCTTGCGTCCGAGAACATCAGCTACGCCGTCGTATGCTTCGCCAGCAAGGGAATGTGCTTTTACTTGAACCGGGAGGCGCGCAACATCTTTGGCTACGGCCCCAACGGACAGGCGGCCGCAGAAGGCTTCCGCGACAAGCTGAACGCCCAGTACCCTGAAAAAATGTTCAACTTCTTGACGCTTACAAAAACGATGCTCGTCAACAACGAGACAAGGACCTTTGACTGCGAATACAGGATTCTCAAGGACAAAAAGGGCCGCCAAATCGTAAGCTACTTAAAATTGGTTGACACAAGCGACGAGCTTAAGCGCTTGGAGGAAGAAAGGTTCAAGTCCGAGCACGACGCGCTCACGGGCCTTTACAACCGTTCCACCTTCTTTAGAAAAGCGTCCGAACTTTTGCGCGTGAACAAAAACACGGACTACTTGCTTGTGGCCACCGACATAATGGACTTCAAGCTTGTGAACAATCTCTTTGGCGAGCAAGTCGGCGACGAAGTGCTAAAGCTTCAAGCGGCCCTGCTCTCTTCCAACAACTATCCCGACGCGATTTATGGAAGAATGACAGGCGACAAATTCGCCGCGCTCGTCCCCAAAAACGGATTTGACCTTGACACCATAAACCAAAACAACATGACTCTGCAGCAAACCGTTTCAAAATACAACTACAAGCTTCAATGCTATTCAGGAATCTACGCGGTGTCCGATAAATTCGAAAACCCGCGCCATATGTACGACAAGGCCGCCATGACGATAGAGACAATCCGCGGCAACCTTGAAAAGACAATCGCATTCTACGACTCCTCAATCATGGACAAGCAAATCCATGACAAGCGCGTTGCGTCCGAATTTGACGACGCATTGGCAAACGGAGAATTCGCCATGTTCTTGCAGCCGCAAATCAATTCCGCGGACCAAAAGGTTTTGGGCGCCGAAGCATTGGCGCGCTGGCTGTCTTCCGAAAAAGGCGTCATTCCTCCTTCCGAATTCATACCCATCTTGGAAAAGTCTGGAATAATCCACAAGCTTGACCAATTCATGTGGGAACAAGCCGTCAAAAAATTGGCCCAATGGAAAGAGGCTAAAAACGACATGCACATTTCAGTCAACATAAGCGCCAAGGATTTTTATTACTGCGACGTTTACGGCTACTTGACGGGCCTGGTCGAAAAGCACGGAATCAGCCCTAAAAAATTGAACATAGAAATAACGGAAACCGTATTGATGCAAGACATCAACGCGCACAGGCAAATTCTAAAAAAGCTCAACGCCTACGGATTTTCAGTGGAAATGGACGACTTTGGCTCCGGCTTCTCATCGCTGAACACGCTAAAAGCCGTTGACATGAACGCGCTGAAAATCGACATGGGCTTTTTGATGGAAGAAAACTTTTCGCAAAAGGCGAAAGACATAATCACGTCAATCATAAGAATGGCTAAAACCTTGGGCATGAGAGTCATCACGGAAGGCGTCGAAACAGAAGAGCAAGCGGCCTTCCTAAAAGAATCAGGCTGCGACATTTTCCAAGGCTTTTATTTTTCAAAGCCAATTTCAGTCAACGAGTTTGAAAAGAACTACTGCCAAGGGGGACAGAAATGACGACTCCTGAGTTGTTTTACTATGCCATCGCCTTTACGGTTTGGATCGCCCTCTTCTTCATTCTTAGGAGCGTAAACCGCACCGCATCCCCTTACAAAAAATTGTTTTTGTTTCCAATCCTAGTCGCGATAATCACCGTTCCGATTTATTCAGCTTTCGTTGCGGTAAAAAGCCATTTCTGGGCCATGCTTTTCAACGGCCTTTACTACGCCTGCACCGACTGGCTGGCTTTTTCCATGCTGCTTTTTGTCTTGACCTACACTTGGCGGCTAAAGGAAATCAAGCCCACCATCATCGCGCTCGTTCCGATTCTTTTGGTGGACACAGTTTCGCTTATAGCGAACGCATGGACCGGCCACACTTTTAACCTTTCGAGAATCGCGCTGGACGAAGAGATTTACTATTGGGCTTGCGAATTCACCAGATTGCACTACATACACTTGGCATTTTGCTACGTGATGGTTCTGGCCTCGCTTGTTTCCTTGACGCAAGCGATAATCGGCTCTCCATACGGCTACAAATCAAAGTATGTGTCGGTTTTCGTCGCTTTCATAATAGTCATCATTGCCAACGCGTTCTGCTACTCGATTAATTTTGTCATAGACTTTTCGGTATTCCTTTATCCGCTCTTGGCGATATTCATATTCTACCATTCGTCGTTCACAGCCGCGCGAAAGCTTTTGACAAACTCGCTGACAAACGTCAACGAAAACATAGACGACGCGATTTTATATTTTGACGTCAACGACGACTGCTTTTACACAAACTCAAAGGCCAAGCTTTTGTTCTGCGGCAGCGACGGAAAATTCTCCCCCGCCAAAGCCAGCGAATTCTTGATTTACGCGCGCGGAAAGACTCAAAACAAGCGCGACGCCAAACCCGTGGAATTCTTTTCGGTAAACGGCCAGGAGAGGCAGTTTGAAATCGAGGCGGAAGACGTTTACTACGGCTACAATTTAATCGGCTCCTACCTAAAGCTCTCAGACAAAACCGACGAAATAAACCGCTACTTGACCCAAAAATTCTTGGCCAACCACGACGAGCTTACGGGCGCCTACAACCGCGAGCATTTCTTTAGGACTTGCGACGCCAAGCTAAAGGAAAACCCAAACACTGAATACATAATGATGTCTTCCAACATCCGCCAATTCAAGCTGGTCAACGAGCTTTTTGGCGAGGAAGTGGGAAACAAAGTTCTTATCAAAATGGTGACCACCGCGAAAACGCTCGCCATCCACGACTGCGTTTTGGGCCGAGTCGGCGACGACCGCTTTGGCCTTTTGGCGCAAAAAGAATTCTTCACTGAAAATTTGATCAAGGCCTTTTTGGACAGCGCTCAAGAAGTTTTGGAAGGCTCAATGTACAAGCTTAACTTGTGCGTAGGAGTTTGCGAAGTTCACGGCGACAACGAAAGCGCCCAGCTTCTTTACGACAAGACCCAGCTTGCGATAAGCAAAATTTGCAACGACTACCAAAAGCACATCGCCTACTACAACTCGGACTTGATGGACGAGCTTTTGCGCGAGCGCCAAATAACGACGGAATTTGAGGACGCTCTGAACAATGGGCAAATCCACATGTACTTGCAGCCTTGCGTCGACGCCAACGGAAGGCTCGCCGGCTGCGAAGCCTTGGCGCGATGGAACCATCCCCAGCGCGGAATTTTGGAGCCCGAATACTTCTTGCCCGCGCTTGAAAGGTCAGGGCTAATACACAAGCTGGACGCTTTTATTTGGGAGCAAGCGGTAAAAACTCTTGAAGCGTGGAACAAGCGCGGGCTGGACAACGCGAGAATCTCGGTGAATGTCTCTACAAAAGACATCTTTTACATCGACATCGCGGATTCATTCAAGCAATTGCTGTTAAAGCATACGTTCAATCCGCAAAACATCAAGCTTGAATTCACCGAAAGCTCTTTGACTAACGGCGTAAGGCAAATGTCTAATCTCTTTGCGAAATTAAAGCAAATCGGCTTTTCCGTTGGAATCGACAACTTTGGGCACGGCTACTCTTCGCTAAATTTCCTAAAGGACATTAACGCCGACTTCCTGAAAATCGACATGGCTCTTGTCCAAGACAACGAAAACCGCGAGCGGGTAAGGACGATTCTGCAATTCATCGTCGACATTTCAAAAGCCCTTAACATGATTTTGATTGCGGAAGGCGTTGAGACAAACGAGCAGTTAAGGAACCTAAACCAGCTTGGCTGCTCATACTTCCAAGGCTACCTTTTCTCAAAGCCGCTCGCGGTCAGCGACTTTGAGGAAAAATACCTGTAGGCGCGAACAAAATTTTCGCGCCGCAATAAAAAAAAATCCCGCGCCGGGCGGGATTTTTTTTTCACAGCGCCATGCCGGGCTTACATGCTTGTATAGCCGCCGTCAACCGGAAGAATCACGCCGGTGACATAAGACGAGGCGGGGCTTGACAGGAAAATCGCGGCAGTGTCCAACTCGCCTTCGTTTCCGTAGCGGCTAAGCGGAATCATCGTCTTTGCGTTGTTCTGGAAAAAGTCCGAGTCAAGAGTTTCCTTTGTAAGCGGCGAGTAAAAGTAGCCGGGGCAAATCGCGTTTACATTGATTCCGTACTTTCCCCATTCCGCGGCGAGTCCGCGCGTAAGGTTCACCACGCCGCCCTTGGCCGCATGGTAGGGAGAGCAAGGCGCCACCTTGTTTCCGACCATTCCGTACATCGAAGCGATGTTGATGATGCGGCCGTAGTTGGCGCCGATCATGGCCTTTTTGGCGACGGCGCGCGACATCTTGAAGGTGCCGCCTAAGTCTACGTTAAGCTCGCCGTTAAACTGCTCGTCGGTGATATCCTCGGCGGGAGCGACGGCGCCAGTTCCGGCGTTGTTAATCAAAATGTCAATGCGGCCAAACTTGGCGACGATTTTGTCAACCGCCTCGTTAACCGCGTTTGTGTCAGTGATGTCGCAGCGGACGGCGAGCGTTTCCACGCCGTATTCGTTGTGAATGTCCTTGGCCACAGCGTCAATCAATTCCTGGCGGCGGGCAATCGCCACAATGTTCGCGCCCTGGTTTGCCAAAGCCTTTGCCATTTGAACGCCCAATCCCGTAGAGCAGCCTGTAACGACAGCCACTTGTCCCTTCAAGTCAAAATAAGATTTCATCAAAAACCCCTTAAAAAAACATTGCGTTCTCCCGCGCAAGTTGCGGATGCATTATACCACAAAAAAAGAGGTCCGACAAGGGCGGCGCCGTGGCTATGACTTAAAAACAGCCGCCTTAAACTCGCGCGCGATTAAGAAAAAATGCTCTAATTGGGAATCGGTCAGAGAATTCACTATGTTTTCGATTTCTTTTTTTTGCCATTTTGTCTTTGAATCAACGCGCGGAGCCTTCTTTCCATTTTCTATGCCAAGGACAAGGTATTCCGCGCTAACATTAAGGGTGCGAGCCATTTTTAGCGCGACATCAGCTGCGGGAATGGAACCTCGATACAAATACATTCCTAAAGTTCCAGAACTTATGCCCACGCGCTCGGCGAATTCTTTTTTTGAAATCCCCTGATAGTTTAATTCGTCGATAAGTCTGTCTTTAAATGATGGCTCCTGCATTTTTATACTTTACAGCATATATTTCTTTTACAATTGACAATTTATGTAATTGACACTAGAATAATCGTAATTGAAATAATCACTATAGGTAATTACATATAAATGAAGGATTTCACAGCATATCTTATCCTTGACTGCAAAACTTGGGAATTCGCTAAAAGAAACATCCCCTACATAAAAAAGAACATTTCGTCAAACATCACCATTATTTCTTCTAAAAAAATTTTGCGCAAAGACTTGCTTGGATGCGCTTTTATCGACGAAAACTCTTTGCTGCCAAAACTTTCATTCAATGAAGTTTCAAGTTACATAAAAAAGCTAGGCGGCGATCCCAAAAACACAGGCTGGTACCTTCAGCAATTCCTAAAGCTTGGACTTGCCAAAAACTGTCGCGACGAATACTATCTTGTTTGGGACGCGGACACCATCCCCCTTAATCCGATTGATTTTTTTGACAAAAACGGCAGGCCATACTTTAACTTAAAGCGCGAATACTTTTATTCATATTTTAGAACGATAAAAAATCTTTTTAACTTAAAGAAAGGCCGGCCAGAATCTTTTATTTCCGAGCATATGATTTTTAATTCCGAAGTTGTTCGCGAAATGCTTCTAAAAATCGAAGAAAACAATAGCATTTTAGGGGAAAACTTTTGGCAGAAAATTCTTAACGCAAGCGAACTTTTAGCGCCAGACTATGTAAAAACCGACCAAAGGTTTTTTAGCGAATTTGAAACATTTGGAACATACTGCGAGCATTTTCATCCAAAGCTTTACGCAACAAGAAAACTGCGCACGCTGCGCCGCGGAACGGATTTTTTAGGCAAAAACCCAAGCGATGAAATATTGGATTGGGCCGCCAAGGACTTTGACACAATTTCGTTTGAGGAATGGGGGACGCCAATTCCTGAAATGACGGCCTTGACGCAAGACCAGAGCATAAGGGAAAAAAAGTCTTTCGCAGATACGATTCGCTTGTTCTTTAAACTCGAAAAGAAAAAGATTTTTGAAGGCTTTCCTAAAATAAACCATGAAAAGTTCCGCCTTTTTTTAGACACGATTGGCTCAACAGGCTTTGATTTTTTCTTTAACAAAAAATGCATTTACAGCAAGAAAAAAGAATTTAGGATTGCAAGGGTTTTTGACAAAGTCCATTTCCTGCAAGTCTGGAAAGGACGATTCCAACGCTATTGGCGCCTTTTTACATTCAAATTTTAAATGCGGAAACAAATGTTAAAAAAAGTAAAACGCTTCATAAAAAGGCGCTTGTTCACAAAAGAGCGGATTGAAGGAAAGGAAAATTCAATCGAATACATAACAGGCGTTTTTAGAAAAATTTCGATTTCAATAAAAGGCGACAAAAATTTGTTGCGCGTTGATGACAACACAGTCTTAAAAAGCTGCCGCTTTTACATAAACGGAAGCGGAAACAAAATTATCATCGAAAAATCAAACCAATTATTTAAAGCGGAATTCATAATCAACGGGAACAATTGCGAAATTCATATAGGCGATAAAAACGATTTTTCAGGCGGAAACGACGTGTTTTCGGCCTCCGGGAACAAGACTAAAATCGTAATCGGCAATGAGAATGCCTTTGCATGGGGACACCACAATCTTACAGCAGAAAACGGAACCAGCCTTTATATTGGCAACGGCTGCCTTTTTTCCAATGACATATATGTTCGGACAGGCGACAGCCATTCAATATTCAGCGCCGAAAGCGGAGAAAAACTAAACGTCGAAAAAGACGTCCGCATTGGAGACAATGTTTGGATCGCGCCATGTTCAAGGCTTTTAAAAGGCTCTTGTGTGTTGGATGGTTCCGTTGTGGGAACGGGTTCAATCGTAACAAAAGAATTCACCAAAAAAAATGTTGTCATCGCCGGCAATCCTGCAAAAATCGTAAAAGAAAACATTCGATGGGAAAGGTAGAAATGAAAGAAAAAAATCATGTCATAGAATTTTTGCGATTCTTTTTTACAATAGGCGTCGTCGTCGGCCACGCTTATTGCGTTTTTTACCAAGAAAACAATCCATCATACACGATCCAATTTCACACCGCTTGCGTGGATTTCTTTTTTATTGTCTCCGGATTTTTCACGGCAAAACATTTTTACAAAAACGAAGAGAGCTCAAATGAAAAAAAATTCTTAAAATACAATTTGTCAAGAATCAAACGCCTGTACCCGCTTCTTGTCATAGGCGCGCTGGAAGGAATTGTTTACGACGGCATAAGACTAAGATTTCAATCTGAAGCGTGGCCGACCTTTTTCTTTTTAGGCGGAATAAACAAATTTGCGGGCTGGAATGTAATCTGGTACATAAGCGCGTTGTTTTGGGGAACGCTTGTCGCCAGCGCCTTGCTTTGTTGGCGCAAGAAGCTGGCTGTTTCGCTGTATTTTCCGTTAATCGCTTTCTTCTCTTTGTCCATAATGAATTATTGGGGATGTTGCAACCTTTTCAGCGTTCCTTTGATTGGAAATTTCTTTTCCGCCGGACTTGTCAGAGGAATATGCGGCGTTAGTTTTGGAATAGAAGCGTATTATCTTTCTATATTCATTGGCAAAAATTTAGATAAATTTAAGAATGGCGCCGTCGCTTTTCTTTCCATTATGTTCGAGATTGCTTTTATTATATTGGTTGTTTATCTAGCGGTAAAACAAAATTTCAACGACAAAGAATTCTTGATCTATTTTGCAACCGCCGCCTTGCTAATTGTTTTAAATTTAAATCAGCAACGAATCTTCAATTGCTTAAACCGAAAGATTTGGGATCCTTTTGGAAAGATTTCGGCGATGATTTATGTCACGCATTTCTACTTGGAAAGAGGACTCTACAAAATTTCATGCATAAGAGACTTGCCAGACATTGCGGTTTATGCAATTTGCGTGATTTCAGCTTGCGTCGCAGGAGTCATGGCTTACGAAGCTGAAAAACGGGCGGAAGCGCTTCTTTCCAAAGCGATTTTCAACCATTAGAGCGTTCGCTAAAAATTTGCCAAAATCCCCAAAACGCGCTATAATAGATAGCATGACTAAGAAAGCCTTTCCCGTCATTACAAAAAGAGTTGTCCTTTTTATCGGCATGGCGGGCTTTGTCCTTTGCTCGATGATGCTTGCCGTGTCCTACTGGGCCTTTAACCGCCAGTTTAGGGAACAATATGACGCCAGCATACGCGAAATAGCGGCCACCGCGCGCGCAAGCCTAAACCCGGACGATTTCGCCAAATACCGGGCCAATCCAGTGCCGGACCAGGCGCACAAGGAAGTTCTAAAGCTCTTGCAGCGCCTTGTGGACGAATTTGACCTTAACGTAATCTATGTTTCCGAGGTGGAGCCGCCGGACTACAGGCACATCTTTTATTTTTACGACCCTGTCGGAAAGCGGACAAAATGGTCTCCCTACCCTCTTGGCTACGAGGAAGACTACTATGAAGAAGGCTACAACAAAACGACAAGGCGGGTTTACGAAGAAGGCGCGGAGCTTGTGCGCCACACAATCAAGTCGCGAAGCGGCTCGCACATAACGGCGCAAGTTCCGGTCTACGACTCCAAAGGAAAGATAGTGGCCCTCCTTGGCGCGCAAAAGAACGTCCAGGAATTTGTAGACGCAAGAAAAGATTTTGTCCGAAACGTCATAATCATGGCCTTGATTTTTGGAGCGCTTTTTGTGGCGGCCTTCGCGGCATATTTTAACTTCCGCTTCATAAAGCCGATTTTGCTGGTCACAAACGAAACCAACCGCTTCGCCTCCACAAACGAAAATCCAAACAAAGGACTCCTTGACATAAAAAACAAGGACGAGCTTGAGACCTTGGCGATTTCCGTTTACAAAATGGAGAACGTCGTTTGCAACAACATCACGGCGCTCACCCGCATGACGATAGAAACCGCGGAGGCGCTTGCAAGCGCGATTGACGCGAAGGACGCATACACGCACGGCCACTCAACCCGCGTCGCCGAATACGCGCGTGAAATAGCGCGCCGCCTTGAAAAATCCGAAGCCGCTTGCCGAAACGTTTACCTTGCGGCCCTCTTGCACGACGTGGGAAAGATTGGCATTCCAAACGAAATCATAAACAAGCAGGGAAAGCTTACGCCTGAGGAATACGACAAAATAAAGGAGCACCCTGTAATCGGCGCGCAAATCTTGGCCAACATAACCCAAATTCCGCACATCGCCGACGGCGCCTATTACCACCACGAGCGCTACGACGGCAGGGGCTACCCTTCAGGCTTGGACGGAAAAAAGATTCCGGAAATCGGAAGAATCATAGCGGTCGCCGACGCCTACGACGCGATGACGTCAAACCGCAGCTACCGCAACCAGCTGCCGCAAGACGTTGCCCGCAAAGAAATAGGCCAAGGCATTGGAAGCCAATTTGACCCTGACATCGCGAGAATAATGCTGCAAATGATTGACCAAGACAAAGACTTTAAGATGCGCGAACAGGTTGAATCGCTTTAACAAAAGCCCAAGCAAAGCCGCGCTATTTGTTGGCCGAAAGCTCAAAGCCGCAAGCGCCATGGCCTGGATAAACCAAAACGTCGCCGGGAATCGTTTCAAAAATCCCGGACAAGCTTTTTTGCATTTGCCCTTCGCTTCCGCCCGGCAAGTCTGTGCGGCCATACGACTGGTAAAAAACCGTGTCGCCGGAAATCAAAACCTTTTCTGACTCGTTGTAAAAGCATACGGAACCGGGAGTGTGTCCCGGAGTGTGAATCACCCGCCAATGGCTTAACGCGTTAGCCACGCCTTCCACATCCGGCACCTCGTCGCCGGTAAAGGCGCTGATTATGTCTTCAGTCTTAAAGATTGTGTCAAGGCAGTCGCCGTCCTTTAACAGATAGCTGGCGTCGGGAAGGTCCGACAAGCCGCGCAAAAAGTCCTCGCCGCCAAAAGACATCAAATCCAAGCTTTGCTTGTGGACGGCTTCTGAATTTGGCCCAAGGAAATTTTTATCGGCGACATGAATCGCGATTGGAATGTTTGGAAAAGAGGAACGCAGGGCCTTTAGGCCGCAAACGTGGTCAAAGTGCCCGTGCGTAAGCAAAACGCCCACAGGAGCGCAATCATGCTCGTCAAGAATTTGGGCGACGGCTTTTTCGTCGCCGGAATAGTCGCAGCCCGCGGGGTCAACCAACAAAACGGCGCGCCCCGCAAGCGGCAAAATGAACGTGTTAACTTCCAAAGGGCCCGTTTGGGCCGAATGTATGTCCATTAGCTGCAAACGCTCCTCAAACAAGCGGAGCGCCGAAGCCCTGGTTTTCAGAGGCCTTTTCGGCTGCGGCGTAAGCGGCCGCGTCCTCGCGCTCCTGCTCGGTAAGCTCTTGGGATGGCTGGGCCTGATCCGCGGCGGCCGAAACGCTTTCGCCGCTTGAGCTTTCGGCGCTTTCCTGAGAGGCGTCGCCGTCCTTTTGGCGCGAGTAGCTTACAGAAAGCTTTCGGCCGCGGTAGTCGTATCCGTTAAGGGCGTTGATAGCCTTGTCGGCGTCTTCGGTAAAGAGCTGGACAAAAGAGTAGTTGGCCAAAACGCGGATGTCGCCGATGCGCTCGCGGTCCAAGCCGGCCGCTCCAATCAAAAGGCCAACCAAGTCGCGCGGGAACACGCGGCGGTTGCGGCCGATTCCGATGAAAATAGTTGTGGCCAAGGCCGGATCTATCTCCACGCGGGGATGGGGCTCGTGGCGGCTTTCCGCGTCGGAACCTTCGGCCTTCGCGTCATGGCGGCTCTCGTCGCGGCGCGAGCGGAAATTGTCTTTTGAAAAATTCTCGTGGTCCCCTCTAGGAACAAAGGGACGGCGGGCGTTGCCTGTGGCAACCTTAAGCAAATAGGCGGCAAGGTATCCGCGCAAGGTGAACGGAACATTCTTCTTAAAAACCTTTTTAAGCTGAATCAAGACGTCAACGTCTTCCTGTGTTTTTACCTGCTGAACGGAAGCCTTCAAAAATTCCGCGATTCGATCGTAATCAATCTCCGATCCTCTTCTGTTATTGTAACGCATTTAAATCTCCTAAAAAATCCGCGATCCAGGTGGAACCTATTTTTTTAAATCCTGAACGGTTCAACATTCCCTGCATCAAGTCCGGAACAAAAGTGTTCGCAATTATAACCCATTGCGCGCCTGCGGCTTGTAAAGAGTCAAGGGCGCGTTCAAAAAGCTCCCTCGCTATGCCTAAGCCGCGGCAATTTTTTTCAACAAACAGGCCTTCAATCAAAACGGCCTTGCTTGAATCTTTGGGACACGGCGACCAAACAACGCATCCGGCAAAATCTCCGCCAAAGGTTTTGCAAACAAAACCCTTTTGAGCCTGGGCGTTATAGTCAAACTGGCTAAGCCAAAGTTCCCCAAAAGATTGGGCGACGTCAGCCGCAAACTCATGTCCAAGCTCTTGGACGGCTTGATTTAAAAGCTCCAGCGCGTTCTGCCTGTCCCTTTCAAAATTGTATTCGCTAAAAGTAAAATCATCCAGGAGCAAGTCTTCCGTCTCATCCGGTTCGGAATCCAGTTTTTCCAAGCCCCATGACTCACGAAGCGAATTGTACCAACTGTTGACATAACTTAAAAGAGCGCGGCCTTTAAAATAATGCCACCTGCGTTCTATCAACGGGTACCGCTTTAAAACGTCTTTAAATCCTCTAAAAACCCCCTTTCCAGAATGCAACGCCGCCTGCAAATCCGTGTAGGCCAATGGCGAATGCAAATCGTTGACAAAGCTTTCCATAAGTGAAAAGCCGTCCGCGCTGTCCCAGGGCGGCAACTCGTAGTAACGGTCGTCGTCAGGGCAAACGCTTTGGTCATATTCGACGAGCGCGGAATTTTTGGCGTCAACCAGAAAATTCTTGTCCTGGTTCTCCAGAGCTTTTGCAATAGCCTCGCCAAGCGCGTCCGTCAGTTCAAAGACCATATAAAGATTATACTATTTAATCTTCATTCCTGCAAGTTCTTTGCGCGTTGAAATGACTTTGCTGATAAGGCCGTATTCCAAAGCCTCGTCCGCGGTAAGCCAATAGTCGCGCTCGGTGTCCTTTTTAACCTGCTTCTCGTCCTTGCCGGTCTGCTCGGCGATGATTTTGTTGAGAAGGGCGCGGGTTTTGGCCATTTCTTCCGCCTGAATCTGAAGGTCGGTGGCCACGCCGCGCATTTCCGAAAGCGGCTGGTGGATTAAGTAGGAGCTGTGGGGCAATCCCACTCGGCGCTCCTTGGGAACGGCCAGCAAAATCAGCGCGGCGGCGCTGGCTATAAGGCCGTTTCCAATCAAAACGACAGGCGCGTTGACAAAGCGGATCATGTCAAAAATCGCGAAGCCCGCGCTAACGTCCCCTCCGGGCGAGTCAATGTAAATGTATATCGGCTTTGTTCCATCCGATTCCAAAAGCAAAAGCTGTTTGTTTACAGTCTGGGCCAATTCCTTGTTGATTTCGCCCGAAAGCAAAATTTGGCGGGTTTTGAGGAACTTTTCAGCCAAAGCGTCGGGCTTTGGGGCTGATTTCTTTTTTTCGTCTTCTTCGTTATAAATCATACTATATTCTATTATAATAAAAAATCGCTCACTTGGCAAGGGCGTTTTTTTGCGCTATATTTAAACGATATGAGCGAACAAAAAAAAGACGACAAAAAAAAGAACAAAAAAGACGAAAACGACCAGTTCGACTTTTTCAAGCTGTCAGGCGACAATGACGAAAAAAAAGACGGTCCCGGCGGAAAGCCGACATTTCCTTTTTGGCTGATTATAGTCACAGCGATCTTGGTCTTGGGCTTCATAAACATTTTTTCTTCCAGCGCCAACGAAAAGATCATTGATTTTTCGGAATTCAGGTCTTTGGTCCAAGACGGCAGCATAAAGGAAGTCGAGCTGAGCGAAAGCTATTTTTACGGCTATCGTTCCGTTCAAAGCGAGCAGGCCGAAGCGGACAAGGCTCCCCTTCCCTTCTTCATGAAGAGCGGAAAAAATCCCGACTACAAAACCGTGGGAATTTTGTTCGAGGACTTCATAAAGCTGCTTGACGAAACCGGCGTCCACTACAAATTCATCAAGACGCAAAACAACTACCTTTTGCAAATTTTGCTGAACATCCTTTTGCCCATCGGCCTTTTGATGCTTATGTACTTCTTCATCTTCCGTCGCATGGGCGGAGGCGGAATGGGAAGCCTTTTTGGAGCGGGCGGAGGAAGAGCCAAAGCCGTGGACGAAGGAAAGGTCAAGACAAGGTTTTCCGACGTCGCCGGAGTTGACGAGGCCAAAGAAGAATTGGTTGAAGTCGTTGACTTCTTAAAGTCTCCCAAAAAATACACGGACATCGGCGGAAAAATCCCCAAGGGCGTTTTGCTTGTCGGCCCGCCCGGAACCGGAAAAACCTTGCTTGCCCGCGCGGTCGCGGGAGAGGCCGGAGTTCCCTTCTTTAGAATCTCAGGCTCGGACTTTGTCGAAATGTTCGTAGGCGTCGGAGCCAGCCGCGTCCGCGACTTGTTCAGAACCGCGCGCGAAAAGGCGCCCTGCATCATATTCATCGACGAGCTGGACGCCATCGGAAAAAGCCGCGTCAACAACCTTGGCGGAAACGACGAGCGCGAGCAAACATTGAACCAATTGCTGGTCGAAATGGACGGCTTTGACAACGAAAAGGGCTTGATTGTTTTGGCCGCCACAAACCGCGCCGACATCCTTGACCCAGCGCTCCTTCGCCCAGGCCGCTTTGACCGCCAAGTTCCGGTTGAGCGCCCGGACGTGAAAGGCCGCGAGGAAATACTTAAGATTCACGCCAAAAACGTAAAGCTTGACGACGACGTTGACTTTAGCTCAATCGCGCACGGAACGATCGGCTTTGCGGGCGCGGACTTGGCCAACGTGGTCAACGAGGCGGCGCTTCTGGCCGTCCGAAACGGCCGCAAGAAAGTTTCGATGGCCGACTTTAACGACGCGATAGACAAGGTAAGCATAGGCCTAAAGAAAAAGAACTACCAAAAGAACGAAAAAGAGCGCCGCCTTGTGGCTTGCCACGAAACGGGACACGCGCTTATGGGAGCCTTTACGCCGGACTATCCGCCGGTAAACAAAATCACAATCATTCCGCGCTCGCACGGAGTCGGCGGCTACACCCAGTACCGCGAGCAGGAGGAAGTCAACTTCCAAACCTACCGCGACATGATCAACGAAGTGGACACCCTTCTTGGAGGCCGCGCCGCCGAAGAGGTCATGCTTGGCGAAATCTCGACCGGCGCGTCAAACGACATAGCCCGCGCGACTGACATCGTAAAGAGAATGATAGTCGACTTTGGAATGAGCTCAAAGTTCAAGAACATGACGCTTGGTAAGGGCGTTCTTGGAAACCGCGGCGGCGAGCCTTCCATCGTGCGCGAGTTCAGCGAGCAGACGCAAAACTTCATCGACGAGGAAATCGCGCGCGTAATTGACGAGCGCTACAAGCGGGCGCTTAAAACGCTAAAGAGCCACAAGCCCTTGCTTGAGAAAATTTCAAAGCGGCTTTTGGAAGTGGAGACGATGGACGGAAAGGAATTCCAAGAAATCGTTGAAGCGGAAGAATCAAAGGCCGCGCAAGAAAAAAAGCCCAAGAAAGCCGCCAAGGCTTAAAAAAAAAAGCGCCGCGCAAAGCGGCGTTTTTTTTATTCTTTAGCGCCTTCAGTCTCGGCGCTAAGGCTTATGACGCGGCCAGAGATTTCATAGGCGGTGTTAGACATTATTTCCGCCGGCTGCAAAATCAAGGTGTCCTTGTCCTCCTGAACCGAGGCCTTCTTTCCGCGCCGCTTTTCCTTGGCGCTAGGCTCAACGGTCTTTGTTCCGTAGCGAATCAAGTAAACGTTTCCGATGTAACGGTCGCTTGACTGCGAGTTGAATTGAATCACAAAGGCCGACTGGATTTTTGACACAAAGTAAACGCCGCTCTCGCGGGCGCTTTCGCTTTGGATTGTGTACAAGCCGTTCTTAAAGGCAATCAAGGCGCCGTCGGGGGCGGACCATTCCTTTATTTCCTCCAAGCGGGAACGAAGCTCCTCCAAGTCCGTCGTGTCGATTTCGTTGGAGGGGAACTCGTTTGCGCTTTTCATCTTCTTGTAGTTGCCGTTCCACAAGGCGTCGGCGCCGATCCTCATTCGCACGTCGTCGTAAACATGGACGCGCATTTCGTCAAGGCCTGTAAGGCTTATGTCAAAGCGGCGGCGCAAGTTTTCGATTGAAGCGTTGACGGTGCTAAGATAAATTCCGTTTCTGTAAAGGTTGGAGTTTTGCCAATTGTAGACTTCCTGCGAGTCGCCTTCCAAAAAGATGACCTCGGAATTTTTGTAATCCAAGAAAATGTAGCGAATCTCGTTGTCTTCGTTGTCGGTCTTGTACCAAAGGCCGTTCAAGTAATTGGCGAACGTCTCCACCGTTCCGTCTTGGATTTTCGCCAAGGCTTCCGCCGCGATGTTTTTTCCGGCCACAAATATTTGCCTCGCCTGAACGTAGCGCTGCAAGTCGGGGTTCCAGTCGTACTCAGTCTGAACCTGGCTTAAGCTTCCCGCTCCTTCGCGAGTGTCGCTGGAATAAGTCCAAACGGGAAAGCTGCGGCCCGACGACTGCGAAAGCTCGTAGGTTTCGGTTCTGTTGTACTGCTGGATGAAAATCGTTCCGTCGCTTTTAAAGTCGCCGATTTTCGTCAAGCCGCGGCGCGAACAATAGTACATTTGCAAAACAGAGTTTCCGTCGTCGGTAAAGCCCTGGTAAACCAAAGCGGTCCTGTGGTCGCCGGCGACATCCATTCCGTTGTATGAAAAGGACTTGAACTGCGTGACTTCCGTCTTAAGCTCGCTGATTCTGTCGTACAAGGTCGTTTGGGGATTGTAAAGGCCGACAATCAAATAAAGGAAGGGATTGCCCGCTTTTTTCACGACCAAGATTTCGTCGTCCAAGTTGTCGCCGTCCAAATCGATTCCCATAGAGCTAAGCAAAGTCTCGTCGGGCTTTAGAGGCATAAAGGACACTACGCTTTGGTCTTCCTTTCCAAGAGCGCTGTCGGCGTCATTGTGGCCGCCGGCGCCCTGCTCCAAATTTTGGTCTTGCTTTTCGGACAAAACCTTTTCTGAAACTTCCGAAGTTTTTTTTGTCAAAAACACTACAAGCAGCGCCGCGGCAATCAGCGCGAAAAAAGCGGCTAAAAATTTTCTCATCTATCGCTCCAAGTAAGCGCGGATTTTTTGAGCCAACAAGTGGCGGCGCTCTTCAGTGTTCTCGCATTCCTGCTCGATTGAGTTCAAGGGACCCGCGGCGCAAGAGGCCGCCCAAAAGCGGACGTCGTCGGCCTGGCGGTCGTAGGATTCAGCCCTTGACGCGACTGGCGCCAGGAAAGTTTCGTTTGAAAGCTCCGCTTGAATTTCAGAACTGACTAGCTGGCCCAAAACCAGCGAAGCCTTTTTGTCGGCCTTAAGCAAGACGGCCGCGATTTGAGGCGCGACAAGCCCATGGTCCGCGCCCGCGTCGTATTTTGGAAAAAAATCGGAATCGTAATACTTTACCAAATTGTATTCAATAGAGCGCCGCCGGCTTAAAAACATGGCCGCCGCTCCAATCTTTCTTTCCTGCATAAAATACCTTATGTCGCGCGCAGAAGTCCTTGTCCACTTGGAAAAAATCAATTCCCTTTCCTGCAAGGCCTTGATTTCGTCAAGTACGCGGGTAAAGGCTTCCGGCAAATTGTCCTTGTTCAAATTGGAAGCCTCGCGCAAAACAGAGACCGCCTTCTTATAGTCCTCGGCGCCGTAAAAAAGCTCGGCGAAGGCGCTCACAAAGCCAAAAAGCTCTTCGTCATTCGCGCCCGCGCAAGCAAGGGGAATCTCCACGTTATTTTTCAGCGCGCCCAAATAGCGCAAAAGCTCGCCGTAATTCCTTGGCCGCTCAAGGCCAAGCTCCTTCTTGCTGATTTGGTAATAGGCGATTTCAAAATGGTCAAGGAGAAGCGGAAGCGCGTAATGCGCCTGGCCGTATGCCGTGGCCTTGCGGATCGAAGTCGGCAGCGCCTCAAGAATGCTTTCGTTTATCGGAACAAAATTTTTGGCGCGGCTGTTCAAGGCGAAAGAGTTTTTCGCTATCAAGATAGAATATTTTTTGTGGACGTTTTTTGGAAGGTCCAAAGCGGCGTCAAGCGTAAAATAACGGACCCGGCCCAATTTCATTCTGTCCACATGGCTTTTGACGCTTTCCTGAACCGCTTCGCTGACGCCGTAAAAGGCAACCTTTATCGTCTTGGAACTCAAAACGGCCGCAAGGGTCAACGCAGCGGCGATCAAAAGCGCCCCGCCCGCAGCGGCTATGGCGTAAAGTTTCTTTTTGCTCATTCTTCTATATTATACCATAACGCCGCCCGTTTCAAGGGGCGCGATAATTGACACGAAAAACCCAATTCAATATAATTGAAAGACTATGACCGCTAACGAATTACGCTCTAAGTACATTGAATTTTTCAAGAGCAAAAACCATGTTGAAATTTCAGGCCAGTCCCTGATTCCTGAAAATGACCCGTCGGTTCTTTTTACCACCGCTGGAATGCACCCGCTTGTCCCCTATCTTTTGGGCGAAAAGCATCCAGCCGGAACGCGCTTGACCGACTACCAAAAGTGCATCCGCACAGGCGACATCGACGAAGTCGGCGACCCCAGCCACCTTACTTGCTTTGAAATGCTCGGAAACTGGTCTTTGGGAGACTATTTCAAAAAGGAATCTATCGCCTTCTCCTACGAATTTTTGACAAGCCCCCAGTGGCTGGGCCTTGACCCCAAAAAGATTTCCGTCACAGTCTTTGCCGGAGACGAAAACGCCCCCCGCGACGAGGACGCGGCCAATTATTGGAAAGAAAACGGCATGCCCGAAGACAAAATCGCCTACCTTCCGGCAAGCGACAACTGGTGGGCGGCCGGCCCGACGGGCCCCTGCGGCCCCGACACAGAGATTTTCTACTGGGTCGGCGAAGGCCTTCCGCCAAAAGGCAGCAACAAGGGAACGGATTCCGCCAACTGGATGGAAATCTGGAACAACGTCTTCATGCAGTTCAACCGCAAGGACGAAAAGACCTTGGAGCCCCTTCCCAAGCAGAACGTAGACACGGGCATGGGCTTGGAGCGAACAAACTGCATTTTGCAGGGAAAGACTTCGGTTTACCTTACGGAAGTCTTCCAGCCCATCATCAATAAAATAGAAGAACTTTCTTCCTACAAATACGGAAGCGACGAAGAAAAGGACAAGAGCGTCCGCATCATCGCCGACCACAGCCGCGCGGCAACCTTCATTTTGGGCGACCAGCGGGGCGTGACTCCCTCAAACCTTGGAGCCGGCTATGTTTTGCGCCGCCTTATCCGCCGCGCCGTCCGCCACGGAATGAAGCTGGGAATCGACAAGTCGTTCTTGCCGCAAATCGCGGACGCCGTCGTGGCCAACTTCAAGAACGCCTACCCAGAGCTTGAGCAGAACAAAGAAAAGATTTTCAAGGAACTTGGCGCGGAAGAGGAGCGCTTCCGCCTTACGCTTAAAAACGGCGAGGCCGAGTTCCAAAAAATGCTTCCAAACCTTATGAAAAACCCCAAAAAGGAGATTTCCGGCAAGGTCGCCTTCCGCCTTTACGACACCTTTGGCTACCCGCTTGAGCTTACCCAGGAATTGGGAGCCGAGCACGGCTTTACGGTTGACGTAGAAGGCTTTAAGGAAGCGGAGCGAAAGCACCAGGAGGCCTCAAAAAGCCTTGATGCCGGAAAAGCCAAGGGAGGCTTGGCCGAACAGTCTGAAATCACGACAAAGTACCACACGGCCACCCACCTTTTGCAGCAGGCGCTTGTGGACGTGCTCGGCGACCAGGTCGCGCAAAAAGGCAGCAACATAAACAACGAGCGCATGCGCTTTGACTTTACCTTTGAGCGGCCGATGACTCCCGAGGAAATCAAGAAGGTTGAGGACATCGTGAACCAAAAGATTAAGGAAGACTTGCCGGTCACGATGGAAATTCTTCCGCTCGAAAAGGCCAAGGAAGAAGGAGCGCGCGCCCTCTTTACAAATAAATACGGTGAGGACGTAAAGGTTTACACAATCGGCCGCGACCCCAAGACTGACTGGTTCAGCAAGGAAGTTTGCGGCGGCCCCCACGTTCAGCACACGGCCCAAATCGGAGACTTTAAGATTACAAAGGAACAGTCGTCAAGCGCCGGAGTTCGCAGAATCCGCGCGGTTATTTCCGGCGGTTTGCCGTTGGACAAATGACGCGAGGCAGCGAAGCGAACTCGTTAAGCAGCCGTAGGCTGCGACGAGGACTTCCTTTGGAAAATATGTAACCAAAAAGAAACTTAAGTGGTTTAAACCACATAAAAGGAATATTGTATGAAAAAACTTGCTATTGGAACATTCATGCTTTTGGCAGGAGCGCTTGCCGCCACAGCCCAAGCTTCTCTCTTTCAGCAACTCGCCGTAGTAAAAATCACGGACACCGAAGTTGTCACCGTAAAAGAAGTCAAGGACATCGTTGACACGCAGGAAAAAGAGGCGGGAAGAAAGCTGACGCCGCAAGAAAGGGAGCAGACCCTAGAGACGGTCATCAACCAAAAGTTGATAATGCAAGCGGCAAAAAAGGCCAACGTTACGGCCACAGCCTCGGAAATCGACCAGGCTTTCTTGGCCAACATTTCGCAGCAGCTTAACTTGAACCGCGTTTATTCAGAAAAAGAGTTGAACGACCTTGTCATGGCCAACAAAAAAATGACTTTCTCTGAATTCGTGAAAGACCAAACAGGAATGTCCATAGATGAAGTTAAGAACCAAATCATCCGCCCGGACTTGATTTGGAGGCGCTACCTTCTTACGCAAAACCAGCAGGAATTGCAGGGCATCGCGGCCACCGACAAGGAAATCCGCGACTACTACGAGTTGAACAAAACACAGTTCATCCGCCCCGACAGCCTAAAGATGTTCTTGGTGGCCGTTCCCAAGGAAAACGACCCCAAGGGTTCCCGCGTGAAAATCGAGGGCCTTCTTAAGGACGTAAAGAGCGGAAAAAAGTCAATAGAGCAAATGCGCAAGGAAGGCCAGGACCCCAAGGCCGCCGGATACGGAGCCGCCGACTTGTTCTTGATGAAAGTCCAGCAGCACGCGGCCCAGCTTGGCGTCACTTACGACGAGTTGCTCAAAATCTTTGACGGCGACTTGAACAAGCCGTCAGAAATCATGGACGCGGGCCAAGTTTGGCAGTTCTACATCGCGCTTGAAAAATATCCCTTCAAGGCCTTGGAAATCAGCGACGTAGTCCGCCCCGACTCAACGCAAACCGTTTACGAAACAATCAGGTCGCTTGTCACCCAGTCAAAGCAGCTTTCTTTCTTGGAGCAAAAGCGCCAGGAAATAATCAAGTCTCTCAACACGCCCGAAAATGTCACTCGCAAAAAGACGGGAGACGACTTGCTCAAGCTTCTTTCTTGGTAAACTGAATGAACAGACACGATTCGCGCGTTGCCGCAATCCAGGGCCTTTATTCCTGGGACATGAACGAGGACAAGGAAGCCGCCGACGTCACAAGCTTCAATTGGATTGAAAACAAAAAGGACGGCGACGACTTGACCTTTGCCCGCCTTATGCTCAGCGGAACGCTTGAAAACATCGACAAGATAGATTCAGAAATCAAGTCCCGGCTTTCGCCAAGCTGGGACTTTTCCCGCATAAACAAAGTCACGCTGTCAATCCTAAGAGTCAGCGCCTACTCGTTGATTTTCCAAACCGACTTGCAAAGCGCGATTATCATCAACGAAGCGGTTGAAATCGCCAAGTCATTCGGCATAGACGACCAAGCCGCCTTTATAAACGGCATTCTTGACCGCATTTCAAAAGAGCTGCGCCAATGAAGGCAACTTGGCTTGTTTGCGCGGCAGTCGCGCTTTGCGGAGCGTTAGTTTCCTGCTCGTCAAAGGCCACGGCCGTGTCTATGACCGCGGCGCTGGACGAAGCCGACCGCTACATAGAGCAAGGCTACCCCAAAGACGCCATAAAAATTCTTTCTTCCTGCGAAAAAAAAATCCTTAACCCAATGGAGGCGGTCGGCGTTTACAAGCGCTACATGGCCCTTGACCAAAAAAAAGCCGCCGAAAGAATCCTTAAGAAAAGCATAAAGAAAAACCCTGACAATTTGGAGCTTAACGCCGTTTACGCTTGGTTCTTGGACAGAAGCGGAAAAAGCGACGAAGCCCTAAAACGGGCGGCGTCTTTGCGCGGAACAAGATACGGCTCTCTTTACGCGGAATTCATTTTGCGAAACGAAGCGCGCGAAGAAATTGAAAGGCCGCAAGACTACTACTTGTCGCCGGAAATGCAGGCCGTATGCATTGACGCCTACAACGGAAGCGCTGACAACGCCTGGCTTAGAAACGCCGCCCTACGCTCAATGAAAAACGGAGAATACGGCGACGCCGCGCAAATGGTCCCCGAGCAAAAGAAAAGTTCAAGCGACGCTTATTTTTGGGCGCTTGTCCTTTACGACAACAAGAAATTCGGCGAGGCCGCGGAAGCCGCATTGGAAGCAAAGGAAGCCCTGCAAAAAAACGAGGACCGCTTTGCCGACGGAATCAACGACACAAGAAAAGTCAGCTCAATAGAAATCGCCTCGCTCTTGTCTGACTGCTACGTGAACATGGGCGAAGACAAGGAGGCGGAGCGCATACGAAACGAATTGATAGCGCAAATCACGCTCGGCTCCGAAAACTCTTCCGCGGCGGAAGTCGGCTCGACGGAATCCTTGCTGGGAACAATGTACTTGAACAGCGCCCTTTACGCCCTGCAAAAAAACGACGACCGCGCGGCCTACAACACGCTTACATTCATAACGCAAAAATGGCCCGACAATGTCCAAGCCTTGATAGCCTACGGAAACTTCGCCTACAACAGTTCGCGGAGAACGATGGACGACCCGCTTACAAAATCCCTAAGGGACGCGGGCGTCGTATCCACCGACATGAAGCGCTTTGACGACGCTCCGAGAGTCGCGGTAAGCGACGCGCTCCTTAGAATGAAGGAATCGGTGGCTAGAACCCACAACGACACCCTTTATGTAGCCGCATTGGAATTGGAGGACAAAATCGACGATTCAAGCGACGACAGGACGCGGCTTGGAAGAATGTACAGGGTGTTGGAGCGAAACGCGACGGGCGCGGACTTGTATCCGCAAGCGATAGCCCAATACGCCGTCCACACGCTCTTGCGCCTTGACCGATACGACGAGGCCAAGGAAATGTTCCTAAAATATTTGGCGGCCCGCTACAAGCTTGGAAAAGAGCGCGACTTTGAGGAAGACTTGGTTCTAAACGCGCAAAGAATGGCTGTTTGGGAAGTTGAATACGCGGCCTATTTCGCCGCAAAGGAAAGGAATACAGACCTTACAAAGCGCCTTTACGAATACGCCGTTTACGAAAGCGGATTTTCGGCCGCTTATGGCGGAAGCGACATAAGCCCGGCGGCCGCCACGGAAAGCGCGGTCAACTTGGCGATGATTTATTCCAGTACGGGAAACAAGGAAAAGGCCTTGGAACTGTATGGAAGGGCGCAAGGCCGCGCGACGGACAACTACCTTAAGTCAAGAATAATGTATCGCTTGGCTTGCATATACGACGCGCAAAAAGAAGACGCGGCCGCCGTAAAGGCGCTGGAATACAGTCTGTATCTGGATCCAACGAACGGCGACGCGCGGCTATTGCTTGGAAAATTCAAGCGATAGGAACGAGTCAAGGCGCGCTTCGCTTAAAGCCTTGACTCGTTCCTATTGCGATGCGAAAGCCATTTTCGCATCGCAATAGTGTTATTAATTACTTTTCCAAAACTGCGATGATGTCGCTCATCTTGCAGATAAGGTATTCTTCGCCGTCAATTTTCACCTGAGTTCCAGAATATTTGTCATACATAACGCGATCGCCCTTCTTAACGGTGATCGGATCTTTTTCTGTTCCGGGACCTACAGCTTCAACGACTGCGGTTTGAGTTTTTTCTTGCGCCGCGTCGGGAATGATGATTCCAGAAGCGGTCTTGCTTTCGGCTTTTTCAGCCTTCAATAATACACGGTCAGCTAAAGGTTTAACTTTCATTTTTGATGCTCCTTACATTTAAAGATAAGGAATTTTCAGAAAAAAGTCAAATTTTTTTCTGAAAATTCCTGAGCTTTTGCGCCCATTGCGGCGAACCGCGCCTTGACGCAGGATTATTGCGGCGACAGAAGATTAGCCGGCAGGGCAAGGCCGCGTTTATATTGCAAATATTGCTTTTTTCCATTATAATGGCAATAATAGATAAAGTATGGCGCATATAAAGGGAACACGACGAAAAAAGCTAAAGAAACGCATCCAGGAGCTTTTGCATTCCAACTATTTTCGCTTTGGAATAATGCTTCCGCTTTTTTACCTGTTCACCGTGTACACCGCCTATTATTGGGAACGGAACCGTTCGATTTACTCAATCGGCGACAGCTACTGGTACTTTTTGTTCGCCTTCATTACGGGCGTAGTCCGCTTTTCGCCGGCGACTTTTGGAGGCCGCGCGATCACGCTGATTTCGAGCGTTGTGCGAATTTGCCTTTACGGAACGATACTCGCAAAAGTCTCTTCCGTGTTCATAAATTTTCAAAACCAAAGGGACAAGGGACTGACTAAATTGAAAAACTTGACAAAACACTTTTTGCTCTGCGGCTGGAAGCCCGACATGGAAACGATAATCCAAGCGGTTCTCGCCGCCAACGAAGACTTGACGCCCGACCAAATCGTCTTGATTAACGAGGCGCCGCAAGACCAAATCGCGCAAATGAAAAGCCATCCCGGCTACAAGGACTTGAACTACATCTCAGGCGATTTTTCAAACGAAGAGGTTTTGAAAAAGGCGGCGGTCACAAAGGCATCGCGCGCCCTTATAATATCCGACCAATCCAAGGGCGGAACGCAATTGGAAATCGACTCGCGCGCGGTTCTCGCCGTTCTTGCGATAAAAAACTTGAACCCGTCGATATACGTCGCCGCCGAAATCTTTGACGCCAAGTTCGAAAGCCACTTGAACATGGCCCACTGCGACGAAATAATCTTGACCACGGAATACGAGCACAACCTTTTGGCCACGGCTTCCAGCGGAAAAGGCTTTTCAAACGTAATCCGCGCCTTGATTGGAATCGACTCCAACAGCGGCGTTACGGTGGAAAACATTCCGCCAAAATTTTACGGAAAAACTTACGGCGATTTTTCGGCGGAGCAAAATTCGGACTCGGCGAAAAAGTCTCTTTTAATCGGCCTGCTCTTGAACACAGGAAATTTCCAAAAGCGCCGCCTTGACGCGATTCGCGAGGCGCACAAAAATCCGAATGTTGAAATGGTCATCGACGACTTGATGAAAGTCAAAACCCTAAAAAGCAACGAGCCGGTCTTGTTGCCCGATGACGATTTTCCGCTAAGGCGCGGAATGAGGGCAATCTATGTCAGGGTGAAGGAGGAGCCAAAAGATGAGAATGCCGACAAGTAAAATTCCCTTTGAAGAAGCGCTCCCCCGCCTTGTAAGCCTTAGCATTTTTGACGACTTTTCGGCGGAAAACGAAGAGGACGTAAAAATGTTCACGGCGCTCTACGATAAATTCAGCGCGGAATCCTATGACGACGGCGACTTGATCATAAAGGAAGGCGACAACGGCCAAAACCTTTACATCCTTTCGCACGGCTCAATCCAAATTTTCAGAAAAACGCAATTCGGAGACGAAATCGCCATCGCCGACTTGGACGACAGCTTTGACGTGTTTTTCGGCGAAGCCGCGCTTGTAGACCAAGACCAGCGCTCGGCCACCGTGCGCGCTGTCGGCAAATGCGAAGTTTTGGTTTTAAACGGAAATGACTTTGTGGACTTTTGCAAAGACTATCCGCGCCTTGGCTTTTGCGTTTACAGAAAAATCACAAAGAGAATGCAGCAAGTTATAAAGAGATCTTACAAGGACATCACTACGCTTTACGCGGCGCTCTTTAAGGAAATCGAAGGATCAGATTAAGCGATGAAGATAAAAAAGTTTTTTGAAAAAATCGCGCGTCTTGCGGCCAACTCGTCGGTGAAAGTTTGGACAAGCGTTTCCGTTCTCTTGATAGTGATGATGGTTGTCATCTTCATCTCGGAGCAAAAAACAAACTCCAGCATCAACAGTTTGTTTGACGCCTTTTGGTACACGATTGTAACGGTGACCACGGTAGGTTACGGCGACATCGCGCCGGCTTCGTTTTGGGGCCGCCTTTCGGCGATGGCGCTTTTGCTGGTGGGCGTCGCGATATTCGGAGCGCTTTCAGGAAAATTCGCTTCGTTCATTTTGGACAGACAGCAAAAAAAGGATAAAGGACTTTTAAAAATGACAAACATGAAAAACCACTTTTTGATTTGCGGTTGGAAGCCTGGCTTTGAAAACATATTGGAAGGAATGCTTTTGGCGAACCCAGAAATTCCGCCGGAGCAAATTGTTATCCTTAACAACGCCAAGCATTCCGACATAGAAGCGATTCAAGCCAACGAAAAGCTAAAGGCGATAAACTTTTTGCGCGGCGACTTTACCGACGAAGACACGCTTCTTAAGGCGCAAATAAAAAGCGCCGCCCGCGCCTTGATTCTTGCCGACAAGTCGGAAGATTTTTCAACTTTGGAAACAGACTCGCGCGCGGTTCTTGCAGTAATCACAATCAAAAACCTTAACCCGCGCATTTATTGCGTCGCCGAAATCATCGACTCAAAATTTGAAAAGCACCTTTCGCTTGCCCGCTGCGACGAAATCATCATGACAAGCGACTATGAGCAAAACCTTTTGGTGCAAGCGTCCAGCGGAAAAGGCAAAAGCCACATACTGCGCGAACTTGCCGCTGAAGACGAAAACCAAGGCCTCTTCCTTGCGGAAATTCCCGCGAAATATGTTGGCGGCCCCTACGCCGAATACGCAAAGTCTTTGGAAGGCCAAAATCTTTTGATAGGAATTTTGGAGAACACAGGAAACTTCTACAACCGCAGGCAGGAAGCCTTGGCCGAGGCGCAAAAAAATCCCAACATGGAAAAAATCGTCGCCAACTTAAAGAAGGTCAAAACCCTAAAAAGCAACATCCCCGTTTTTAACCCGCCAAGCGACTATGTGATTCCCGAAAGCTCAAAGGCGATTTTCATTCACGGAAACTATTCAAAAGAGGAAAACTAATTATGGAAGCAAAGCCAGAATTGATAGAAAAACTTTCCAAGCTGGAAATCTTTTCCGACCTTGACCCAAGCGACGCGGAGCACCAGCGCCTTTTGACGCGCGTTTGCGACATTTTGGAGCCGGTAAATTTCAGCGCGGGCGAAGTCATCATACAAGAGGGCGACATAGGCGACACCCTTTACATTCTTTACGACGGAACGGTTCAAGCCCGAAAAAAAACGCCGAACAACGACCAATTCGCCGTGGCGAACCTCGCCACCGAGCAAAACGTGTTTTTTGGCGAAGTCGCGCTTGTGGACAAAGACACAAGAAGCGCCTCGATATACGCGCTTACCGACTGCCAAACGCTAAAGCTTGAGGGAGACCAGTTTAAGGCCCTTTGCGACGCCGAGCCCGTATTGGGCTATCATGTAATGTACAGGATTTCGCGCAGAATCGCCGGAGCGCTTAGAAGGTCCAACAAAGACTTGATGCTTTTGTACGAAGCGCTAATCGACGAAGTGCACGGGGACTAATCCGCTCGTGCCGTTGAATGCAAGACTATAAATGTTGTTTCGAGCGGTTTCGCCGCGACCTCGAGGTCGCTTCTTTCTTTTTTATGCTTGCAAATTTACAAAAAAAGCGCTATAATAAAGGTATATGGCTACAAGAAAAAAGACTGAATTTAAGGTCAAACAACAAATCGTTTACCCCAGCCAAGGCGTTGGCGTAATCACAGAAATCTTTGAAAAAGAGTTCAACGAAGAAAAAGCCCTTTACTATAAAATTTATCTTGAAGTTTCCGACATGGTCGTTATGGTTCCGGTGAACCATGCGAAGGACTTGGGAATTCGCGCGATTGTGGAAGCCAAGGAAGCGAAAAAAGCCTTGAACATTTTGAGCGAAGACTTTGAGCCGATCACCTCGGACTGGAAGCTGCGCTACCAAATGAATTTGGACTTGCTCAAAAAAGGAACAATCGCCGACATAGCGAAGATTGTCCGCTGCCTTTACAACCGCAGCAAAATAAAGGAACTGCCCATACAGGAGCGAAAGCTCTACGACAGCGCCAGAACCCTTTTGATTGACGAAATCGCCATCGCGCTTGGAAAAGACACAAAGGACGTCGAGGGAATGGTTCACGCAAAGCTTGAGCCGCCGGGAGCGGCGCCAAAAATCAAGCGCCAGTTCATTCAGGACGACGATGATGATGATGTCTTTAACATGGATGACAATGACGCAAAGGGAAGAGACGACGACGACGATGATGACGACGACGAGGACGAAGAGGAGTCTCTAGAAAGCCGCGCCGAGGAAGAAGATTTTGACGACGAGGACGACGACTACAACTAAAGGCAAAGCGCCGCAAAACGCGGCGTTCGTCTTGGTGGCGGCGGGCTCTTCGCAAAGAATGGGAGAGCTTGGAAAAAAGGAATGGTTGCCCTTAAACGGCGGCTCAGTTTTGTCTGAGGCCGCCTTAGTTTTTCTAAAAACAAAATTGTTTTCAACCGCGGTTGTGGTTCATCCCAAAAACGGCTTGGCCCAAGCGAAAAAGGCCTTTTACAAAAATCCCCAGATTGCGGAACTTACGCAAGACATAAACGTCATTTTCACGCCGGGCGGAAACACAAGACAGGAATCGGTCTTTAACGCCTTAAAGGCCTTGGACAAAGCCTGCAAAAGGCCGCAAGCCCATTGCGGCGCGACAATTATTGACGCGCCACAAAAGGAACGAGTCAAGGCCTTGAGCGCAGCGTGCCTTGACCGTTCCTATAAGCCGCCGCGCCTTGTTCTTATCCATGACGGAGCGCGGCCCTTTATAAGCCAAAGCCTTGTAAAGAAAACTGTCGCCGCCGCCCTAAAATACGGCGCGGCGGTTCCAGCCCTGCAACCGGTTGAAACGCAAAAGGAAATGGATTCAAGTTCTAGAATCGCGCGTCATTTGACCCGCTCGTCGCTGGCCGCAGTCCAAACGCCGCAAGGCTTTTTGTTCCCGGAAATTCTTGGCTGCCACAAAAAGGCGGCCGCCGCTGTCCGATGCGACAAGTCCAAAGTCTTTACCGACGACACTGAAATTTGGGACAATTACTCTGGCAAAAAAACGCGCGTCATTCCCGGCGAGCCAGGAAACATTAAAATCACCTACCCCAAAGACGTCACCGCGGGCCTTGATTGCCAGCGCTCGCAAGAGCGCAGTGAAATCATTTCCTCTAGCAAAATTAGCGAAGCGACATACCGTTCCTGCCAAAAAGCCGCCGCCAATTCCAGGCAAGAAAAAATTTTCCGCGTCGGACTTGGAACGGACTTGCACCGCTTGGTAAAAGGCCGCCCGCTTATTCTCGGCGGCGTCGTCATTCCGTGCGCCTTGGGCGAAGACGGGCATTCCGACGGCGACGCGCTTTTGCACGCAATTACAGACGCGCTCTTGGGAGCGGCCGCCCTTGGCGACATCGGAAGCTACTTCCCGCCCGAAGACGACAAGTGGAAGGGCGCTGATTCGGCAAAGCTTTTAAAGGCGGCATGGAAAGACGTCCGCGCCGCCGGCTGGAAATTGCAAAACCTTGACTGCGTCGTAAAGCTGCAAGAGCCAAAATTCTTGCCCCACCGCCAAAAGGTCCGCCAATCAATCGCCGGCATTTTGGGCGTAAGCGCGGATCAAGTCTTTGTAAAAGCAAAAACCGGCGAGCGCGTGGGGCCCGTCGGTCTTTGCCAAGCGGTGGAAACAGAAGCGATCTGCCTTTTATGCAAAGGCTAACCGCGGCTTTCAGTTTCTTAAAAATCCGTGTCCAAAATCAATTGAACTTCAGACTCTGACAACTTAAGCTTGTCAGCGATTTCCTCAATGCGCCAGCCTTGCTGCTTAAGCGTCTTTACATTCTCGCGCTTTCGCGGCGTAATAGAAGAAGACTTGGCCGTCTTCTTTGAAGTCTCGGCCTTCGTTATGTCTTCAAGCGTATTGAATTTTGAGTCGATGTCCTTTGAAAGCTTTGACAAGCGGTTTTCGCTGTTGACAATTCCCTCGCGGTCGCGAGTGACTTTGTCAATTCTCTTTTCGGTTTCGTCAAGGATTTCCTGCAAGGAATTCAACTTGTCCATAGCGTTGTCGATGCGCTTGGTGTTTTCCAAAAGCCTGTCGACATTGTCCTGGGCGTCCTTGATTTCTTCAGGAAGAGACATGACTTGCCTAGTGGCGTTCTCCAGGCGCTTTTCCAAATCCTTAAGGTTTTCAAAGGCTTCGTCAACGTCGCCGGCGACTTGGTCGATTGTCTCGCTCTTTTTGTCGATGCGGTCGTACTTAACGTTAAGGCCGGCAAGGTTGTCCTGGAATTGGCGGACTTTCACTTCAAGCGATTGCAAATCGTCATTGGTTTCTTGCAAACTCTTGATTTTTTGATCCATCGTTCCGGCCAAAACCATAAGACGGTTGTACTTTGACTCAAGCTCTTCAATCTGCTTGCCGCCCATCCTAAATTCCTCAAGGCGCTCGCCAGCCTTGTCGTCAAGCGCAATCAGCTTATCATACTGCTTGTTGTAGTTGTCAGCGGTCTTTTGGAAATCCTTAAGCCGCTCAAAGCTTCCGGCGATTTCAGAAATCTTGACGTCAAGCTGCCGTTTCATTTCGTTGGCGGTGTCATAATTCTTCATTTGGCTCATAACGCCGTTAAGCTCTTTTTGCAAGTCGTCAATTCTTGTCTGCAAGTCATTGGAATCGTTTTGCATTTGCAAAATCAATTCTGTCTGCCGCTTGCGGTTTTCGTTGCTTGTCTTTTCAAGCTCGGCGGAAAGCGCCTTAAGCTTCTTTTCGCTGGAGTCGTTTTGGTTTCGCACGCGCTCTTCGGTTGACTCAAGCATGTTCTCGTACATATCCTGCAATTGCGCCAAAATGGACTCTGACTTTTCTTGGTACTCATCAAGAGAAGAGCTGGTCTTTGAGTCAAGGCTTTCGATTTTTTCCTCAATTTCCTGCTGGCGGCTTTCAACGCTTTCCTTAAACTCGTCAACGGAATCCAAAATCTCCTGCTGGCGGCCAAGCGCGTCGTTTCTAAATTCCTCAAAGGAATCGTTGACAAAAAGCTGGGCGTCGTTTTGCTTGGCCTTTGACGTCTCCTTAAATTCCTCAAGGCTGTCCTCAAAAATCTTGTTGGAGTCGGCAAGCTGGCGGGCGAATTTTTCCTTCCATGAGCTAAAGTCCGCCAAAGCGGTTTCTATTGTGGCGACGCTAAGCTGCTGCTGGGTCTCGCTGTCCTGCTTGAATTTCTCCAAGTCGGACAAAACCGTCTCTTGCATTTTTGAAACCTTTTCCTCGATTTCCGCCTCAAACTGCTTTGTCTTTTCGTCGATTTCAGCGCCGCTTTCAGAAAGCGTCTCTTGCATTTCGGCTTTATAAGACTTAGAAAACTCCTTGATGTTTTCGCGGATTTCGGAAAGCTGTTCCTTCAAATCGCTTTGGCTTGTTTGAACGGCCATCGCGGTCTTCTTGACTTGATCCTCAAACTTCTTTTCAAAAGCGGCCAAGCGCTCCTTAAGCGAATCGTTGTATCTTTCCTCAACCTCAATGCGCTCGCTCTCGTAGCCGTTTTGAAAGCCAAGGATTTTGTCGTCAAAGCCCTGCTTCCAAGCGTTAAGCTTTTCGTCAATGGCGTCGCCGCGGTTTTTAATGTCAATCTCAAAAGAATTTTCAAAGCTTGTGAGTTTTTCAGAAGTCTTGCTGACGGCCTCTTTGCGCAAGTCGTCCATCGCGCTTTCGATTTCCTGAATCTGAGTTGAAAGCTTGCTGGAGTCTTCCGCAATCTTCGCCTCAAATTCAGACTGCTGTTTTTTCTGGGCGTCAACAAAAGCCTTAAAGTCGTCAAAGACGCGCTTCTCTGTCTCGGACATTGACTTGCGCAAGGTCTTTTCCAAACCGTCAACGTCGCCGCCGCTTGTTTCAAGCTTGGAGAATCTGTAGAGCATGTCCTTCTTGTATTTCTCCAAGTCGCTGTCAAGCTCGGTCATCGCGTTGATTTGCCGCTCGTCGTAGCTGGCGATCGCCTTCTTGACCGCATCGTTAAGCATGGCCGAAACTTCCGCGAACTTGTCGTTGACCTTCTTTTCGTAATCAGCGATTTGATCGCCAGACTGCTTGTTCCATTCCTCAACCGTGGCGCGGCAAACCTTAGCCTCCTCAATGGCGGCGGCGCTGACCGCTTTAAGTTCGGCAATCTGCTCTTTGGCGTCATGGGACGCGGCGACAGTATGCTCCTTAAGGTCGGCGACGGTTTTCTTTATCGTCTCCTGCATTCCGGCGATTTTTTCGGTGATGCCGGCCTTGTAGGTTTCGACCTTTTCGTTGACGGAATTCTTGTAGCTTTCGATATGAGCCTTGGCCGCGTCGGTGTACTTTTCGTAAGCGGCTTTTTCCTTTTCCTGAATTTTTTCCGCCAAGTCGGAATACATTCCGTCATATTTTTCCTGAATGTCTTCCATTTGATTTTGCAGGCTCAAGCGGATTCCTTCAAGCGCCTTTCCGTTTCCAGCGCTTTCGCGAGAAAGCTCTTCGGCGGTTTTCTTTGTTTCGGACAAGGTTGAATTCACGCTGGCCTTGATTTCCGCGGCGTACTTGCTGACAGAAGCCTTGATGCCTCCAAGGGATTCGTCGGTCAGCTTCTTTACCTCGTTGACGCGGCTTATGGTTTTTGCCTGCAGTTCCGAGATGGAGGCGTCGTTGGCGGCCCTGATTTCGCCAAGCGTTTTTTCTGTCTCTTGGCGGGCGCCCTTAATCTTGTCATTAATGTCGGCGTTGAATTCGTTTATCACCTGCTGGCCGCTTGAGCGAATCTCGGCCTTGTAATCTTCGACGCGCTTCTTGGCCTGCTCGGAAAGTTTCGCAAACGCCTCGTCCTCAAGCTTCTTCACCTTTTCGGCGGCCGAGGCGTAAATTCCGTTGACGGAAGAATTGATTGACTTTAAGACTTCCTGGTTTTGCTTGACAGCCTCTTTTGTGGTGGAATCAAGCTGTTCGGCGCGGCTCTTAACGTCGGCCACGCGCTCGTCGACTTTTTTAAGCATGTCGGCGCCGACAAGGCGCAATTGCTGGGCGTTGACTTTCTCAAAGTCGCTGACAACGCTTGGAATGCGCTTTGCGATTTTATCTATGCTGTCGGCGTTTTCCTTGATGCGGGCGCGAACGGCGTCAACAACCAAGCCTTCTTGCTTTACGCGCTTAAGGTTTTCTTCCACCGCGGCGGTCATTTCGCTAAGCTCAGTTATAGCCTTGCCGTAATTATTCACTTTCTGCTCGATTTGCTCCGCCGCGCTTTTGTCCTTTTGAACGCTGGCGATGATTCTTTGATAGCCTTCCATCTCTTGGGCAAGGCGCTTGACCGTGGCCACAGCCTGGTCTTTTTTCGTCTCCAGTTCCGCCGCCGCCGAGCGCAGGTTTTGAACGCGCAAGTCTATGAATTTCCCCAAATCCTCTTGGCGCTTGTCGGCGTAGCGCTTGACCTTGTCCATTGAATTGTTGTCGCGATCCGCGTACCTAAGGGCGTACGCGATTCCTGTAGAAATCAATACAGCGATAAGAATTAAAACTATTTCCATTTTTCCCCACCCAGAGTGACTTTTATTTTAGCGCAATTTCTTGAAACTGTCGATAATTACTGAACGAAATGTCCGCTTCCCTCAACGGCTTATGGAATAGCCTTCGCCACAAAGGTTCAAGGTAAGCCGTTTTCATTCCAGCGTTTTTCGCTCCCAACACATCATACTTGGCGCTGTTGCCCACGTAAAGAATTTCTTGGGGCTTTACCCCCAACTCCATTGCCAAGACTCCAAACGGATATTTAGACGGCTTTAAGGCGCCGATTTTTTCTGTTGAAAGGATTTTGTCGCAAAAAGGCTTCAAGCCCCACAGCTCGCCCTTTTGTTCAGGCGGAAAGTCCGAAAGCAGGGCCAGCCTGTATCCGGCCTTCTTTAGCTTTTCAAAAGTTTCGTAAACGTCTTCGTAGGTCTTGATGTTCTTAAAATATTTTGCAAGCCCTGCGTAGGCCATGTCGTCAAGAATTTTTTGCGCGGTTTCAGAGTCCACCTTAAGGCGCTTTGCCAAAAGCCTGGCCTGGTACTCAAACAAATTCGGAAGCGGCGCGGTCTTCCTTAACTGGCGGCGGACCAAGCCAAAATGAAGGAACTCCCTGGCATAAGAAAAAAAGTGGCCGATGATGCGAACGTTCAGCCTATACGCTGGATAAAGAGTGCCGTCAATGTCAAAGGCGATTACCTTAATTCCTTCTATCATCTTCACTTTCCTTCGCGGGTTCTTGCGGATAAAACTTTGACGAGGCCTTTACCCTGACCAAGTGAACAAAAGAGTCCTGCGACTTTTCAAACGAAGCGCAGAACTGCTGCAATGAATATTCGATGCCGTCATAAAAAACGACGGCCTTGAATTTTCCGTCCGAGTCAAAGTACGGGAAAATCGCCGCCGCGTCGTTAAAGACGCTGTACTCGTTTCCGTTCTTTCCGCGAACTGTTTGCCTGATGGCGGCAAGATAAAAGTATTGGGGATAGCGCGTCGCCAAAACGTAAAGAAGCGGCTTTAGGTATTGAACGCGGTAGCCGGTGTTGGCGATGTAGCCGGCGGCGTTTTGAAAGCCCTTGTCGGTCCATCGGACGGCAAAGGGCTCGATTGAAATGTCAACGCCCGAATCCTTGTACAAAATCGTTTTGTTGTTTCGGACGCTCAAAACCGCCGCGGCCAAATTGCGCGTCCAGTCAAGGCTAAAGCTCGCGCTGTATTTCGCCGCCATGACTCCCTTTGAGCCGGTTGGATTCACTTCAAATGTCGGCTGGACAAGCGGCTTTAACTTTAAGTAGCTTCCGGCAAGCGGCTCCACGATTCCGTCGCAAATCCATTTCACAAAGCCCGCCGAAGAAAGCGTAAGCTTTTTCCGCAAGTTTTCGGGAACGTAGCGGGCCTGTCCGTTCTTAATTGAAACAGGCTTTCCCTCTTCGTTGTAGGCCGCGTCGTCCTCGTAGGAAATCTTGCCAAGCAAAGGCTTTATGCTTTGAACCATCACAAGCGTGTCGTCATAAAGGCCCGTCTTTGGCTCTACCGAAGCCCAAGGCAAATTGTTTTTTGTAAGAGCCTGGATTTTCGCGAAGGAAGCGGTGTAAAAAGTCGAGAATGGCGTTCCAAGCGGAACTCCGCGCGCGGCGTAATTGTCAAAAATGACCATGTCGGCCAAAGACGACCTGCCCTCTTGGTTGGGCCTAAACTGGACGTAAACGCCCGCGTCCTTGGCAAAGTAATAACGGACAGAAACCGGCGAGCCGTCTTTTTTTGAGCGGACCAAAAGCCAAGAGCCGGGGCTGTCCAAATTGTAGGAATCCTCGACCGCGCTTCTAACGCCCTTGCTTTCGTAAACGTCGACTTTCATCTGGCTTTTTGGAGCGACGATGATTAAAAAAACGTCCTGCTGCTCTTCCAAGCGGATTTGAAATTGCGTTCCGATTTGGTTGCTTCTGATTTCGGAATTAAGGCCGCGGACAACGTCAAGCGGAGACTCAAACCAATCGCGCGAGGCTTGGCTTCTGACTTCCGCCGAATCAGGAATGTCAAAGGAATTCCATTCGGCAAAAGAGCCGGCCGCGGCAAAAATCAAAACGGCAAGAAAAAGAAAAATGCTTTTTACAAAAACTTTTCGCTCCACCCTAGCGCTCCTTTTTGTTCCTTTAATTGGCGTCCAAGACCGGCGGAACGTCGCTTGCGGCGACCGGCTCCGGGTCCACAAAGACCGCGCCTTCGGCCAAATGCACTTGCGGCTCCACCTCGCCGTCAGGCGTCCAAATCTTTCCCTTGGGCGTTTCGTCGGGATGCTTTCCGGCAGGCGCGTTTGAAAGCAAAAGCTTCAAGCGGTTCAACTGGTTGACTTCGCTGGAGCCGGGATCGTAGTCTATCGCGCTAATGTTCGTTCCGGGATAGCGGCGGCGAAGCTCCTTTATCATTCCCTTTCCGGTTACGTGGTTGGGAAGACACGCGAAGGGCTGGACGCAGGCGATGCTTGGAACGCCCGTGTGGATAAGCTCGACCATTTCGGCCGTCAAGAACCAGCCTTCGCCGGTGATGTTTCCAAGCTGAACGATGTCGTCAACGCCCTTCATCAAGTCGTAAATCGACGACGGAGCGTCAAAGCGGCGCGACTTCTTCAAAAAGCGCTTCATGTCGCGGCGGTAAAGTTCCATGAACCAAACAAAGAGCTTTGCGTTTCGCTCCGTCTTTTTTGGGAAGGCCAGCTGCTCGTGGCGGAAAATGCCGGTGCTGAACGAGTAGAAGAAGAAGTCCGCCAAGTCCGGCATGACGCATTCGGCGCCTTCCTTTTCTATCGTCTCGACAATGTTGTTGTTGGCCGTCGGATGGAACTTGACCAAAATTTCTCCGACAACGCCGACGCGCGGCTTTTTTACCGGCAAAAGCGGAAGCGCGTCAAAATCCTTTATGATGTTCTTAAGCAATTTGTGGTAGCCGTGGAGCGAAAGGGACTCCAACTGCTTTTCGGCGCGGGCGTTCCACTTTTCGTAAAGAGCGTTGGCGCTGCCCGGAACTTTTTCGTAGGGCCGCGTGCGGTAAAGGACGCGCATCAAAACGTCGCCTATCATTATAGACATAAGGGCGCGGTGCAAAAGCGGAAGCGTAATCTTAAAGCCAGGATTTTTCTCAAAGCCCTGCGCGCTCAAAGACAATACCGGAATGTTGGACCAGCCCGCGTCGTTAAGGGCGCGGCGGATAAAGCCGATGTAGTTTGTCGCGCGGCAGCCGCCTCCGGTCTGCGTGATGATAAGCGAAGTGTTGTTAAGGTCGTACTTTCCAGACTCAAGCGCGGAGATCATTTGGCCCGCGACCAAAATCGAAGGATAGCAGGCGTCGTTGTTGACAAACTTCAATCCTGTCTCAACGGCCTTGGGGTCGACCGCGTCAAGAACCTCAAACTTGTAGCCCGAACAGTTAAAGGCTTTTTGCACAAGCCTAAAGTGAATCGGAGACATTTGCGGAGCGATGATTGTGTGCTTGTAGCGCATCTCCTTTGTAAAGACTTGGCGCTTGTAGGCGGCCGACTTGTATTCGGGACGCGTGTGGTTTCGCTCGTGGGCCTTTACGGCGGCGATAAGGCTGCGGATGCGGATGCGGACCGCTCCAAGGTTTGAGCCTTCGTCAATCTTAATCAGCGTGTACATGCGGCCCTTGCTCTTAAGGATTTCGTCAACCTGGTCGGCTGTGACGGCGTCCAGTCCGCAGCCGAAGCTTGTGATTTGAACCAGCTCCAAGTTGGGCATTCCGCTGACAAAGGCGGCCGCGCGGTAAAGGCGGTTGTGGTAAACCCACTGGTCTGTTATTCGCAAGGGGCGCTCGATCGAGCCAAGGTGGGCGACGGCGTCTTCGGTAAATACCGCCAAGCCCAAGCCGTTAATCATTTCGGGGATTCCGTGGTTGATTTCAGGATCCAAGTGGTAGGGGCGGCCCGACAAAACAATGCCGTGAACGCCGAGCGTGATGATGCGCTCCAAGGCTTCCTCGCCCTTTTGCTGGATTTCCTTGCGGAATTTTTCCTGTTCCTTCCAGGCCTCGTCAACCGCTCGCATGACCTTGTCAAAAGTGATTTGCGAAAAGTGCGGATGCAATTCCTCAAAGAGGCGGTAGGCCAAGCGGTTCTTGTCGTAAATCGGCAGGAAGGGGTCAAGGTACAAAATCGACGAGTCTTGGCGCAGCGCGTCGATGTTGTTGCGCAAGACTTCGGGATAGCTTGTTACAATCGGACAGTTGTAGTGGTTGCCCGCCCCCGTGTCCTCCTGCTTTTCGTAGGGAGCGCAGGGGTAGAAAATGAATTTAACGCCGGCCTTCAAAAGGCTTTCGACGTGTCCGTGCGATATTTTTCCGGGATAGCAAACCGATTCCGACGGAATGCTTTCCAAGCCCTTTTCGTAAACGCTTCTTGTAGAGCGCGGGCTAAGGCGAACCCTAAAGCCCAGCTTTGTGAAGAAGGTGAACCAGAGCGGATAGTTTTCGTACATGTTGAGGACGCGCGGGATTCCGACTTCTCCCATCGGAGCGTCCTGCAAAGGAAGCGGCGTGTAGTCAAATACGCGCTTGTATTTCCAAGCAAAGAGGTTTGGAATTTCTGCCGCGTCGGAGCCGTCAAGCCTTGACGCTTCCTTGTTGCTCGCGTCGATGACCGAAACTTTTTCTCCAAGCTCGGCGCCGCGCTCGCAGCGGTTTCCGGTGACAAAGGCGCGGGAGACTTCCTTTCCGTCCTTGTCCTTTGTGGTGAAGGTGTTTATCGTAAGCAAGCAGTTGTTCTGGCATTTTCCGCAGCGGCGGAGGTCAAGGTCAACGTGGAAGTTTTCCAATTCCTCCAAGCTGGCCAAACCGGTTCTAACGTCGTGAACCGTTCCCTCCGGCTCGCCAGGCTTTGGCGCCATCAAGTCGCGCCACTGGTCGCAGGCGATCAAGGCGGAACCGTAGGCTCCCATAAGGCCGGCAACATCCGGGCGGAATACGTTGACGCCTGAAATTTTTTCAAAGGCGCGCAAAACCGCGTCGTTGTTAAAGGTTCCGCCCTGGACGACAACCTTTGTTCCGATGTCGCTGGCCCTGCGCAATTTTATTACTTTGAACAAAGCGTTCTTGATTACAGAATAAGAAAGGCCGGCCGAAATGTCTGCGACCGTCGCGCCTTCCTTTTGCGCCTGCTTTACGCGGCTGTTCATAAAGACCGTGCAGCGGCTTCCCAGGTCAACGGGCTGCTGGGCGGTCAAAGCCTTTTGGCTAAACTCGCGCACGTCCATTCCCATAGTGCGGGCAAAGTTGTCCAAAAAGCTTCCGCAGCCCGACGAGCAGGCTTCGTTAAGCTGGATCGAAGAAATCGCGCCGTCCTTCATGCGAAGGCACTTCATGTCCTGGCCGCCGATGTCCAAAAGGAATTCCACGCCGGGAACAAAAAAGTCGGCCGCCCTAAAGTGGGTGATTGTCTCTACCTCGCCGGCGTCGACGCCCAAGGCCGCTTGGAACAAAGCCTCGCCGTAACCTGTGCTGACGGCGCGCGCGATGTAAACGTCTTTGGGAAGGCGGGCGTACAAATCCTTCAATGTCTTTACGGCGATGTCGACGGGGTTTCCCGCGTTGGCCGTGTAAAAGTTCCACAAAATGCGGCCGTCGATGTCTGTAAGGACAGCCTTTGTCGTCGTAGAGCCGGAGTCCAATCCAAGGAAGACAGGGCCTTTGGCCGCGTCCAAGTCGCCCCGCAAGGCTTTTTCGCTTGCGTGACGCTCGCGGAATTCCTTAAGTTCTTCCTCGCTCTTAAAGAGCGGCTCCAAGCGCTGGACTTCGTGAAGCTCGGCGCCGACAAGATTTTTTAACGACTCGCGGAAAGCCGCGATTGTAGGAAAGTTGAATTCCTTTCCGTCGGGGCCGCAAGCGAATTTCCGCTCGGCCGAATAAGCCGCGCCCTGCGCGACGAACAATTGCGAATTTTCAGGAACGATTATTTCGTCGTCCTTTAACTTTAGCGTTTCGATAAAGCGCTGGCGAAGCTGCTCCATAAAGTGCAAGGGTCCGCCCAAAAAGGCGACCTTGCCGCGAATAGGCTTTCCGCAGGCCAGGCCAGAGATTGTCTGCGTGACGACGGCTTGGTAAATCGAGGCCGCAATGTCCTCGCGGCGGGCGCCTTCGTTGATAAGCGGCTGAACGTCAGTCTTTGCGAAAACTCCGCAGCGCGCGGCGATCGGGTAAATCGTAGTCGCTCCGGCCGCAAGCTTGTTAAGGCCCGCGGCGTCGGTTTCCAAAAGCGCGGCCATTTGGTCGATGAAGGCTCCGGTTCCGCCGGCGCAAGTTCCGTTCATGCGCTGCTCTACGCCGCCTTTAAAATAAGTGATTTTTGCGTCCTCGCCGCCAAGCTCGATTACGACGTCGGTTTGCGGGATTATCTTTCGGACGGCGGTTGTGGCCGCGATTACCTCTTGGATAAAGGGAACGTTGAGCCACTGGCTTACGGCAAGCCCGCCGCTTCCGGTGACCTTGACGCTAAGGGTTTGCTCCGCGCCCTCCGGGCACTGTTTTTCCAAAGAGTCAAGGGCGTTGTTGACAACCGAAATTATTGTCGAGCGTATGTCTGCGCGGTGGCGCTCGTACGCGCTGTATAAAAGTTCGTCGTTTTGGCCAAGGGCGGCCACCTTTACGGTGGTGCTTCCCACGTCAATGCCAAAACGGATTGGATCTATGATTTTCTTAAATGTAGCGCTTTCTGCAAATTCCATATTCTACTATTATAGCGCTTATATAGTAAATTTGCAAGCGTTACGACTATTGCGGCGCGACAATTCTGTCCGCGCCGCAAAAGGAACGAGTCAAGGCCCCGAGCGGAGCGTGCCTTGACCGTTCCTACTTTTTTATCCTAAACGTGCTGCCCACTGCCAGGGAGGCGGCGAGCTCGGGCTTGTCGAGCGAAATGTAGTAGTTGTCGGCGTAGAAAAGCAGCGCTCCCGTGGCGGCCTTTGTCCTGCCATTGTAAACGTCTACCTTTGTAGTTCCGTCGCGGGTGACGCTTTGAGCCCAAGCGTCGCGGATAAAGACCGCCGGCCCATGCTCGTTGGCAGGGTCAAGGACAAAGCCGGCCGTCTTTTCGTCAACCAATGAGGAATTCAAAATGTTCACGTAGGACTGGCTGGCCGTCTTTTCAAAGTCGCGCTGCTCGCCGGCTTCGGCCGCAAGGCGCTGGGCTTCCTGGACCTGCTCCTTAAGGCCCTCGATTTCTTGGCTGGCGGCGGCCGCCTCGCCGTTCTTGGCCTTGATTTCGCCAAGGGCCGCGCGGGCCAAATTGTTGGCGATTGCGTAAGAAAGCTTTTTCTCGCCCGCGACTACGCTTTTCATCGTGTTGCGATGTGGAATCTCGGCCGACTTTGCAAGCAAAAGCTCCAAGTCGCCGTAATCGGCGAAGGTCTTGTCCAGCGCGGCCGAAAACTCCTCGCTAAGGGCCGGCGCGTCCTCGCCCAAAAGCGTTTCCTTGTTAAAGACGCCCAAGGGATTTTGGTTGGCGCTTGTGACAGCGCTTGTGATTTTTGAGTCTTTTATGACGGGGTCGTAGCCCGCGATTTCCTGCTCGTAGCGCTTGGCGATTTCGTTGGTGGCGTTCTTGCGCTCCTCAAAGTCCTTTCTGCGCGTTTCCTCCAAAAGGGCCTGCGCGTCGGCAAGCTGCTTTTCGTAGGAGTCGACCAGTTTTTGCCTTTCCAACTGGCGGGCCTGGCGCTCGCTGTCCATCTTCTTTTCCCATTCCTGGGCGCGGGCCACGTTCTCGCTGTCGTAAGACTTAAGCTGCTCCTCGTACTGCTTGGCTTCCGCCTCGGCAATAGAAAGTTGCTCGTCAATCTCAGAGTGGGCCGCGTCGACTTCGGCGCTGTAAGTCTTTTGGATTTTTTCCCTGCGCTCGGCCAAGGCCGCCTTTGAAAGCCTCATGTTTGAAAGCAGCGCCAAGTCGGCCTGCATCTTTTGCTTGGCGCGGGCAATGCGCGAGTCAAGCGCTCCCTGCAAAGAGGCCTTTTTCTTTGCGGCCTCGTCAAATTTTTCCTGCGTCCGCTCCAACTGGTTAAAGAGGTTCTGCAAATTCAAGTCTTCAAAGGAAGAAAGATTGACGTCTATGCGCTCGGCGCTTTTTCCGATTCCGCGGACCGTAAAGACCGTGACAAGAATCACGAACAAAAAAGTAAGGCCCAGCGTGACCCAAACCGACCAAAGGCGGTTCTTGCGGGTCTTTGCGTATTCAGTCTCAAGGTCATACACCCTGACTTTTTTAGAGCGGCGAAGCGGCTCAAGCTCCTCGCCCAAGAAAAGCGAAAGCTCTTTTATTTTGTCGTCATTGTCCATATTCCTCTCCATTTGTCAGGCGCGTTTCCCCGCGGCCCCATGCGCTCCATAAAAACGTCCGCAACTTCCATCTTTACGCCCTTGAAAAGCTTTCTGGCGCTCTTCCAGTCGCCGGAATAATAGGCTTGCAAGGCCTCCTCGTAAAGCTCAAAGCTATCGACAAGGCCGCGCTGCGCCTCGTTCTCGGTGTCAAGCGGAAAGAAAATCTTCTTTCCCTTTGTCTTTCCCTTTACTTGGATTGTGTCGATTTCGTAGAACTTGTAGCGGTCGCTCTTGTCCTTAACGTCGTCGACGATGTATTCGGAAACGACAATCGGCAAGTGGTAGATGCGGGTGACGCCTTCCAAGCGCGACGCGGAGTTGACGTTGTCGCCGATTACGGTGTTGGTCATGTGCTCGTCGCTTCCGATGTTTCCATAGAATACCGTTCCGCCCGCGGAGCTCGGCCGTGACGTAAGTTATGCGCCAGCCGGCGTCGATCGCCTCAAGCGACTTTAGCTCTGGATTCTTGTATGAGCCGAAAATCGCCAAAATCGCGTCGCCGATGATGGAGCCGACGACGCCGTTCTCTTCGTGGACGTCGTGGATTACGTTGTTGTAGTGGACGTTCAAAAGGTCGATGATTTCGTTTCCCAAAGTTTCGGTTCTGTAGGTAAAGCTCTTTATGTCGCTGAACAAAATCGTAAGCTCGCGCTGCATTCCTTCCAATTTAATCGTGTGGTCGGTGTAGGCTTTTGAAACGACGTCCTTGGACACGAACTTTTGGAAAGTGGTCAAAAGGTTGTTTACCGAAACCGAAAGCGAGTTGAACGAAGCCGCCATGTAGGTGATGTCGTCGTTGGGCGCCTTTTCGATGTCGATTGTGTCCAGCTGCGAGCGCTGCTGCATGTCGTAAAGGCTTTTGGTTATTTGGGCGATGCTTGCGAAGACCGCCCTGAACATGTACACGCCCAGCGCGACAAAGATTACGGTAAGCAAAAGGATGACCGCGCTGATGATGAGCATGATGGCCACCTTGTAGCGGGCGGTGTCGTTGCGGGATTCGGCGCGGACAAGGAAGACGTTCCAGTCTTCGGAATACTTGTAGATTCCGTGGTACTCCTCTCCGCGAAGATTAAAGTTAACCTGGCCTTCTATGATTCCGTTGTCGTAGTCGTCGTTCAACTTGGCCAAAGCTTCCTTGTCTGGAAAACTGAGCAAGTCGGAGCCGTCGGCGGAAGCGCAAAAAAGCGCCACGCCAGTGCGGTCAAAGCCCAGGGCCAGGCTGTGGCGGTTGGAAAACTCTTCCTTCGCCGTGTTTTTCAGCGTCTCAAGGCATTCGTCCCGGTTCTTCTTGTATGAATAAATTTGGTATTGGCTTGACGCGTTCTTGTAAAGCTCCTTTAGCTGCGTCACAGTCAGCCTGTTGGTCAATTCGGTTACCTGCCTTTGCGAAAGCTGGACCGAAATGAAATTGGTCATGAAATTTGACATCAAAATCAGCGAGATGAAAATCGCCAAAATCTTGACCGAAATAGGAATTATCGGCGTGTCGCCAACATATTGGAAAAACCTTTTTTTTGCCAACTTTTTTCTCCTTATCTATATATTGTAAACCCAAAAAGCCGATTTTGCAAGAATTTTTTTTGAGAAAATGGAGAATTTTGTTCGCATTTACGAACGCGCCGCGGCCTTTGGCCGCTGTTAAATATTCAACTTATTTTTTATAATTATACTCACGAAGTAATTTTAAAAGCACAACTTCTGTTTGCGCAGCAAAATTCACAAGCGGAGTTACTGGAATGGTATTATGAATTGTATGCATTTCCAAAACTGCCTTTATATTTTGAATTCTCATTCTTATCGAACCCGAGCTTCTACCTAAGAATTCTATCTTATCCACAAATTGGGAAACAAAAGGTTCTATCGATTCACAAGATTCTTTTATAATATACTGTTCGATACAGAATATGCACAAAAGTTCATCTTCCTTTTTTGTCCAAATTTTGCCCATATTATGCCTTCTACTACAATTTATACCAATACTTATCGCTATATGTATCCTTCAAGTAAGTCGCAGCAGTAGCAGAATCCGCAAGAGTTGCCGAATCAATCGCCGTGCCGTCTGTATAATTATGGTAGCCACCGTAATACCATCTGCTTGTGTCAGAAAAAGTTACACTTGTAAGACTTGTACAACCATAAAAAGCTTGCATCCCTATTTCAGTCACACTGTCAGGCATTGTCACACTCGTAAGTTCTGTGCATCCCTCAAAAGCTTGAAAGCCAATGCTGGTCACACCGTTAGAAATCGTAACGCTTGCAAGACTTGTACAACCAGAGAAAGCTGTCGCCCCTATTTCAGTCACACTGTCAGGTATTGTCACACTCGTAAGTTCTGTGCATCCCGCAAAAGTGCAATAGCCAATGCTGGTCACACCGTTAGAAATCGTAACGCTTGCAAGACTTGTACAATCAGAGAAAGCATGTGCCCCTATTTCAGTCACACTGTCAGGCATTGTCACACTCGTAAGTTCTGTGCATCCCGCAAAAGCGCAATAGCCAATTCCGTTCGCGATGTTGGGAATCATAACTCTTGTGAGACCTGCACAATTAAAAAAAGCATTGGCCCCAATTCCTTCCTCTCCGCCACAAATAGTTATCATCGTAATTTGGGAACAATTATAAAAAAATCCATCATTAATCCAGCTGCCAGTAATTTTTATTCTTTTTAGAAATGGAGGCAAATAATAGGTGCTTTTTAACACTTGGCCGCCAATAAAAACATTATTCTCATAATGAGCCATATAATATTCTTGTTCGGTCGCCACAGCACCATCATACGGCGTTTCTCCAAAAATATAACCAAAAGGGTAATATGTTTTGGACGAATTAGACAAAACACCATTCATAATAGGCAAACTCATTTCTTCCAGCGCTACACATCCTGAGAACGCTCCTTCCGCTATGCTAGTCACACTGGCAGGAATCGTTACGCTCTCAAGCTTTGAACAATCGCAAAAAGAGAACGCTCCAATAGTCTTAATAGTATTTGGCAGTATAACTTCCACAAGATTCTTGCACTCGCAGAATGAACAAGAAGAATTCTCCAAAGCTGATTCAAGTTCCGTCAGTCCTGTTACCTCAGATAAATCCAACACAACTTTTATATCTTTATTAAGCCTTGAAAGTTGTTTCAACGCAGTGTTTATCTCTCGTAATAATCTTGCGCTAAAACGACCGCTTGCTTTGATTACGCGAGACTCCTTCAAAGCCTTAATTTCCTCCACAATACCATTGCCATCATCGGGTCCTGTTGCCTGCTCCGTAGTTTCGCTTGTTCCACTTTCTGTTCCTGTCGCCCCATTCGCCGAGCTACCACTGGCATTGCTGCAGGACAAAATCAAGCCGCTTGCAAGCAAAACCGCAATCAAAGCAAAAGTAAAAAGTTTTTTCATAAAGACCTCCAAGATTAAAAAAAAATCTCTTTAATTTAGTTTTTTTCTACTCACACTACGCAAATTCCAGGATTCCCTTAATATTACTACGCTAAAAACCTATTGTCAATAATGAATTTTACGGCAACTTGTATTAAAAATAAGTTTCTTTTTTCAACAAAACAAGGCAAACTATAATCAAAGAATGGAATCTCAAGAATTAAAAGAGCTGTTGAGCCAAAACCTTAAAAAGTTCCGCAAAGAAAGGGGATGGTCGCAGTTTGAACTGGCGGAAAAGGCGGGAATCTCGGAGCAGACGATGAACTCAATTGAGGGCTTGCGCCTGTGGCCCAGCGACAAGACGCTTTCCAAGCTCACAAGCGCGCTAAAAATCGCGCCCTATAAACTCTTTCTTCCGCAAAAACTCCCGATAAAATCTGACACACTAAAAGACCTAAAAGCGGCCGCCATCCAAAGCGTCCAAGACATTCTTAGCGACACCCTTCAAGATTGGGCCGGACAATAAGTTCCACATGCAGCGTGACAAACACACTGCAAAAAAATTCCTTGACAAAAATTTATGGATAAGTTATTATTTAAAATAAGAGGAACGCCACAGCGATGCGGCCGCCTCCTTGCAGTTTATTTCAAAAGCCTGCCGGAGTTAGACGCTGGGGCAGGCTTTTTCTTTTCACTTCTTCTTCCGTTGGTTGAAGAGAGCGACCACATTCACAATTAAAGAAAGAGCGGCGATTGTCAACATCGCAAACTCGTAACTTGTCATGTTCCGTGGGCCTCCTAAAATTCAGAATTAGGAGACGGCCTGCCATGCCATGGCGCTCCAAAACAAATATATAGTAAACACATTGTTTTGTCAAGTTTTTATTCTACAAGATTTTATTTGGAAATTAATTCGTAAGCGATTTTGTCCAAGGGGTTCGTAAGGGATTTTGTCCCTTATAATTAAGAGGTGAATTACTTGGATGAGAAGAAACTGGAAGTTATGAAGATGGTTGTTGATGGAGAAAAACGCCCGCATTTTTGCTTGCAAGACCTTAACTTTTTCCAGAGCTTCGCCGCGTCCTTGACATTTTGCGGGAATACCAATACATTATTTTACATATCCCTAACTATTGGAGGAAGGTTATGAAAATCACAAAGACATTAGCGATTCTTTGCGTAGTTGGAGCGGGCCTTTTCGCTTTCGCTTCTTGCAAGGACAATTCCGGAGACGGAGACACTTCCGGAAACAAATGGGCCATCACAATGACAGTCGACGCCACCGGCGACAACATCAAGGTTGGCCAAAAAGCCATCACAGATTCAAACAACCCGGACGCAACAGACACGATAATCGCGGACGATGCCACAGGAGAGGAAGAGCTTAAACTTTCAAAAACAGGAAAGCGCTTCTTTAAGGAAATCTCTGCCGGCTTCAACAACACAGAAGGCTTTAGAACAAACATTTTCCTTGACTTAAAAAACGGAACATGGAAAAACGCGGACGGAAGCCGACAAGCCGGAGCAGGAATGCTTTTTGACTTTTACGAGTATGAAAAAGAAGCCGGCAAAAAAACCTACGATTTCTTCTTTTTAAGCTTCAAGCCCAAATTCAATGGAAATGCAGTCGATTCAGTGACATGCTACTTTGAGCGCTATTCCGGCGTCAAAAAATACAAGGAAGGCATTTACTCAAGCCACCCGAACGCGTCCGCCCTTGGTTCCAACTACATCCAAGAGACAAAATCTTATGTAACCAACGCGAATGGCCCTGCCGACAAAGACAAGGACTACACTCTTAAAACCGTTGGAACATGGCTTGACACTCTTTATAATCCGGTTGCAGGAGCGACATGTAAGATAAATTTGACAAAGGACAACGGCTACTACTTAGACAACGACGGAAACATCATCATCGGCGTAAACGTAAAGCAAAAGGAAAAGGGCGTTTACACAGTTGACATCGGAAAAGTCAGCTACACTGTAGGCGAAACAGCCCAGGATTTCTCCCCAAGCGCCTTCAAAAAGTCATGGAGAACGACTTTCGCAAAAAAAACAACTGTGGGCGTTTGCGGCGAGACTGCCGCAAAGACAGGAGACACAGGCTACATAAAGGACTATCTCAACTGGACCCATGTTGACAAAAAGACAAAGGACTCAAACCTCAAGGGCGGAGTTTTGGTTTACGGATTCGCTCCCTATGGAACAAAGCCCGTCGCTTCATTCTACACTTGCAACAACAAGCTTGGCTCCAACACAGTGGACACAGACGACTCTCACAACGACTATGTAGGCGACTGGAATGTTCCGGCCTCAGTTGACGCGGACGACCAAGACGCGCTCTATTGCGACGGCGGCGTAGTCCACGAGTACGTAGAGTACTAAAAACAAACAAAAGGCAATTCGCCGGCCTTGTTCCGGCAGCCTTAAGGCCGCTCCGCTTGGGGCGGCTTTTTTATTCCCGTAAACCAAGCGCCGCCTCGCCCAACAAAAAAAATCAATTGAACAATTCACCGCTCGTGTTTTTGAACGCAAGACCATAATTGTAAGTTCGAGCGGATTTCGCGCAAGCGCGGCAAATTGACGCTCGCGCAAAAATTCAATATAATGGTCTGCTATGAAAGCTATAGAACTAGAAAAAGCCTACAATCCAAAAGATTTTGAAGACAGAATATACAAGGACTGGGAAAGCAAGGGCTGCTTTAAGCCGGCCTCCGACGCGGCAAGCCCTGTCCACGCCGAATGGGAATGCAAATGCGCGGACTGCAAGGACGGCAAAAAAAGCCCGGCCCTTTATTCCGTGGTGATTCCGCCGCCCAACGTAACGGGCGTCTTGCACATGGGCCACGGCCTTAACAACACCTTGCAGGACATCGTCGTCCGCTACCACCGCATGAAGGGCGACAACACCCTTTGGCTTACAGGAACAGACCACGCCGGAATCGCGACGCAGAACGTCGTGGAGCGCCAGCTTAAAAAAGAAGGAAAGACGCGCAACGACCTTGGACGCGAGGCCTTTTTGGAGCGCACTTGGAAAGTCAAGGAAGAGCACCACGACATAATCGTAAAGCAGCAAAGAAAGCTTGGAAACTCCACCGACTGGGAGCGCGAGCGCTTTACCTACGACGAAGGCCTGAGCAAGGCCGTGCGCGACGTTTTTGTCACCCTTTACGAGCGCGGCTTGATGTATCGCGGAAAGCGCTTGGTCAACTGGTGCCCCCGCTGCGGAACCGCCTTGGCCGACGACGAAGTTGACCACGAAGACACGCAGGGCGCGATGTACCACATCTACTACGAGTACGCCGACGGAAGCGGAAAAATCGAGGTGGCCACAACCCGCCCCGAAACTTTCTTTGGCGACACAGCCGTCGCGGTGAATCCGACAGACGAGCGCTACACAGCGCTTGTAGGAAAAAAGCTTAAGCTTCCGATTACAGGAAAAGAGATTCCGATTATCGCCGACGAATACGTTGACAAAGAGTTTGGAACCGGAATGGTAAAAATCACTCCGGCCCACGACCCCAACGACTGGGAAGTCGGAAAGCGCCACAATTTGGAAGTGGTCAACTTGCTCACGCCCGACGGCAGGCTCAACGAAAACGTTCCGCAAAAATACCAGGGCCTTAAGCCCGAAGCCGCGCGCAAGCTTGTCATCGAAGACTTGACCGAAGCGGGCTTGTTCAAGGGCGAAGAAAAGATGGTCCACTCGGTGGGCCACTGCTACCGCTGCAAGACAATCGTCGAGCCGTATTTGAGCGACCAGTGGTTTGTAAAAATGAAGCCGATGGCCGACAAGGCGCTCGCCGCTTGGAAAAACGGAGACATTCAATTTTTCCCGCAAAAGTGGGAAAACACATACGCTCGCTGGATGGAAAACATCCGCGACTGGTGCGTAAGCCGCCAGATTTGGTGGGGCCACCGCATTCCGGCTTGGTACTGCCAAAAGTGCGGCGAGCTTATCGTAAGCCGCGAAGATCCTTCTAAGTGCCCCAAGTGCGGCGCCGGCGCGGACGAGCTTAAGCAAGACGAAGACGTTTTGGACACTTGGTTCAGTTCTTGGCTTTGGCCCTTTAGCACTTTGGGCTGGCCGGAAAAGACAAAGGACCTTGAAACATTCTATCCGACAACAGCGCTTGTAACCGCATACGACATCATTTTCTTCTGGGTAAGCCGAATGATTATGGCCGGACTTGAGTTCACCGGCAAGGCGCCTTTCCACGACATTTACATTCACGGCTTGGTTCGCGACAAGCAGGGCCGCAAGATGTCAAAGTCTTTGGGGAACGGAATGGACCCGCTAGAAATCATCGACATGTACGGAGCCGACGCGCTCAAGTTCACTTTGGGCTTTATGTGCGCGCAAGGCCAAGACATTTTGATTGACAAAGACTCGTTCAAGTTGGGAAGCCGCTTTTGCAACAAGGTTTGGAACGCGAGCCGCTACCTTTTGGGCAACTTGGAAGGCCGCAACTTGATTCCCGTCACCGACGCGGATTTGACCGAGCTTGACAAGTGGATTTACGCGCGCTTGGACAACGCGGCCCGGCTTTCGCGCGCGGCGCTTGAAGGCTACCGTTACAACGACGCGGCCAGCGCCTTGATGGAATATTTCTGGAACGAGTTCTGCGACTGGTATGTCGAGGCGACAAAGCTCAACTTTAAGAACGGCGACGACCACGAAAAGGACAGACAAGCTTCGGTCTTGATGAACATCTTGGAAGAGAACTTGCGCTTGCTGCACCCCTTCCTTCCGTTCGTCACAGAAGAAATTTACTCAAAGCTTCCGATGGCCGAGATCGCCGAAAACAGAAAGAAGGCCGGCGCGCAAAAGGTCGCCTCCAACAGCGAATACAAGGGCCTTCTTATCGACGCGCCCTACCCCGAAGCGAACGACTCGCGAAAGAACGCCGCGATCGAAGAGCGCTTTGACGCGTTAAAAGACTTGATCGGAAAGACCCGCGCGCTCCGCGCCGAATGCGGCCTTGATCCTGCGGCAAAACTGAACATGGCGATTCTTGTCCAAAAGGGAAGCGCCGCCGAAGTCTGCAAGGAAAAGACCGACATGATAGAGCTGCTCGCCGGAATGAAGCAAGTTGAATTTGTGGAAGCAAAGCCCGCGCGCGCGATTGGAACGGTTGGAAGCGGCTTTGAGGCTTTCCTTATCGTTGACGAAAGCGTAAACATCGAGGCGCTAAAGGCCAAGTTCAACAAGGAAATAGAGACGCAGACAAAATACGCGCAAAACTCGGAGCGCAAGCTTGGCGGAAACTTTGCCCAGCACGCGCCCGCCGAATTGGTCGAGGAAGAAAAGAAAAAGCTGGCCGAGGCGCAAAGCCGCATCGAAAAGCTTAAGTCTTACCTGCAAAGCCTTTAAGGCGCGAAGGGCAAAAGGAGGCGGCGAATGTCTAAGTATGAAATGCAAGTGAACAGAAGCGGCGCGATGGAGCAAAAGGCCATGCTTACGCTTCGGGACATTTACCTCGCCCCCTACATGCAGCTTGCCACCGCCCTTATCGGAAAGCAGAGGCGCGCGGGCGGAAACATGTTCCGCCACCAGCTGGACACGATGACGATTTTAATCGACTACGGCTACATCGACAGCGTGCTCCTAAAGGCCTCCTGCATTCACGACGTTGTGGAAGACATTCCGGGCTTTGACACCAACAGCATCATCAACGTTGACGAAGAGGGCGAGGACGTTTACCGCCTTGTGCTGGAAGTTACCCGCCGCAAGGAAGAGGACAAGCCCGCCTTTTTGCGCCGCATCATAAACGAAGGAAGCCAAAAGGCCAAAATCCTTAAAACCGCCGACCGCATATCCAACATGATAAGCTTGGGCTACGTGACCGACCCCAAGTTCATCGAGCGCTATTGCGACGAGACGGAATTTTTCATCTTTCCCATCGCGCTTGAAATCGACTACAACATGTATCAGGAACTCATCAGCCTTGTGATGACGCGGCGCAAGTACTTGGAAGACTCAGGCTATATTAAGTGATTCTAAACGCCGAATGCCGCGGCCAGTTCGTCGCGCGCGTCTAATCTTGCCAGCATCAACAAGTCGCGGTCGCGCGCGAGGTCGGCGATTCCCAATTCCAGGGCGCCGGATTGGGCGGTTCCGTTTATTTGGCCGGGGCCGCGAAGCTTTAGGTCTTCTTCGGCAATGTAAAAGCCGTCGGTACTTTGGCGCAAAATCTTCATTCGCTCGATTCCGTTTTGGCTGATGTTCTTGGAATAAATCAAAAAGCAGTAACTTTGCTCCGAGCCGCGGCCCACGCGTCCGCGCAATTGGTGCAGCTGGGCCAGGCCAAAGCGGTCGGCTTGCTCGATGACCATGCAGGTGGCGTTGGGAACGTCAACGCCGACTTCGACGACAGTCGTGGCCGCAAGGATTTGAATTTTGTTTTGGCGAAAATCGTTCAATATTTTTGACTGCTCATCTTCTGGAATTTGGGAATGAAGAAGGGCGCATTTATAGTTTGGAAAGACCGAGCGCGAAAGGTTTTCAAAGGCGGCGGTCGCGGACTTTAAGCCGGCCTCTTCAGAAGCGTTGTCAAGGCCAAGACTGGCCGCGTCAAAGCCAGAAGCGCTTTCAAGGCCAGAACTGCCGCCGCCAATCGCAGGATACACAAAATACGCCTGCCGGCCTTTTTGCAATTCCTTGGCGACGGCGGCGTAGGCGTTGGCCTCGTGGCCTTGCGCGACAAGGTATGTCGTGATGGGCTTTCGGCCGGCCGGAAGGCTTTTTATGACGCTTACGTCAAGGTCGCCGTAAACGGTCAGCGCGAGGCTTTGCGGAATCGGAGTCGCGCTCATCATCAAAAGGTGCGGCGCGGCGTTAAGGCCTTCAAGGCTTCTTCCCTTTTCTACAATCGCCTGCCTTTGCATCACGCCAAAGCGGTGCTGCTCGTCAACGACAACAAGCTGCAAGTCCTTGTAGACTGTAGTTTTGCTGAACAAGGCGTGGGTTCCGACCAAAATGTTTATCTCGCCCGCCTTTAGCGCCTTTAAGAGCGGAGAGCGCGCGGCGGCGGAAATCGTTCCGCTTAAAAAAGCCGCTTTCACTCCAACCGCTTCCAAAAGGCTTGCGATAGTTTCCGCGTGCTGCTTGGCCAAAATTTCTGTCGGCGCCATTATCGCGCATTGGCCGCCCCAATCAACGGCGCGAAGGCAAGCGAAGAGCGCGACCAAGGTTTTTCCAGAGCCGACATCTCCTTGCAAAAGCCGCTGCATCGTCCAAGGCGCTCGGGCCTCGCCAAGGTTTTGGGCTTTCAAAAGCTTGGCCCGCTCGCCGTAGCCGCGGTCTATGTCGGCGTTGATTTGATTTATCACGGCCATTTGGTCTTTTGTCAAAGCGAACGGAAGGCGGTCCAAAAGCGCGGCTTGGCGGGGCGAAAAATTCTTTTGGGGCGCGGAAGGCGCAGGCGTTGAATCAATTGAAGCCTCGGAGATTTGAGCGGCGGGAAGAGCGCCCTTTCGCTCCAAGGCTCTTTGCAAGACGGCTTTTTGCATGTCGAACAATTCTTGGTAAATCAAAGTCCGCCGCGCGCTTTCCAGTTGGCCAAAATTTTTTGGCTGGTGAATCGCCCGAATGGCGTCGCGCTTTTGCATAAGATCGCGGCGCTTTATTATATCGTCGGGCAAATCGTTGTCGATCGCCGAGCAGCATTGGCCAAGAGCCGCGGCGACAACCTTGCAGA
>CADCBK010000004.1:0-13565 GCA_902799665.1 uncultured Spirochaetaceae bacterium | reverse complement strand
CCGGGAATCGCGGCGTTTTCAAAGTCTTCAAGCGCGCCGCTTTCTGAAATGACTTCCGCTTCAAAAGCCGAAGACTGCAAGGCGCTGTACTTTACGAAAAAGCTTCCAGTGACTGCGATGATTGAGCCGACAGGAAAAGACTTTTCCATAAAGGGCCTGTTAAAGCAAATGAGCTCCGCGCTAGCCGTGGAATCCTTGATTAAAATTTTTAGCGTCTTCATGCGGCCGTAGCCAAACCATTCGTGGCCGACGACGCTGGCGATTGTGTGGACTTCCCTCGCCGTTTCAAACTGGCTTAGCGAGATTTTCTTTGTCCTGTCCTTGTAGGAGCGCGGATAATACGAAAGCAAGTCGCAAATAGTCCAAACATTAAGGTTGGCGAACTGCTTTTGCATCGCCGGCCCTACTCCGGGCAAAGAGGAAATTGGCGTTTTTATTTCCGAAAGCCGCATTTGAACCGTTCAGCCTAAAAAGGAATCATCGCGCACAATCTTAGCAAGGCCAGCATGACAATCGGGCCAAGGACAAAGCGCAATAGAAACGAAAGAACAAGAGACAAAATCAAAGCGTTCTTGAAAGCCACGGGTCGTCCGCCAGAAAAGATTTTTGTCACAGAATACACCAGCGGATTCAAAACAGAGTCAATTTGCTGCCACAACACGGCGTTTCTGTCAGCGCCGGTCAAAAACACAATCAAACGGATTCCAAAAACTATGACAAAGAAGAACAAGATTGCCGAGAATATCTGCCAAACGGTTTGAAGCAGCAGGGCCAAAACCGAGGCCAGCGAAAGGCTCGCTCCGTTTCCCAAAGACTGAAAAAGAATCATCAATGCCGACAAAAGCGCAAAGGCAAAAAGCGGCGACAAGTCAAAGACCCCAAACCTAAGCCAGCGAAACCTAAAGGCATTTAAAAACGGATCGCAAACCGCAGAAAGAAAGCGGCCAAAGCCTGAGTAACTTGCGCCAGGTATCCAAGTTAAAACTATTCTCGCCACGCACAAAAGAGAATAAATTGTCAAAGCGCCCGCAAGGGCCCTAAAAGCATAAAGCATATTCACCTCAATAAGTCCAAACTTCTTTTACGCCGTTCACCATCTCAAGCTCTTTTAGGAATTCCTTGTCGCAGGGAATCCTTGCCTGGCTGTTGCACTTTACGATGTACGGCCCTTGCGCGGTGTTTAGATGAAAGTAGAGCAAGCAGTTTCCCTGCTTTGAAAAAACAAAGTCGCGCAATTCTTGAATTCTTTTTTCGTCGCAAAACTGGTCTTCCAGCTGAATGTGCACTTGCTGTATCGAACGTTCCTGCAAGTTGCCGATGTCCAAAAGCTCGTCAACCAAGAACGATGGGGTTTCGCGGCTGGCGTCAAGAGTTCCCTTAAGCGCGACGACTTTTCCTTCCGAGATTTGGCCGCGAACGGCGCCCCAAGTTTTTGCGAAGAAAGTCACGTCCAAAAAGCCGGTCAAGTCCTGCAATTTTCCAAAGCACATGTCGTCGCCTTTTTTTGTCCTGTAAGGCTTAAGCTCGCTGACCATTCCAATGGCCACATAGGATCTTCCTGAATTGCGGCGCTTCCATCGCTCGCTTTCGGGAACGCTTTCGTAAAACGCTTTCGCTGCAACAGCCTCGCGCTCAAGGTTTGCGCTTGTAAGAGTCGCGCAAGACTCAATCGCCTTTCGCCAGTCGTCCAGCGGGTGGCCAGAAACGTAAATGCCTATGAATTCCTTTTCTTGGTTGAGCTTTTCCATCTTTGGAAGGTCTTCCACTTCCTCGTAGACAAAGTCGCTGAATTCTTTTTCGCCGGCCATCTCAAAAAGCGACGCGCCTTCTTCCTTGCTCTTTTTCATTTGCTCGACATAAGAGACGGCGCGCTCCATGTTTTGCATCAGCGTGGGCCGGTTTTTGTCAAGGTTGTCAAAGGCGCCGGTCTTTATCAAGGCTTCAAGCGCGCGCTTGTTGACAGTCTTTAAGTCGACGCGCTCCAGGAAATCCAAAAAGTCCTTGTACTGTCCGTTGGCGTTTCTTTCGTCGACGACGTTTTGCGCGGCGCTTTCGCCAACGCCCTTGATTCCCTTAAGGCCAAAAACGATGTGTCCGTCAACAACGTCAAAGACAATGTCGGAACGGTTCACGTCCGGCGGATCGACTGGAATTCCCATGCGCCGCGCTTCCTGGATGTATACCGGCAGCGTGTCGGTTGAAGTGATTTCGTTGGTAAGGTTGGCCGCCATGAACTCAGCGGGCTTGTGGCATTTTAGCCAAGCGGTTCGGTAGGCCAAGACGGAATAGGCCGCCGCATGCGACTTGTTAAAGCCGTAGCCGGCAAAAGGAACCATTATTTCAAAGATTTCGTCGGCGTGCTCCTTGGTGTGTCCGTTCTTAACCGCGCCTTCCTCAAACTCCTTTTTCTTGGCCATAAGGACGTCGATTTTTTTCTTACCCATGGCGCGGCGCAGCATGTCCGCTCCGCCAAGGCTAAAGCCCGCGATGATTTGCGCGACTTTCATAACCTGCTCTTGATAAACCATTACGCCGTAAGTCTCTTTTAGCAAGCCTTCAAGCGACGGGTCCGGGTATTTGATTGTCTCTGGATGCCACTTTCCTTCCATATATTTTGGAATGTAGTCCATAGGGCCCGGACGGTAAAGCGCGTTGAGGGCGACAAGGTCTTCCAATTTTTCTGGCTGGAACTGCTTTAGGATTTTTTGCATGCCCGGAGACTCAAACTGGAAAATCGCGACGCTGTCGCCTTTGGAAAGCATTTTAAAAGTTTCCTCGTCGGATTCGGAAACGTCTTCGGTTTTAAATTCAGGCTCGCCGGGCTTTCTGTGCTTGTTGACGATTTGTTCCGCGTAGCGAATCAGCGACAGCGTTTTTAGTCCAAGGTAGTCAAACTTTACAAGGCCGCACGGCTCGATGATGTCCATCGTGTATTGAACGCCGACTTCGCCGGTCTTGGGGTCTTTGAAGACAGGCGCCCAGTCAGGAAGCGGCGTAAGGCCGATTACCATTCCCGAAGCGTGAAGGCCGGTGTTGCGCTTTACGCCCTCCAGCTTTAGGGCCAGCTCAAAAAGCTTTGTGTAGCGCGGGTCGTCCTTGTAAGGGATAAGGCCGCCGCCCTTTGGATGCTTTTCGGTCGGCTCGGAAAGCGCGTCCTTTAGCTTTATTTTTAGGTCGTCGTCGGGAATGCATTTTTTGAGCATGTTCACTTCGCTTAGCGGAATGTTCAAAATGCGGCCGACGTCGGCGATGCAGTTTTTGGGCTTTAATGTTCCGAACGTTACGATGTGGCCGACACATTCGTCGCCGTAAAGGTCGCGCGTGTGCTGGATGATTTCTTGCCTAAAGTCGAAGTCCATGTCAACGTCAAAGTCAGGCATTGAAACGCGCTCAGGATTTAGGAAGCGTTCGAAAATCAATCCGTAGCGGAAGGGGTCAAGGTCAGTGATTTCCATGCAGTAGGCGACCAAGCTTCCCGCGCCGGATCCGCGGCCAGGACCGATTGGTATGTAATGCTTGGGGCAATTGTGAACGGTGTCCGTAGTGGACTTGGCCCAGTGAATGAATTCCCATACAATCAAAAAGTAGCCCGAAAAGCCCATCGTGAAAATCGTGTTCATCTCGTAGTCGGCGCGCTCGCGGATTTCGGGCGTGATTTCCTTGTAGCGCTTTTTAAGGCCCTCTTCCACCAAGTATTTAACGTAGTCGTTTTGGTCGCTCTGGTAGTCTTCGCCGTGCGTGCGGAATTCCGCCGGAAGCTCAAAGCGCGGAAGGCATTCCTTTAGTTCCGGCGTAGAGTATTGCTTTATCGTAAGGTTGCACATGTTGGCAATCTTGATTGTGTTGTCGTATGCTTCGGGAAGATCGGGAAAGAGCAGGCGCATTTCCTGCTCGGTCTTGAAGTACCAGTTGTCCAAGTCCATGTCGCCGCCCATCTTTTGGTGCGGCTCGTTGAGCAAATTCTTAAAGCCGATGCAGCGGAGCGCGTCTTGCGCCTCCGCGTCTTCCTTTTCAACGTAGTGAATGTCGTTGGTGACGACCATCGGTATGTCCAAGTCGCGCGCCATTTTTATCAAGCGCTCGGCGACGATTTTTTGCTCGGGGATTCCGTGGTCCTGCAGCTCTATGTAAAAATGGTCGGGGCCAAAAAGCTCCTTGTACTCGCGCGCGATTTTGTAGGCTTCTTCCGTCCGCCCGGCGAGAAGGTACTGGGGAATCTCGCCCTGAATGCAGGCCGAAAGGCAAATGAGGCCTTCGTGCCGTTCCTTGAGCATCTCAAAGTCGATGCGGGGCTTTCCGTGATACAAGGCGTTTTCGTCGCAAAAGGCGCGGCTTGAAAGCCAGGACATGTTTTCGTAGCCAGTTTGGTTTTCGCACAAAAGAATCAAGTGAAAGTAATGCGCCTTATGGCCGCCCGCCTTGGCAAAGGGAACGTCATTCTTTTCCGTATGGCTTCCGTAGGCGACGTAAAATTCTTCGCCGACAATCGGGTTGATTCCGTTTACATGGCAGAGCTTTTCAAAGTTAAGCGCGCCGAACATGTTTCCGTGGTCAGTCAGCGCGAGCGCGGGCATGTTTAGGCGCTTGGCCTTGGCGACCAGCTTGTCCAAAGTGGCGCAAGAGTCCAAGAGCGAATAGTCTGAATGAACGTGCAAGTGAACGAAGCCCGCTACGGGCGTTCCTTCTGGCGCGGGGTCAAATTTGTGGTAGTCTGCCATACTTGTCTCCTATTTTAGCGCATATCGGGCGCTTTTTCTAGCGCCAATTTTACAGGAGCGGACTATCGCGCGAGCGGCCATGCAAATCTTTCAACTAGCAAAAGCGCGCAAAATGTGATACAATGGCGCCATGGAAATTCTTACTCCTTGGACTGGAGAAATTCTCGCGCTCGGAATGCTCTTTGTGTTGAACGCCCGCGTCTTTTGGACTAGGCGCACAAGAATTGACGCGCTTAGCCTTTTGGGTCCCTTTAGCGTTTTGACGATAATTTTGTCGGCCTTCGCTTGGGGGCTAAGGTCGGCCAACATCGCGATTATGGCCTTAAGCATAGTTTGCGCGGTCATAAACTACCGCAGCTTGGTGCGATTTTCGCAGCAGCTTTTCGTCGACTCTTACAGCCTAAAATTTTTCATAACGTCGGTCATTCTTTTAATAGCGACAATTTTTCTTCTCTTTGTTGAAATAAGCGGCAGGCCGGTCCGCCTTCAAACAAGGCGCTACAACGTCGATGTGCAAAGGGAATTTTTCTCCGCTCCAATCGGAGACGAATTTTTGGAATTAAAAAAATCTGAGCGCGTGCAAGACAAAAGAAATTTAACCTTGTACACTTTTTACAACAGCGATCCAAGCGTCCAGCAAGACGCGGTTTTGCTCTTTGTTCCTGACGTTCTGGCGGAAGCGCTTTCTTACGAGCCTTACTTTATCCTCTTGGCCAGGCGCGGCTGGACGGTTTTGGCGGCCGACACATACAAGAGCGAAATGGCAAACTCAAAATTCTTCCGCCGCTTTTCCTTGATTTGGGACTCCTTTTCTTTGGGCGGAAGCGAGGGAATCAAAAAACAGATGGAACGCGAGCCAAGAAGAAAAACATACCGTCCTATTTACGAAAGCGCGTACAAAGCCTTGGCGAAAATCGCGGCGGACCGCTATCCAGGAAAAAAAGTTTTTGTCGCGTCGGACGCAAGCGCATTTTTGCCTGAAAGCAAGCTGCAAAAAATTTTTCCGGACTCGCGCTTTTTAAACTTGCAGTCGATTCCCGAATACACAACTCCAGGCTACGGCTTTGTCGCGCAAACAAACCCGATTTTCTCTTGGCTCTTTCTTGGAAAAAAGCGCGACAAGACTTGCTTTGAGCCAAGCTGGTGCGCCACTCAAACGATAAAAGAGCTTGAACGCTTTTGCTTTAGGAGAAACAAATGACCCTTTACGAACTTGACGCGTATTTCAACTCGTTCCTAAAAAAAGAAAACTTCGCCGCGGATCCCAGCAGGAACGGAATCCAAATCCAAAACTCCGCTCCCGGCAAAAAGAAAATAAAGAAAGCGGCCTTTGCCGTTGACGCAAGCCTTGACACCGCGCAAGAAGCCGCCCGCCAAGGCTGCGACGTTTTGTTCGTTCACCACGGCCTTTACTGGGACGGCTGCGAGATTATGACCGACCTTCACTACCAGAGGGTCGCGACGTTCATCAAAAACGACATGGCCTTGATCGGCTACCACATTCCGCTTGACGCGAACAAAGAAGCCGGAAACAATTACGGAATGGCAAAGCGCTTGGGCCTAAAATCATGCAAGGACTTTTGCGCCTGGCGCGGAATGACGATCGGCGTAAAGGGCCGCCTTCCAAAAGCGATGACCATAGAAGAATTGGCGGACGCCGCGCTATTGGGAGCCAAGCCCAACCAAATTCTTTCTTTTGGGCCAAAGAAAATTTCCACAATCGGAATCGTCTCAGGCGGCGGCGGAAGCGACCACTGGGCCGCGTGGAAGGAAGGCCTTGACTGCTACATCACCGGCGAAATCGGACACACCGACTACAACCCAATCAAGGAAGAAGGCCTCAACGTAATCGCGGGCGGCCACTACAACACAGAGACCGTCGGCGTTCAGCTTGTGATGAAAAAATTAAAGGAAGAAAAGGGAATCCAAGGAGTGTTCTTGGACTTTCCGACCCAGCTATAAGAGCGCGCCGCCGCGGGCTTTGCAACAGCGCGGTTCGCCTAACGGCCGCCTATTTTCGCTCCGCCAAATTGACAAGCCAGCGCTCTTTTTTTAGCCACCAGCTGGCTATCATGATTTTTGGGAACTCGACAGCCTTGACGATTGCGTACATTCCCACAGGCCCGATTGCCGTAAGCTTTGCCATCAAAAAGATTCCGGGAAGCGCGATAAAAAGGTGGCCGATGCCGTCAACCAACATTCCCATCATCGTGTCTCCGCCGGAGCGGCTTACGCTAAACTGAGCGTTAATGTAAACCCATGCGGGCATGTAAAGCGCCATCACAAGAACCATTTGCTTGCAAATGCCTTGCGCCGATCCGCTTAAATTCTTAAAGACATGCGGAACAAGCAAAATCGTCGCCAAGCCAACGGCGGTCATCATAACGCCAAAGACATTGGCTCCGTTCAAAAGCCAAACTTTTTCCTGCCGCGCTTTTTCCAGTTCGCCGCGGCCAAGGCTTTTTCCAAGGATTACGCCGGTGGCCGTTATGATTCCGCTAAAGGAAACAAAGAAAAGATTCGCGATCGCAAAGCTCGCGCTCATGCCGGAAACTACTTCCGAACCGCCGCGGCCGTTGTACAAGGCCGCCGACACCGTCTCGACAATCGCCCAAAGCATTTCGCTGCAAGTGGACATCGCGGCCCTTGCGCAAATCTCGCGGTAAAGCTTAAAGTTCACGCGCAGCATGTCCATAAGGCCAATCGCAAAGGGCGGCTTTTTTACTATCATGTAAACGACAAAGCAAAGCGTTTCAAAACCGCGCGCGATTACCGTGGCGAGCGCCGCTCCCCTTACCTCAAGCCTGGGGGCGCCCAAATGCCCGTAAATGAAAACCCAGTTAAAGAAAGTGTTGACCAAAGTCGCCGCTATTGAGATAAGAAGCGGAACTTTTACCTCGCCGATTTCGCGCAAGGAAGAAGCGATTACGCTTGCGACGACAATCGGAATCCCCGTAAAGGCGATTATCCAAATATACTCTTGGCCCTGGTCCAAAATCGCGCCGGCTTGCGTGTTTCCCCTGACCATAAAAGAAAGAGCAAGCCTAGGGAAGCCCAAGCAGACAACCATAAAAACCGCCGCGGCAAAAAGCCCGAACCAAAGCTTAAAGCAAAAGGACTGGCGCATTCCGTCCTTGTCTTCCGCTCCCGAAAACTGCGTCATGAAAATTCCGGCCGCCGTGCAAATGGTTCCAAGCAAAACGATGAACAAAAATATTATTTGCCCGCTGATGTTGACGCCCGACATTTTTACGTCGCCCAAGCCGGCAACCATAAAATTGTCGATTAACGAAACAAGGTTCTGCACCAAAAGCTGCGCCATCACAGGCACGGCGATTTTTAGCGCCGAAGCGTAAAAGGACGCGGGACCAAAGCGGTTGAAAAAACTCTTATTGTTCAAAAACAACTTCCTTAAATCATATGCAAGCCCAAAAAGGCGCCGGCCGCATTTTTTGCCTTGCCTCGCCCTTTGGGCGGACTGCTACTGCGCCAATAATTCCTCGGCCAGCGATTCAAGCGCCGCGATGTCGGCGTCCTTCATCGCGATTTTTATTGAGACTTTTGTTTGGGCAAAAGTTATCTCTTGGCTTTGCTCGAACATCGCGGCCATTGCCTTTGCCGCGGCCGGCGCCCAAGAGCCGTTTTCGATGAAGGCAACTTTTCGCTTTTGGTAGTTGCGGCTTGTCAAATGCTGGATGAACTCGCGCGCGGCCGGAAAGGCTCCTCCGTTGTAAGTCGGCGAGGCGATGACAAGCGTTCCGTACCTAAAGGCGTCCTCAACGCATTCGTAAATGTCCTCGCGCGCCAAGTCAAAGAGCGCCACTTTTGGGCAGCCCTTGTCCTTAAGGATTTGCGCGAGCTTTTGCGCGGCCTCGCGCGTGTGCCCGTAAACCGAAGCGTAGGCCACGGCAACGCCTGGACTTTCCACGCCGTAGCTGGACCAAGTGTTGTATTGCTCGATGTAGTGGCCCAAGTCCTTGTCAAGGACAGGTCCGTGCAAGGGGCAGATTTTTTGAATGTCAAAGGCCGCGGCTTTTTTTAGCAAGGCTTGGACCGCCTGGCCGAATTTTCCTACGATTCCAAAATAGTAGCGGCGGGCCTCGCAGTCCCAGCCTTCTGGATCGTCGTAGTCAAGCGCGCCGAATTTTCCAAAAGCGTCCGCGCTAAAAAGAATCTTGTCCGCCTCGTCGTAAGTCATCACGACTTCCGGCCAGTGAACGTTCGGCGCGGAAATGAACTTTAGCTTGCGGTCTCCAAGGTCAAGCTCGCTTGAGTCGGAAACGACAATTTGCCTGTCGGAAAAATCTTCCTCAAACATGTTCCTCATCATAGAAAAGGCGATTTTTGAAGAAACGATTTTTGCCTCGGGATATTTTTTGGCAAAGGCCAAAACGCCCGCCGAGTGGTCCATTTCCATGTGCTGAACGACAAGAAAGTCCGGAGCCTTGCCGCCAAGCGCCGACTCGATGTTCCCCAGCCAAGCCTGGACAAAATTCGCGTCCACGCTGTCCATGACGCAAACCTTTTGGCCGACGACGGCGTAGGAATTGTAGGCCATTCCGCCAGGAACCTCAAACTGCCCCTCAAACAAATCAATCTCGTGGTCGTCCACGCCAATGTATTTTACAGAATCGCAAATAGTCATAATTCCTCCAAACTAAGATTGCTCCATTTTAGCGCGAAAAAGCCCTTGACACAAGAGCGGATTTTTTGTAATATGTTAAAACATTTTGCGCGATTAGCTCAGTTGGTTAGAGTACAAGCATGACACGCTTGGGGTCACTAGTTCGATTCCAGTATCGCGCACAAAAAAAGGAGCCGCAAGGCTCCTTTTTTTTATGGCTTTACGCAAGGCGGCAAAGGCGAATCACTTTCGCTCGCCGGCCCTGATTTCAACGCGGCAAAGCTGAACGTCGTCTCCAAACTCGCGGCGCAAGGCCTCTTGGGCTTGGTCGTAGTTGTCGCGAACGTAAATCTTTGTCACATGAAAGTCCGAGCCTTCCAAGTGGTACTCCATGTCTCCAACGTAGACAAATTTTTCTCCTTTGGGAACAGTGGCCTCAAAGCGGAACGGCAGGTAAATCTCAAAGTTTGGGTCGCTGTAAAAGCGCCACTTGATCGGCCAGGCGGAAGAAAGAAGGCCCTTCTTTACTTTTTGCTTTGACAAAAAATACTGGCCGGGCTCGTAGACGCCGAACTTTCCGTTGTTTTTCTTTTTTATGCTTCCAAAAAAGAGAGTTGCGTATTCTTCGTAAGCGTCGCCGTAAACGACATAGGTGTCGCTTTTGGAAAAATCAGTCACGCCCCAAGTCTTTGCGTAAAAGTCAAAGTTTTCGTCGTCGACTTTCACGGTGGCGGAGCCGACCATAATGACTTCGTTAAAGCCAAGCGACTCCTGTTTTTTTTTGCTGTCGCTTTTGTTTGCGCCGTAAACTTCAACGGCGTATGTGGCGGAACAAATCGCAAGGGCCGCAAAGGCAAGCGCAATAAGTTTTTTCATATCCGATCCTCAAAAATCATTTTTTCTCGGCTTCGGCGGGAGCGGCCTCTGCCGGAGCCTCTTCCAAGGGTTCCTCCTTAACCGTGTTCATTTTTTCGATATAAGCGTCAACCCAAGGAGTTCCCTCGTATCGCTTCTTAAACTGCGAGAGGGCTTTTTTGTAAAACTTTTGTATCATCCACTTTTTTCCCCAGCGCCATTGATCTATTTTTTGAAGTTGGTATGCCTCGCCTTTTTGCGCGCTATAGGCGACGCTGTCTCCCCAAATCTGTCCATAGCAATAAACGCCAGGCTCTGTCGGGATGTCCAAAACCAAAACTTGCTGATTGGGCTTAAAGTCCATATCCCAAACATAGCGGACTGTTCCGCCTGAACTGGCGCCTTTCATTTTTGTGAGCATGTAGCGGGAACCGGGCTTAACAGGCTTAAAGAAAACCCAACCTGTGGATTCGTAATAGTATTCGTATTTTTGCTCGTCAGGATCAAACTTGGGGTTGATTTGCTTGAACTCCATAAGTTCGTTTCCCATGTTGTAAAAGAAAATGACAACAGAATTTTCGGGAGTCATGCTTTCGTCATACTTTCCGACAAGGCTCTTGCTAGTCCTGGTCACGCCAGAATTGGCGAAAGAGGAGCCATCCGTCTTTTTTGCGCCGTAAGTTTCCTCGGCAAAAGCGACCGAACCAATCGCAATCGCGGCAAGCGCGACAACAAAACTTTTCTTCATATAATTCTCCTCGCCCAAAAACATGGGCCGCCCAAATTTTTGGGCCGAAAAAAAACTTGTTCAATGATATTCTTTTCGCGTTCCCTTGTCAATTCACAAGCGCGGCAAAGCGCGCTATAATATTGGCATGATATCGATTAAAAACACTTCCAAAACGTCGTACACCTTTTGGGAATACTGGACCTTTTGTCTGGACACGCTGGGCTTTACCAAAAAGGCAAAGGCCACGACGGTTTTTCTTTTTGTTTCCGCGACGGCACTTTTTGTCTTTAAAAGCTTTTTTGTGGACACCTACGCTTACAGCCAGCTGAACCTTTTTTCCAACATTTATTTTGGAGCGGCGCTGATTTTCGCTTTTCTTTCCGTTCACTATTTTGCATCATGCAAATGCATGTACGATTCCTCAAAGCCCTTCCTGACTCCGTCCACAAAATTTGAGCTGCATGAGGACCAAGTGATTTGCCAGGATTCCAACGACTATGTCCACTTGAATAAAAAATTCTTTAAAAAAATCATGTTCAAAAAAGGCGCGGTTTACATTTACTATTTGGACAAGGCGGTCTTTGTCCTTAAGCGCTGGTTTGACACAGAAGAAGAATGGCAAGCCGCTATTGATTTTATTAAGGCCAACTACGCCGACAGGAGAATGAATGCAGTTTACAATTGAACGAAAATACCAGCGCCAAGACTTTGAAAAGCTTTACGCCGACGTAAAAAATTGCAGGGGCTATTTTGCGGTCGTTGACATGGCCGTCGTCACGCTGCTTTATCTTAGCGTCGCGCTTTGCGCCGTCGTCTCGTTCCTTATAAAAAGCGACAGGCTTATTTTTAATGGAACGTTGGTCTTGGTCCTTGCGGCTTGCAAAACCCACTCAATGCTGAACAAAAGCAAGCGCGCCAAAAAGTGGGCGGAACGGCAATGGAACATGTTTGCAAAAGATTTTCCCGACACAAAATTTTCTTTTGAAGGCGACAAACTTTTTTTGTCAAACGAAATCCAAGACTGGACGGTTTATCCAAAAGACTTTCATTCAATCTTTTTTGCGGAAGACGCCGTTTACATTTACATTACCCGCGCCACTTGCGTTTACATTTTTGAATCGGATTTTTCCGGCGCGGACGAGTGGAAGGTCTTTTTGGATTTTGCAAAAGCCAATTACTGCAAAACCAAGCGCGTCTTTTACAAGGGCAAGTCCGTTCCGCTCCACCGCCTTGCCGGCGTTTTAATCGGAGCGGCAGTCTTTGCCGCCGCCGTCCTTGCCGCCTGGGTAAAATAATTATTAGAACGGAAGACAGCCCCGCCGGAACGGTTATCACAGCGCCAAAGTTGCGGCGGCCACCCAGCGATTGAGGCGCGAAAATGCTAATCGCGCCTCAAAACGGCCGAGTCAAGGCCCTGAGCGTAGCGTGCCTTGACCGGACGTATGGTTAAAGCGCCAAAGTTGCGGCAGCCACCCAGCGCTTTCCCTGCCGCTCAAAAATCGTTATGTTGTCAACCGGAAAATCCTCGAACAAATTCATTTCGTTCATCGCCGCAAGAGCCGTTGTCACAACGCCAGCGGGAATGTCGCGGTTGGCCACCGTCGCGTGCGGAGTGAAAGGCCGCCCGTCTTTTTTTGTACAGGCGGGGCAAGCGTTTAGAATCGCCTTAAGGGTCGCGTCGCGCAATTTTGTCCAGCGCTCGTCGGCGGCCACCTTGGCAAAAATCGTCCTGTCGCCAAACGCGTCAAAGTTTTGGATCTTGGCCGCAAAGCCCAAGCCCGCCCCCGCCGCTCCGCGCTCAATCGCAGCCGCCAAATCCTGGGTGGAATAATGTTCCTGCAACCTAAACGGCGGAACCAGCGTCACGTGAATCGGCGTCCCATGCCCCGACCTGCACCCATACGCCTCGTTCATATACCGCCTGCAGTCCTCCAGCGCCCCCGTCAAATCATCCGGCAACAATACGCCGACAAAATGCGTCTGCTGCGAAAAAGTGGTTTTGGTCATAGGGGCATTATAGCGCAAGTCGCGTGGCGAGGGGAACGGGTTGAAGTATTCGGAAATTCCGAATAGTTGCGGAGGTCGTGGTGGCAGCTATCTGAAAATTTCGAATAACTGAAAAATTTCCGCCGCTCACTCTCCCACTTCCTTCACCAACTCAAAGCGCCATTTTTGCTGGACGTCGGGGTACTTGGCGTGGTCAACTTCGCTTAGGAACATGGTCTTTTCGCGGATCCAAAGGGAATTGTCGCCGTAAAGCCGGCGGTAGACTACGTATTCCTCTTTTGTTTCGGAATGGTAGGCAACGTCCTCGACGATGTAATATTTGTTCTTAAAGTGTTTGTAGATTCCGTGAATTTTCACGTCGCGTTTTTCTTGTGGCATTTTTGACTCCTTGGGAACTATTATAGCGCAAAATCGGTGTCATAGAATGGGATAGAGGAAAATTTTGATTGACAAATGTTAGCAAATATGCTAACATTAATTCATGTACAGAAAGGTTACATTCTATACTACTTTGGACGGAAAATGCCCCGTCGCGGAGTTTATAGATTCACAACCGGCAAAAGTCGCTCAGAAAATAGCGTGGGTTCTTAAAGCGGTTCAGGAAATAGAGAAAGTTCCCAAAACATACTTT
>CADCBK010000003.1:132402-135565 GCA_902799665.1 uncultured Spirochaetaceae bacterium | reverse complement strand
CTGCGATATACCTTATTTACATCCTGCTTTCTGTTGTATGAATCCAATGATTCCAAACAGAAATTTGTTTCTGACAATAATTCAATTTTTATCAATGCGCTACCTCTGTACTGATTGCATCAAAGCAAAAAAATGCTCCGGCTTTCCGGTGGAAAAATATGCGAACCAGGCCTCAAGTGTTTCCGGCTTAAAAACGCCGAGCTTTTCTATAATCAGCTTTGCCCACTCAAGGGAGCCTGTCACGCTTCCTGTAATCAAGTTTCCGTCTCTTACTGCGGGCTGATCGACATAAAATTTTTGTCCTTTATAGCTTGGGCAGAACATTTCAAGAAAGCTCTGCCCATGTGTCCGCTCCCGGCAAAAGCAAAACGGTCTTTTCGCTAAATTCGATTTCATCAATCGTACAGTCGGGAACGATTGTAAGGCCGCCCATCGTTTTGACAGGCTCCTTTGAGACAGCGACAGTCTTGACGACAACCTGCGGAGCGCCGTCCTTAAAGAACCGCTTTGAATTGAGTTCCGCCGAAACCGGAGCGATTTCCCAGTCAGCAAGAGTTGAAAGAAGATAAATGTAAATTGTAATCATAATTTACATTTTATGACATTTCTTCATGAAGAAAAAGCCGTTTCAGACAAGATGCATGGTTTGCGCGATGAAATGCGCGGATTAGAGGCTTTCTTCCGCGTCCTTGCAGTTTTGCAAAATCCGCTTTAGGTAGTTTTCAAATTCCTCAATTTCCTTTTTTGAAAAGCCCTTGTAAAAAAGCGCGTTTTGTTCGTCGGAGACTTTGGGAACTTTTTTCTTGAAAATTTCGTCCTTGCCTGTCCTGCAAATGAGCGTGGCGCGCTTGTCGTCCGGGCTTGGAAGGCGGCAAACAAAACCGTCGCGCTCCAAGCGGTCGATGACTCCGGTAAGCGTGGCCTTGTCCAAGCTTGTTTTTTCCACCAATTTTTTTATGGGAATCTTGTCTTCGTTCCACAGGGCAAAGATCACCCTGCCCCGCGCGCCGGCAAGGTCTTCCAATCCGTTGCGGCTCAACACGGCATGCCAAACGCGCTGGCATACCTGGTGTATTTGCGAGACAAGAGTTCCGCCTTCCGTCCGTCCGTTTTTCATAGCCCCTCGCCTTGCCCGCTCAGTTTGCGGCGGAATTCACAGGCTGGCCAAAATTGTGGATGCCCAAGTTGCCCCAGCAATGCATGTATTTTGAGGTGAACTTCATAAGCGTGTAGTCAGGGTCGGTCGGCCCCTTGTGATAGTAAATGCGCCAGCCGGTCTGCCAAAAATCTTTCTTGACGTCCATGTCCAAAACTTCTTCCATTGTTCCGATGGCGGAAATTCCTTTGAATTTTTTGGGAAGAACAAAATAAAGGCACACGTTGTTGTTGGCGCGGATTTGCTTTATTTTGCGCGAGGATGTGTTTGTCGTAAAATAAATCGTGACGGTCTCTCCGTCAACGCTGATCGCCTTGTCCTTTAGCTTGGGATATTGTTTTGGATTTGCAAGATTCAAAAGCGCGCGGATTTCTGGAAAGCCTTCCGTTTCGTCTTTTCCAAAAGTCGCGATTTGCGCGCATTCTGAGGCCTGGATTACTTTAACTACGTCCTTAATGTTCATTTTTCGCTCCGGTTAATTAGTTTGTATACAAACTATATATCCAAGGCGAATTTTTGTCAAGCGCGCGCGTTGCCTTATTGATTGATTTGCAATATAATCCAACATCTAAGGATGGAAGCATGAAAAAAATTGGACTTGTAGGCGGAACCGGCCCGGAATCAACCTTGATGTATTACAAGGAACTGAACAGCCGCATTGACAAAATGACTGGCGGCGCGCAAATGCCGGACCTTGCGATTGAAAGCGTGAACTTCCGCAAGGCTTGGGATTATGTTTCCAACGGCAAATATGATTCGCTAACTGATTATTTGTCCGAGAAAGTTGAAAAGCTTAAAGCGGGCGGCTCAGAGGTTATCGCGCTGACAGCCGCGACAATGCATATTGTGTACGAGCGAATTGTTCAAAAGACAAACGTTCCTCTTGTAAGCATTCCAAAATCAGTTTGCGAAGAAATCCAGAAAAAAGGATACAAGAAAGTCGGCCTCTTGGGCACAATCTTCACGATGGAACAGGACTACATGAAAAAGGATTTGATTGAAGCCGGCATAGAAATTTTTGTTCCCGAAAAGTCAGACCGCGAGCTTGTCGCAAAACGAATCTTCGAAGAGTTGGAAGTCGGAATCGTAAAGGAATCCACGCTCAAAGAATTCACCGCCATAATCGAAAAGATGAAAAACGAGCGCGGAATCCAAGCCTTGATTCTAGGTTGCACGGAGCTTCCTCTTCTTTTGAACAAAAACAACTGCCCCGTGGACTGCCTCGACAGCGTTGAAATCCATCTTCAAAAGTTGATTGAATTGGCTAGGGATTAAGCGCGCGAAGCAGCATTATGTTTTGTCTAGCGAAGGTCTTTTTCCATCAAATAAAAAAGGCCTTTGCGCCAATTGGCTTCGCCGGTTTTGCGGTAGCCCGCGCGTTCGTATAATCTTTGCGAAAAAGGGTTTTGGCTAAAGACGTCAAGGCGGACTGAAGCAACTCCAAGTTCGCGGACTTTTTGCTCTATATGCGCGAGCGTCGCTTTCGCGATGCCTTGGTTTTGAAAGTCCGGGTGAACGCAAATGCGGTGCAATACGCGCCAGTCGCCTTGGATTGTCCACGCGGCCGTTTTGTATTCTTCGTCGCATTCTTTGTTAAGGGCGTAAATTACGGCTATGCGTTTTGCATTTTGAAATTCTGTTTGGCCTATAAAAAGCGAGCGCGATTTTATGTCGTTCAAAAAATCCTCGCGGGCAGGATAAATTTCATCCCACTGAAAAATTCCGCGCCTTTCCATTTCGGCGACCGCCGCTTGTACAAGCGCGCAAATTTCGTCTAGGTCGCCTTCTTCCGCAAGCCTGTAAGTTATTCGCAATTCGTCATTCATTTTTCTATTATAGTTTGAGACGGCGCGCCTTGTCAAATCCGCTTTTGACTAAAGGGCGGAAAAAATGTAGAATGAAAATATGGACATAATCATTTACGGCTCAAAATATGGGAGCGCGAAAAAATACGCGGAAGAGCTTGCGCGCAGAACTGGCTTTGAACTCGCGCCTTTCCAAGAGACG
>CADCBK010000003.1:0-132382 GCA_902799665.1 uncultured Spirochaetaceae bacterium | reverse complement strand
ATCGGAGCGCTCTACGCGGGCGGCGTTTTGGGAATGAAAAAAACGCTGGGCAAGTTGAAGAACATTGCCGCCAAAAAAATAATAATCGCCACCGTTGGCCTTGCCGACCCGACCGACAAAGAAAACGTTGAAAACATACGAAAGTCGCTGGTGCGGCAGCTTTCAAAAGAGGTTTTTGAATCCGCCCGCATTTTTCACTTGCGCGGCGCGATTGACTACAGCCGCCTCAACCTAAAGCTGAAAATGATGATGGCGCTCTTGGTCAAAAAAGTCAAAAGCCTTCCCCCGGAAAAACAAAACGCCGAAACCCGCGCGATGCTGGAAACTTACGGAAAGCAAGTTGACTTCATCGACTTTGAAAGCTTGAGGCAAATCGAAGCGGCGATATGATATACGGAGTTGATATATTATGAACGCAGAAAATATAAGAAAGGCGAAAGCAAAAGACCTGTCAAGAATCGCTGAAATCCTGGTGTTTGCAAAGAGAATTAAGTATAGGCCGATCTTCAATAACGACGACTATTCATTCAATGAATTGCAGGTTGTTAAGCTTGTAGAAGAATATGGCAAACCCAAAATTCTCGATAACATCTGGGTTTACGATGACGGGATTGTCAAGGGAATGATTCATATCGAGGGAAAAGAAATTGTTGAATTGTATGTGGATTATTTTTTCTGGAGCCAGGGCATTGGCGCCAAGCTCATAGAGTTTGCCAAGGAAACGCATGGCGCTCGTTTTCTGTGGGTTTTGGAAAAGAATGTTGACGCGATAAAGTTTTATGAGGCGCATGGATTTGCGGCGAACGGAAAAAGACAACTTGAGGAAGGCACACCCGAATATATTGTTATGTTGGAAAGGGTGTTATGAAAATAGAATATAGGCAAGCTGCCATAGAAGACGCGGAAGTGTTGGCGAATATTTACAACGCTTCTTTTTATGACGATTACTTGCGATTCGGCTCGTGCCCTGGATATGGACAAACAAAAGAATCAATGGAAAAGTCGATTATGCAGCGCCCGAAACATATCATACTATGCGATGGCGAGCCTGTCGGCTGTGTTTCTTATGCAAAGCTTGGAGCGGGAGAATATGAGGTTGGCTGTTTGTGCGTTATCCCTGAATTTCAAGGCAAGGGAATAGGAACGCAGGCAATGCAGTTTTTGAAGGCGCGTCTTGAAGATTGGAATACGCTCACTTTAGTGACGCCAATAGATAAGAAAGAAAACGTGAAGTTTTATACTGAAAAATGCGGCTTTCGCATAGAATCAACAGAAAGAGACGGCAATGTAGAACTTGTTCGATTCATTGCTGAAAGATAATAATACTATGAAAAATCGGTAGTAATGGAGGTAATCACAATGAATGAATTTAACGAATATGTGCGCGAGACTTTTTCCGCGGCCGGCGACGTTGCCATAAGGGCCATGATGGGCGGGTACCTTGTGTACTTTAACGGCAAGTTGATAGGCGACATTTGCGGCAATGAATTGTTTTTAAAGAGAACGCCGACATCTGACAGATTGCTTGCGGACTCAGAGCTGCGCTATCCTTATGAAGAATCCAAAACGCTGATGCATGTGTTCGACAATTTTGAGAATGCGGATTTGATTGCGGAATTGCTGGAAGGAATGCATTCTGAACTGCCCGAAAAGAAAGCGAAGAAACCAAAGAAAGCAAAATGAGAATGAATGAAATGTTTTTTCCGCTGACTTCAACTCCGTTTTCTCGCTCCGGCTACCGGGAACTTCTCCCTTCAAAGGAGCTTGCTCCTTACGTCCGCTGCTTTTGGACTTCATGGAATGAAGTTTCGCCAGTCCCCATCATTCCAGATTTATGCGCGGACATCATCATTGTGACAGACGAAACGGAAAAGGAATTCTTTTTTTGCGGCGTGAGCGACAAGACTTTTGCGTCTGTTCATTCGCAAGGCCAGCGCAGACGGCTTTTTGGAATCAGGTTTTACGCATGGCAGGCTTCCGCTTTTTCAGACGAGCCGCTTTTTAAAACCGCGAACGGATTCTTTGAATTGCGCGCGCATTTCCTAACAATCGAAAAATCACTTCGCTCAAAATTTTCGCCGACTATGAATCTTGAGGAATTCAAGCAGATTGCCGAAGAAACGCTTCTTAAGCTTCTCGTCCGCCCCGCTTCAAAAAGGCCTGAACAAAATTCGCTTGTCATGGACGCAATAACTCAGATGATTCGTACCCGCGGCTCGCAGAACCTCTCTTCCCTGCTAAAAGACATTCACGCAAGCGAACGCCAACTGGAACGATTTTTCGCGCAAGCTCTTTCCCTCTCGCCCAAAAAAGTTTCGTCGCTCATCCGCTATCAAAGCCTGTGGCAGAGCGTATGCTTTTCAAAGATTTTTGACATTCAGGACGCAGTCGCCGACTTCGGCTATTTTGACCAAGCTCACCTTTTGAACGACTTCAAAAAATTCCACGGAATGAATCTTACACAAGCCCGCAAAATCGCATTCAGCGCAAAATAAACTGTCGGATTTTTACAATACATAAATCGGAATCAATCTTATAATTGAAAAAAAGATTGGAGGCAATATGAAACTAGAAGGATTTGGAATTTTTGTAAAGGACATGCCGACGATGGTGCGATTTTATCGCGACGTTCTTGGCTTTGGAATCAAGGAAGACGAGAACACGACAAACGTTTTTCTTGAAAAAGACGGCACCTTGTTTTTGCTCTACGGCAGAAATGACATTGAAAAGATGACCAATTCAAAATTCAACTACGCAGATAAAATCAACGGACACTTTGAAATTGCCTTGGGCGTGGAAAACTACGCCGCTGTTGACAAAACCTTTGCGGAAGTGACGGCAAAAGGCGCCCAGCCTGTCATGCCGCCCACAACGGAGCCCTGGGGGCAGCGAACCTGCTACATCGCAGACCCGGAAGGAAACCTTGTTGAAATCGGCTCTTTTACGGAATAGCAAAGATTATAAATCCATCGGAGAGTATAAAGATGCTTGAACTTGCAAAAGATTTTGAACTCGTAAGAGAAAAGCACATCAATGTGATTGAAAATACAGGCTGGGCAGATTTTCTATTCTATGAAATGAATATTTATAACGGAGCATAACATGGACAAGGAATGGTCTGAAAAGAATAAAAAATGCAAACGCTCATTTCCAAGGAAGCGACTTTTAGCGAGGGCATAAATGTAAAAGGCTTGATACAGATGCCATTTTCCCGCCACTGGATTATGCGCGTGGAAGCAATGCGTCGAATCAAAAACAAGCTGTGTCAGGAGGCATGAGGATTCTGGAAGAAAACAGATTACTGCGACAAGCACAGTGACTTGGACGCTCGCCTCAAAGAAAAATCATTTTTCGTGGCTGCGGATGATTTTGCTGACTTCAACCGCTTCATAAAAATCAGCTTCAGAAATACCTAGCGCCTGAACATCCTTCCAGATTGTCTGCATGTAAAAATCAACGGCCTCCTTTGAAGCTTCATTGAAAATTACCCATGTTCGGGCATAGTCAAAAACTGGAGGGGCAAGCCTTGCCGTAATCCAGCCCTCAGCCCTCTTGGCGGTCGCCGGCAATTCCAATTGTTTTCATTTATAGTCGTCCACGTCGAATTTTCTGTCGCGGAAGTAATAGTCGCGGTCGGCCTCGGTGATTTCGCGCAAAACCCGGCAAGGATTTCCAACAGCAATCACGTTTGGCGGAATGTCCTTTGTGACCACGCTGCCTCCTCCGATCACGACATTGTCTCCGATTGTGACGCCCGGCATGATACACGAATTTCCGCCAATCCAAACATTGTTTCCGATTGTCACGTCAATCCCGTACTCGTAGCCGGAGTTCCGCGAGTCCGGATGAATCGGATGACCCGCCGTGTAGATGGCGACGTTCGGCGCGATTTGAACGCGGTCGCCGATTTTGACCTTGCCAACGTCAAGAACGATGAAGTTGTAGTTGGCGAAGAACCACTGGCCGACTTCGATGTTGTAACCGTAGTCGCAATGAAAGGGCGCCTCGATGTTAATCCAGTCGCCAGTCTTTCCGAGGATTTCTTTTATAAGGCGGTCTTTCTCCTCTTTTTCTTCCGGCGGAAGATTGTTGTAGCGGTAAATTTTCTTTTTGTTTTCAAACCGTTCTTCTTCAAGCCCGTCAAGCCAAGCCTTGTACGGAAGGTTTGCGATCATCCTTTCCTTTTGATTCATTATTTTCTCCTGTTTGTTTGTTCGCTTTTGTTTTGTTTCATAATACAAAAAGATCATGAAATGCACAAGAATTTTAAGGCGCATCTTATCCCTCAAAAAACGCATCTTGTCAAAAATCCATTCCCACTCTGCGGAACTTCTTTCTTGCGGAGGAACGGTGGCCGCAATTTGCGGAGCGACTCTCGCCCTGGCCCACGCCGGCCTTTTGGACAAACGGCCCCATACAAGCAACGGAACGGGCTTTTTGGAAATGTTCTGTCCGGCCTACAAGAAAGGCCGAAGACTTTTTTGCGCTTATGCAATCACTGCGGCAATAAAAGGCGGCGCATTTATGCTTTGACTGTTTGCAAGGAGTAAAATACAATTGGAAAAATTCATCATAAAAGATTTTGAGCCGGCTTATATTCCTGATGCGGAAAGAATTCTTAAAGAAGAATATTCCGCTGAAAAGAAAAAAGTCCCTTCGCTGCCGGAGGAGTCTCCAACTGGATTGCTGAACTGACTTTCGACAAAAAAATATAAAAAGGCAGCCTTTTGCGCAGGGCGGTCCTGCATGGGCTAGAGGCTTTCTTCCGCGTCCTTGCAGTTTTGCAAAACGCGCTTTAGATAGTTTTCAAAGTCTTGGATTTCTTTTTTGGAAAAGCCCTTGTAAAAAAGCGCGTTTTGCTCGTCGGAGGCTTTGGGAACTTTTTTCTTGAAAATTTCATCCTTTCCCGTTCTGGAAACAAGCGTGGCGCGCTTGTCGTCCGGGCTTGGACGGCGGCAAACATAGCCGTCGCGCTCCAAGCGGTCGATGATTCCGGTAAGGGTAGCCTTGTCCAGGCTTGTCTTTTCAACCAGTTTTTTTATGGGAATCTTGTCCTCATTCCACAGGGCAAAGATTACCCTGCCCCGCGCGCCGGCATGCATAAAAACGTTTTAGAAATTGACATAATATTGAATTTTCATTATGCTTATAGTAGTATTATTTAGAACTACCATTATGCCAAACATGAGTTTTATAGACAGTTTGAATGATTTTGGACTCACCCGCCAGGAAGGAACGATTTATTCAGCCCTTTTAAATCATGGCGACATGACCGGCTATGAGGTGGCGAAGGACACAGGGATTTCGCGCTCCAACGTCTACGCGGCGCTTATAGCCCTCGTGGAAAAGGGCGCGGCCTGTCTTGTCCAGGGTGAATCTACAAAATACCGCCCGGTTGAAATCAAAACATTTACGGAAAACAGAATCTTGGAATTGCAAAAACGCGCTCTCTGGCTTGAAAAGCATTCGCCGCGAAAGGTTATTTCCTGCGACGGCTACATTACAATCATTGGCGCGAAAAACATCAAGAACAAAATCCGCCAAATGCTAAAAAAAGCCGAGCTGCGCGTTTATATGATGGCTCCGTCTGGCCTTCTTTTAGACTATGAGGCCGAGCTTGGCGGCCTTGTGAAGGCGGGCAAAAAGGTAGTCCTTCTTACAAAGGGCTTTAAGCTTAGCGGCGCGAAAATCTACGAGACAAAGCCAGAGCCGGGCCGGATTCGCTTTATCGCGGATTCGTCTTACGTTCTTACGGGCGAATTGACCGGCGACGAACATGACACCTGTTTGTATTCCGGACAAAAAAACCTCGTTGAGGTTATGAAGGAAGCATTAAAGGATAAAATCACGCTTTTGAGCGAAGGAGAAAAAAGATGAAAATCGGTATTTTAGGTTATGGCAATCTTGGAAAGGGCGTCGAGGGCGCGGTCAAGCAGAACCCGGACTGCGAGCTTACGGCTGTGTTCACGCGCCGCGACCCTTCAACTGTAAAAATTTTGACGGCGGGCGTTCCTGTTTACAATGTGGCGGACGTTGAAAAACACAAGGACGAAGTTGACGTTCTTATCATCTGCGGCGGCTCGGCGACCGACCTTCCAAAGCAGACTCCTGAATACGCAAAATATTTCAACGTAATCGACAGCTTTGACACGCACGCAAAAATTCCTGAGCACTTTGCAAATGTCGATAAGGTTGCAAAGGACTTTAAGCATACCGCTCTCATCAGCTGCGGCTGGGACCCGGGCCTTTTTAGCCTTAACCGTCTTTACGCCAACTGCATTCTTCCAAACGGAAAGGACTACACTTTCTGGGGAAAGGGAGTAAGCCAGGGACACTCGGACGCCATCCGCCGCATAGAAGGCGTTAAGGACGGAAAGCAGTACACGATTCCGGTGCAGGCCGCTTTGGACGCCGTTCGCTCGGGAAGCAATCCTGACTTGACGACGCGCCAAAAGCACACGCGCGAATGTTTTGTTGTGGCCGAAGAAGGCGCGGACAAGGCCCGCATTGAAAAAGAAATAAAAGAAATGCCAAACTACTTCGCTGACTACGACACGACAGTTCATTTTATCAGCGAAGAGGAATTGAAGCGCGACCACTCAGGAATTCCTCACGGCGGCTTTGTAATCCGTTCCGGAAAGACCGGCTGGGACAATGAGTTCAACAACGTGATTGAGTACAGCCTAAAGCTCGATTCAAACCCCGCGTTCACATCAAGCGTTCTCGTGGCTTACGCCCGCGCGGTTTACCGCATGAACAAGGAAGGAAGCCTTGGCTGCAAGACAGTCTTCGACGTCGCGCCGGCCTACCTTAGCCCATTGAGCGGAGAAGAAATCCGCGCGCATTTGCTGTAGGAGAAACAATGAACTCATTCATCGAACAATCAAATTTTTTTGAAGGCAACAACCCCGAAAAGCTTGCAAAGGAATACGGCACGCCGCTCTACGTTTACAACGAAAATATTTTGCGCAGCCGCATGGACGCGGTCGCTAAGGTTATCACAAAGTATCCTTACACCGCAAACTATTCGGTAAAGGCCAACACAAACATTCACATTCTTAAGCTTGCCCTTGAAGAAGGCAACAACTGCGACGCGATGAGCGTTGGCGAAATCCAAATGCTTTTAAAGGCCGGCTTTCCAAAGGAGCGCGTTTTCTTTGTGCCGAACAACGTAAGCGAAGAAGAAATGCGGTTTGCGATTGACAACAAAATCATGACAAGCTGCGACTCCCTTTCCCAGCTGGAGCTTTACGGAAGCCTCAACAAGGGCGGCAAGGTCGCCGTCCGCATTAATCCTGGAGTCGGAGCCGGCCACCACGAAAAGGTTGTCACAGGCGGAAAGAAAACCAAGTTTGGAATTTCGGAAGAATTCATTCCGCAGATTTTTGAAATCGCCGCAAAATACAATCTTACGATTGCCGGAATCAACCAGCACATCGGCTCGCTTTTTATGGACCCGCAGCCTTACCTTGACGCTGTTTCAAACCTTTTGCGCATCGCCTTGCAGTTTAAGGATTTGGAGTTTGTCGACTTTGGCGGCGGCTACGGCATTCCCTACCACAAGCTGGACGACGAAAAAGATTTCCCGATGGAAGATTTTAAAAAGCGCCTTGAGCCGATTCTGGACGGCTTTGTCGCAAAGTACGGAAGAGCGCCGCTTTTTAAAAGCGAGCCCGGCCGTTTTTGCGTCGCGGAAGGAAGCGTGATTCTTGGCCGCGTTCACGCAGTAAAGCATAACAACGGAAAGACTTTTGCAGGAACAGATATCGGAATGAACGTGCTTGTCCGCCCGTCTATGTACGACAGCTGGCACGACATCGAAGTTATCCGCGAAGGAAAAGTTGTTGCCCGCGACAATCTGATGGAACAAACCGTGACCGGAAACATCTGCGAAAGCGGCGACTTGCTCGCAAAAGACCGCTCGCTGCCGGAGATGAAGCGCGGCGACCTTGCATGCGTTTTGGACACCGGCGCTTACGGCTGGAGCATGTGCTCAACCTACAACAGCCGCCCCCGCCCTGCGGAAGTTCTAATCTGCAAGGACGGCAGCGTAAAACAGATTCGCCGCCGCGAGACTATTGAAGATTTGATGCGGCTCTTCTAGGCTGCATTGATTCCAAAGCGCTCGCTTTTAAAATTGCATTTCATCGCCCTCGCCTTGCATCTTGTCTAAAAGCCGTTCCCATGCCGCGCGAAGATTAATATAATGGGGCGGCTTTTTGAAATAATCGTCAAGGAGGCAAGATGAAAAGGATTTTTTTACTGGCGGCGCTTTTGCTTGCATCTCAAACTTTGTTGTCCGCGGACGAGGACAAAGCGAAAGAGTCTAACTGGCATACAGAGGCGGCGCTTGGAGCAAGCGTTCCGCTAAAACTAATTTACACAGGCTCGCAAAAATCAAAAGGCTTTTCAGCGCAACTTGAAGGCCTGTATCGGGCAAGAACTGACAAGGGCCTAGCCCTTTTTGCCGGAGCGGCGGCCGGACCGTTTTTTAGCAAAGGCTTCAAAGCGCATGACTCCCGCGGCCTTTGCGTCAACGTGAATTTTTGGGGAGGCGCCGGCTACGACTTTTTAAAGAAAAACGAAAGGCAAGCGTTGATTTTGTCAGGGCTTTTAGGAATTGACATATTCACCTTCACCAACTACGAATACAAAGACGGCCGCTATTGCCGCAATGAAAACACGGCCTATTGCTTTGAAATCGGAGCGGAATTGTCTTACACAATTCAAATAACGGACAAGCTTTGCTTTTACTCCGGCTGCTCAATTTTAGCGGGCATAGGCTGGACCAACTCCACAGTGACCAAGGAAAAGACTTTTTTTGAAAGGGAGGAAACAAAAAGCAAGGAATACGGTTCCTGCAAAGCCATTTCTTTGCAGCCAAAGATTGGACTTATGTATAAAATCGACTAGGGGTAAAAACTTTCCGCGCGCCGCTATATACATTCCGCCCAAAAATATGATATACTATTATAATTGATGAAAAAGAAAATCTTTTGGGCGTTTTTTACTCTTTGTCTATCGATTCTCACGACTTACGCGCTGTTTTACAGCGGCGGCCTTTCAGTGGCGGAATTTTGGCAAAAGATAAAGGACGCGTCGCCCGTTTGGTTGATTCCAGCCGCGGTTTGCATGCTGGCCTTTATTTTCTTTGAAGGCCGCTCGCTCGCTCTGATAGCGCGCACGCTGGGTTACCCGGTAAAAAAGCGCAAGGGCTTTCTTTACGCGGCGGCCGACATTTACTTTTCTTCAATAACTCCGTCGGCGACGGGCGGCCAGCCTGCCAGCGCCTACTTCATGCACAAGGACGGGATTTCGGGCGTAGCCACGACAGTCGCCCTGCTGTTGAATCTTACAATGTACACGCTGGCAATAATAACACTGGGCTTTTTTTCCATCGCCTTTTTTCCGCGCGTGTTCATGGACTTCGCGCTTCCGTGCAAAATCATGGTTCTAATTGGAATCGTGACGATGACCCTTCTTACAGTTTTCTTCATTCTTCTATTAAAAAAACAGTCAATCCTATTAAAAATAGGCGAAATAATCATTTCCATCATGGAGAGAATCGGCCTAAAGAAGGCCGCCGACAGGGTCAGGCGCGGAATGGATTCCATGCTGGAACGCTACAAAGAATGCGTAGTGACGCTTTCGGGCAAGAAGACGCTTTTGGCAAAAACATTTTTCTTGAACCTCGCTCAAAGGGCCTCGCAAATTCTTGTGACGGTTTTTTGCCACTACGCAATGGGCGGAGGCGTTTTTGACGGCCTGAAAATCTTCGCCATACAAACCTATGTCGTCCTTGGCTCAAATTTCATTCCGGTTCCCGGAGCGGTCGGCATTTCGGAATTCCTGATGTATCACGGCTACGCGGAATTGCTTGGAGACGAAGCCTCATGCTCGCTTGCCATTTTAAGCCGGGGAATTTCCTTTTACACCTGTAGCATAATTAGCGTTTTTACTGTAATATTAGGATTTATATTGCTTCAACAAAAGAAAAACAAAGGGGAAAAGCTATGATCGGTTTTTACGACTACACTGTCATCCTTACATATTTGTCTATGATTTCCGCCACAACAGGAATCATGCTATGCCTGAACGACATCGGCCATCCATATTTGGGAATGTTCTTCCTGATGTTCTGCGGGCTCTGCGACGCCTTTGACGGAAAGATCGCGCGCACAAAGAAAAACAGAACGGAGCAAATGAAAAAGTTTGGCGTGCAAATCGACTCGCTCTCAGACTTGGCGGCCTTTGGAATTCTTCCAGCCTGCATTGGCATCGCGATGCTAAGAAGCTCAATTGACTTTTACAATTTTCCGGATATAAAATTCCTGCACCTTGCGGACAAGTCAGCCATAATAAAAATCGTCCTTACCGGCGTCGCGGTCTTGTACGCCTTGGCCGCCCTTATCCGCCTTGCCTACTTTAACGTATTGGAGGAAGAAAGATCCAAGACGGAAAAAGGCGAGAACAAAATTTTCATAGGGCTTCCAGTAACGACAGCCGCGCTTATTTTCCCCACGATTCTATTGATTCATATTTTCTGCAACGCCAACCTTACGCTTTTGTATTTTATTTTTTTGGCTATTGTGGGCTATCTTTTCATTTCAAGAATTCAAGTCAAAAAGCCAACCCTAAAAGGCGTTTTGATTATGATTTCCGTCGGCCTTTTGGAAGCCGGCATACTGGCATACATTTTCATTGTCATGAAAAACTGACGGCATGGACGCGCTTTCTTTTTTGTACAAAACAACTTGCGGCCGCGTTTTATTAAAGCTTCTGACAACGCGCGCAGTTTCAAAGGCTTGTGGAGCATTTTTGGACTCGCGCATTTCGTCTTGTTTGATAAAACCCTTTGTAAAAAAAAACAAGATCAACCTTGACGATTATCAAACGGACGGAATAAAAACCTTCAACCAATTCTTTAGGCGAAAGATAAAAGAAGGAAGGCGCGCGTTTGACGCCAACCCGAACAATTTGTGCGCTCCCTGCGACGGACACTTGAGCGTTTGGAAAATCGAAAGCGGCGCGGTGATTCCCGTAAAGCAATCGCAATACACTATTTTCTCGCTGCTAAGGAACGACGCTTTGGCGCAAGAATTTGACGGAGGCCTTTGCCTTGTGTTCCGTCTTTGCGTGGACAACTACCACCGCTACTGCTACGCCGAAAGCGGAAAGAAAGGCCCCAACATTTTTATTCCTGGAGTTCTGCACACCGTCAGGCCAATCGCGCTTGAGGCGCGTCCTGTCTTTGTGGAAAACTGCAGGGAATGGACAACGATAGAAAGCGGCGCCTTTGGAAAAATCGTCCAAATGGAAGTTGGCGCTATGCTCGTCGGACGGATTGTAAACCATGAAGGCGAAGGAAGCGCCGAACGCGGAAAGGAAAAAGGCTATTTTGAATACGGCGGCTCCACAATCATTTTGCTCTTAAAAAAAGGCGCCGCGAAAATCAACAAAGAGATTTTGGACAACTCCAGCGCCGGAATCGAAACGCCAGTCAAAATGGGCAGCGCCATAGGCCGCCGCTAAGGCCTTTCCAGCAAAAAACCGCGCGGCCCAAGTAGCGCCTGAAAGACGCGGAGGAACCGCTCGAACTTACAGTTAAGGCCTTGCCAACAAAAATACGGGCGGCCCTTGACACAATCGCGCGAATCCTATACACTACGGCTCTATTTTATTTTGAGTTGCGCGCAAGGCCATTTGAGTGTGTAAAGAGTAGCAAGGCATCTTTTCCCTATAGTGGTGGCAAAACGCGCTATGGGGACATTATGGAAGACTCTATCACTTTTGAAGACCTCGGTCTTGACGAGCAAATTCTTGCCGCAGTCGCGCGCAAGGGTTTTGAAACACCTTCACCAATCCAAGTTTTGGCAATCCCTCGCTTGTTGAACGGCGAGGCCAACGTAATCGCCCGCGCCCGAACCGGCACGGGAAAGACGGCCGCATTCGGCTTGCCCTTGATCCAGCGTTTGCGCGGAGAAAGTGACCATGTTCGCGCCTTGATTCTCGAGCCGACGCGCGAGCTTGCCGTCCAGACTTGCCGCGAAATGGATTCCTTCAGCGACAACGGAAAGCCGACAAACTGCGTCGTTTACGGCGGAGCGAGCATCATGGAGCAAATCCGCGCCCTTAAAAAAGGCGCCGACATCGTCACTGGAACGCCGGGCCGCGTGCAAGACTTGATTGAGCGCAAAAAGCTTGACCTTTCCAAAATCGAATACTTCATCCTTGACGAAGGCGACGAAATGCTCGACATGGGCTTTATCGACGACATCGAAAACATTTTCGCCAACGCAAACCCGGACTCGCGCATTTTGCTTTTCAGCGCGACAATGCCCGCCCCGATTTTGAAAATCGCCCAAAAGTTCATGGGCGAATACGAAATCGTGGAAGAGGAAGGAATCGTAGAAGAGCCGCTTTTGATAGACCAAAAGTATTGGGTCTTGCGCGAGGGCGACAAGGTTGAGGCTCTTGTCCGCTTGATCGACTCAAACCCTGACTTTTACGGCCTTGTCTTTACGCAGACAAAGAACGACGCCGACACCGTAAGCCGCCGCCTTGACGAAAAGGGCTACGAAGCCGCGGCCTTGCACGGAGACATTCCGCAGGGCCAAAGAGAAAAAATCTTGGCCCGCTTCCGCTCAAAGAAAACCCGCATCCTTGTGGCAACAGACGTCGCCGCCCGCGGAATCGACATCTCAGGATTGAGCCACGTAGTCAACTACTCGCTTCCCTTTGACTCGTCGACATACATCCACCGCATTGGAAGAACGGGCCGCGCGGGCACTAGCGGAGTCGCGGTTACTTTTGTAAGCCCCAACGAGAGGAGAAAGCTTAACTTTATGAAAGCCCGAGTCGCCAAGGCCAGCAAGGGCGATTTGGACGAAGGCGAGGTTCCTTCAATCGATTCTGTTTTGGAAATCAAGCGCGCGGCCCTTTTTGAGGACTTGAAAAATTCCTTGCAAAAGGAAGGAGCAACGGCCGGCGAAAGTTTTGTCCAAATGGCCGACGACCTTTGTCAGGAAAAGGACGCCAAGGAAGTTTTGGCCGGCGTTCTCCAAGCCTTTTACGGCGAAAAGCTTGACAGGGACCGCTACGACGAAATAAAGAAAGTCGCCGCCGAAAAGGGCGGACGCGAAGGAAGAGGACGGGGCCGCGACCGCTACGACGACGCGCCGCGCGAAGACCAAACAAGATTGTACATCCAGCTTGGACGTCGCGACGGCTACAACGCGCGCGAAATCGCCGACTGGTTCAGCGACACGCTCCACATTCCCGGAAAGAAAGTCGACCGCATAGACGTGACGACAAGCTTTAGCTTGGTAAGCCTTCCCAAGGAAGACGCGGCGCGCCTGCTTGAAATGGCAAGCCGCGACAATTCGATTCCTCACATCCACGTGGACACAAAAGCCGGCGGCTCGCGCGGCGGACGCGGCGGAAGGCGAAGCTCCAAAAGCTCGGACTTTGGCGAAGGACGCGGATACGGAAGAAAGCGCGACAAGGCTTTTGGCGGCGACCGTGACTTTAAGCGCGGAGAAAGCGACGGCTTTAAGAAAACAAAGGGCCGCGCACGCCCCCACACCGCCACAGAGCGCAGCGGCTCTAGCTCGTCATACTTTAAGAGCAAGAAGGCGAAGGAATTTTAGCGTTAAAGGCCGCCACTTGGCGGCCTTTAAGCTGTCGAGTTTTTGCTAAGCAAAAACTCGCAAATTGGCGCGCTTGCGCTTAAAGCCTTGACTCGTCCCTATTTTCCAAAGCAAAGAACCCAGCGGCCCTTGTAGTCGCTGGAATAGTTTCCGGCCGAGTCCTCAAATTGCCAAGTGTGCTGGTAGTAAACGCCGGCCCACAAGTGCGCGTTCTTTTTTCGCGTTCGGTTGGAGGAAGGCAAAACAAATTCCGCTCCGTAGCGCAAGACAAAGTTGTGCAAGACATACTTTCCTGTCAAAGCCGCGCCGGTGGAAGAATAGTAATGGTTTTGGCTTAACGCCATGCGCGAATACTTAAAGACCGATTTTATTCTTACAAACTTAAAAATGTCAAGGTAGAGGATTTGCCCCACTGTCGGACTAGAGAACATGTCGGCGGCGAATTTTCCGCTTTGAGCGGAACCGGCGTAAGTCACTTTCATGTCCCAGTCAATATGCAAGTAGGCGATTGGCATCACCGTCGTTTCCGCGCCAAAGACAAAGTAATTCTTAAATGGAACTTGAACCGTTGCGATAAAAACCGGAGAAAGCGTGTGGTAAAAAGTGTCCGTATCGGAGGCAGCCAACGACGAGCCATATGGCGCGCAGGAATATATGTTGGCCTTGGCGAATGAGTAACAGACTCCCGCTCCCAAAGAAAACAAGGGCGTCTTTGCGTCAACGTCAGCGTCTCCAAAATACCAAACGCCGGGCAAGAGGATGAAGCCGTAGTTTTTTTTGGAATTTTTTGTGTAGCCGCCGCCGGAAACATTCTCAATGTCAGTAAGGCTGTTGTATTCAAACCTTAGCCTTGAAGAAAAGCGCTCGGTCCAATCGTATTGCAGGCTTGCGAAAATCGTGCTTTCCTTGTCGCCAGGCTCGGCGCCAAAGTCCAAGGTCAGCGGCAATTTGTCAGTAAAAAAATCGCCCAAAAATTGCAGGGACTGAACGGGCCGGTCTTTTTGTTCCTCAGACCTTTTGTCGTTGTACTCTTTGACGCCTTGCGTTATTTCATTTACTTTTTCTTTTAACGTTGGCCGGCGCTTTTCTTGCTTGGCGCTTTCTTGCGCCGCGTCTTGGCCGGCGCTTTCTTGCGCCGCGTCCTTGCTAGAGTCCGTTTGCGCGGCCAAAAGCCCCGCAAAAAAAATTGAAATAACGCAGCAAAGCAAAAAAACTTTTTTCATAAAACCTGCCGTATGTCCAGCGGCTCTATTTGGCTCCGCGCTTTTTAGCGGCGGACTTTTTGGCCGGGGCTTTTTTTGCGGGAGCCTTCTTTGCGGAGGGCTTTGGAGCGGCGGATTTTTTGGCCGGAGCCTTTTTTTCCGCGGCCAGCTTTTCGTCAAGGCGGTCCGAGGCCGACTGCTCCTTTTGCGCCGCGCCCTCCACCTTAAGCACTACGCCGTTGGGGTCGTAGTAAAGGTGGGTTTCTTTTGGGTCTAGAACCGTTCTTCCGCCCAAAATGATTTTCTTGACCAAGCGTTCCATGTAGCGATTGGTTTTGTGAAAGCCTTTCTTTCCGTCGCAAAAAGCGGAGCGGGCCAGCGCGTTCCTAAAGTAGACAGGGCTTTGCGCCAAGACGTCGTTGTTCAAGGCGAGGCCCCTGTAGCTTAAGTACTTGATGAAGAAAACCGCGACAGTCCTTGTGTTGAATTTCTCAAAGGGATGAATCGCCCAAAGGTCGCTGATGAAGGAGGCGATGTGCTTTACAGTCTGCTTTGCCTCCAAGCCCTCAAAGTCAAACAAGGTCTCGGCTTCAAAAAGCTTGTTCAACTGGCTTTGAATTTTGTTGGACTTTGGATAAACAAGGCTAAGGCCGTCCAAAGCCCATTCTTTTTTTGAAAGGTTTGTGGTTCGCAAAAGTTCGGGGCTTTCCTCAAGCCCGCCAAAAAGAGCCTTGCGAATTTGAACAAGCTCAAACTGCGAAAGGCTGAACTGATTTTGAATGATGTTGACGAACATTTTGACGGCGACGATGTCCGCCGGGTTCTTAAGGCTTTCGCACTCGTCAAGGAGCGCGTCGTCAGAAAGCGAGCCTTCGATGTTTTGCTTTGCGATGTCAACCACTTTGGCGGATGTCTTAAGGGCGTCAACCGCCTGCAACGCGATGACAGTTTTCCAAATAAAAAGTTTTTCTTTTGCGTCCATTTTTCCATTGTATCACACTTTTTGAATTTGCGCAAATGGTTAGCGCAAGGAAAGCAAATATTGGTATGGAGAGGACAGGGGGCTTTTTCGCTTTCGGCCGTCTTCCTCAAGCTCTGGAACGCTAAAAAGCTTGTCCAAAACTTTCGCGCCTGCGCCGTAGCTTACAGAGCGCTGCGAGGCGGAAGCGGTTGAAACGACCGTAGTCTTGTTCCAGCCGTAGGGCCAAAGGTAAACGATTTCCTCGCGGATGAATTTCACGATTTCCTCCGCGTATTTTTTTTCAATTCCGCCGACATAGACGACGTCGAGCGAAAGCGTGTTGACCAAAAAAGCTATGTTCTTTGCCAGCTCGCGGAAGGTTTGGACGGCCGTTTGGTCGTCAAGGCTTTTCACAACTTCGCAGGCCGGAGAGAACTGGCTCTTTGACGGGCTGTTCCAAAAGACGCTGCGGAATTCGCCGGCGGTGGAATAGGCGCCGTGGTAAATCTTTCCGTTAAGGATAAGGCCCAAGCCCACGCTAAGGTTTTTTGGCGAATCCTTCACCGGCTGCAAGGGCCTATGCTCAGCCATGACATACATCATGTTTTGGGTCTTGGGCCCGCGCGAAAGCATTCGCTCGGTGTAGCAGCAGCAGCGGGCGTCGTTTTCCACAAATACCGGCATTTCGCACAGCGGCTGGATTTCCTCCGCCACGTCAACGCCGTCCTCTATCAGCAGGGGAATTGATTGAATTATTTTTCCGCCGTCGGAATCCACCATGCCTGGAATGCCCAAGCCTATGCCGGCCAGCCTTATTCTAAGCCGCTCGGATTCCGTCCGCAAGATGTCGATTCCATCCTTCACGTAGCCCAAAAAGCCTTTTTGCGCGTAGGAGTCGGGATCGATTTCCTGCATTTTTTCGTAGAGAATCGTTCCGCAAAAATCCTCAAGGCAAACGTACATTCGCTTGGGATTGATTTCGATTCCGCCGGAACAAGCGTAGGAAGCGTTGATTTCCAAAAAGACCGGCTTTCTTCCGCCTTGCGGGCCGGAAGCGCCGGCTTCGGCTTCGCGCGCCAAATCCTTTTGGAACAACTCCGCGATGATTTTTGTCACCGTGGATTTGTCCATCTTCAACATAGAGGCAAGCTCCACCCGGCTGATTTTTTTTGTCTGCCAAATCAAGCGGAGAATCCTCATTATGTTCAAGTCGGTAAGCGAATTTAAGACGCGCATTCAGCCCTTTTGCGGCCTAGAGGTTGGCCATCTCCGAAAGCTCGGCGAGCATTTTTGGAAGGTCTGTTTCCATGTTCTCGTTTGTGAACTGGCAAGTGCCCACCTTTTCGTGTCCGCCGCCGCCGTACTTAAGCATAAGGCTTCCAACGTTGACCTTGCTGGTCTTGTTGAGAATGCTGTAGCCAACAGCCGCCGAGCAGCCCTGGCCGCCCTTTCCGCTAACGATCCAAGCGGAAATGTTCTGCTGGGGATACATGCTGTAAATCATAAAGCGGTTTCCGGTGTATATCGGGTCCACGCCGCGAAGGTCGGTTATGATCAAGTTTCCCTCGGTCTTTGTGTGGGCCTTTACCATTTCCTTGAATTTTTCAGTCTGCTCGTTGTAAACCTCGATGCGTTCCTTTACGTCGGGCATGGACAGAATTTCTTCCGTGCTCTTGTCGCGGACGGCGACCATCAATTTTTCCATCAATTGGTAGTTGGGAACGGTAAAGTCGCGCCAGCGGCCAAGGCCCGTGCGGGGGTCCATCAAAAAGCCGATTAAAATCCAGCCCGTCGGATGCTGGATTTCCGAGGCCGTCAAAGTGCCTGAGTCCACGCGGTCAACGGCTTCCATAATCTCGCCAAAGTTGGGGAATTTTTTGGAGCCGCCGTAGTATTCGTAAATAATGCGCGCGCAAGAAGGGGTCACGCGGCTTTCGCCCTTGTACTTTCCCTTAAGCTGGTTGCGCTCAAATTCGCTGGAATGGTGGTCAAACCAAAGTCCGCAGCCTTCCACATAGGGAACGTTGGCCAAGCAGTCGTTTGAGTCGATGGGAATCTTTCCGTCCTGCAAGTCCTTTGGATGCGCGAAAGTCCAATGGTCGATGACGCCCGCTTCCAAAAGCAAGGCGCCGCAAGCCAATCCGTCGAAGTCAGATCTTGTAACCAATCTCATTGCCATTTTTCTCACCTCTTGTTTTATCTATATATAAATATCATTTTAACAGAGAATTCGCGAATTAGCAAGTTCCGCTTGCGTTTTTTATTTTGCCATAAATTCGGTAACAAAAACTTGAAAATTCCAGCGTTTTCTGCTATAATATTCGAATATGAAAGACTTGATGACATTGGAACAGGCTCAGCCTGAAGTTCAAAGAAAATTTATGGCGGGCGTATACCTACGCATGACTTTTGCCCTTTTGATCACTGCCGCGGTGGCGTGGTACGCTTCAGGCTCGGAGCGAATAATGGGCGTCCTTTTTTCCCACAAGGGCCTTCCATTTTACGCCCTTATTATTACGGAGCTGGTTCTTGTAATCGCGCTTTCAGCCTTAATTCATAAAATCAATTCGCTCGCGGCGCTCTTCTTCTTTGTCTTGTACAGCGTGGTGAACGGCCTGTCCTTTAGCGTGATTTTCATTGTCTACGAAATCGGCTCGGTCTTCCACATCTTTTTGATAAGCGCCTTGATGTTCGGCGCGATGAGCGTTTACGGCGCCTTCACCAAGAGCGACCTTACAAGCGCGGGCCGCTACCTTATGATGGCCTTGATAGGCCTTATCATCGCGGGCTTTGTGAACCTCTTGCTTAAGTCCAGCATGCTTGACTGGCTTACAAGCGTCATCGGCGTAGGCATTTTCATCGGCTTGACGGCTTACGACACCCAGCGCCTTATGAAAATCGGCGTAAAGAACGACGGAAGCGAAAAGTTCCAAAAGATGGCCGTAATCGGCGCCTTGGAGCTTTACCTTGACTTCATCAACATCTTCCTCAAAATGCTCCGCCTCTTTGGCAAGCGCAAATAGGAATTGTCAAGGCGCGCAAATGGCACAAAAAATAATTATTGTTGGCGGCGGAGTCGCTGGCCTTACCGCGGGAATCTACGCGCAAAAGGCCGGCTTTGAGTCGGTTGTCTACGAAAAGAATCCCGTCCTTGGCGGCCAGTGCACAGGCTGGAAGCGGCAAGGCTTTTACATCGACAACTGCATCACTTGGCTTACAAACGGAGACCCTAAATTTCCTGTCTACAAAATGTGGAAGGAAGTCGGCTTTTTGGGCGACGAAAACGGAAACCCGATTATGGCCCGCCAGCACGACGCCTTTTGGACCAGCGAGTTGGACGGCCAGTCATACACTTTTTGGGCCGACCTAGACCGCGCCGAAAGGGAAATGCTAGAGCTTTCGCCGGCTGACAAAAAGGAAATAAAAAGCTTTTTCAAGGCCGTCCGCCAGTGCGAGCATTTGCTGGTTCCCTACACCGCTCCCATGGACATGATGAACCTTTGGGACTTGACAAAGCTGGGCCTTTCAATGCTTCCGGTCGGCCTTGCGATGGCAAAATACAAAAACTGCGACCTAAACGACTTGGCCGAGCGCTTTAAGCATCCGCTTTTGCGAAAGGCCTTTAAGGACTATTTGCCGGGCGACTACTTGGCTTCCATTATGATGAACGCTTACGCTTCGATATCAAACGGCGGCGGCGGCGTTCCTGACGGCGGCTCTTTTAAAGTCGCCCAAAGAATGAAGGCGATTTATGAAAAGCTTGGCGGCGTTTGCCACGCCTCCTCTCCAGTAAAAGAAATTTTATTGGAAGACTTGCCGGGCAAAAAAGGCAAAAAGCGCGCCAAGGGAATTCTCTTGGAAAGCGGCGAGGAAGTCTTGGGCGACTTTGTGATTCCATCTTGCGACACCCATTACCTATTCCACAACTTGCTTGACGAGCGCTACATGCCGCCGCGCCTAAAGTTCGCCTACGAGCATCCAGAGGCGCACAAAAACGGCTCGACGTTCCACATCGTTTACGCGTGCTCGACTCCCGCTCCCGAAATCGGAAGGCGAACTTACTTTGAATGCCGCCCCTTTGACCTGGCCGGCGTGACGATAAGCCGCCTTAACATGAAAAACTACAACAAGGATCCAATCAACGCTCCGGCGGGAAAAGCCTTGATAGAAGTCAAGGTCTTGGAAAAAGAGCCGCAGTTCCTTTACTGGAAAAACCTGCGCGAGACCGACAAGGCGGCCTACGACGCGGCAAAGCGAAAGGCCGGCGCCGACATTTTGGAGCGCCTTGAGGAGCGCGTTCCCAGCCTAAAGGGAAAGCTTTCTTATTTGGACGCGTGGACTCCCTACACCTACACGCGCTACTGCAACTCCTACTACGGAAATTTCATGACTTTCATCACGACAAAGAAAAGCTCAAACCTCTTTAACGTCAAGGGAACGATTCCTGAAATTCCGAACCTTTTCCTTGCCGGCCAATGGCTTTCGATGCCCGGCGGCCTTCCGATGGCGATGACAAGCGGAAAGTTCGCCATTCAAAGGATATTGCGTTCCCTCGGAAAAAGCATTAAAATAGAGCCATAACAGGGCGCTTTCGCGCCCGCGAGTTTCAAGGCGACAAGCGCCTTGAAACATCGAACGTTTTTTGGAGAAATAAAAAATGATTGAAGTGTCTCACCTTTCGCGCCAGTTCGGAACTTTCCGGGCTGTTGACGATGTAAGCTTTTCAATTCCGACCGGACAAATTGTCGCCCTTTTGGGGCCAAACGGCGCCGGAAAAACCACAACGATGAGAATGATTTGCGGTTTTTTGGGAGCGACAAGCGGCAGCGTGAAAATCGACGGAAAGGACGTCAGCCAAGACCCAGTGGAGGCAAAGAGCAAAATCGGCTACATGCCCGAAAGCGCTCCCCTCTACTCCGACATGATTGTCGAGGACTACCTTAACTACGTGGCTCAAATGCAAAACGTGGACGCCGCGCAAAAGGTTCCCTCCCTTTGCCAAACTTGCGGCCTTAAGGAAGTGATGCACAAAAACATTTCCGAGCTTTCGCGCGGCTACAGGCAGAGAGTGGGGCTTGCCCACGCGCTTATGAACGACCCCGAGATTTTGGTCCTGGACGAGCCGACCAGCGGCCTTGACCCAAACCAAATCGAAGACGTCCGCGCTCTTATAAAGGAAATCGGAAAGACGCGCACGGTAATAATCTCGACCCACATTTTGGGCGAGGTGGAAACCTTGTGCCCGCGCGTAATCATCATTTCAAAAGGAAAGCTGGTGGCCGACAGCCCGACCAACGAGCTTCGCGAGCGCGTTGGAAACGCCTTGTCGCTAAACCTTACGCTTGGCGGCGCGAGCTTTACAGACGCGCAAAAAGTTCTGTCAAAGATTGACGGAGTTTGCGGCGCGGCAAAAGTAGAGGCGGCGGAAAAAATCAAGGGCGAGCGAAAGCTTTGCTCTTTGCGCCTTTCTGTAAAAGAGAACGCCGAAGTCCGAAAAGAAATTTTCGACGCCGCCGTAAAGAACAAGTGGACCATTTACGAAATGGGCGTTCAGAAAAACAGCCTTGAAGACGTCTTCCACGCGTTGACCCAGGGCAAGGATGAAAAGTAAAATGAAAAAACGCAACTCAACATTCACCATAATGCGCCGCGAGCTTTCCGCCTACTTCACAAACCCGGCGGCCTACATCGTCACCGGCCTTTATTTGCTTCTTTCGGGAATCCTTTTCTTTTCAACATTCTTTTTAAACGGCCGGGCCGAGCTTAGAAATTACTTTAGCATAATGCCGCTTTTGCTAAGCCTTTTCGTTCCGGCCTTGACGATGCGGCTCTTTAGCGAGGAACTGCGATCTGGAAGCTTTGAGACTTTGCTGACGCTTCCTGTCACCGAAGCGCAAATAGTCATCGGAAAATTCTTGGCGGCCTTCATCACAAGCGCCGCGATGATTTGTCCGACAATCTTCTACGCAGTAACGGCGAAAGTCTTTGGACAAGTCGACGCAGGCCCGATTTTTTGCGGCTTTTTAGGCTCGCTTCTTTTGTGCGCGCTCTATTCCGCGGTTGGAATCTTCGCAAGCGGAATGACAAAGAACCAAATCATCGCCTTCTTCACCGCGCTTGCGATAAGCTTCGCGCTGACTCTTGTGGGAAGCCTCTTGGTTTTCCTTCCCGCGCCATTGGTAAAATTCTTTTCTTGGGCCAGCGCGACGACACACTTTCAGTCAATCGCCCGCGGCATTGTTGACAGCCGCGACATAATTTACTTCGCTTCGGTCGCGGCGCTCTTTTTGCTTTTGACCGTAAGAAGGTTTGTCATCAACTGGACAAGGGAACATTCTATCGACTTTGCTTTGGCGCTGGCAATCTTGGCCTTGGCAAACGCCGCCGCGGGCAAGGCCTTTGTCCGCGCGGACCTTACCGGCCAAAGAATGTATTCGCTCTCAAAGGCCAGCAAGGAATTGGTGGGCGCGCTGCAAGAGCCGCTTACGGTAAACGCCTTCTTTTCGGCCGACCTTCCCGCTCCCTACAACAGCGTGGACCAATACCTTCGCGACCTCTTGCAGGAATACAAGAGCCAGGCCAACAAAAACTTCAACTACAAATTCTTTGACATGTCAAAGGAAGAAAGCGAAGACGCGGCCCGCTCCTACGGCTTGAACCAAACGCAAGTCCAAAAGGTTGAGACCACCGAAGTGAGCGCAAAGGCCGTTTGGATGAGCCTTGCGATTGTTTACGGCGACAACATAAAGACTTTTGACAACATCAACAATTCGGCCGGCTTGGAATACAAGCTTACAACGGCGATGTCAAAAATGATTTCGACAAACGACGCCTTGGCCCAGCTAAAGGGCGGACTTGAATTGATTTTGTATCCCGCCGACGAACTTAAGGGCTACGGCATCGCCGGCCTTTCAAAGCTTGAAGGGCTGGCGAAAAAAGCCGTCGCCGAGCTGAACAAAAAATACGAGGGCCAGATTAACTTTAAGGTCCAAAACGCGTCGGGCGACGAGGCGAAAAAGCTTTCCGAGGAATACGGCGTTCAAAGCGTAAGCTACGACGACCCCGACACAAAGGAAAACAAGACCACGGCGCTCGGCTTGGTCCTTAAGCTGGACGGCCAATTCAGAAACATTCCCCTTAAGCTTCAAAACTTCTTTGGCTGGCGTTTGGCCGGGGCGGAAAACTTGCAGGAAAGCGTTTCGTCTTCAATCGAAAGCCTCCTATCGAAGACCGTTGAAATCGCCTACATCACAGGCCATGGCGAGCTTTCGCTTAGCGGCGACCCTTACAGGCAGAACGACTTGACGGCCGAAAATTTCAGGAACGCCCTTAACGACATCTACACGCTAAAGGAAATCGACCTTGGCAAAGACGACATTCCGCTTAACATCAAGTGCGCGATCGTAAACGGCCCCAAGACAAAGTTCAGCGAAAAGGAGCTTAGAAAGCTTGACCAATTTGTGATGGCCGGCGGAAACCTTTTGCTCTGCCTGGCTCCGCTTGAAGAGCAAAGCCAGGGCGGACAAATGCCCGCGTACAACAAGCCCGACACTGGCTTGGAGACATTGCTTGGCGCTTACGGAATCGTTCCCGGCGCCAACTATGTAATGGACGAAAACTGCTTTGTCCAAAGGCAGGGCATGGCCGATTCGCAAAAGTTGAATTGGGCGCCGCTTTTGGAAAAGAGCCAGCTGGACCAAAAGAGCCCCATAACAAAATACCTTTCTGGAATGATTTTCCTGCAAAACGGCTCGATCGACATAAGCAAGGCCCAAGAAGAAGCCGGCCTTAAAACGACGGTCTTGGCGCGCTCGTCGGACAAGTCTTGGGCGCAAAGCGAAAACATCATCTTGTATCCCGGATACATTTTCCCGCCGCAAGAAGCCGAAAAGCTTGGAAAGAACAACCTTGCCGTTTTGGTCGAAGGAAAATTCAAGTCCGCCTACGCGGGAATCGCTCCCGCAATCGAAGACGAAGAAAAGGCCGACGGCTTGGAAGAAGGCGCCAAGCGTGACGACATTGCGGCCGCCCAAACCTTGGACAAGGGAATCCAAAACGCAAAGATTCTTTTGATAAACTCATCGCAAGTGACTACGCAACAGCTTATTGACGACAACGCCTCCGAACCGATGTCGCTTTTTATGCGAAACGCGGTTGACGTTTTGAACGGCCAGGAAGACTTTTGCCAAATGCGGACAAAGGGCGCGGCGCTCAACTTGCTTAGCGTAAAGAATCCGGCGCTCGCCACATTCTTTAAGCTCTTCAACCAATTCGGCCTTGCAATAGAATCAAGTACAACCCCAACGACGAGCGCGAGATAGCCGCTCCATCCAAGGGCAAAAAAGAGGAAGAGACAAAATGAGCGATAAAGTTAATTTTTCAAAACAAACGAAAATTTTGGCGGCAGTCGCGGCGGCCCTTTTTGTGATTTGCGTCGCGCAATTTTTCATCGGCCTAAAGAGCCCGCAAAAAACCTTTAAGGCAAAGGGCGAGCCGGACTACATCAGCGTTGAAAATTCCGGCAGCGCGCTTGTCCTTCAGCGGAACGGAAGCGATTGGTTTTGCGGCGCGCAAAAGCTGGACAAGGCAAAAATGGATTCGCTTGTAAAAAGCATTTCGGCCGTAAAAACCCTAAACGTCGCAAGCCGCTCCGACAGCGCCGCCACGCTTGAGCGCTATGGCTTGGACCAGGCCATCCAAATCCAAGCCAAAATGGGAGCGAAGGACTTTCAAAAAATCTTGGTCGGAAAAGAAAGCGTAAGCGGCTCGCAGGCCTACGTTAAAATCAACGGCAAAAAGGAAATCTATTTGGCGCAAGGAAACCTTCGCCGCGACTGGACCTTTAGCCTTGACGACTTAAAGGAAAAGGAGCCCGAAGAGCCCCAAGCGGACGAAAGCGCCCAATCGGACGAGGCCGCCGCTGAGGAAATAACAAACTAAAATCGCTATGGCATAAAAGCGCGAAAAGCGCTAATATACGACACAAGGAGAAGACAATGAAAAACTTAAAAATCTTTGCAATCGCCCTCGCTGTTTTGGCGGCCGGAACTTTTGCCTTTGCCGACGCGGCGGCCGAAAGCTACCTTTCTAAATTCACAACGCTCGTAGAGAAAACCGAAGCTTGCGCCAAGAATAAGGAAGCTTCAAAAGCGGCGGAGCTTGCCGTTCAAAAAGCGGGCATAGACGCCCTTAGAAAAACAGTGACGCTTACCACAATCCAGCGTTTTAGCGACTGGCGCCTTACAAAGCGCTATGACTCGGCCTATGAAAAGCTAAAGGCCGCGGGCGCCACAAGCAAGACAAAGGACAATGCCGGCAAGGTTGGCGAGGCGCTTGGAAGCGCGGCCGAAAGCGTTGGCGGCGCCGTAAAGGACACGACTACAAAAGCCGTCCAAACCGTAAAAGACTCGGTTGAAGGCAGCGTGAACAGCGTAAAGGACGGCGCCAAGAAAAAAGTTGACGACAGCGTAAAAGACGCCAAGGACAAGGTTGACCAATCCGTCCAAGGAGCGGCCGACAAGGCTTCCGAAACTATCAAGAAGGGAGCGGAATCTTTCGCCGACAAGCTGAACAAGCTCTTTAGCGGCGAAAAAGACGAATAGAAAATAAAAAAAAGCCGCGCAAACGCGCGGCTTTTTTTTAGTGGTGGAACAAGCGGATGCCGGTAAAGGCCATCGCGATTCCATGCTGGTCGCAGGATTCGATTACCGCGTCGTCGCGGACCGAGCCGCCCGGCTGGGCAATCACGCTGACGCCGCTCTTGCAGGCGCGCTCAACATTGTCGCTAAAGGGGAAGAAGGCGTCGCTGCCAACAGCGACGTCCTTGTTTTTAGAAATCCATTCGGCCTTTTCGGCGTCAGTGAAAACCGAAGGCTTTTCGGCGAAAATCTTTTCCCACTTTCCGTCGGCAAGAACGTCCATGCATTCGTTGCCTGTGTAAACGTCAATCGCGTTGTCGCGGTCGGCTCTCTTGATGCCGGGAACGAACTTAAGGCCCAAAACTTTGGGGCTTTGGCGAAGCCACCACTTGTCGGCCTTGTCTCCGGCCAATCTTGTGCAGTGGACGCGGCTTTGCTGGCCGGCTCCGATTCCAATCGCCTGTCCGTCCTTTACGTAGCAAACGCTGTTGGACTGGGTGTACTTTAGGACTATCAAGGAAATTATCAAGTCGCGCTTTTCTTCCGCGCTAAAATCCTTTTTCTTAGTGACGACATTCTGCAAGCAAGCTTCGTCAAGCTTGATGAAGTTGTGGCCCTGCTCAAAGGTCACTCCAAAAACTTGCTTTCTTTCCAACTCAGGCGGAACGTAGTTGGGGTCGATTTGGATCACGCAATAGCCGCCGTTTTTCTTGGCCTTCAAAATTTCGAGCGCGTCGTCGTCATAGCCGGGGGCGATGATTCCGTCCGAAACTTCTTTCTTTACCAAAAGCGCCGTCGCCTTGTCGCACTTGTCGCTAAGCGAAATAAAGTCGCCAAAACTTGACATTCTGTCGGCGCCGCGGGCGCGAGCGTAGGCCGAAGCCAAAGGAGTAAGCTCAACGTCGTCGGTAAAGTAAATCTTTTTTAGGGTGTCGCTAAGGGGAACGCCAACCGCGGCTCCTGCCGGAGAAACATGCTTGAACGAGGCGGCGGCGGGAAGGCCTGTGGCTTCCTTTAATTCTTTTACAAGCTGCCAACCGTTCAACGCGTCAAGCAAATTGATGTAGCCTGGTCGGCCGTTTACAACTGTTATAGGCAAGTCGCCTGACTCAACGTAAACCCTGGCGGGCTTTTGGTTTGGATTGCATCCATATTTTAGTTCAAGTTCTTTCATGGAAGACAGTTTACCGCAAAGGGCGGCGGGGGTCAATGCCGCTCGCGCAGGGGATTGCAAGACAGAGACTTTTGTTTCGAGCGGGCCCGCCGCGTCCTGTCGGACGCTTCCATGCCGCCCGCTAAAAGGTCAGCTTGCATGAAATCGGAAGATGGTCGGACCAGCCGTTAAGCGAATGAATCTTAAAGGCGATGGGGCGGCCGTCGTCGTACGACCACTCGCCTGTTCGCGGGCCAAAATCCTCCAGCGACAAATCGCCTGAGCAAAAGAAATGGTCGATTCGCTCCCACTTGTCGCGGAAATTGTAGCTTCCAATCGGACTGTCGCAGTCAAGCCATGGCGAGCGTACAAAAACCTTTTGGGCGCAAAAAGGCGAGCGGAGCTCAACTGACGAATCCTCCCTGTTTATGGAAAACTCGCTTATGTCTTGGTTAAAGTCGCCGGCGCAAAGGATGGCGGCGCTTTCGTCTTGCCTTTTAGCCTCAATGATTTTTTGAGCCAAAAGGCTTTCCTGCCATCTGCGCCAAACGCCGCTGTCCCCCGCTCCGCTCTTTGACTTCCAATGGTTAACAAAAAGCTTAAGCCGCTTTGGCGCCAGCAAGTCAACCTCTAACAAGGGCCGCATCGAAGGCGCCTTCAAGCCTTCCGCCTGAACGCAAAGCGAATGCGACTTTAGATTCCGCAAAGGAAAGCGTGAAAGCGCGGCGCTTCCGATTGAGGCGCCCGGCTCTTTCGCAAAACAGGCGTAGCGGTAAACCTTGCTTGGATTCCAATTGTTTCCGGCAAGGGCGTTTGAAATGTCGTGTACAACCCCAATGTTTTCGATTTCCTCCAAAATCACAAGGTCCGCGTCCAAGCTCTCTATCGCCTTGCAAAGCTTTTGCAGGCGCGCCGCGTAAGCGTCTTGGTTCCACTTTTTTGACTTGATGAAATTGGGATACTCGATTCCGTCCTTGTTCCCGTCAAAAAAAGTCTGGACATTCCAATTGACGATTTTTATCGTGATTTCGTTCCTTCCGTTTTTTCCGCAGGAACATAACAAAAGCCCCGCAAGCGCAAGGGCCGCCATTAAAAGCGCGGGATTTTTTTTCTTTTTCATTTTTCACCTCATTATAAGATACGAATTTTTATTGAAAATTTTGCAAAATTTCGGGCGATTTTTTCATTTTTTTTTGCGCGCTTGTTCCGTGAAATTATCAACAATCGAAAAAAGCGCTAAAAAAACGCGATTTTTTTTCAAAAAAAACTTGCATTATTGGGAAACTATGCTATCATTAAATCGTGGGCAGGAAAGAGATGAGGACTTACACCGCTCGCGCGACAGGAGGCGTTATGCAATTTCCGACAAAGAGAGCTAGCCTTGCTGGGGCTATAAATCAGTAGGCAAAAACCATCTGCGGTCATGCAGAAACCAATACCGTTCTTCCGCTGAAAGTTCAGCGCCGCAATAGAAGAACATATAAGGCTCGACAAGTTCGAGCCTTTTTTTTTGCCTATAGAGGCGCGGCAATCCGGCGCTATAAAGTTTTTTCGCCGACGTCCGATAATAAAGGCGGAGCGAAATATGATTTCAAATATTACGAATTTGAACCCATACAGCTATCACGTCTCTTCAAGCGGCGCAAGCGGAAAGCTTTTTGTGCCGGTAAACCCTTCGGCCGTAATTTACGCCCAATTCAACCACATCTCGGGAATCGCCGCGCCAAAGGGCCAAAACGGAGTTTCACTCTCAAAAATTCAAATTCTCAACTCCCTGATTGACAACCTCAGCAGAATAAAGGGCCTTCAAGGCTCTTCCAAAAAAAGCGTTAAAATCACGGAAGGGCAAGCCGACGTTTTGATAAAGAAATTCCAAAAGGAAATCGCCCAAAGCGTCCAAGCCAGCCAAGCCCAATTTTCGCTTGCCGGATTGGCTCCGCAGGCAGGCGCGCTCTTCTCGGTCCAAGCCTAAGAAAACCGCTTTATCGCAGCGGCTATTTTGCCTCTGAAGCCAAGAAATCCTCGTAGCGCTCGTTTATGCTTTTCTTTTTTGAATCGTCGCCAGAGCAGGCGGCCATGATGTATGGCTCGACAACATATTTTTTAATCCGTTCCCAATTGGCGGGAAAGGCTTGCGGCGCGGCCAAGAGGTCGGCCACAGGAGTGTTGGAAATCATCACGCGGTAGTACAGCGGAAATATTTTTTCGGTAGCGGCCTTTAACGAAGAAAAGCCGCCGGCGATTCCAAAGCTGTCGTTTTCCAGCCCCATCTTGAATTTTCTTTCAAGAAGGCCGCGCTGGGTCTTTGAATGGATTCCAATGCTGGCAAAATCGTCTTCGATTTGAATCTTGCCGTCGTTGCAAATCCACCTAAAATCCAAGTCGCGGATTTTGTCGTTTGACAAGGAAAGGATTTCGCGGCTGGAAGCGAAAGAAAAGAGGCAGCGGTTGTTTTGGACTTGGTTGTAAAAAGGCATGTACAAGTACTTAAAGGCAAAGTCCTCCTCGTTCTTTACGCCCTCGTTGATTTCGTCCACCCAATCCTTCACGTAATCAACGCTCTTTTCAAACATGTTTTCGGTATAGGAAATTTCCTTGACTCCCACGTTAAAGTAAACTCCCTTGTCCTTGAACACCAAGTAGAGAAAATCATTCGACCAAAGGGGGCCAAAGCCCATGGAGGTGTAAACGCCATTTTTGTTTTTCGAGTTGAACTTCCTTGAAATTTCCTTCACCGCGTCAAACGAAAGCATTGTGGCGCCCAAGACGCTCTCGTAGTTGCCTGAATAAAATACAAGGGCCGGAAGGTTAAAGCTTACGGGTATCAAAAACTGCTTTTCGCCAACGGCGCAGGACTTTAAGAGCGGCTCGTAAAAGGCGTCGCGCAAAAGCGGCCCCTTTTTTCCAAAAAGGGAATTCAAGTTGGAAAAATATTTTTTTTGCATTCCGGCTTGCAAGAAGCTTCCGGCAAAAATGTCAGGGCCTGCGGAAGGAGCGGCCGCTGCCAGCTTGTTTATGGGAGCGTCGTAATAATAGGCGACAACGCGAATTTTGTCTTGCTTTGAGTTGAACAATTCCGCGAAGGAAACAAAGTCAACGTTGTTGGTCCACAAGACCAAGCGCTCCTGCTTTTTTGAACAGGAAACAAAGAGAAAAGCCAAGGCCGCGACAAGCGCGATTTTACATTTCGTCCGCGACTTTATAGATTGTGGCATAAACTTCGTCGATTTGTTCCGCTTCCAAAGAGCTAAAGGCGACGCGCAAGGTGTGGCTGTCGATGGAGATGGTTCCGATTCCGCATTCATGCAAAAGCTTTTTGCGCAATTCCTCCGCGTCCTTTCCCTTTACGTTAAAGCTCATAAAGTAGCCGGAGTTAAAGGGGAGCGGCTCAAGCGCCTTTGACGAATGGCTGTCAACAAAGGCGCGGACTTTGGCGTAGCGCTCTTCCAAGACGGTGCGGTATTCCAATTTTTCGGCCTCAAATTCCTCCGACTCGTCGGTCATCGCCCTAAGCAGGAATGACTGGGGCGGCGTTGACGAGCAGCTTACCGAGGAGCGGATTGTTCCCATCAATTTTGTGACCAAAGCCTGGTACTGGTCTCTTGTAAAGCCCTTGCAGCCAAAGGTGACAAAGCCGGCGCGGAAGCCCCATACAAAGTCTTCCTTTGTCGGGCCGTCGATCTTTACGGCAAGAATGTTGGGATGCAAGTCGCAAGTGTAGGCGAAGATGGACTGGGGCTCGATTGAGTCCTCGTAGTTCAGTCCAAAGTAGGCGTCGTCGCTTATGGCAAGGATTTTGTTTCCGGCCTCGGCAAGCTCCTTTAGGAGCGCGACGATTTTTTTGGCTTCTTCGCGGGTCGGAGAGTAGCCTGACGGATTTTGCGGAAAGTTCAGCAAAAGGCGGGCGCTGCCCGTGTCCTGGCATTCCTTTCTAAGCGCGCTTTCAAGCGAGGCAAGGTCAAACTTTCCGTCAGAGAACATCTTGAACTGGTGGAAGGGAGCGTTGCGGCGCGCCTCCGAAATCAAGGCGTAATTGTCCCAGCTGGGGTCCGCCGCCAAAAGGGGCTTTGTGTCGTCAAAAAAGAGGTCGGCGACGTAAGAAATGCCCGCCGTCAAGCCGGGAACCAAAACAGGCTGCGAAAAATCCTTCATTTCAAGCGAAGGGTTTTTTCGTATCATGTCCTGCCTCCAGGCTTCGCGCAAGTCGGGGTTTCCGGCTGTGGGAGCGTAGCCGACCAAAGAGGCGCTGGAAAATTCAGGAACGTGCCTGTGAATCGCGTTGAGCATCGCGGGACGTCCGTCGATGATCGTCGTTCCAATCGTTCCGTTGGCGGCGTAGCCGAACTTCTTGGCCTCGCCGCTTTGCGCTATGATTCCGTTGGGAAAATAGATTCTACGGCCAAAGTCCGAGAACAAAAAATCGGCAGAACTGCCCTTTAAAACGTCGTTTAATTCTTGCGCTAATGGGTTCAACATGATATGATATAATACGCTAAACGCGGCTTGAATGTCAAGAATAACTATGCAAAAATTATGAATAAATATTCATTTTTGCGGAACAAGCGAACACAAAAATTGGAGTTATATTTATGGAAAAATCAGAAATCAGCGAAGAGGACTTAAAGGAATGCCGCGAAATAGCGGAAAAATGCCGCGCGGAGGCCGCCAAGCGCTTGGTCGGACAAGGCCAGGTAATCGACGGAATTTTGACCGCGATGGTCGCCGGCGGCCACATATTGCTTGAAGGCGTTCCCGGCCTGGCAAAGACTTTGGCCGTGCGAACTTTCGCCGAGCTTAGCGGCCTGGACTTCAAGCGCATCCAGTTTACTCCAGACTTGCTCCCCGCCGACCTTACCGGCACTTTGATGTACGAGCAAAACTCCGGCCGCTTTAGCGTCCACAAGGGCCCGGTATTCACAAACGTCGTTTTCGCCGACGAAATCAACCGCGCCCCGGCCAAGGTTCAGAGCGCCTTGCTTGAATCGATGGCCGAGCGCCAAGTGACAATCGGCGAAACGACTTACAAGCTGCCCGACCCCTTCTTTGTCTTGGCCACGCAAAACCCGATTGAGCAGGAAGGAACCTACAATTTGCCTGAAGCGGAATTGGACCGCTTTTTGATGAAGATTGTCGTTCCCTACCCCTCTCCCTCCGAAGAGGTGGAAATCGTAAAGACTTGCGGAAACGCGGCCTCAGTTCCCGTTGGCCAAGTCTTTAGCCAGCAAATTTTGCGCAAGTGCAGAAACCTTTTGGAGAGAATCGTTTGCGACGAAAAAATCGTCGAGTACATAGTTTCAATCGTGAACGTCACCCGCCCCGCGAATTCCTTGACGTCAAGCAAGGACGACATTTCAAAGTACATCGACTACGGCGCCTCGCCGCGCGCGGGAATCGCCTTGCTGCAGTGCGCGAAAGTCCAAGCCCTGTTCAGCGGCCGCTCTTTTGTCTTGCCTGACGACATCAAGGCCGTGGCAAAGAACGTTTTGCGCCACCGCTTGGTTTTGTCTTACGAAGCGGCCGCGTCAAACGTCAGCGCCGACGACATTATAGAAAAGATTTTGGAATTGACTCCGCTTCCGTAATAAAAGCTGGATTTAAAAAATGGCGGAAAATTTAATTTCGGACCGCGAGTCTTTAATAAAGCGCGCGGCGGTTCTTAGGATTACCACAACTTCTCTCGCGTCGGCGATGCAAAACGGAACTTTCCGCTCCTTGTATCACGGCCAGGGAATTGAATTCGCCGGCGTGCGCGAATATCTTCGCGGCGACGACGTCCGGACAATCGACTGGAACGTCACCGCGCGCAGCGGAAAGCCTTTCGTAAAGCTTTTTGACGAAGAGCGCGAGCTGCAAATATTCTTGATTGTCGACCGTTCCCTCTCTATGCAAGAAGGAACCAAAAACAAGACCAGGCTTGAAAGCGCGACCGAAATCGCCGCGCTCCTTACCCTTAGCGCCGAGCGGAACGCAAACCCTGTCGGCGCGGTGTTGTTTTCCGGCGACATTGAATTTGCCATAAAGCCAAAAAATTCCTCAAACCAAACAATGCTTTTGCTTTCGCGCCTCGACGAGCTTCCGGAGCGCCGCCGGGGAACCGCGCTTGCGGCCGCCTTGCAGGGCGCCGGAAAGCTTTTAAAGAAGCGCTCTTTGGTTTTTGCAATCTCGGACTTTAGGGCCGGCGGCTGGGAAGACGCCTTTGCGAATTTGGCGGCGCGGCACGACACGGTCGCGGTCAGGATAACCGACAGCATGGACTCATCGCTTCCGGAAATAGGCTCGATTGTGGTCCGCGATTCCGAAAGCGGCCTAAGAAGGCTTTTTCCGACGATGTCAAAAACCTTTAGGGGCCAGTGGCGCGAGGACGCGGCCATGCGAGCGAAAAGATGGACCGACAGCGTGTTAAGGCGCGGCGGAGTTCCCCTTTCAATCTCCACCAGCGAAGACCCTTTGAGCGTCCTGCTTAATTTCTTTACCCAGAGGGAAGCCGTATGAAAAAAATCAAGGCGGCCCTCTTGGCCGCGCTGCTTTCAAGCCGCGCCTTTTTTTGTTTCGCCCAAAACGTTTCGGAAAACGCGTCCGAAGTCTCCCAGTCCTTGATTCCGCTGGAAGTCTTTGTCGGCGACCAAGCGGAGTTGCGCTACTCTTTTAGAAGCGCCGTCGACTTTTTTCCAAACGCCGCCTTGGTGATGGAAAAGGAAATCGACATAACCAAGCTTCCCTTTAAGAACCTATACAATTCGATTGCGATAAAAAGCGCCTACTTTAGCCGCAACGACATGGAATACGTCATAAGCCTTCAAATAGTTCCTTGGCGGCCCGGCATAATCGAGTTTCCGCCATTTGACTTGTTCTCCGCCCTAAACCTTAGCGACAAGGACAAGAACAAAAACATTTCGTATTCGATTTTGTTCGAGCCGATAGAAATAAAGTCCATTGTCGAAAAGACAAACCTTCGCGACATGCAGCCGCCGGCTCCGCCTTTCATCATTCCAGGAACGACATACGCCCTCTTTGCGATTTTGCTGGCGGCGCTCATTGTCTTCGCGCTCATCTTAAGGGCTTTGATAAAATTCGGCGACATTCGCAGATGGTTCAAGCACATGTCCATGCGAAGAGCCTACAAAAAGAATTCAAGCGTCGCAGTGAAAAAAATCAAGCGGCTCTTGCGCAACAAAAAAATCAGCGACATTGACTTTTGCGCCGGCTTGCAAAACATCACAAGAGCATACCTTGACTTTAGGTTTGACTATCCCTTTAAGTCTGCGTCGGCGCGCGCGATCAGGGAAGGATTTTCAAAAATTTGCCTGGGCGACATACCAGACTCAATCGCCTACAGCGTGGAAGACTTGACATCAATGTTCATACGAACAGACTACATTCGCTACGCGCATGACTCAATCGACTCGCAGTTGTATCCGCCGGCCGAGCACCAGGCAAAGCTGGCCAGCTACGAGCGCAAGTCATTAAGCGACATGGCGCTAAAGGCCATCGCGCTTTTTGAAAGCGACGGCGCTTCCGAGGAGGGTGTGGATGACCTTTAGTTTCATGAACCCAGGCGCCTTTTTTATTTTGCTCTTGATTCCGCTCTTTTTGGTCTTTAGGAAAATCGGCCTTTTGCAAAGAATAAGCTTCCCGCTGACTTTCGCCGACTGGGACGGCTATGTTTTTTCATGGGACAACAAGCTGCTGGCATTCGCTTCCAGCGCCGCCACAAGCTTGGTTTTCGCGGCTTTCATCATGATTGCGCTGGCCTTCGCCGACCCAATTGTAAGCGAGCAAGAGCGCGTTTACACGACCCGAGGCGCCGACATAATTTTTGTCTTGGACACCAGCCCTTCGATGGCGGCGCGCGACATAGGCGGCGGCCGGCGAATCGACGTGGCAAAGCAGGCCGTCCGCAATTTGGTTCAAAAAAACTCAGGCGCCTCTTACGGCCTTGTCGCGATGGGAAACGAAGCCGCGATTGTAGTTCCGCCGACAAGCGACTTGGACTACTTTGAAAGCCGCCTTTCTTCGCTGACCCTTGGCGAAATGGGAGAGGGAACCGCTATTGGCACGGGCTTGAGTTCAGCCATATACCACTTGTCAACGTCTAAGGCGCCGCGAAAGTCAATCGTTCTCATAACCGACGGCGAAAACAACGCCGGAGAAATCCACCCGGACACGGCCGCGAAACTCGCCGTGGAAAACAAAATAACCTTGCACACCGTCGGAATCGGAACGCGCGGCTCGGTTCCGCTTGACTATAAGGATCCCTACACCGAAAAGGAATACACCGGCTACCTTGACTCGTCCTTTGACTCTGGCCCCCTGGAAAAAATCGCGCTAAGCTCAGGCGGCCACTACTACAGCGTCGAAAACATTGGCGCCCTGTCCACAGCTCTGTCCGCCATAACTCGCAGGGAAAGCGTCGCGCAAAACTATTACTTGCGCAACGTCAACAAACAGTATTACGACAAATTTCTTTTTGCCGCGATTTTGGTCTTAGCCTTGTCTTGGCTAATCAGAAGATTTTTGCTCAAGGAGTTTGTATGAACTTTCGCGTCGAACGGCCAATGGCCTTGTACGGACTCTTGCTGATCATTCCGCCAATGCTTTACAGCGCCCTGACTTACAAAAAGACTTTTTCTCTTTTGATGAAATCAGCCAAAAACAAAAGGACAAAAGAATACAAAAACATGCGGAAAAGAATTTTCGCCAGAGTTGCCCTTAGGGCCGCCGCCTGGTGCATGGTGATATTCGCGATGGCGGGCATCTCTTGGGGAACAGTGTCAACGCCCGCGCAAAAAAACGGCGCCGCCGTGGCTCTGGTCTTTGACATTTCTTACAGCATGACAGCCCGAGACTGCCCCAACAGCTTGACAAGGCTAGAGGCGGCGGCCTCTTACGCCAACGATTTGCTTGACAAGCTTGAGGCCGATGGAACGCCTGTAAGCGCGACGCTTGCAAAGGGAAACGGCATTCTCGCGGTTCCCTTGACTGAAGACACAGAGTCAATCCGCGCCCTCATTTCGCTTCTTTCGCCAAAACTCATGAGCTCGGCGGGAAGCTCCTTGGGCGACGGAATCAACGCCGCCCTCAAATCTTTTCCCAAAAACATTTCAAACGCCCCTGTCATTTGGCTCTTTACGGACGGCGAGGAAAGCGACGCGCTCTTGGAAAACGCCTTGGGCGCGGCCTTGAAAAAAGGAGTGAGCGTCGTCATCATCGGTTTTGGCGAAGAGCGCGAAACGGAAATTTACGCGGGCGACGGAAAGACGACTGTGAAAACCGCGCTTCGAAGCGAAAAGACAAGGGAATGCGTGAACGCGGCCAACAAAAAAAATCTTGGCGGACTTGGCTTTAGCTTCGTCAAAGGCGCTTCGGCTCAATTTGTGGACGCGACAGAGCTTGGCTCGGCCCACAAAGTTTTGTCTTCGGTAAAAAGTTCTGGCGCCGCAGACAAAACAACTATGTCATACGAAATGCAAAGCGTTGACCGCCACTTGCTCTTCATCGCCTTGGGAATAATTTTCTTTATCTTAAGCTTCTTCGCAAGCGAATTCTCCCTGCGCGGCTTCCACGAAAAATTGGCGCTTTCTTTGGTCGCGCTTTGCCTTTGCTCATGCTCAAGCGAGTTTGAGGAGTCAAAAAAGATTTTGGGCGCGGTTTGGAATTGGAACCAAAAGCAATACACTGAGGCCGTGGCCAAATTCAACCAAAGCCTTGACGAGGCAAGGGCCAACGGCGACGAAACAATCAAGCAGTACGCGCTTTACGGACTTTCCGCGACATACTTGATGCAAAACGAAAACGCCGCCGCGCTTGAAAAAATCAACGAGCTTTCAGGCTCCGCTCCGAACAAAATAAAATTCGCGGCCTTCTACAATTCGGGAATAATCGCGCAGCGCGAAGGCGACTACCAAAAGGCCGCCGAGCTTTTTAAGAACGCGCTCTTGGTTGACCCTTCAAACGTCCGGGCGAAAATCAACCTTGAATTGTCTTACAGCCAGCAAGCCCAGCGCGCCAAGGAAAGCGAGCGGCAGCTAAACGGCGCGAATGAACTTTCGCAGGAAGAGTCTGATTTGCAAAAATCGATTTTCAATAGAATACGGGAGAAAGACCAACAACAATGGAAAAACACTCAAAAAGAGCAAAAGGACGCGTCGCCGTCGGATTATTGACGGCAGCCCTATATCTCTTAAGCGCGCAAAACGGCCGCAATTTACATTCTCAAAACACGCAAGCCGCGGCCTTTACATGGGCCGACGCCGAAAAGCTTGAGGCTCTTCCAAAAGACGACATCTTCTTTACAAACAACGAGGCCCAGTTCATCCTTAAGATTCCAAAGGCCCTTCCAAGCGACGTCCAAACGGAGCTTCCGGTTTTTCCGGAAGGCGTCGCCTTCAACTCGTCAAAGAAAAGCGACTACATAACAAAGGACGGAAGCGCGGGAACGGAAGTTGACTTGTGGTTCACGTTCAGGCAAACAGGCAGCTTCACCTTTCCGCCGCTAGTTATTTACGTAAAGGGCCGCCGATATCCGGTTAAGTTCAGAAGCGTTGAGGTTTACGAAAACCCGCGGACAATCAATCCCCGCTTGATAATTGTCTTTGACAGCGGAGAGACTATAAGCGCGGACGCGAAGAAAATTCCTTCAATCACGCTTGAAAGCGACAAGGCGGCCCGATTTACGGTTTACCTGCAGTACGCGCTTCAAGCCCAGCAATTCGCGTGGAACATTCCAAAAGACTCCATCTTCACAGAAATAAAGCGCTTTGCCGAAAAAAAAGAGGCGCGCCGGCCTTCGGAATTCACCACCGAAAAAATCCCAATATCCTATTTTGAATGGATTCCATTCGCGACAGGACCGGCCTCGCTTCCTGAAATCCGCATGATGGTCACAGCCTACTCCGGCCGCTCGGTTTACCTTACAAGCCCGGAATGCGCGGTGACTGTCGTTCCGCAAAAAAAAGAGGCGCCAAGCGCCAACGACGGTCAAAAGGAGCCTGTCTACGCCTACGCATTCACCGAAGACGCGGCGACGAACAAGGCTAAGGACAAAAAGACATACACTCCCTTTGACTGCGCCGAAATCGCTCGCCTTAGGTCAGAGGAGCGCCGCGCGTTCTTGAGCCTGCCAAAAATTCGCGCCCAAAGAATCCAAGCGGAGAGCGCGGCCGGCATACGAAACGCCGCAAGCGAAACGAACTATTGCTTTGTCTTGATTGTCTTGGGCGCCAACGCGCTTTTGATAATTTTGGCGCTAACCTTTGCCGGCTTAAAAAAGCGCTTTGAGGCTGCCGTAATCGGCGTCGCGGCGCTTTGCCTTTTCTTTCTTTCGGCGCTGCTCTCCAACGCAGCCTTAAAGAGATACGGCGTTGTGGTTGGAGGCGAAATAAGCCCCATTCCCGAAGACTCGGCGATAACCAAATCCGCCGTCAATGGCGGAAGCCGCGTCCAAATCAAGCAAGAGACGCAAGATTGGTACTACATTGTCTACAACGAAAACGGCGGCTGGATTAAAAAAGAAAACTTGGCGTTGATAAAATGAATTTCGGCGACATTTTGGACAAGTGGGAATCCTCGCAAAAAGGCCAAATCGTCGACAAGGACGCTGAGGCCGAAAAACAAGAGGCTAAAGAAAAATCGCGCCGCTCCTCTTACATTCAAAAACTATCGCCGCAAGCCACGCTGGACCTTCACGGAAAAAACCAGGAAGAGGCTTGGAAAGCCCTTAACGATTTTGTCGCCGCCGCCAAACGGCAAGGCTTGCAAAAAATTTTAATCATTCACGGAAAAGGCATTCACTCCGCCGACAGCGAAGGCGTTTTGGGCGGCGTCGTCAAAAAGTTCATTGAGGGCGACCAGCGTCTTGGGGCCAGCGGAAGCGCCGATAAATTTCACGGCGGAAGCGGCGCCACGTGGGTTGCCGTTCGCCCTTGATTATATTATATTATAGTTATGGAAGACTACTACGCCCTACTTGGAGTTCCCAAGACCGCCAGCCAAGACGAAATAAAGAAAGCGTACAGAAACCTCGCATTTAAATACCACCCGGACAGAAATCCAGGCGACAAGGCCGCCGAAGAAAAATTCAAGAAAATCAACGAAGCGTATTCAGTTTTAAGCGATTCAAGCAAAAGGGCGGGCTATGACGCCGGCGGCTCAAACCCATTCGGAAACTACAGGCAGCAAAGCCAAGGCCAAGGCGCGTACTGGCAAAGCGATTGGCGGCAAGGCTTTAACTACGGCAACGAAAGCTACGACCCCTTCCAAGAATGGGCCAATTACGCCGAGGCCCACCGGCAATATTACAGGCGCGAAGACCCCGGCTTGACGCGCGGAGAGGCCTTCGCCCAGTTGATATGGAAAACTATTCAAATAATGATTGGCTTTTGGGATATTGAGCGTGGCCGCGATTGCAAACGGCTTTAGCGGAGCCTCAAAAGCGCTTAAGGCCCTCTTTCGCCCAAATAAAAAATAATCGGCGCTCCAAAAGTCCGGACGCGCCTTGATTCTATCTTTGCCTAAAAATGATTCTTCCCTTGTCCAAATCATAGGGGGAAAGCTCAACCTTAACATTGTCGCCGGGAACAATTCTAATGTAGTGCTTGCGCATCTTTCCCGAAAGGTGAGCCATGATGATGTGTCCGTTTTTTAACTCAACGCGAAACATAGTGTTGGGCAAAGCTTCCTTTACCAAACCTTCAACTTCAATCGCTTCTTCTTTTGCCACGATTCCTCCTTAAAAAACACTTGATTTTTTTTCAAGATGCGCTATTATAGTATCTTAAAATAAACATGTTTGTCAACAAGGGGAAAATTTTGAGACAGTCTTTTATCAAAAAAATGAAGGAAAAATTGACAGAACAGAGAAATCTTATTCTGGAGGCGCTCGCCGCCCAGAACAATGAATTCAAGGATTTGGTTTCTAAAGTTGAATCAGGCGACGAAATCGACGTCGCGTCAGGAGCGGTTGACCGCAATATGTTGGATTCGCTCAACGCCCAGGACGCCAACCGCCTTACTCTAATAAACAACGCTCTCCTTCGCATCCAACAGGGAAAGTACGGCCTTTGCCTTCAGTGCGGAAAGCCGATTCCAGAAGCGCGCCTAGAGGCCTTGCCATACGCTTTTATGTGCATCAACTGCGCTTCAAAAAACGAAAAGCGCCGCTAAACTTTTAGGCCGCGGCATTCCGCGGCGCTTTTACGGGCGCCGAAAATCAAGCGGCCTAAACTTTATTTTGCCGTCCTCAAAATAGGCGGCTTCTTTGTATCCAGCATTAACGGCCGCCTCCTCCGCGCGGTCAAAGGCAAAGTCCAAATCTTTGGCGCCGTGCGCGTCGCTCGACAAAACAACAGGAACGCCCTCGTTCCTAAAACAGCCCAAAAAGTCCGCGCTGGGATAAAGGTCGTCAATCGCGCCTCTAGCCAAGCCGCCTGTATTTATTTCCACAATCACTCCCGCCCGCGCGGCGGCTTTCGCTGTGGCTTTCAATTCCTTTTTGTACCAAGAGTCGCCTTCGTCAAAAAATTTAAGGCTGCCGTTTCTTTTTTTGATTACGTCCGGGTGGCCCAAAATCAAGAATTTTTGGCTGGCCAGCATTTGCCGCTGGCGGTCAAAGTATTCGCATACGGCTTTTTTTCCGTCGTTCTTGTAAAGGCGCTCAAGGCCCTCCCTTACTTTCTCAACTTTGTCGTCAACCGTAAAAAAACCGTTTTTGTTGTTCAAATAGTGAACGGAGCCAATAAGGTAGTCGGGGGAAAATTCTTTGTAAGCCCAGTCAAAGTCGCAGGCAAATTCCGGAATGTAGTCGGCCTCAAGGCCGGCGTAAATTTTCATCCTTCCATCATATTCTTTTGCCAGGGCGCGAATGGAGTCAAAATAATTTTTGTGCTCCTCTACCGGCATGTGCCAGTCCGAAGAATGCGGATACAAGCTGTGGGCCGAAAAGCCCAAGATGTCAAAGCCTTTTTTTAGCGCTTCCTCCGCGTTTTCTTTTGGAGTGTTTTTTCCGTCACAAAAAGTCGTGTGTGTATGATAGTTCGTCTTCATTGCCCCGCTCCTTTTTCCAAAGATCCGCCGCCGCGTTGAATTTCTTCAATCCTTCGCGCAAGGCTTTATGCGTCTCCCTTAATTTTTTCACGCTCCGCTCGTGGGCGGCCCTGTTAAAATCTTCGCCCAGACTTGAAAGGGAAAAGGCGGAAATCGTAGCCGCGCTTCCTTTTATCGTATGGCCGATCCGGCGCAAAGTTTCGTAATCCCTGCCTTTTATGTAGGAGGGAATTTCCTTGACCAATTTTTCGCTTTGCGCGGCAAAGTCGTCGACCAATTGCATTCCCAGCTCATAGTCGCCGGAAATCGTGTCCTCAAAGTCCGCCGAATCCCAAACAAGATTTTTTTTGCCCGCTGTTTTTTTCGCGGCGGCCGGCGCGGGCTTTAAGTTTGCGGCAAAGGAACTCTTCCACCTAAGGATGACTTTCTTTAAGTCGTCGCTCTTGTAAGGCTTTCCTAAAATGTCGTTCATTCCGGCGGCGCTGTATGTCTTAAAGTCTTCGTCGGTGTGGTTGGCCGTGCACGCGACGATTACGCCGTTGTAGCCGTCTTTGCGCAAGGCTTTTGTCGCGTCCAAGCCGTTCATCTCGGGCATCTGCAAGTCCATAAAGACGATGTCGGTCTTTGGATTCTCTTTAGCCAATTGAACGGCTTTGAGTCCGTCGTCGGCTTCCAAAATCTTGGCGCCCATTTTTTTCAGGAAGGCCACGATAAGCTTTCTGTTCACAGGATGGTCTTCGGCCACAAGGACCAAGACGCCCTTCGCAATTTGCTCTCCGCTAACCTTGACGGCGGCCTCGTCAATTACAGGCTCCTCGCTCTTTAACTCTATCGGATCGGAAAAAGCGTTGGACAAAAGCTTAAAAAGGTTTTTTGTCTTTACCGGCTTGTGAATGTAGCCGTTAAACCAGTTTAGCATGCGCATTTTCGCGTCTTGCCTTAACTGGCCTTCGGGAACAATCAAAAAAAGCTTTGCGTCGTTAATCGTCTTGTCAGAGTTGATTTCGCTCGCAAGCCGCCAGCCGTCCATTCTTGGCATCACCATGTCTATAAAAACCAAAGTGAAAGGATTGTTTTGCCTTGCGGCGACTCTCATCATCTCCAGGGCGTCCTTTCCGCTTTGGGCGAGCGCGACGGACTGCAAGCCAAAATCCTTCAGCTTGTTTTCCAAAGACTTTCGCGCCAAGTAATTATCGTCAACCAAAAGTATTCGCGCGTCTTCCGGGCGCTTTAGGCGCTTGAACTTATCCAAAGCGCTTTGTGGCTTTTCGGCCTTGACGCAAGGAACGGTAAACCAAAAAATCGAGCCGCCGCTTATGTTCGGCTCAACCCCGATTTTTCCGCCCATCGCCGCGACAAGCGCCTTGCTGATTGAAAGTCCAAGCCCTGTGCCGCCGTACTTTCTTGTGGTCGAAGTGTCCGCTTGGTAAAAGTCGGTGAAAAGCTTTTTTCGCGCCTCTTCCGAAATTCCTATTCCAGTGTCCTCAACCTTAAAAAGAATGAAGTCGTCGCCGGACTTTTCTACGATTACATGAATGTAGCCCTTCTCCGTGAATTTCGCGGCGTTCTTCACTATGTTCAATAAAATTTGCTGCAAGCGGATCGGGTCTCCCATCAAATGCTTCGGCACAGTTGGATATATGTCGCTCACCAGCTCAAGGCCCTTGTTAAAGACTTCGGCGCTGATTGAATCCAAGACCCGTTCCACAACTTCCATCAAATCAAACTGAATTTTTTCAAGCTGAAAATTCTGCGAGCGAATTTTTGAAAAGTCCAAAATGTCGTTGGCCAGGGCAAGCAGCGTTTCGGCGCCGACTTGCATTTGGTGAACGTACTCCAACTGCTCCTTGTCAAGGCTTGTCATTTTTAGAAGTTCAAGCGAACCGACAATCGTTTGAATTGGAGTGCGCATTTCATGGACTGTGCTGGAAAGAAAGCGGCTTCCAGTGGCAATCGCTTCAAGAGGCGCGTCAGACTCTGTCATGCAAGATTTCCATCGCCTTCTTTAAAATCACTTCGGGCTTTTGCGGCTTGGCAAGATAGCCTTTGGCGCCAAGGCTTAAAGCTTGAATCACATACTCGCGCTGAACGGCCTGGGAGTAAACTATTACGGGAATCGGCTTTTCACGCGCCCTCAGCTGGTTAAGGATGTCAAAGCCGTTCACGCCCTGCATGTAAATGTCAAGCACGGCAAGGTCAAAGTTTTTTGTTTGAATCGCTTGGGCGAACTTGACGCCGCTGTCAAAAGCCTCAACAGTTATTCCTATCGACTGGAACGACTGCGCGAGAATTTTTCGGACAATCTCGTCGTCGTCAACAATGGCGATGTTAAGGAGGCTTCCTTCTGTTCCCATGCCGTCGCCTTCGCCAGACTCGGCGCCAAAGCGAATGTCAACCGAACTCGCGGCGTCGTTTTCATCTCCAGCCAAAATGCTGTCAGCGATGATTTCCGTGGCGTCGCCAGCGGCTTTTCCCGCTCCGACGATTGAGCCCAAGGCGCTTGTCAAATCCTTAAGCACTTTCACGCCGACATATTCCAAATGGCCGTCGATAAAGTCGCTCATGTAATTGTCAAGCGAAAGAATTTTTATGTTGCGCTTTTGGATCCGCTCGTCAGCGGTAACGGTGTCCAGCAAAAGCTCCACATTGATTCCGTCCACAAAAGAAAGCTGCAAGTTCGTCATCATGACGATAAGCTTTGGCTCCTTTATTTTGTAGTTGTCTATCATCTCGGAGATTTTGTATTTGAGCAATGAAATTTTCTCTCGGTTCAAGCCTTGCGCTATCTCAACGAAAATCACGTTTCCGTTATGGTGAATCTCAAGCACGCAGGGAGTGGTGTCCATCGCCAGGTTGGCGCGGATGATTTTTCCAATCGCCTCAAAGAAGACGTCAAACTTAATGGGCTTTGAAAAATACTTTACGACGCCGTATTGCACCAGCGATGAAATCTGGGCGCGCTCCATCTCGGGGCCTGAAATAATCACGGGAATTCTTTTTGCGTTGGGGTCGGACATCTTGCGTTCCAGCAAGTCCATCACTTCCTCAAAAGACTCTTCGATGTCGATGATTATCAAATCAGGAATGACGCGAACCATTTTTGAAAACGCGTCCAAGCGTCCGTCGGCGATTTCAGCGCTGACATTCTCGGAAGAAAGCTTTTCCTTGACAAATTCGCGGAACATTGGAGCCGCGTTTATAATTAGAACTTGTTTTTTTCTGGCGTTTGCGTCCATATAGATATTTTACTCCTAAAATGCTATAATTTCAAGAGTTTTTATCAGGAGGAAATGATGGCGAGACTTGTTGTTTTTTTGGCGGAAGGCTTTGAGGAAATCGAGGCCGTCACGCCCATAGATTATTTGCGCCGCGCGGGCGTCCAGGTTGAAACGGTGGCGATTCCAGCCGGCGGAAAGGCCGACCCGCTGGTTGTCGGCTCGCACAACATTCCGGTAAAAGCCGACATGACTTTTGACGAGCTTGCGATGAGGGAAGGCGGCCTGCCCGACGGCGTTTTCATTCCCGGCGGAATGCCCGGCGCGGCCAACGTCGGCTCATGCGAACTGGCCTTGGACTTTATAAAGCAAATGTTCGCGCAAAAAAAATTGGTCGCCGCCATTTGCGCGGCGCCGGTGGTCGTTCTTGGCAAAACCGGCGTTTTAAGAAACAAAAAATACACATGCTACCCCGGAATGAAGCGATTCGCCGACTATTGCGGCGGAGAGGAAAAAGCCGCCCAATTGACCGCCGGCGCGGTTCTTGTTCCCGACCAGCCCTTTGTCGTTGACCAAAACTTGATTACAGGCCGCGGCCCAGGGGCGGCCGAGCAGTTCGCGATGGCGATTGTCGAAGCCTTTTGCGGCGCTGAGACGGCCCAAAAGATAAAGAAAGGAAGCGTCCAGCGCTAGCCGCCCGCATTAACGAACGCGCGGCGGCAGGCGGCAGCCGGCAGGAACTTTATCATGAATTGGAGCCTTTTGTTTTTCGCAAACTCAATTCTCTTGGGCGTTGGATTGGCGATGGACGCTTTTTCCGTTTCCATCGTCAACGCCATCGCAGAGCCCGGCATGAGAAGGCGCCGCCAATGCGCGATAGCGGGCGTCTACGCTTTTTTTCAATTCGCAATGCCGATGGCCGGCTGGCTTTGCGTCCATACAATAGCGCGGATTTTTTCCGCCTTCCAAAAATTCATTCCTTGGATAGCGCTTGCCCTTCTTGTTTACATCGGAACAAAGATGATTGTCGAGTCCATCCATTCCCAAAGCCAGGAATGCAAGGACTGCCAAGCGCGCGACTGCGCCGCCTGCCCCTCCAACAAGCGAAAGCCGCTGTCGTTTGGAACGCTTTTGTTGCAAGGCTTGGCCACTTCGATTGACGCGCTTAGCGTAGGCTTTACAATCGCAGAATACGGCGCCATCATGGCGGCCGTCGCTTCGCTGACAATCGCACTTGTCACATTCGCCATTTGCATGACAGGCCTTTTGATTGGAAGGGCCGCGGCGAAAAACCTTTCGGCAAGGGCGCAAATCGTAGGCGGCTGCATATTGATTTTCATCGGACTGGAAATTTTTGTCCGCGGCATCCTTAGCTAAAAAGCAGCTAAAAGCCGCGAGGTTGTAAAAAATCGGCTTTTGCGCTAGTATGTTCGGCATGGAAAAAAGCTTAAAAGAAAAACTGATTCCCTTCTCGCTCTCTTTGGCGATAATTTTGGCTGACCAAATCACAAAAGCGCTTGTCGTGGCCAACATTCCGATTTACACAGTCGGCTGGACTTTCGCCGGCGACTTTTTAAGAATCATTCACGTGGCCAACAAGGGCGTGGCCTTTAGCCTTGGCTCGACGCTTTCCCAAACGCTAAGAAGCCTTTTGTTCTCGCTGGCTCCCCTTCTTGTAATCGGAGTCGTCATCGCGGTTTACCTTAGGAACAAGGATTTCAACGCCTTGCAGCGCTGGTGCGTTTGCGGCGTCGTCGGCGGCGGCATCGGAAACATCATCGACAGAATCTTTAGGCCGCAAGGCGTCGTTGACTTTATCGACGTGAAATTCTACGGCATTTTCGGCTTGGAGCGCTGGCCAACCTTTAACGTCGCCGACGCGGCCATTGTGGTTTGCGGCATCCTTTTGATTGTGTCGTTCGTTTCCAGCGCGAAAGGCGCGGCGCAAAAAAGCGAATAAGGAGTGAATCATGACGGAAGAAGATTTAAGGAAGATACAGGCGCCGGACGACAGCGAAAAAGCGCCGCTCACCGAAACGCAAAAGCGCCGCAACGCCTTTTGGCTTCAAATGCTGGGCGCCCTGGTCTTGCTGCTTGCGGGCTTTATCCTGGTCGTGGCGCTTGAAATCGGCGCCGCATGGTTTCTTGCCAGTGTGGCCAAGGCCGACGTTTCCATAATGAAAACCGTTTCGCCAATCGTGATTTTGGCGGGAATAATCGCGGCCTGGTTTTTAAGCCGCCAAGTTTGCAAATTCCTTGTCCTAAAGACAAAATGGCGCGATGCCGTTCCCGACGACGTGGTTGACTTTTATTCCGGCAAGTAAGGCCTTTCCAAAGCGGGCAGTTGAATAAATTACCACTAGCAAAACCACACGGAGTGTGGTATAATGTTTTCATCTTTTATCCAAAAGGAGAAACATTATGGAAAAGTTCTTTCAACTGAAAGAAAGAGGCAGCACCGTCAGCAGAGAAGTTGTCGGCGGAATCACCACATTCTTGGCCATGGTTTACATCTTGGTCGTAAACCCCGCCATCTTGAGCGAGGCTGGACTTCCCTGGGGCGGAGTTTTCACAGCCACAGCCGTTTCGGCCGTAATCGCCACTTTGGTAATGGCCTTGTTGGCCAACTTGCCGGTCGCCTTGGCGCCAGGCTTGGGTCTCAACGCTTTTTTCACATACAGCGTTGTTTTGGGAATGGGTTGCTCCTACAAGCTCGCTTTGACAGCGGTTCTTGTTGAAGGAATTTTGTTCATCGTTCTTAGCCTTTGCGGAGTGCGCGAAGCCATCATCCACTCGATTCCCGAAGGAATCAAAAAGGCTGTCGCCGTCGGAATCGGATTGTTCATCACAATCATCGGCTTGGTCAACGCCGGCATTTGCTCTCGCGAAACGGGAACTTTCATCGGCTTTGTGAACTTCGCCGGAAGCAACCACGCAGCCATCGTAGCCATCTTGGGCTTGATTATCACAATCATCCTTTACACCCTTAACGTAAAGGGCTCGATTTTGATCGGCATCATTCTTACGACAATCATCGGAATTCCTTTTGGAGTCACAACAATCCCCGAAGGCTTCAAGCCCTTCTCAACTCCGGCCGCTCCGATTATGTTCGCCTTTGACTTTGCCGGAATTTTTGAGAACATCGGAAAATTCTTTGTAATCTTCTTCACCTTCTTGTTCACGGACATGTTCGACACAATCGGAACTTTGCTTGGCGTGGCCGAACAAGGAAACCTCAAGGACGATAACGGCGAAGTCAAGAACGTAAAGGGAGCCTTGCTCGCTGACGCTATCGGAACAGTCGCCGGCGCCTGCGTGGGAACTTCTACAGTAACTTCATTCGTTGAGTCTTCTTCTGGCGTCGCCGCCGGAGCCCGCACAGGCTTGGCCAGCGTCGTTACAGCCGTTTTGTTCGGCTTGGCGCTCTTCCTTAGCCCGCTCTTTGGACTTGTTCCCGCCGCGGCCACAGCGCCTGCCTTGATTTTTGTCGGCTACCTTATGATGAGAAGCGTTGTCGGAATCAAATTCGACGACCCCACAGAAGGAATTCCCGCCTTCATCACAATCATGACAATGCCCTTTGCCTACTCAATCTCAAAGGGAATCATGTTTGGAATCATCGCCTACGTAATCGCCAAAGTTGCCGGAAAGAAGGCCAAGGAAATCCCTGTAGTGACTTGGATTTTGGCCGTCGTGTTCCTGGCCGACTTGATTTTTGAGGCTTGCAAGTAAAGCAAAGGCTGAAGCATAAAAAAAGCCGTTCGGATTTTCATTCCGAGCGGCTTTTTTTCGCCATAACAGACGCGCGGACATTCCGTCGACACAAACGGGCAGCGTCACAATGACGCGGCGGGACCGCTCGAAACAACCGTTAAGGCCTTTCGTCCGCAGACACGAGCGGACTAGGCTTCCACCATAACCATAGAAGCCGTGGCGCTTTTTTCGGCGTAGATTGAGCGGCGGCTTTTGTAGGGATTTCTGAACGACGCGATTTGCGTCCTGATGCTGTCGATGTGGCTGCGCAAAAGTTCGCGGTTTCTCTTGTTCTGCGCAAGCACTTGCGTCTGCAAGCTTGACAAATCCTTTTGAAGCGAGACGATGCTTTCTTCGTCCCGCTGGCCGCCGCGTTTATTGTAAAGGTCGGACATCGGAGCGATCACTTTTTGCAAGTTCATGATGTTAGAAACGACCTGCTGCTCAAGCTCTGTATGGGCCAAAAGCGCGTCCGCGTTTTCGGTCGCGATTGAATTTTCCTGCTTTTCCAAAACGGTAAGATACTCGCGGAATTTATCGCGCTGTTGCTGTAGCAGCTGGCGGAACTTTTTTAGCAAAGCCACGCGCTCGTCAAGCTCTTCCTTAGAAATTTCTTCCATAAAATTACCCCTCAATGTTCAAGGCCGGCTGCGACTGGGCGGCGACAGTTCCATTTGCGTTTTCGGCGGCCTTTCGCCACGACTCGGTCAACTCTGTCATCATTTTCAATACGGAATCAATCTTATCCTTGCTTTTTGAAATGTTGGCGTTTCTAAGCTGGTCGTTGAAGAAAATGTAAAGGGCCATCAAATTGCGTGAAATTTCGCCGCCCTTTTCCATGTCAAGCGACACTTGCAATTCGGTGATGATTTCCTGAGCGCGCAAAACATCGGCGCTAAAAGACTCGATGTTGGCCACAGGAAGCTTTCCGTTGGGCCCGAATTTTGACGAGGCGGAAGCGAGTTTTTTTACCGCTCCCTCGTAAAGAAGAACTACGAGTTCAGCTTGGCTGGCGGTGTTGACGCTGGCCTTTTTGTAAGCGTTGTAAGCCTGATTGTAACCCATATAGTTAAAGCCTCCCATAAAACAGATAATACATCAATTAAGATTATCGGCTTTTTGGGAGGCGACTTTAGCCCTATTTATCTTCCTCGGTGAGAATTTCGCGCGCCGGAACCATAACCTTTTTATCGTAGCAAATGAACATATTGTCCGCGTTCTCAGGCTTTGTGCCTTGCGTCAAAAGGCTTGCAAGCGGAACGATCGCAAGGCCGCCTAACATGCAGAAGACGCCGGAAAAAAGCGAATTCCTAAAGACAAAATTCAAGAAGGGGCCTTGAACGGCAATCACTCCCAAAGACTTTAAAAGCTGGACGATTTGCATTGCCGTCGCAAAGACAAATGAAATCCAAACGGCGGCGCGGCTGGTCTTTTTCCAATAAAGGCCGTACAAGAACGGAGCCAAAAAGGCGCCGCTTAGCGCTCCCCAGCTAACTCCCATCAATTGCGCGATGAAGGTGACGCGGCTCTTTGCCTGGACAATCGCGATGACTGCGGAAAGAACGATAAAGGCCGCCACAAAGACGCGCATCATAAGCATGTTGCCCTTTTCCGAGTTCCGCTTGTTTTTTATCGCGCCGATAAAGTCCAGCGTAAGCGTGGAGCTTGAAGTGAGCACCAACGAAGAAAGCGTCGACATAGAAGCCGACAAAACCAAAATCAAGACAACGCCAATCAAAATGTCGCCAAGGTTTGAAAGCATGTTTGGAACGATGGAGTCAAAGCCCAGCGCCTTTACGGATTCCGCCGTGGCGAACAAGCGGCCAAAGCCTCCCAAAAAGTAGCAGCCGCCCGCGACGACAACCGCGAAGGCAGTGGAAATTACCGTTCCGATTTTGATTGACTCTTCGTTTTTAATCGCGTAAAACTTTCCAACCATTTGCGGAAGGCCCCACGTTCCAAGCGAAGTCAAAAGAACGACAAAAAGAAGATAAAGGGGATCCGGACCAAAGAAGGAAACATAGGCTCCCTTCATGACAGGAGACTCAATCTCGCTCATAAGCGAAAGGCTTTTCATAAAGCCGCCGTTTTGGGCCAGCACCGCAAGGACAACCGCGACGATTCCGGCCAGCATAACAAGTCCTTGGATAAAGTCGTTTACGGCGGTGGCCATGTAGCCGCCGACGATTACGTAAACCGCGGTAAGAAGAGCCATGACGATTACGCAAACGGCGTAGTCAACGTTAAAGGCCATCTTAAAAAGGCGCGAAAGGCCGTTGAACAAAGAGGCCGTGTAAGGAATCAAAAAGAAAAACGTTATCGCGCTTGAAGCAATCTTTATTTTGTCCGAGGCGAAGCGGCGGCCAAAAAAGTCCGGCATTGTCTTTGAGTCCAAAAAGCGCGTCATGATTCTCGTTCGCCTGCCCAAAACGGCCCAAGCCAAAAGCGAGCCGATAAAGGCGTTTCCCAAGCCAATCCAAGTTGAGGCGACGCCAAAGTTCCAGCCAAACTGGCCCGCGTAGCCGACAAATATTACCGCCGAAAAGTAAGACGTTCCGTAGGCGAAAGCCGTAAGCCAAGGGCCAACCTTGCGGCCTCCCAAAACGTAGCCGGTAACGTCGCTTGCGGCGCCGCGGCATTTGATTCCGACAAAAACAAAGATTGCGAAAAACACCGCAATCAAAGAAAGTTTTATGAGCATTCGCTTCTCCTTAATTTTATTAAAAGGCCCCGGAAAGCCGGGGCCGCATTTTTTAGAACAACTTCTTAAACGCGTCGCCAATCGGGCTCTTGTCAAGAGCGTCGCCCATCGCGTCGCCGGCGGCGGACTTGGCTTGGTCTTCAAGCATCTTTTGCAGCTCGGCTTTTTTGGAGTTAAGCTCCTTGTTCAGCTTGTCCATGTTAAGGCTTTGCGCGTTTATTCCGTTTTCCAAATTAACGAATTGCGCGATCTTGCTTGTAACGCCGCCAGTCTGCTCGTCAAGCAGCTTTGTGATTTGCTTTCGCGCGTCGCCTATCAAGCCGGCCAGCTCTTTGTTGACAACCCGTTTTAGGACAGCGTTGAACTGCTTGTCCAAGTCCGACGTCAGCTTAAGCGAAAGCTGCCGGTTTGTGTCAACCGCGATTTGAGCGCCAAGCGCCAGGCGGTCAAATTCGGCAAGCGCGCTTGAATAAAAGCGGTAGGCGATGGACGGCTCAAACTCTTCGGCAGTAAGCTTAAGAGAGCGCATGTCAAAGTTGGCGCCGATTAAAACGCTGCCGTCGGAGTCGATGGAACCATTCGCGGTCAACGTTGTGTTTGACGCAAGGTTCAAGTAAGGGCTTTCAAAAGAGAAGGGATAATTGTTGCCTGAATACTCGGCGCCAACAAGCGGATTGCTTGTCTTGCTGCGCGCGTCAACGACAACCTTCGCCTTGTGCGTTCGCCTGTCGCCTTCTTGATAGCTTCCGGCAAGGGTGGCCGGAGAGCCGCGCTTGTCCATGTCGTTTGAGATTTCCAAGCCCTGCGCCGTCACGCCAAGGCCGCTAAAAGCGATTCTTTCTATCAAGAAGCGCGGAACGTTGTCGCGCTTGTACCAAACGTCAACGCCGGGAAGGCGCGAATGGCGCTTTTGCGTTTTGGCCGCCTTCTTTTGCGTTTCCTTGGGGTCGCTAGAGGCGGACTGCTTGGCTTTTAAGGCCGCGTCAATCGCCTTGGCGACATAAGGATAATAGTCTCCGCAAGCGGCGTAAAGCGCGCTGTAAAAGGCGTTGCTCAAGATTTGCGTTCCCGTGTCCATGTTGAACGAAGTGATTTTCTTAAGCTGGCTGTTGACCAAATCAGTGTCCGCCTTTACCGCGGCCTGCACTTGGCTTGAAATTTGCTTTACTTGAGCCGCGTCCGCCTTGATGTCGTTGGCCACTCCCTTTACGGAATTCGTGACGCTCTTGCTTTTTTCTATCGCGCCAGTGATTTCGCTTATGGCGTTCTTGATTTCTATCGGGTTTTGGACGTTTGACCAATCCTTGTTGACCAAGGAATTGACGCTGTTAGAAAAATCCTCGACTTGCTTTTTGATTTCGTCAGGCTTGTTCTTCCATTTTTCAACGGAAGCGTCAACCTTTCCCTGAACTTCTTTGACAAGGGCCGGCGACTTAAGGTTTTCCTGAACGCTCTTTATCATGTTCTCGGGATTGTATTCCGCGAAAGCCGCTTCAATCGAAGCCTTGGCCGCCGAAATCGCGGCGTCCTTCTTTTTTCCGATTTCAGATTCAGTTTTCTTTACGTCGGAGGGTGCGGCGGCCTTTTGGATGTTGGGAAGAGCGCCGGAATACTTTCTGTCCGTTCCAATCTTAAGGCCGGTTACCTCGATGTTCTGCGCGTCAAACTTTCCGCGCAAGGCTTCGGTCAAGTTGAACTTGATTTCGGTCTTTTCGATTTCAAAGAGGTTTTTCATCGGCTCGTTGGCGTTGGCTTGCTGCAAGCCGTTCACCGTTATCGTGGCCTTTAGGAATTCCACGTTGACGCGCGCTATGTCCGTGCGGGCGCCAAAAGCCTTTTGCAAGCCCATCGTAAGGCCTTTCTTTGCCAAGGGATTCTTGAATGTGATTACAGCAAGGACAAAAGCGGCGATGAAGGCCGCCGTCGCGACAAAGGGAATAAGCTTAAAGGAGCCCTTGTTTTTCTTTACGTCTTTCGCTATCACCTTAAGCCGCTTGAAGTCCGCCTTGGGAATCATCGCGTCCAAGGGGATGCGCACGGTTCCGGGCTTTGCGGGATTGTCCTCGAACAAGGACTGGACCAAAGCCTTGTCGCTTGAGATGTAAATTTTTTTGTAAAGGACTTTTTCAATCTTGTCGGCCTTGTAAACTTTTTTTAGAAGGCCCGGAAGTTTTTTCGCGGGAATCTTCTTTGGCTCCTTCTTGGGCTTTTCGGCGGCGGGAGCGGGCTCGGCCTTTTTAGGCGCCGCCGGCTTGTCTGCCGCAGTTTTTTTTGTCGCGGTTGTCGCTGAGCGTTTCTTTGCGGCCGTCTTTTTTTCAGTGTCTTTGTCAGTGATTTTTGCCATAATTAAAACTTCTCCTCAAAGGCTTCAAAGATTTTTCCGACAACCGGCAAATTGGCGACGGCCTTGTAAAGCGGCGACTTGATAAAGCCCGGCGCGATTTTGTTCCGCCAAAATTTGACAAAGAAAATTCCAAAAGCGAAGACCGGAATGTAAGCGATCAAGCTAAAGGCAAAGCTTCCCATTACAATCGTGTTGTTGAATTTGGTGAAGCCGACAAAGGGTATTTCTATCAACAAGGAATAAACGCTTTCCAAGGGCTTGAACGTCAAAATCGCGTAGCCGACAGAACCGAACAAGGGGTCAAGCATCCAAGCGAAATAAGACACGACAAGCATGGTCAAAAGATAGGTGGGCTTGTTTATTCTGACAAACAAGAAAAAGACAAGAATCAAATACCAAAGCGCGTTGTTCTTTGGCATCAGTCCTAGCATCACGCCAAGCGCCAAACCGTGCGCCATCTCGGCGGGATTCTGGTTGGCGTTTAAAGCCTTAAAAAGGCCGGAAATCCACTTTAACATTTTTTCCTCCGTTTTTCGGAACGTTTTGTGAAAGGTTAAATAATAGAATATTTTAGCGCGAATTCGCGTTTTTTTCAATGAATTTTTTTTGAGGGGGAAGGCGGGGAGAAAAAGGGAGCTTTCGCTCGTATTTTTGCTTGCAAGAAAAAAACTTCGTCAAGCGTATTGCAAGATTATTGCAAATGAAAAAACATATTGACAAAACAACAATCTCATGTATAATAACAATTGGGCTGGTTGAAAAACCTCGGTCCACCTAAACGGCGTGGGGATCCCGCGCCATTTTTTTTACCCTGCAAAAATCGGAGCGGCTCGTTTTGGTAGAAAACACTCTAAGTTGCTTCATAGACGAGGCCGGAGATTTCGGCGGCTATGAAGCGCATTCCCCTTACTACATTGTTTCCGTCATAACCCATGAACAATCCGATTCCATACAAGCTGAAATAAATGGCTTGGAAAAATATTTGGCTTCGCTTGGCTATGCCCATCACGCAATACACACAGCCCCGCTTATTCGGCGGGAGGGCGATTACAAATACCTTGACATTGAAGTTAGAAAGAAACTTTTCAACCTGCTTTTTAGATTCACAAGAAAATGTCCTCTTCATTTTTTTGCGGTTCAAATAAAAAAATCGGAATGCGCCGACTCCGACATTCTTGAAGCAAAAATTACAAAAGAAATAAAAGCGCAAATAGAAAGACACTCTGATTATTGACATTTTTTTGACAAAATCATTATTTACTATGACAATGGTCAAAAGCCGTTAAAGCGAATTTTGAATATCCTGTTCAACACGATGTTCGCGAATGTTGAAGTTCGAAAAATAAGTCCTGTAGATTACAAGCTTTTTCAAGTCGCCGATTTAATTTGCACTTTGGAACACATAAAAGCCAAAATTGACATTGGACAATTCTCCAATTCAGAGAAAGAATTCTTTGGCTCACCCCATCTGTTCAAAAAAGACTACTGGCGAAAACTTAGCGCGCAAAGAATGTAAGACAAATAAAAAAAACGGCGGCCTCCCCTCATAGGAAGACCGCCGTGTAGCGTCCGAAGGACGCGGCGAAACCGCTCGTACTTACGATTGCGGGCTTGCAACCGAAAACACGAGCGGAGACCGCCTGAGCTTTGTCAATCGCCGCGCGGACAAATCCGCGACGGCGATGACAATTACGGCTGCGGCTGGTATATGTAAGGGCTGTCGCTAATCGCGCCTTCCGCGCCGCCGATGGTGACCGTGCCGCAAACGGCAGATTTTCCATTTAGTTCCTGTCCTTTTCCAATACAGTGAATGGAATCAGCGCCTTTTGTGGCCGTCACTTTAGTCACAGTGTTCGCAATGACAATATTTCCGCATTTTGCAATACCCTTGCTTGTTGTCTGTCCGCAACCAATGCCAGCGGCATAGGGGCCAGCCGTCGCAGTAATAGTTCCACCGTTGATGGTAATGTTCCCTGCGGTAGACCTTCCGCCGCAGCCAATGCCTGCGCCATAAAGACCGCCAGTTGCGTTGATTACGCCGCCGTTAATGACAATGTTTCCAGCATTTCTGTCTGATCCAAAGCCACCGCCAATTCCGGCTCCGCCGCCTTTGGTGCTTGCGTTAAGAACGCCTGTCGAACCATTGATTGTCAACGTAAATCCAGGAAGAACATGAACGCCGGAAGGACCGTCCATAAATCCTTTGACATCGTTTGTTGAACCATCGGCCAAAACAATCGTGGCGTCGCCCGCGCAAACAAGGCCGGCATGGTCCGCGCCTGCCAAACTTCCGTCCGCGTTAATGCTTACGTTATTAAGCGTAACGGAAGCCCCTGCGGCAATCGAAATCTTTACGCTCGCGCCAAGCGTTCCTGTGACCGTAGTGCCGTTTTCTAGAACTGTGTCAGCGGTAAGTTTCGCAAGATTAAGATAAGTGTACGGGCTTTGACCAAGGACTGTAGCGCCGTCGTTCTGGTAGGCCGAGCCGTCCCAATACTCTGTGCCGCCAATGGTGACCGCGCCGCAAGTCATGTTGTCCACACCGGTGCGGCTAAGGCCAACGCTGTTAGTGGCGCCGCTTCCTTTGCTTGCCTTAAACTTTGTCACTGTTTTCGCGACGGTTATGGCTCCGCACTTGTTGCTGGCGCCGCTTCCAGTTCCCACGCCGGCGGCATACCCGCCTCCAGTCGCCGTGACGGTTCCGCCTGTAATTGAGATGGGGCCGCAAGAAGTTCCTTCGCCGCCCGCGCCGGATCCGCCGCCACAGCCAATGCCGGCCGCGCTGTCGCCGCCCTCCGCCGTGACAGTTCCGCCTTTTATTTCAACGCCGTCGCAAGAGCAGCCGCAGCCGCCGCTTCCAATGCCGGCTGACAAGGAGCCGCCGCGCGCGATGATTGTTCCGCCCTCTATGACAATTTTTCCGCAGCTGCCGTCTTCTATTGAGATTCCACTGGTGGAAGGAAGCGTATAGCAACCGCCGATTCCCGCGGCGTTTCCGCTGCTCGCGTTGAGGTTGCCGCTTCCCTTTATGGTAAGGGTCTTTCCTTTTGGAACAAAAAGTCCGGGGTAATACTTCAAAAATCCATTTAACTTGTTTGTTCCCTCAAGCGTGATTGTGGCGTCGCCCGCGCAAGTCAATCCCGCCCACTTATAGCTTGCGTCGTCAGTTCCGTTGATTGTAACGTCCTTCAATGTTACTGTCGCGCCGTCGGCGATGCTGATTTTTACGTTGGCGCCTAGCGTTCCAGTGACAATCGTGTTGTCCTTAATGACAGTGTCCGCAGTCACAGTCGAAAGGTCGAGCGTCGGAGCGGCGGTCCAAAGCGCGTAGAGCGTAAGGTTTGCGCTGAGCGTAACGTTGGCTCCGTCCGCATAATCCGCGGTTGTGGCCGAACTTGCCTTTGCCCAGCCGCCGAACGTGTAACCTTCGCGCGAAAGTCCCAATGCGGCCGCCGTCTTAAGAGCCGTAGCCGTGTTTGCGGGAACGGTTTGGGTGGTCGTGGTTATCGTTCCGCCGTTGGCGTCAAACGTAACAGTGTAATTGACCGTGGGGCCGCTTCCTCCAGAACTGTTGGAGCAGCCAATGTGCGCCAACATGGCGATGATGAAGAGGCTAGCTAATACCCCCCCCCTACAAAAGTTTAGTAATTTTCTCATGCGTTCTCTCCTTGCATGATTGAATTTTATCCGCGCATTTTCATAAAGTCAGAGCGAATAATGCCCAATTATAGCGCATTACATGAAAATTTGCAATTTTTTTTAATTCGCGCTATATTTTATGAAAAGCATGTCACTTAACTGCAACGAAATAAATTTAATTCTAAGCGAACTCGACTTGACCGGAAGCTTTGTCCAAGACATTGTCCAGCCCGGCTATGACACAATCGCGCTATACGTTTACAAGGAAGGCGCGGCCAAAACGATTTTGATTTGCGCGGGCCACGACGCCACCCGCATCAACGAAACGCGGCGGAAAATTCCCAAAAACGAAAAGCCCCTGCGCTTTATGGAATTCCTAAAGTCCAGGATTCGCGGCGCGAAAATTCTTTCATGCGCGCAAATCGGCTTTGAGCGAATCATAAAATTTGAGCTGGGCCACGGCGACGAGCGCTACAATATGTTTGTCCGCTTGTGGAGCGCCGCCGCCAACATAATTTTGTGCGACAAAGACAACAATATCTTGGACACGATGTTCCGCCGCCCGCAAAAAGGAGAGGTCACAGGCGGCGTCTTTGACGAAGAAGCGATTTGGGAAAGCGCCAAAGAAAAGGCTTTGCAAGGCCAAGACGCCGGCGCGCGCTTTCCTGCCCGCGACTTTGCCGACGTCCAGGAAGAGGTTTCCCGCCAGCATCCCGACTGGCCGCCCCTTTCGTTCAACCAAAAGGTCGATTGGTTTTACAGCGAGCGTTCCTCAAACCTTTCTCGCGACGCCCTTTTGGAAAAAGCCAAAGCCTGGCATGAAACGCGCCGCTCCAAGCAGGAAGCCGCGCTTGAACGCCTGCAAAAGAAAAAGGCCGACTTTGAGACGGCGGGCAAAAAAAAGCATTGGGGCGACTTGATTCTTGCAAACGCTCATTTAATCGGCGCCGATTCAAATTTTTTGGAATGCGAGGACTACGAAAGCGGCGCGACCGTTCAAATAAAAATCGACCCGAAAATTTCGGCTCAAGCCAACGCCGCCCGTTACTACGAGCTGTATAAAAAACAACTGAGCGGCGCGGAGGAGTTAAAGGCCGAGATTGAGCTTTCGCAAAAAAAACTCGCGGCCCTGGACAAGGCCTACCAAGAAATTTTGAACGAAAAAAATCCGGTCCGCATTGAGCAGCTTTTGCGAAAGGATTCCGCTCCCCGCCAAAAAATAAAGAAAAGCCATCCCGGCCTAGACTACACAGTGAACGGCTGGTACATTCTAGTGGGCCGCGACGCCAACGAAAACGACGAGCTTTTGCGCCGCCATGTAAAGGGAAGCGACATGTGGCTTCACACCCGCGATTGTCCGGGCGGCTACGTCTTCATAAAATACCGCGCCGGAAAAACGATTCCGCTGGACATACTTTTGGACGCGGGCAATTTGGCCGTCTACTTTTCCAAGGCGCGCAAAAACGGAAAGGCCGACCTTTACTACACGCAGGTAAAGCATTTGCGCCGCGCAAAGAACGGACCAAAAGGCCTGGTCCTTCCTTCGCAGGAAAAAAACCTTTCAATAACGCTGGACAGCGAACGGCTAAAGCGCCTTGAGCTTGCCCGCCAAGGCGACGAGCTCTAGCGGCTTTCGCCCAGGCGCGGCTTTATTGTAATTTTTTTCTATATATATTATAATGCGGCCATGCAAATAAAGGATATTTTCGCAAGCAAAAAACTTACGCTCTCTTTTGAAGTCTTTCCGCCAAAGCAGGAAGGAAACCTTGGAGCCCTCCCTGAAAAAATCAAGACGCTCGCGGCCTTAAAGCCCGACTTTATCAGCGTCACTTGCGGCGCCGGAGGAAGCACGCAAGGCCAAACAATGGAAGTCTCAAAAATTGTCGCGGAAAACGGAGCCTCTTCCCTAACCCACTTGACTTGCGTAAATTCAACAAAAGAAAAAATCGCCCAAACGATGGAACAAATGAAGGCCGCGGGAATCCAAAACATCCTGGCCTTGCGCGGAGACATACCGCAGGGAATGACCGAAGAAGAAGCGACGCGCGACGGATACAAGCACGCCGACGAGCTTACCGCCGTCCTTAAAAGCAACGGCTTTTGCGTTGGCGGCGCCTGTTACCCGGAAGGCCATCCGGAATCGGCCAACCGCATCGAAGACATAGAGCTTTTGAAAAAAAAGGTTGACGCCGGCGCCGACTTTTTGACGACGCAAATGTTCTTTGACAACGACATGCTCTACAGCTTTTTGTACAGGCTTGAAGCGGCGGGAATCCACTTGCCGGTATTGGCGGGAATAATGCCGATTACCGCGGTGGCGCAAATTCCAAAAATGATAAAGCTTTCAAACGCCTTCATTCCGCGAAAGCTTTTGGCGATTTGCGACCGCTTTGGCTCTTCGCCCGAAGCGTTAAGGCAGGCGGGAATCGCCTACGCCACCGACCAAATAATAGACTTGATTTCAAACGGAATTCGCGGCATTCACATTTACACGATGAACAAGCCGGAAATCGCCCAAGCGATTTTGGAAAACGTAAACGACATAATTGGAGCCTGCAACAAATAGAATGAGCGCTGTAAAGCCTTTGGAAAAGTTCAGCCTTCTTCCCACTTGGATCGTCAGCTTGACCCATCCAAAAGTCGTTTTAAGCACGGTTTCATACTTAAAAACCGTCGCCGCGGATTTTTTCATCCTTCAATTTTTGAGAAAATTCAAATTCACAAGAACGCCGATTGTCCATGTTGACAATCCCTTGGACGATTTAGTTCCGTTCAACACAAGAAAAATCGCCGAATACTTGGGCTTCGTGAAATACTGGATAAGGCCGCTGGGCCTTTTGATACAAACGCTCGGCGTAAAAAAAGCGGCTCCCAGGCTTGCGCAATTTTACCGCAATATCAGGGACGCTTACAAAAGCGCGGCGGGCGTCTACCGCTTTAGGCTTTCCACTACCAACAGGCCGCATTACAAGAAGAGAATTTATTTCGCGGGCGTCCACATGCTTGACCCGCACTACCTTTGCGTTCCATCCTTGCACATAACAGTTGTGTGCCTGACTTACTCTTTTATGCGAAAAGCCTTTGCGGAGGAAGGATACTCAAAAGAGGAGCAAGACTCGTGGAACCAGGACTTGTACAAAGGCGCGGTGAACATCGCCGAAACAGTCTTGTATGTAAAGCAGCACAGCGTAAACTGCGTCTCGGCCGCGCTCTACATGACCGCAAGGGTTTTTCCTTCCCTCTTTTCAAAAGAGGACGCGCTGGGCTTTTTGGACTCAATGTTCAAAAGCGCCGTCGACATTCCAAGCGAGGACAAAAAGCGGATTTTAGACTACATGAAAAACCTGTTTTTAGGATTTATGGAAGAAGGCAAGGACTGCAAGGACTGGAGCGAGCCCATAAAAAATTGGCTAATAAAAACAGAGAAACGCGCCGATAATAGATAGTATGGCGGAATCGATTGAATTTTCGAAAAAGGTTATTGAAGCGGCGGACGCTAAAATTGAATGGTACAATTCAAACGTCATTCCGCAAATCTCAGAAAATTACAGACTCTTTCACACCTGCGTAAAAAACCTTCAGGACTTGATGATAAAAAAATCATTGGTCAAGCCGGATCCCTACAAGCTTGACCGAAAGATTTCGGGAATCAAGCCTTTGGACAACACCCAGTTCATCGAAGGAGAGCGAACCGCAATCATAGGCATGCGCTTTTCTGAATTTGAAACGATGCTGGACTGGATTTGCACCTACTACAAATTTTCAATCGACAGCCTTAAGATACCGGAAATAAAAAAGCTCCTTGACTACAACAATTCATTCATATGGAACTCGCTTTCGCCCAACAACACCATGCCCAACACGCGCGGCCTTGGCCAGCTGGTCATGGAAATAAAGCGCGGCGGCGACATGCTCACTTCAAGTTCCGTAAGCGACATTATTTCAAAGATACAAAAGGCAAACTCGGAAATCGCCCGCATCTTCAAGGACTTGTCGGATTTTCAACGCGAGGTCTACAAATACAAGGTTAGAAAAAACGTCATCCTCAATCCCAAATTCGACCAGGAAAAAGCCTTCTCTTCCGAAAAAGAGGAAGTCGCGCAAATAAAGAAAATATTCAACGCCTCGATGGGAGGAGAACCCTTCTACACGCAGCTGATTGAAGAAATCGCGCGCGAAGACCAAGCCGCCGACCGCGAGCAGATTCAAGCGGCCACGCTGGAAAAGCTGGCGATAAAGGAAGAGAAAAGCAAAAGCTCCACGAACGAAATAAACACAAAGGAAATGCTTTTGGCCGCGATTCATTCTTTGTGCGCCCAAGTCACGCCACTTGCGGCTGTTTACACAAAGCTTTCGGAAAACAACGAAACGCTTCAAAGCGCCTCCACTAGTTTTTGGGGCCAGTTCATCGCAGCCCTAAAAAAAGCCTTTGGCATTCAGGAAAAGCCTGTTGAATACGAAGTGGTGATAGTGGACCAAGCCACGGACACCAAAAGAAAGCAGCGGGTAAGCTTCGCGCCCTTTGTGACTGACATTCAAAAAAAGGCGAGCTTCTTCAACTCATTCTCGCTAAAGAACAGCTTGGCCTATAAAAAATTCGTAAACGCCGACGAGCAAAAGCTTTTGGAATTCTTGAACAAGCAAATCTCCGACTTGCAGAAAATTTCAGTGCTGCTAAAGGCCTTGGACGATTATTTTAAGAACAACGCGCCCGCGGAAAAGCGCTCAAAAATAAAAGGCCTTTCAATGGAATTGATGGCGATAAAAAACAACAGCGTGAACACAAACCAACGACGCGCGGAATACATATCTTATATAGAAGAACAGGAGCAAATGAAAAAACTTGGAATGGACAAATAACGCTTTTTTTAGAACACACAAAAAACACGCGGGCGCTTTTTTTGCCTGCGTCTTTTTTTTGGCCGCCAATCTTTCGCCAAGCTTTTGCGAAGATTTTTTTGCCGGCGACAAGATCGACGACTCCATCCAAAGGGAGCTTGTCATTTTTCATTCTCTTTCCAACTTGAACCTTGACCCGCACACAAGCGCTTATGTCTTTGAGGCTCAGATATTGAACGGCGTTTACGAAGGCCTTTTTTCGTACAACCCGGCCACGCTTGAACCTGACAACGCGCTTGCGAAAGACTATAGAATTTCGCGCGACAAATTCAGGTGGACCTTCACAATCCGCGAAGGCGCCAAAAGCTCTTCCGGCAAGGAAATAAACGCCCAGACTGTCAAGGAGTCTTGGCTTAACCTTATAGCCAACAAGGGCGCCTACTACTCTTCCCTGCTTGACGTGATAAAGGGCGCCCGCGAATACCGTCTTGGAAACGGAAAGCGCGAGGACGTGGCCATTTACGCAAACGGCCAAAAGCTTAGCGTCGAGCTTACAAAGCCCACAAGCCATTTTAACAAGCTTTTGTGCCACCACGCATTTTCGGCGGTCCTTGACGATTCCAGCGCGAGCGGCGCCTACATGATAGAAAGCGTCACGCCTTTCAAGGTTCAGCTTAAAAAAAACCCAAACTATTGGAACGCGGAGTCTGTTCACATTCCGTCCATCGCCATCCACCTTACCAACGACGGGTCGGCAAAAGCGCACGCATTTAACACAGGCGCCGCGGATTGGATTGACGGCGGAGACGAACTGAAAAAAATTCTGGACAGAAAGGCCATTCAGCTTTCGGCGGAATTTGGAACCGAATACTTGTTCTTTAAGAATGACTCCCCTATTTGGAAGGAAGCCGACTTTAGGAACGCGGTCCTTACAGCCGTTCCTTGGAAGCAGCTTCGCGACGGAAACATGTTCCCCGCCGAAACCCTTGTATGCCCTGTGGCCGGCTACAAAAGCCCTGAGGGGCTTGACTACACCGACGCGGAGGAAGCCAAGCTTATGCTGGAAGCGGCCAAGCAAAAGCGCGCGATGGCCTCCGAAAAAATCGAATTGCTATTCGCCATCCCCGACACAGAATACCTTTCAAACCGCGCGGAACTTTTGCGCGGAGCCTTGGAAGAAATAGGCGTTGAGCTTAAGACAATGAAAATTCCCCAGCAGCTTTACTTGACTTCAATCGCTTCAACAAAGGCGGATCTTTTCCTTTACACTTGGGTTGGCGACTATTCAGACCCGCTGGCTTTTTTGGAGCTGTTCCGCGGAAACTCTTCCATGAACGACTCGCATTGGAAAGACGAAAATTTTGACAAACTGCTGGACGAAGCCGCGTGGACAAACGAAAGCAAAGAGCGAAACGCGCTGCTCGCAAAGGCGGAAGACATACTGCTTTCAAGCGGCGAAGTGATTCCGATAAGCCACCCTGTCACATGCGCCGTGATTGACTTGAACCTTGTTGGCGGCTGGGTTTCCAACGCGATGGACATTCACCCGTTTAAGAATTTGTACTTTAAGAAAGTGGAAAATTCGTTTAAAAACGTCGTGATGAAATAAGCGCCGAAAAAAAGCCCCGCCAAAAACGGCGGGGCAAAACCTTAAACAATCAAACAAACCTTAGACTTGAGTTTATTGCGCATTGCCGCTTGAGTTTTCCGAAGAAGCGGCCTCATCCTTCTCCTCCCATTTGCGGTAAAAGTTGGCAAGCACGGCGCCGGACAAGTTGTGCCAAACGCTAAAGATCGCGCCGGGAACAGTAGCCATCGCAAGAGCCGGGAAGGCCGTTCCCGCCAAGCTTGTGGCAAGTCCTGAATTCTGCATTCCGATTTCGATGGAAAGCGCCTTTGTCTTTGCGACGTTCAAGCGCAAAAGCTTTCCAAGGCCAAAGCCGCAAGCGTAGCCCAAAAGGTTGTGCAAGATAACGACGGCAAAGACAATCGCGCCTGTCGTGAGAATTTTCTGCGAGTTGCGCGAGACAACCGCTCCGACAATCAAGGCAATCGCGATTACAGAAATCGCCGGCAATATCGCTCCGATTTTTTGCGTGAACTTTCCGAAGAACTTGTTGATGACAAAGCCCAAGCCAATCGGAACGATGACAACCTTTACAATTGAAAGGAACATCGAAACGACGTCAACATGGACGCTCTCTTTTAAAAGCAAGTAAGTGATGGCGGGAGTGAGAAGCGGAGCGAGCAAAGTGTTGACGCTTGTCATTCCGACAGAAAGAGCGACGTCGCCCTTGGAAAGATAAGTGATTACGTTGCTGGCGGTTCCGCCGGGACAAGTTCCGACAAGAATGACTCCGGCCAAAAGCCCTACCTCAAGGCCAAAGATTTTTCCCAAAGCAAAGGCCAAAAGCGGCATGATTGTGAACTGCGCGACGCAACCGATGATGATGTCCTTGGGGCGGGTAAAGACAAGCGCGAAGTCTTCGATTTTGAGCGTGAGTCCCATTCCGAACATGACCAGCATCAAAAGCGGGTTGATCCAAGACGGCTGAATCCAAAGACAACTCTGCGGAACAAAAAGCGCCAGAGCGGCCACGGCCAAAATAATCAGGGCCATGAACTTTCCAAAGAAGTTTCCGATTTTTTCTAAAACAGACATGATGTACCTCTTGCAAGGATTTTACCGCAAAGAAGAAATCTTGACAATAAGCGCTTTTTTTAGTGATATATAAGAATGAATTTTTTGATCCGGCACCAGCATGACTTGATGATCGCGCTGCAGGCGATTTGCCTTTTGACAGCCTTTTTGACTTTGAGGACAAACAACCTTTCAAGAAGGAGAAAGGCCGCGATAATTTTTTTGGAACTGAGCGCCACGGGCATTTTGTCGTCGCAGCTTGCCTTTACCGCATACAGCTTTATGATGAACGGAACGGCGGTCTTTATCACAAAAATCGCAAAATTCGGCGACTACTTTTTTCCGGCCTTTTTGATTTTGAACTTGAACTTCTATTTAAAAGACTTGTTCCAAAACGAAGGCGAGCTCAAAAAGATGCCTTGGGAATTTTACGTCGCTGGAATCTTTTTGCTAACCGAAATCGCACTGGTCATCATTTCTCAGTTCACCGGCCTTTACTACACGATAGACGCGCGAAACAATTACATACGCGGCCCCGCCCGCCCGCTGGCCTATATTTTTCCATGCGCCGCGCTTTTGCTGCAATTCATTTGCATTCTGCGGAACTTTAAAAGGATTCCGCATGAAACGGCCTTTCCGCTTTTGTTCTTCATCGCGATTCCAATAGCCGCAAGCGCGATTCAGTTCCGCATGAAAGGCTTTTACATAACGGGAATTTCTTCCGCCGGAATGGCGATTCTTTTGTATATTTTTGACTTAAAGGAAATGAACAAAAAGGTGGAGCGCGCGCACCGCCTTGAAATAGAAATGCTCGCCCGCTACCAAAAGGAGCTGGAGCAAACGGTTGACGAGCGCACAAAGGAACTGCGGGTTGCAAACCAAAAAGTCGAGCGGCTATTGCTGAACATTTTGCCCGCCGACGTCGCGCGCGAATTGACGGAGCACCCCAACGCCACCGTTTTGTTCACCGACATCGTGGGCTTTACAAAAATGAGCTCCGACATGACCGCCGACCAAACCGTAAAAATGCTGAATAAGCTGACCAGCCTTTTTGACGAACGGGCCGCGCGCGAAGGCGTTGAAAAAATAAAAACGATCGGCGACTCCTACATGGCCGCGGCGGGCTTGGACGAAAACGCGCAAAACGGCGGCGTCGAAAAAATGGTCCGTTTTGCCCAAGGCCTTTTGCGCGACGTGGAAGAGTTCAACAAGACGGCGGAAAAGCCCCTTCAAATCCGAGTGGGAATAAACAGCGGAGAGCTTGTGGCCGGAGTTATTGGAAAGACAAAATTCATTTACGACATTTGGGGCGACACGGTGAACGTGGCCAGCCGCATGGAAAGTTCCGGCCAGCCGATGAAGATTCACGTCTCCGAAGCCGCGCAAAAGCAAGCCAGCGACAAGTTTGACTGGCAAGGCCCCGTCCAAGTGGAAGTCAAGGGCAAGGGCCTTATGAACGGATATTTTGTGGAGTAAGCGTCTTGCGCAATTTCCCCCTATGCGCTAAAATAATTGCATAAACTTCAAGGCGGGGCGCAATTCCCCACCGGCTGTATAGCCAGCAAGCGATGGCGTTGCCAGAGCATGACGCGGTGTGATTCCGCGGCCGACAGTAAAGTCTGGATGGAAGAAGGTATTATGGAAAACGACTCTAAAGAGCGCTTTATGCGGCTTGCTGTCGCGCTCGCAAAAAAAGGCGAAGGCCGAACGAATCCCAACCCTCTGGTCGGCGCCGTCATCGTCCAAGAAAATCAAATCATAGGCCAAGGCTGGCACCACAAGTACGGCGACTTGCACGCGGAACGGGACGCTTTGCGCGATTGCCGCGAGCGGGGAAACGATCCAAGCGGCGCGACAATTTTTGTCACGCTGGAACCCTGCTGCCACACAGGAAAGCAGCCGCCTTGCGTCGAGGCCATCGTCCAGGCCGGAATCAAAAAAGTAGTTGTCGGAAGCCGAGACCCAAACCCTTTGGTAAGCGGAAAGGGCGCCGCGTTTTTGCGCGAACGGGGCGTTGAGGTTGAGGAAGACTTTTTGCGCTCGGAATGCGACACGCTCAATTTTATTTTCTTCCATTACATTACAAATCGAACGCCATATGTCGCGCTAAAGTACGCGATGACCGCGGACGGAAAAATCGCCACGGCTGCCGGAAAGTCCAAGTGGATATCTTCGCAAGAGTCGCGCGACTTTGTCCACCAATTGCGGAACAAGTATTCTTGCATTATGGCAGGAATCGGAACGGCACTCGCCGACGATCCGCTTTTGACTTGCCGAATCCCCGGCGGCCGGAACCCCACGCGCGTAATTTGCGACAGTTCCTTGCGCCTTCCGCTTGACTCGCAGCTTGTCCAAACCGCGGCCGAAGTTCCAACGATTGTCGCCTGCGCGGAACCAGATTGCTTGCAAGCCCAAGAAGGGGCCGCCCTCCCCGCCCAAAACTTTTTGCAAAAAGAAAAAGCGCTCGCCCAAAAAGGCGTTCAAATAATCCGCTGCGGAACGAAGCGCGTGGACCTTTCGATTTTAATGCAAAAGCTTGGCGCGCAAAATCTTGACAGCGTATTGGTCGAAGGCGGCGGCCAACTAAACTTTTCGCTTTTGCAGGCGGGTCTTGTCCAGCGCGTTTACTCTTTTGTGGCGCCAAAAATTTTTGGCGGGGCCGCCGCCCCCAGTCCGGTGGCTGGAAGCGGCGTTTTGGAAGTGGCCGACGCTTTTAGCCTTGCACAAATCGACGCGCGTAAAATCGGAAGCGACGTTTTGATTGAATACAAGCGGCAATGAATAACGATGGCAAGCCCATAAACGAAGGATTGCCGCATAAGCCGCAACATTACGGCGTTGCCGTTTTGCGCAAAGGAGTCATTCACTTGCTCGCTTACGCGAGCGGGCAATCGCGCTCGCAAATGGCTCGCGCGAACAGCGGCGCTTTATGGAGGACATAGTGTTCACAGGAATAATAGAAGAAAAAGGCGCGGTGGCCAGCCTTGAAATGGGAGCGGCGGACGGCAAGGGAGCCAGAATAAAAATCCGCGCGCAAAAAATTTTACAAGGAACAAAAGTCGGCGACAGTATTGCGGTAAACGGCGTTTGCCTTACCGCGACAAGCTTGGGCGCGGACTTCTTTACCGCGGACGTAATGGCCGAAACCTTGCGCCGCTCAAATCTTGTAAGCCTTGCCGTCGGAAGCCAAGTGAACCTTGAGCGCGCGATGGCTGCGGACGGACGTTTTGGCGGCCACATCGTCAGCGGCCACATCGACGGCACGGGAACTATCGAAAAGCTAGAGCGCGAAGGAAACGCCGTTTGGGTTTGCGTCAGCGCGAGCGATTCAGTCTTAAACTTAATCGTAGAGAAAGGTTCGATTGCGATTGACGGAATCAGCCTTACCGTCGCAAAACTTGAGGCGGGGCGATTCGCAGTTTCTGTCATTCCGCATACGGGAGAGGAGACAACGCTGCTAGATAAAAAAGCCGGCGACAAAGTGAACTTGGAAAACGACATCGTCGGAAAATATGTCCAGCGGCTTCTTGGGCTTGCGGGCAATTTCGGCGGCGGCTACCGTTCCGGCGAGAGCGACAGTTCCGCCATAACAGAAGAATTTTTAAGAGAGCGAGGTTTTTAGCGGCAATGAAAACTAAAGCAAGACAACAATTTTTTGTTAGCCGCATAAGCGGCAACAACCGTGCTTGCCAACCGGCGCGCGCGGTCAGCCGAAATGAATTCAAGGAGAAAATATGGAAATAAAATACAACACAATCGAAGAGGCGCTTGAGGAATTGCGGCAAGGAAAAATAATTCTTGTAAGCGACGATGAAAACCGCGAGAACGAAGGCGACATGATTTGCGCAGCGCAGTTCGCGACGCAAGCGAACATCAACTTTATCGCGACGCACGCAAAGGGCTTGATTTGCACCCCGCTCAGCGAAGGCATGGCAAACCGGCTTGGCCTTTACCCGATGGTGGCCGAGAACACCGACAACCACGAGACGGCCTTCACCGTTTCGATTGACCACGTTTCCACCACGACGGGAATCTCAGCCGCAGAGCGTGCGCGAACGATTCAAGCGTGCGTCGATCCAGATTCCACGCCAAAAGATTTTAGAAGGCCCGGCCACACCTTTCCCCTTATCGCGAAAAAAGGCGGAGTGCTTGTCCGCGCCGGGCACACGGAAGCCACCGTTGACCTTTGCCGCTTGGCCGGCCTTAAGGAATGCGGCGTTTGCTGCGAGATTATGGACGACGACGGAACAATGGCGCGCGGCGAGAAAGTTTACCAAATCGCGCAAAAGTTCGGGCTAAAATACATCACGATAAAAGCGCTGGCCGACTACTGCCGCGTCCATGACAAGCACGTCGTTCAGGAAGCAAAGGCAAAGCTCCCAAGCGAGTTTGGCGACTTTGACATTTACGGTTACACCGACGACCTTACCGGCGAGCACCACATCGCGCTTGTAAAAGGCGACATCGGCGACGGCGAAAAAGTTTTGTGCCGCGTTCACTCCGAATGTTTGACAGGCGACGTATTTGGAAGCCAGCGCTGCGACTGCGGCCCGCAACTGCGCCAAGCGATGAAGACGATAGAAAAAGAAGGCCGGGGCGTTTTGCTTTACATGCGCCAGGAAGGGCGCGGCATCGGACTGATCAACAAGCTAAAGACTTACATGCTGCAAGAAAACGGCTACGACACTGTGGAAGCGAATTTAAAGTTGGGCTTTGCCCCCGACTTGCGCGAATACTGGATCGGAGCGCAAATCTTGCGCGACCTGGGAATAAAGTCCCTGCGCCTTTTGACAAACAATCCGCAAAAGATTTACGGGCTTGACGGCTTTGGAATAAAAGTCGCCGAGCGCGTGTCGATAGAAATTCCGCCGTCAAAGTTTGACAAATTTTACCTTCGCACCAAGAAGGAAAAAATGGGCCACATCTTTGACCATATCAATGTTAATTAGGAGGTTATATGAAATTGATTGAAGGAAAGGTAGTCGCCAAAAGCGGCATGAAGGTTGGAATCGTGGCGTCGCGCTTTAACGCGTTCATCGTTCAAAAGCTTTTGGACGGAGCGGTTGACGGTCTTGTGCGCCACGGAGTCGAGCAAGACAACATCAGCGCGGCTTGGGTTCCGGGCGCGTTTGAGATTCCCGTCGTCGCGCAAAAAATGGCGGCCAGCAAAAAGTACGACGCGGTCATTTGCGTTGGAGCGGTAATCCGCGGCAGCACCAGCCACTACGATTACGTTTGCGCCGAAGTCAGCAAAGGCGTCGCGCAAGCCTCGTTCAACACAGGCGTTCCAGTCTTGTTCGGAATCTTGACCACCGACAACTTGGAGCAAGCCATCGACCGCGCCGGCGCCAAGAGCGGCAACAAGGGCTACGACTGCGCCCTCAGCGCGATAGAGATGGTCAACGTGATGGAACAGATTTGAAGCAGCAAGGAAGCGCGTTGGTTGAGCCGCCCGATTGCGGGCGGCTTTTTTTTTGCGCGCGAAAATTGCGCAAAATCTTAAAAATGCGCTATAATAGAAATGGAGACAAATATGGAATACGAAGTTCATTTTACATGGGATTCCGAAGCCAGCGTATGGATTGCCGAAAGCAAAGACATTCCAGGCCTTGTTTTGGAGGGTGGTTCTTTGGACGCTCTTATGGAACGTGTCCGCTATGCCGCTCCAGAACTGTTGGATTTAAATTCCGCTAAAAAGGTGCCATCCATTCTCTTTAAAGTGGAACGACGCGAAAAGGCATTTGCGTAAATGGCGGAATACGAAAAAAAAGTTCGGGAAATCCTCCTAAAGAACAATTGACGCTTTGTCCGTCATGGCAAGGGCGACCATGACATATATTACAGCCCAATGACACAACGAAATTTTACAGTCAATTCAAAAATCAAGTCCCGCCACACCGCCAAAGCCATAATAAAGCAAAGCGGAATCGACCATCATTTTTAACTATTCCTTTAGAATCTTGTCAAATTCCTTTATCATCATAATAACGCTGTCTTGTTGCGTTTTTGTGAGCGATTGAAAGATTTCAATGTTTTTTTTGTTACCACCGGAACGCGCGCTAGACCCTTCAAAAAATTCCGCGGGCGAGATTCCCAAGTAGTCGCAAATCAAAAAGAAGCCTTGCATCGACGGAAAGTTCCGCCCGTTTTCGATGTAATTTATATAGTTGACATTTTGCCCCAACGACAGGCTCATTTCTCTAGCAGATATTTTTTTGTCGTTCCTCAATTTTCGCAGACGGTCTGAAAAATTCTTCTTAAAATCCTCAAATTCCATGCGCAAAGTTTAAACTGTTATTAGCATTGACATACAATATTATTGATTGTATAATTTCAGAATACAAGTTTATTTATTGTATTTTACAATATTTAGAATGTAGAGGAGATGAAAAATGAGCGACGTAGAAAAAAGCGTAAAGGACTACAACACAAAAACAGCGCAACTGTGGAAAATTGAGTCCGCAAAATTAATCGACCAATACAAAGACAACAAAAATGATTTTGAAAAAGTCCTTCATGACGTTGTAGGAAGAGGCAGCGGCGTCTTAAGAAACATCAAGACAAAAGACTTTCCGAATTTTTCAGAATATGTCAGAAGCAATCTTTCAAAAATAGAAGACGGAAAATACGACATTTTTTCCGTAAAAGAATTTTCTGGAAAAAAGCCGACATCGTTCATCTCAAAAATTTGCCACATCGTTAATCCAAAAGACTACCCCCTAATCTGGGACGCGAACGTAAAAAAAGCTTTAAAAATAGGCGAGAGCAAAACGAAATGGCAAGAAAAAATTTCTGAATTACAGAAACAGCAAAAAGGCAAAGAATCTGATGAAAAACTATATTTGCATGATTCGGAGCTCTGGTCTGGAGAAACCGTTTAAATAGTTATTCAGGAGGTAATTATATGAAGAAACTTATTTTTGGTTTGGTTGGTTGTGTAGTAGTTCTTGCGTCTTGCTCAAATTCAGCAGGAAATCCTGCGTTGACAACGTTTCCGACAACTGCTCCTACGCAGCCTGAAACGACAGTTACTACAACAACGCAGTATCCTAAAAAGACTACAGTTTATCAGGAAGACAATTCTGGAACTCACAAAGTTGATTTTACTGATAAAGTTAACTTGACAGGTTATCACGAAATTCCGAAAGATTCAGAATATGGCGTTAACTGGGTTTACATCAGCAAGTCAACTATTGAGAAGAGTCTTACTGAAGTTGACCCTGTTATCAAGTATCTTCCAATCAGATGGTTTGAACATCATTATTCTAATGTCCTAGGTTATAAACTCAGTTGTGAGTCAAAAACATCAAATAACTGTGAGAGTTTTTATAAGTGTATTCCGTATGTGAAAAATGGGCTTAATTATAGAGCTTTTGCAAATAGTGAATCAATATGGGTCTTGAATTCTCAAATGACCGAAAAAATTGGCACTGCAGGTATAGGTTATAGAATATACCCAAAAACAGAAAGTTCTGATGAAAGAACAGAACAATCCGGCGGCGATTTCAATTGTGAAAAGCACTTTCCTGAATGGAAATACTTAGAGCGCTAAAAATTAAAGTCATAATAAAACACCCTGTGAGCCTTTCAAATCATTGGTTTGCAGGGTGTTTTTATGTTATCGGCAAAAGCCCGCCATACAAACAACAAGCGCTCCGCCAACTTTTCCCTAAAAATTCTTCACGACTTTTCAAAAAAAACGCTAAAAAATGAATAAAAATTCCTACCTTATAGTTAAGAAAAACTATAAGGAGGTTCGCAATGAGCGAAATTCAAAAAGAGCAAACGCTCGAAGAAAAGTGGGAAAACGCCACGATTGCCAACAACTTCATTTTCTATAAGGTAATGAGAAATAATCCGGCTGTTTGCAAGGAACTGTTGGAAATTCTTTTGGAGTTCAAGATAGAAAGCGTCCAAATGTCGCAAGAAGAAGAAATCGGCATTGACTTTGGCAGCAAGGGAATCAGAATGGACGTTTATGTAAAAGACGGCGACGGCAAAAAAGTTTACAACATCGAGCTTCAGACCACAAACACAGGGGAGCTGGCGGAACGCGCGCGCTACTATCAAGGCGTAATTGACGTTGACCTTTTAAAGTCGGGACAAAAGTACAAAGACCTAAAAACCTCGTTCATCATTTTTATTTGCATTGACGACATATTCAAACAGGGGCTGGCAAAATACACTTTTGAACATCTTTGCCTTGAAGACAAGAAAACAAAATTGGGAGACAGAGCTCAAAAACTCTTTTTTATTTCCAAGAATTGTGATAAACTATTGGACGAAAAGCAAAAGGCTTTCTTGCGCTTGTTGACCAGCAATTCAAGCTCAAACGATTTTACGGAAAAAATCACAAGGCTTGTCGCCGACGCAAAACGCAACACGCAATGGAGAAAACAGTATATGGAATGGGAACGCGAAAAAGTTTACGAATATGACAGGGGCCGCGAAGAAGGCGCAAAACAGACCGCCATTGAGAACGCCAAAAACCTTTACGCCAACGGCGTCTCCGTTGAAATAATCGCAAAGTCGCTCGGCATGACAGAAGCCCAAGTAAAAGAAATTGTGAGCGCCGAAGCGACCGCATAAAGCCGCAGCCCTCCTCCGCCACAAAAACAAAGGCCGCCCGAAAACCGGGCGGCCTTCTCATTCCTCGCGCTTTACTCCCCGACTGGACAGCCGCAGCCGGGGTGCTCGGCTTCCCATGCGGCGGCGACGCGCAAAATCTTTGCCTCGCTGAACATGGGGCCGGCAAACTGGATGCCGACAGGCATTGAGTCGCTGTCGCCGCGCTTGGCAGCCGCCGCGAATTCTCCGTCAAAGCCTTTGGTGATTCCGGCTTGCACTCCCGTTCCGCTTGTGTGGCCGGCGGGAACGCTTAGCGACGGAATGCGCGCCAAGTTTACAAACGTGGTGAACAAGTCGCTTAGGTACATCTCAAGCGGGTCGTCAACTTTTTGGCCCAGCTTAAAGGCCGGAGTCGGACACGTGGGGCAAAGAACCAAATCGTAGCTCTTGAAAAGTTCCGCCATCTCGCGCTGGATTCTGGCGCGCACGGTCATTCCCTTTTTGTAAGTGTCGCCGGAAAACTGTTCCGACAAAACATAGTTTCCGATAACGATGCGGCGCTTGACTTCGGGACCAAAGCCCGCGCTTCGTGTGTCAACGTAAAGCTCGTCGTAGCCGTTTCCCTTGTCGACGCGCGCGCCGTAGCGGATTCCGTCAAAGCGGCTAAGGTTGGACGCCGCTTCCGACAAGGCGATGACATAGTAGCTTGCGATTGACGCGTCCAAAATCGGAAGGTCAACCACTTCAATCTTGGCGCCCTTTTCCTCAAACCATTTTCTTGTCTGCTCAAAGACAACGCCAACGTCGGGCAAAAGGCCCTTGCTTTCCAAAAATTGTTTTGGAATCGCGATTTTCAATTTTGAAAATTCTTCCGCTCCAAAAGCGGTAAGATTTTTCAAATCTTCTTTTTGCGGAAGGTCGGCGGAAGTGTCGTCGTAAAAATCCGCTCCGGCCAAAACGCTCAAAGTTTGAGCGATGTCGCTAGGCGTGTGCGCGATGATTCCGACTTGGTCAAGCGAGCTTCCGTAGGCCACGACTCCCCAACGGCTAAGAACGCCGTAGGTCGGCTTAAGGCCGTAGACTCCGCAGTAGGAAGCTGGAAGGCGCACCGAGCCGCCTGTTTCCGTTCCCAAGCCAAAGAGCGCCTGGTTTGCGGCGACGGCGGCTGTCGAGCCGCCCGAAGATCCGCCCGAAACATACTGGCGGTTTATTGGATTTCGCGTGGGGCCGTAAGAAGAATACTCGGTTGACGAGCCCATCGCGAATTCGTCCTGGTTGCAGCGGCCAAGCGGAATGGCTCCGGCGGCCTTAAGGCGAGCGGTGACTGTCGCGTCGTAGGGAGCGACGTAGCCGCTTAAAATTTTGCTCGCGCAAGTGAGGCGCTTTCCTTTTACGCTGATGTTGTCCTTTACCGCAAAGGGCAAGCCCAAAAGCGGCTTTTGCTCAAAGAGAGCGTCAAGCGTTCCGGCGCTGCGGGCGGCCGCGATTTCTTTGTCGGCTTCTTTTGCAAGCTCCAAAGCGTCGTCGTAAATTTCCAAAAAGGCGTTTAGGGGCAAGGCGGAATTTTTGTCCGCCTCAAAAGTGGCCACAGATTTTTGAACCAGCGCCTCAGAACTGACGCTTCCGTTTTTTAGCGCCTCTCGCGCCTGTGTTATGTTGTTCATATATTCCTCTAATTATCTCAACCGATGCCGCGCAGGAGGCGCGGCCAATGAACTTGGAGAATTGACGCAGGCAATTCTCCATTCTTGAGAAAAACACACGGATGTGTTTTTCTCAAGCCCCTTCCCCCAAAACCTTGGGAACTTGGAAGTAGCCGTCCATAAAGTTTTCGGTGACTTTCTTCACGTCGGGAATGTCAAGGCCGGCGACCACGCTGTCTTCGCGCAAGGCCTCGGCCTGGGTGGAAGGATAAGCGTCATAGGGATTTTCGCTGTCGTCGTATTTAGAAAGAATGTCAAAGTATCCTACAATGTCGTCAACTTGCTTTTTGAGCGTGGCCAAGTCGGTGCTCTCCGGCGAAAGGCGCGAAAGATAAAGCAACTTTTCTAGCGTGTCGTTGTCAACCGTTTTTTTGTTTTCCATAGAAGAACATTTTAGCGAATTTTGCCGCGCAATTCAAGCGGTGGGAACGGAGCCCAGCACGGGGGCCAAAGCCCCCGCCAGGCAATTTTACATCACAAGAACGATTTCTGTGTTCGCGGTAAGTTCAGACTCAGGAATAAAGTTTCCTTCCATCTTCTTGCCGTTCACAGTAAGTTCCTTGCAGCCGGACTGAACGTGGTCAGGATTCTTGACCGTAATGTTAAGCTTGCGGCCCCTAAAATCTTTTTGCGCGGTAAAGCCGTCCCATGAAGACGGAATAGAAGGAGAAAGCTTAAGGCCGTCAAGATTCGGCCTCATGCCAAGGATTCCTTCAACGCAGCCGACCATAACGGTTGACGCGGTTCCTGTAAGCCAGTGAACGTGCGAGCGTCCAAAATGGGGGCTTGCCTTTCCTTCGGTAAACTGGCCGTAGCAATACGGCTCAAGCTTTCTGATTTCCGCCTTGTCGTTTTGGGCGGACGGAGCGTTCTCCATAAAATATTGGAAAGCCCTGTCTCCGTGTCCGCGAAGCGCTTCGGCAAGAATAATCCATCCCTGTGACTGTGAGAAGATTCCGGCGTTTTCCTTGGCGCCTTGGTTGTAGATTACGGCGAGCGCTCCTTCAAAGGCATGCTTTTGATACGGAGGATCCATAAGCACAAGGCCAAAGTCCGTGTTCAATTTTTTGTTCACATTTTCAAGCGCCGCGTCAGCCTGTTCGTTGGAAGCAAGCCCGGAAATAACGGCCCAACTCTGAGGGTTAAGCCACATGTTCGCTTCAGGATCGCCACGGCTTCCGATGACTTCTCCGCGCTCGGTAAAGCCGCGGATAAAGCGGTCCTCGTTCCAGCAAAGCTTTTGAATTTTTTCGCCAAGCTCCTTTTGAGCCTTGTCAAGGAAGGCGACATACTCCGCGTCCTTTTTGTTTTGGGCAAACTCGCGCAAAATCGTCATCGCGTAGTAATACTGGAGCGCGACAAAAGAAGACTCGCCGTTGGCGCCAAGGCGCAGGCAGTCGTTCCAGTCGGCGTAGAGGCCGGCGGGAATTCCGTGCGGTCCAAGATGCTTCATGGAAAAATCGACGGCCCTCTTCAAGTGCTCGTAAACCGTTCCTTCGTCCTTGTTGGCAAAGGGAATCACTTCGTCAAGGAAGGCGGCGTTCCCGGATTCCGCGATGTACTTGTAGACAGTCGGGAAAAGCCAGAGCGCGTCGTCTGCCCTGTAGGCGGGGTGTCCCGTCTCGCGAACGTAAGACTCGTCGTCGGGCGTGTCCTCGTGGCCAGCGTTGTGCGTGAACTTTACGAGCGGAAGTCCGCCGCCGTTGTCAACCTGCGCCGAAAGCATAAAGCGAATTTTTTCCGCGGCCATCTCAGGCTCAAGATGGATTACGCCTTGAATGTCCTGAACTGTGTCGCGGTAGCCGTATCCGTTCCTTAGTCCGCAGTAAATGTATGAGGCCGCGCGCGACCAAGTGAAAGTCATAAAACAGTTGTAGGCGTTCCATGTGTTTATCATCGTGTTAAAGTGCTCGTTGGGAGTCTTGACTTGGAAATGCTCAAAGCGGCCGTGCCATTGCTTTACAAGAGCTTCGTATTCCTTTGCGCAAGTTTTGGACACGTCAGCGTAACACGAAAGAATTTTTTCAACGGCGGCGTTCTGCTGCATTGTAAGGATAAAGGCGATTTCTTTTGTCTCGCCGGCTTCAAGCTCGATCACAGTGGACAAGGCGCCGCAAGAGTTTTCGTTGTAGCTTGCGATGTTTCCAAGGTCGCCCGACAAAACGCCGACCGGATCCTTGTAGCTGTGGTAAAGGCCAAGGAATTCCTCCTTGTCTCCGCACCAAGAAGAGACTTTTGAGCCGACAAGCGCGAAGGCTCTTTCGGTCGCGGTCTTGTGGTCAACCTCTTCTGGAAGGCCTTCAAGGTTTCCGTGAACGGTGTGAACGATTCTGTTGTCAACAAATTTTGTGCGGCCGATGAAAAGCGAGTACTGCAAGTTCACTTGGTCCATTTCGTAATTGCTGTTGTTGGTGAATTCGGCAAAGCCTGTCACAGTGAGGCTTCTCTTTTTTCCTGAATTGTTAGAAAGCTTTAAATTCCAAACTTCGTGCTCACATTCAAGCGGAACGTAGTAAAGCGCCTCCGAATGGATTCCAGAATAATCCGCCAGCATTTTTGTGTAGGCCGTTCCGTGGCGGCATTCGCTCTTGTAATCCTTGAGGTCTTTTCCGACAGGCTGCCATGACGCAGACCAATAATCTTTTGAATCGTTGTCCCTGATGTAAATGTACCTTCCGGGCTGGTCAAAATTATTGAACACATAGCGCAAGATTCTTCCGTTGGCGCCGGACTTGGCAAAGCTGTAGCCGCCCGCGTTGTTTGAAATAAGCGCGCCGTAAAGCGGCGAGCCCAAATAGTTTACCCAAGGTCGAGGAGTCGCGGGATTTGTAATCACATACTCTCGTTTTTCATCGTCAAAATAACCGTATTTCACTTTTTGCTCCTTGTTGCGGCCTGCCTTAGGGCCTCGCGTCTTTTCCAAAAATTATACAAAAGATTTTAGTTTTTGTCAGCATACGACCGCTATTGAAAAAGCGACGCAAGCCCATTAAAATTAAAGCATGAAATTTTCCTTCAATCAATTCATCGTTCCAAACTTCGCAAAGCGGCTGGCCTTCATGCTGCCCGCCGTGATTTTGATGGGCGTCTTTGTTTCTGTTCTGGTTGAAATCGGCTGGGGCACCGACCCGGCAAGTTTTATGAATTTGAACATCGCCGCCGCTCTGGGCTGGGGCTTGGGAAACACGCAGGTCCTTGTCTACGGAATCATGCTCGTTTTCACGTTCGCATTCGGAGCGCAAATGATAGGCTTTGGCACATTGGCCAACATGTTTTTGATTGGCTACGTCGTCGATTTTTGCCGCTGGCTTTGGCGGAACGTCGGCTTCGCGCAATTCATTCAAGAGGGAACGTTCGCGACGCGCCTTGCGATTTTTTCCGTCTGCCTTTTGCTCTTTGTTGCCGTAGCCGCGATTTACATGAACGCGCGCATGGGCGTTGCTCCCTACGACGCGACGCCGGCAATCATAAGCGGCTGGATTCCAAAAGTTCCGTTTTTTGTCATAAGAATAATTTTTGACTTGTCAGCGGTTCTGGCCGGCGTCATCGCGGGAACCCTTTGCGGCGGAATCCGCGGCTCCATCGTCGGCTCAATCGCCATGTCCTTTTTGCTCGGCCCTGCCATTTCCCTAGTCGGAAAGCCGCTGGAGCGGGTGTTGTAACCCCGCCGCCTGCAGCGTCCTTGCTCCATTCTCGCGGGCTCCCTTGCGCAAACCCCACTTTTCATCTATAATAATTCATCATTTTTTTATAAGGAACTGCTATGTCTTTGGAATGTGGTATCGTTGGACTTCCGAATGTTGGAAAGTCCACTATTTTTTCGGCGCTGACTGCCGCTCCCGCCGCGGCGGAAAACTTTCCCTTTTGCACAATCGACCCCAATATCGGAATCGTAGACTTGCCCGACGAGCGCTTGGACTTTATCGCGAGCGTTTTCCAGCCCAAAAAGAAAACTCCGGCCACCGTAAAATTCGTTGACATCGCCGGTCTCATTAAGGGAGCGTCGCAGGGCGAAGGCCTTGGAAACCAGTTCCTGGCCAACATCCGCGAGACAAGCGTAATCGCGCACGTAGTCCGCTGCTTTGACGACCCCGACATCATGCACGTCCGAGACGACGCCAAGGTTGAAGCGGCCGTCGATCCCGAAAGCGACATCCTTACAATCAACATGGAACTCGCCTTGGCCGACTTGGACACAATCGCCAAGCGCCAAGAAAAAGTCACCAAGTCCATCCGCGCTCTCGGAAAAGAGGAAGAAAAAAAGCTCGCGCCCTGGACTAGCGGCGTGGCAAAAATCAAGCCCCTCTTGCAGAACGGAACTCCGGCCCGCGTCGCAGACCTTACCGACGACGAAAAGCTGGCCCTTTACGACATGCACCTTTTGACGCTAAAGCCCACGCTCTACGTTTGCAACGTTGACGAAGACTCAATCGCCGAAGGAACAAACAAGTACGTCGAAGTCGTGAAAAAAATCGCGGCCGACGAAGGAAGCCAAGTTGTCGTCATCTGCGGAAAGTTTGAGGCGGAACTTAGCGACATTAAGGAAGAAGCCGACCGCAAGGAATTTATGGACGCGGTTGGATTGAAGGAATCTGGACTCAACGTTTTGGCGCGCCAGACCTACAAGCTTATGGGCTTGGCCACCTTCTTTACCGGCGGACCCGACGAGTGCCGCGCTTGGACAATTCACGCGGGCGACACCGCTCCCAAGGCGGCCGGCGTAATCCACACCGACTTTGAAAAAGGCTTTATCAAAGCCGAGGCCTACACGATTGACGACTTGCGCCAATACGGAACGGAAGCTAAAATCAAGGAAGCCGGAAAGTACCGCCAAGAAGGAAAAGACTACATCGTAAAAGACGGAGACGTTTTGTTCTTTAAGTTCAACGTTTAAGTTGAACAGTTGAAAAGCGCCGGGATTTTTATGGCCGAATCTGTTTTTAAACTTTTTCTGAACAAGTTCAAGTCCTCAAAAAGATCTTCCCCCGAAAGCCTAAAGGCCGCCCAAGAGTCTATGTTGAACATCATCAACGCCTTTGGAGCGCTTGACCAAAAAGCAAAGAACTTGGAAGAAAAATTTCCAGAGCAGGAAAAGTTGATTCGCCAATATTTTTCCGACGCAAAAGAAATCGAGCCAAGCGTCTCCGTCCGCGCCGGAAAATTCGAACAAGCCTTGCAGCAGCAAATTACAAAAGTCAGCTCTTGCATCGACAAAATTTTGGTGGACGGCGACGCGCGCAAATTGGACGAAGAGCTAAAGCTGCTTGCCCGTTACGTTCGCGTCAGGACAAACGCCGATTCGGAAGAAGGCGATGACTAACGACTTTGCGCTTTGCCCGGAATGCGGCTCAAAAAAAATCCAGTTCGTTCAAAATAAAAAATGGACTTGCCCTGACTGCGGCTTTGACCTTTACTGCAACGTCGCCGCGGCCGTCGGCCTTATAATTTGCTCGCCTGACAATAAAGTTTTGTTTGAGACGCGCGCAAAGGAACCGCGCAAAGGATTTTTGGCCCTGCCCGGCGGCTTTTGCAACCCCGACGAATCGGCGGAATCGGCGGCCAAGCGCGAATGTTTTGAGGAAATCGGCTTCAATGTCGACGGCGCGCGGATAAAATACGTTGCAAGCTTTCCCAACACTTATCCTTACAAAAACTTTGTTTACAAAACTTGCGACTTGTTCTTTGAGGCGCGCCTTTCGCAAGAAGAAGCGAACGGCCTTCTTCAAAGCTTGGCCGCCGACGCAAAGGAAGTGAGCGGCGTTTGCCTAAAAAAAGTCGCGAGCCAAGCGGACATCGACAGTTTGCCGCTGGCCTTTGACTCGGCAAAAAAAGCGCTGGCCGCGTGGCTGGCGCAAAAGGAGAACTAGCGGCAAAAATCGGTTGAAAGACCAAAACTGCGGGCGGACCGCTATATCATAAGGAGAACTAAAATGGAAACAAAAACAATCGTTCAATTGGCCTGCCTCGCGGCGACGACAGCCTTTTATTCAATCATGCTCTTTACACAAAAAGCGCGCCGCGCGAAGGTTTTGCAAAAGGCCGGCGACCTTCTTTACGAACTTACAAAGCCCGCCAAGTCCAAGGCGATGATGACGCTTTTTGCAATCCCTTGCGTGTTGGCCTTTGCCTTTTTGGTCGACTACGGCGCCTACTTTTTTATTTTGGTTTGCGCGATTTGCGCCTTGGCCGTTTTTATCGTTTGCAAGGAAGACGCTTGTGCCGTCAACACCGGTATTTACAAAAACGCGCTTATCGCCGGCGGTTCCTACATCGAGTGGAGCAAAATCAAGGAAGTCAAAGAAGGCCAGTATTTGGAAATCGCCCTCGTTGACGGAAAGAAAATCACAATCCAAACCGCCAGCCCCGAAGAAAACAAGCAAGTATTGGAAGCCCTTGACAAAGCGCGCCAAAACTGATATAGTTCAAGAACATTATGGAGTCTTACCCAAGTGGTAAGGGACAGGTCTGCAAAACCTCTATGCAGCGGTTCGATTCCGCTAGACTCCTTTAAGGCTTGCCGAAAGGCAAGCCTTTTTTTCTCGGAGCGTCTTGGCAAAGCCGGCTTCGTTTACATAGGGGCTGCCCGCAAGGGCGGCCTCGTTTATTTACTCCCCCTTCAACAAACCCATAATGCAAAGGTTGTAAACATTGCCGTTCTTTACAAAGCCGTTCAACTTTTTTCCTTCGCGCTTAAAGCCGATTTTTTCCATAACGCGTCCGGAGGCGGCGTTTGGCTCGCAGTAGAGTCCTGTGATTCGGATTATGTCCAACTGTTCAAAGGCAAGCTCGCAAATAAGGCGGGCGGCTTGAGTCATGATTCCCTTGGACCAAAAATCAGTCGCAAGAAAATAGCCGATCTCGGCGTCGCCCCGATACTTTTGGTCTTTTTCTACGGAAACTTGGCCGACTAATTTTCCGTCGGCGTAAACCGCGCGCCACACGCCCTCTTTTCCGTCGTTCTTGGAAAGCATGTCTATCCACCAATCCGCGTCTTTTTCAGTGTAGGGATGCGGAAGGCGGTCGGACAAATATTTTCTGTCAACGGAATTGCAAAGCGCGACAAAGTCCGCCTTGTTTTCTTGCGTGATTTTTTTGAGTTCAACTTTCATAATATTTTGCGGAACTAGTCGATTCCCAAAACTTTGTAGTCTTGCGCTTCGACGGCGGCTTTGAGCGCGTCGTCAGCCACGTCGGCGGAAAGCTCAACTACGGCTTGGCCTTTTTCGTGGTCGGCGTTGGCCGAGGCTACTCCGGGAACGGCTTCAAGCGCCTTTTTGACGCGGGCGTCGCAATGGCCGCACATCAAGCCTTCGATTTTGATTGTCTTTTTCATATTTTTCTCCTTGCCGGCATCGCGGCTCTTTTTTGCTCTAAAGAAATTCAAACGCAACGCGTTGGTCACCACGCAAAAGCTTGAAAGGCTCATCGCCGCCGCGCCGAACATCGCGTTCATCTTCCAGCCCAAAAGCCAAATCCAGGCGCCGGCCGCCAAGGGGATTCCAAGCGCGTTGTAAAAAAAGGCCCAGAACAAATTTTGCTTTATGTTGCGAAGAGCGGCGCGGCTTAAGCGGATTGCCGTCGCCACGTCGCTTAAAGAATTTTTTGCAAGAACGATGTCCGCCGCGTCGATGGCGACGTCCGTGCCCGCGCCGATCGCAACGCCGATGTCGGCGGCGGTAAGGGCGACAGCGTCGTTTATGCCGTCGCCAACCATCGCGACCTTGCCTTCTTTTTTAAGGCTTTCAATCGCCGCCGCCTTTTGGTCGGGAAGCAAGCCGGCAAGCGTTTGGTCCACGCCGGCAAGCCCTGCGATAAAGGACGCGGTCTTTTTGTTGTCGCCGGTAAGCATGACGGTTTTTATTCCAAGCGAACGCAAGTCGCGGACGGCGGCGGCTGAGTCTTCTTTTATCGTGTCGGAAACGGCGATTACGCCAAGCAGTTTTTTTCCGCGCGCAAAGGCAAGCGGCGTTTTTCCTTGAGCCGAAAATTCTTGGGCGGCATCTAAGGCGGCGGCGATGTTTTGGGCTTGCATAAGTTCAGCAATAAAATCTACGCTTCCGGCAAGCAACTCTTGGCCGTCCGATCCAAGGGCTTTGACGCCGTGTCCGGCCAGCGCCGTAAAGTTTGTGACAGGCCGCGCGGCTAGTCCCGATTCTTTTGCGCAAGACAAAATCGCCTTAGAAAGAGGATGCTCGCTGTTTTGCTCAACGTCAAGCGCGGCCTCAAGCAATTCTTGTTTCTCAACGCCTTGGGCGCAAAAAATATCAGTCACGCGCGGCTGGCCTTGGGTTATCGTTCCGGTTTTGTCCAAAGCGGCGACTTTAATCTTTCCGGCTTCCTCCAAAGCGGCGGCGGTTTTGAACAGGATTCCGTTTTTTGCCGCAACTCCGTTGGCAACCATAATCGCGACCGGCGTGGCTAGTCCTAGCGCGCAAGGACAGCTGATTACCAAAACGCTAATCGCGCGCGCAAGCGCGAATCCAAAATCTTTTCCTGCAAAAAGCCACGCCGCCAAGGTCACCGCCGCAATCGCGATTACCGCAGGAACAAACACGCCCGAAACTTTGTCGGCGATTTTTTGCGCCGGAGCTTTTGTCGCCGCCGCGCCCTCGACCATTTTTATTATTTGGCTTATCGTTGTGTCTTGGCCTACCCTAGTGGCCCGGCACTTTAAAAAGCCCGCTTGGTTCAACGTTCCGCCAGTGACTTTGTCGCCGGCCTTTTTGTCAACCGCAAGGCTTTCGCCGGTCAAGGCCGACTCGTCAACCGCTCCGCTTCCTTCCAAAACGATTCCGTCAACTGGAAAGCTCTGCCCGGGGCGGACGACAAAAACGTCTCCGGCTTTTACTTCTTCTATCGGAACGGCGACTTCCGTTCCGTCGCGAACGAGCGTGGCGACCTTTGGCGAAAGTTTCATCAACGCCTTTAGCGCGTTTGTCGTCTTTCCCTTTGAGCGCGCCTCAAGCAATTTTCCGACCGTTATCAAGGCAAGAATCATCGCGGCGCCTTCAAAGTAAAGGTCATGCAAAAGCTCATGGGCCGCTTGTCCGCCAAGCGCCGAATGTGGGGGCGCGGCCACGGCGGTCATCTTGAACAAAACCGCTGCGCTGTAAACAAAACTGGCTCCGCTTCCAAGCGCCACAAGGCTGTCCATGTTGGGTCCGCCGCGCAAAAGCGAGCCGATTCCGCCGGTAAAAAATTTTTGGTTTATCACAAGAACGGCCGCGGACAAAAGCAGTTGCGCAAGTCCGACGGCAAGCGGATTTTGCTCCAAAAATTTTGGGAGCGGAAAGCCCAGCATCGCGCGGCCCATAGAAAGATACATTAACGGAAGCAAAAAGGCCAGCGAAAAACAAAGGCGCCTTAAAAGCGCGGGGCTTTGCGTGTCGGCAAGGTCGTCCGCGTCGGACGCGCCGCTTCTTTGGCTTGCAAACGATTTTTGCTTGTCCGCGCCGCCCGTGGAGGAAGCCGTTCCGCCTTTTAATTCCGCTCCGTAGCCTGCGTCAACGACGGCTTGGATGATTTTTTGCGGAGAAGCGCTTCCTTCTACGCCAAGAGAATTTGTCAAAAGGTTCACGGCGCACGAAGAGACGCCCTCGACTTTTTTAACGGCCTTCTCCACGCGCGCGGCGCAAGCGGCGCAAGACATTCCTGTAACGCGATACTGTTCCATATTTTTAAATATAGCGCAAAAAACGATTAGCGTCCACTAACTGCCGCCCTTTTGGATCTTGCGCATGGCCTTAAGCTTAGCCTTGCGGCAAGTCTTGCTTTGCGCAAAACGGCGCGCTAAAATCAATTCAATGGAATTTATTCTTTTGTTGGTTGGAATCGTGATTCTCATCGCGGCGCTTTCATACTTCGCTTTTTCAAGGCGGAGCAAGGTCGCAAAAAAAAGCGAGGCGCAAAACCAAAAGCCGGCGCTGGTCAACTGCCCTATGTGCGGTTCAGGCTTGCAAAAAGGCCAAAACATCTACAGCAAAGTTTTTAGGCCGATGAACGTTCCCGACCAGCGCTGCGTGATTTCCGGCTGCCCGCACTGCTATCCCGTTTGCGAAATCGGAGTCAAGCGCCTTTGCCCCGTGTGCGGAAAATCCGTTGGGCCCGACGGACACTTGGTGGCCCGCCTCTTTAACAAGGCGCAGGGAAAGAAACACGTGATGATTGTCGGCTGTTCCTCTTGCCTAAAGAACGAGCGGACATAGCGCAAAAATCAAAGGCCGCGCAAGCGGACGCCAGCGCGAACGCCCCCCCAAAGCGCGGTCAAGCCGCCCCGCCGCATCGTCAATCCGAAACATATTCCAAAAAATCTTTTGTGTAGTCGCGCCCTTCGTACATAACTAACGGCGGCTCAAACTTCAATTCTTTGGCGCGATTTTTGCGCGCCTCTATCAAAATCATTTCGGGCGCTTTGTCAGCGGCGGGATAGACCAGCCGCGCGCGACAAGCCGTCAATTTGCAGGTGGCAAAGGCCTCAAAAATTTCTTGCAAGCGGCGCGGCCTGTGGACCATAAAGAAAGTTCCGTTGGACTTTAATAGATAGGAGGCCGCCGCCGCGATGTCTTTTAGGCCGCAGAAAATTTCGTGGCGCGCGATTCGCTTGGCTTCCGACTCGTTTTGGATGGAGCCTTGGACTTTCATGTAAGGCGGGTTGCAAACGACAACGTCAAATGATTGCGGCTGGAAGAGGTCGTCAACATGCCTGATGTCACCATGTACGATTTCTATGTCGCCTTCCAAGGCGTTTGCCGCGACGCTTTTTTTTGCAAGGCGGACGGCGGCCTCTTGGATTTCAAGCCCGGTAAAACGGCAAGGGCCGGCGGCGTGGCTTGAGCGCAGGGCCAAGGATTTTTTATGCAGCAAAAGCGGAATGATTCCGTTCCCTGTTCCAAGGTCGATGACGCTTTGGCCTTTTTTTATTTTTGAAAAGGCGCATAAAAGCCGCGCGTCCGCTCCAAAGCAAAAGGCGGCGGGGTCTTGGAAAATTTTATAGCCGTTTGGCAAAAGATCAAGCCGCGTCATCTAACAGCCGCCTGCGTGTTCCATAGCGCGGCGTACTTTTTGCCAAGCGCCAAAAGCTCATCGTGGCTTCCGCATTCGACGACGCCCTTTCCGTCAACGACAGCGATGCTGTCCGCATTTTTTATTGTCGAAAGCCTGTGCGCGATTACAAGCGTGGTGCGGCCTTTTGAAAGCTCGTCAAAGGCTTTTTGGATTTTCATTTCGGTCGCGGAGTCAAGCGCGCTTGTCGCCTCGTCAAGAATCAGTATCGGCGGATTTTTTAGGAAGCAGCGCGCGATTGAGACTCTCTGTTTTTGGCCGCCCGAAAGCTTAAGGCCGCGCTCGCCCACAAGCGTGTCGTAGCCGTCGGGCATTTTTAGAATGTCGTCGTGGATTTCAGCCCTTTTTGCGGCAAGGATTATTTCGTCCTCGCTCGCGTTGGGGTTTCCGTAGGCGATGTTTTCGCGGACAGTTCCGGCGAACAAAAAAACATCCTGCTGGACAAGGCCGATTTGCTTCCGCAAGCTTTGAAGCTTTATTTTTTTTATGTCAATTCCGTCAAGCAAAACGCTTCCGCTTGTGGCCTCGTAAAAGCGCGGAAGCAAATTGCAAATCGTAGTCTTTCCGCCGCCGCTTTCGCCCACAAGCGCAAAGTGCTCTCCGGCCTTGATTTCCAAATTGACGTTTTCCAAGACGCTGACATTTTTATTGTAGGAAAAGCATACGTCTTTAAACGAAATGTTTCCGCGGGCGCTCAAAAGTTCCACCGCGCAAGGATCCTCTTTTATCGAAGTGTCCGTCCGCATGATTTCCAAAAAGCGCCTAAAGCCCGCTATGCCGGTAGTGTACTGTTCCACAAAGAAAATCAACTTTCCAATCGGAGCGCTAAAGGCCGCCACAAAAAGGTTGGCCGCAATCAAGTCAGGAAGCGTCATCTTGCCTTTCATTATAAAATAGCCGCCAAGCGCGATGACCAGGACAGAAAGAAGCGCGATTAAAAATTCAACGTTGGCGTGGAAGGTTGACATGGCCTTGTAAAAAACTTTTTTGCTTTCCTTGTAGCGCTCGTTGCTTTGCTTGAATTTTTGGATTTCCAAATCTTCCGCCGTAAAGCTCTGCGTCACCCTGATTCCTGTAAGCGAGTTTTCCAAGGCCGCGTTTATCGACGAGGTCTTTTCTTTTACGACGCGCGAAGAGTCGGAAAGGCGCCTGCGGTTTACCGCCGTGATGAAAATAGTCGCGAGCAAAAAGACAAAGACGACGAGCGCAAGCTCCCAGCGAATTCTCAAAAGCAGGACAAAGCTTCCGACAAGAGTGAGGAGCGAAACCATAACGTCCTCAGGCCCGTGGTGCGCGAGCTCGGTGATTTCAAAAAGGTCGCTTGTGGCGCGGCTCATAAGGTGGCCTGTGAGATGCGTGTCAAAAAACGAAAAGCTCTGCTCCTGCAGCTTTGCAAAAACGTCGCGCCTCATGTCTGTCTCCACCTTGACGCCAAAGTAATGGCCCCAATAGTTGACGAACCAAACAAAGACCCAGCGCAAGACATACATTCCAAGGGCGGCGGCCATGAAGCAATAAAAAAGCTTAAAGGCGCCTTGCGGAATCAAGGTGTTTAAAAGATAGCGGGTCAAAATCGGAAAGCTTACGTTTATGGCCGCGATGAAAAAAGCGCAAACCATGTCCGCCGCGAAAATCGCGATGTGCGGCTTGTAGTAGCTGAAAAAGATTTTTATCGACGAGTCGTTGTAATTCATTCTGAACGATGATAAAGCAAAAGGGATTTTTTTTCAACTAAAGGAACGGCATGCAAAGCAATATCGCGTCCTCTTTATTGACAAATTGGCCTCATCAATTTTTGAGAAAAATTCCCAAAAATTTTGAGTTACAAAGTTCAATACATAAAAAAGACAAAACAGTAAAATGCAAATACATAATATAAGGAGGCTCTTTAATATGGCTTACAAAACTTGTGATTGGTGCGGAAGAAGCTATAAACCGATGTTTTCAGCGGATAGAGACGCTGGAAACGCTTTTGCGGACGCAATGGGACTTGGAATCGGCATAAAAGCAATCGGAGGCATCGCAAGGCTTGCCGGAAAGCGCAACTTTTGCAGCAAAGCATGCAAATTGGCATATGAAAATTCTAAAAATGGAGGCGGATCTTCCAATCCAGAAAGCTCCGACGGAAATTCAAGCGTTCAAGAATCTGGCGGCGGAATGGGCGGATTGGGAAGCATGTTTGGCTCTGTCTTTTCTTCCGCTGGCGACGAAATGAAGTCTGTGCTGAATCAGAAAAAAGAAAACAAAGCGAAAACAGAAGAAATTATAAACCTTAAATTTGAGACTACAAGCGAAGGCTTGCAAAACCAGATTCAAAATCTTTTTACGCAAATTTCTTCACTGCCAAGATTTAAGACTCCGGATCAAAAAGCCTTATACAATGCGATCAAAGAAAAACTGGAATTTGGAATCATGAAGTTAAATTCAAGCGGAGCAAGCGCGGAAGCAGACTTCTTCCAAAAGAAATTTGACAAGTTAAAGTAACCCTTAAAAAGCCGGGTTAGATTTCTGAAACGCCCAAAATCTTCCCGGCTTCAACGATTTCAAGTCTGTCATGAATATTCATCTTTGCATAAATTGCCGTTCGCTGGTTTTCCACAGTTTTTATGGATTTTCCTAACTTAGCGGCAATATCAGCCGGATCAACTTTTTTTGAAAGCAGTTCAAAAATTTCGCGCTCTTTTTTTGAAAGCGTTTTATACTTTGCGAACAGTTCTGTCGTGCGGTCGGAACTGTCGGCCAGTCCGGTCGCTATTTTAGCATAATTTGCCTTCATCACAGAAACAGCTTCCGCGCAAAAATACTCCTTGCCTTGCGCGACCGTTCTTAAGGCTGTTGCAATTTCAGAAAGATCGGAATTTTTTGAAATGAACCCTTGAATATTCATTTTCATAGCATTTTCAACAACCAGCGGCTCGCAAAACGCCGTGCAAACAAGAGTCCGTATGTCGCTCCGAATTTTCCGCAAACCCGCCAAAAGCGAAAGTCCGTTTTCGTTTCCAATCCGCAAGTCCAAAAGAAGAACAGAACAGTCAGCGTTTTTTAGAAGCGCGGCTTCTGCCTCTTTGCCGCTGGAGGCCTGCAAAAACTCAAAATCCATGATTTCGTTTTGCAAGGCAAGAGAAAGACTTTCACGCAACATATTGTGGTCATCAATAAAAAGCACTTTCATTTTTCAGCCCCTATTTTTTTATCGGAATTATCAGTCTTACGCTTGCGCCGTTTTGATCAGATTTTACATTAAGTTTTCCACCTAATGCCGCCGCCCTTTCTTCCATAATCTTCAATCCAGCGTGAGTTGCGGAATTTTGCGACTCTTCGCCCGCCATCTTTTCATCCGCCGTCTTATCCGCAAAACCGCAACCATTGTCGGTCACAGAAAAGATAAAATTGTCCGTCATGTCAATCATCCTGATTTCTATTTCCGTCGCCCCGCTGTGTTTTGCCGCATTCCGCAACGACTCCTGCAGAATTTTCAGCATCTCATACTTTGCGGCGTAAGAAAAACCGTCCGCAAACTCGCTCGCTTCATAAACATTAGGCTTAATTTTATAAGTCTCTTCAAAAACCTTCGCGCATTGTCTGACAATCGTCTTAAAATCGAAAGACAAATCAAGCCTCGAAAGTCCCAAAAGTTCGCGGGCCTCTTTGACAGCCTCATCCGCAATCAAAAGCGCCCTGCCGCTTTCGTTTTGCGAGAGGCAGATTTTTAAAACCGAAAGCGACTGAATGATTCCGTCATGTAAATCTCGCGAAAATTCTTTTTGAGTTTCATCGCGAGCCTTGATTATTTGAATCTGGCTTTTCTGCCTGCTTAATTTTACATGCATTATAAAACCTGAAATCGCCGCAAGCAAAAACGACGCGTACAAAACTGAATCAAATCCCTTGTTTATGAATCTTTCTTGCGCATGAATTTCTTGTATTTCCTCATGCCGCGCATCCATCACAGCCGTTTCGTACAGCCTAGAGAATTTATCGTCCGAATTTTTTTTGAACGCAAACGACACGCACAATACAAAAAAAGAAATCATCAAATATATATATTCAGGCTTGATTTTTAATCTAGGCGTTTCCGCTGGCAAACGGCGGTCGGACGTTCTTACGAACAAGTACATCCCGTATGCGATAAAAGACGCGATCGCCTTGTCAACAAGGTTCAGCAAAAAACCGCCTGTAAGGTTTGCCGCAATAACGTTTTTCGTGACAAAGAAAATTCCCTGCTCAATCGCAGTAAGGTTGTAATGATAGTAAGCCGCAAAAAGCGAGCCAAAAATGCCATTGGTGCACGCGCTTAAAATTCCTGCAAGCATAAAAAAGTCAAGCGAAAGTTTTTCTTCGTCTCTCTTTCGCGCAAGCTTAAAAACCGCCCAAGAGCCAACAGCCGTCATCAACTGGCAAAGCATAAAAATCAACTTGAGCCGTCCATGCAAAAAAAGCGAGCCGTTTGTAAGAATCGCGACCAAAATCGACGGCGCAAGTCCGCCAAGCGCCGCAATTGCAATAGTTGCAAAACTGTCCATGTAAAGCGGGAAATGCGTTTCTCCAGCCGCAATGGAAGCAATGACATTCAGCGTCGCGCAAAGCAAACTCAACAAGGTTAGAAAAAGAAGATTTTTTGTCGGTTTATATTTTTTGTTCATCAACTTATAAGAAAAGCCAAGGTCTTTTTAGGATATTACATCAAATGGGATTTTTTTTCAACTAAAGGGAAGACGGGGATATTTACTTAGCGTTGTAATACAAATCATCCGGGCAAATGTCTTGGCCGTTTGGCCATTCAACATTGAAGCCATTGGCGCGAACGCTTTTAAAATAAGCGCTGTCGTTCAACTGGCCAAACCACGAACCTTTTATGTATGGCTTTACGTCAAAACGCTTTCGCTCGCCGTTGTCAAACTCCAAGAGAAGAATATAATCGTTTTCCGCAAAAACAGCGGTCACTGTAGGTCTAAGCAAAGAAAAAAAACGGATTCATCATCGCCGCAAATAGCATGAATATGCGGAACATGGTGTTTGCCGCCGTGTTCGCTCTGCATTCTGACAATAATTCCATAAAACATTGAAAGAACTGGCATTTTTTCTTCCATGTTTAATTTTAGCGCAATTTTGGATTTTTGCAAGTTAATGCTTGCCCATCGCGTCAGCGATTTTTAAGAGAACTTTTTTGTCATGGGCGGAAAGTTTGTCATAAGATTCGGAAAGCTTTTTCTTTGCTGGATTTACGGCGGACTTTGCCTTTTCTGGAACTTTAGCGTCGCCGTCAACAAGGTATTCAACAGAAACGCCAAGATATCTTGCGATTTTTACAGCAGTTTCAACGTTAGGCAAAACGCCCCTCGCGTCAATATAGGACAAAAAGGTACTGTTGCTGATTCCAACAGCCGCGGAGACTTCTTTTACCAAAAGCCCGCGATATTCAATCTCGTCCCGTAATCTTTCTTTGAATCCCATAATTTCATACTATCAATATTTTGATGTTTAAAACTTAACAACGTTAATATATTGTTTTATAATTCAATGACAACAATATATTGATGTTAAAAAAATAAGCATCAATTATCGAATTCCAAAAAAGAGAGGTAAAAAAATGGGATTTCTTAGTTCACTAGTTGACGGCATGGGAAAAGCGGTAGCAGATCAATTTTATCCATACTACAGAGAAGCTTGTAGACAAGATTCAAGAACACTATGTTCATACATTGAAAACGAAACAAATAACACTCGTAAAGTCATCTGTATTTTGGCACTGTCAACAAAAGACAGCTATAAAACAAAGGAATATTATAGACAATATCAGGCAATATGCAATAATCAATTTGCTACGCTTAGAAAAACCCCTAGATTCGCAACAGACATAGATATGTTTATGCGAAAAATAGGCAGCGGTTATTGATAGCGCAAAAATCGTGAAAAAACTGGCAACACTCAACAAGTTTTAAGCTCATATGCCAAAAGCAAAAATTGATTCTGAAATAGTTGTCGCATTAAAAAACGAAATGCCAGACGGCTTTCAAATTGAATACGAAATCGCCCCTCCTTTTGATAAAAAAAGCCTTGACTCACGAAAAAAAGCAATAAGTGAAAAAATAGCCGAAATAGACGCTCGTTCAGCAGAAGCAAATGCAAAAATCGACGCTCTTAACAACGACATAGAACGATTAACAAATCATGCAGATGGATTTGACTACGCGATAGCTGTCGGCGCAGGGGTATTGTGTGGATTAATTGACTCTTTTTTTGTAGGCGAGTTTGATTTTAAAAGAGGAAAAGCAAAGAGTCACAAACAGGTAAATCAATTTATAACACAATTCGCAAAGTTAAATGGCTACAAAGGCGAACGCCTAAATGGAGCGATTGCCTTTCTTGAAAAAAAATTCCCTGTTGCGCAAGACAATATTTGGTCAGGCGCTAACATTGGCGTAAACGCAAAGAACCATCATCTTGCTGATTTTGCCCATCATCCAACTCTGCTTGGATTGGCTGCCGCAATTATCGTTCAATTCTTTAGAATGGGCATTTTTGTAAATAAAAATGGCGAATGGCATTTTGTTTTTATCAGTACAGAACCAAAAGAATTATTGAAAATATGGCTTCCCGTAATTATTTCCGGCATTTTGATGTGGATGATTAATATTGCGGAAAGTAAATATAAAGACAAAATAGATGAAAAAATTCCAAAACCAATTCAAAAATTAATAAAAGCCCTAGCAGCGGCACCAATGGCCATTTCAATCTTGAAAACAGCTGTAAATTGGGCCGGACATCTTGTAAGTGACATGGGCGGCTCTAAAAACACGGCGGGTGGCGGAATGGGCATACCAGGGCTGTTCATTTCTCTCCTACATGAGATTTCTTCCTTGCCAGGAATAAACAAGACAAGTCTACCCAAAATAGTAAACGACTTGTATGTAAAAGGCAAATGGGACATGAGAGCGGAACTTGCCGTCTTGAATGAACTAGGTCGTCAAGCAATTCCCGTAATCATTGGTGAAGTTCTTGTAAGAACATTCTATTTCACACGACGATTAATTCAGGAATGTCACAAAAATGATGGAGACTGGTCATCTGTGAATTGGAACAATGTAATTCCTTTAAACAATAGAACCATTGCTCGTATGATAACAATTGAAAGCGGGACTTTTACCGCAGTAGATTTAGCTGACGCAGCAATTCGCTCAGCAATAGAAGCTGGACCTCCACTAACGCCAGCATATTGGAGCAAGTTTATTCTTAAAGTGAATTTTGTTGGTGTTGGACGATTTATTATTGCCATTGGCTCCGATGTTGGCATGGGCATAAAGGGACAAAAACTCATAAAAAAACGGATGCAATACCGCAGTGTAGACAATACGCTTCAAACAGCAAAGTTGTTCTATATGCAAGAAGGCATGTGGCTAGAAGCTATCGACACAGAAGAAGCAATAAATGCGCTGCAAAAGACAACAAAAGAAGGCGTTTTGTATTTTGTTGAATCCTGCGACGAAATCTTCAACAGCATCGACAACATTGGAAATTATGTAGAAAAAGCAGAGGATTTTAATCCTGGGTTAAAAAAAGAAATAGAAGACATTCTAATTTGGGGGTAGAATATGAAAAAAACAAAAGAACTTGCAAAAATTCAAAAAGATGAGGAAATTGTATCCATAAATATTGATACAGACAAACTTCCTGAAATTGTTTCAGGAAGGATAGAAGAAATTTCTGAACTAGAAAAAGCCATAAACGCTTCAGAAAGCTCAGCTAAAAATGCAATGAAATATGTCAATACTGAAATGAAATCCTACAAAACAAAAGGCATAGGGATTTTTGCCCATCGCTCTGGCAACACAAAAGACATAATAGAAGACACACAAGAAGCCATAAAAAATCTTGCGAACGCGCAACAAGTAAGCGTAAAAGCCCTTCAAAAATCATTTGAATTTCATAAAAAACTTGCAGACACTTCAAAATACCTTTTTGAATTAGGATGCGCAAATATAACTGTAAACAGGATTGCAGTTCGTGCTATAGAAAAAAAATTAAAGGGCGCAAGCAAAGGCGAAATTTCTGAACTAGCAAGACAAGAAATGATGAATGTAGTTCGTCAATTAAAAGAGCAAGAAGACATTCTAAAAAAGCAAGAATTTCTTACCGAGCAAGTCAAAAATAACGTTTCTCGTCTGAACGAAAAAGACGAAATAGATAAAGAACAATCTCAAAAGATTGATTCTTTGAGCAATGAAAACAAAAAGCAGAATGAAAGAATTTCTGAAATTAGCGATACACTTTCTGAAAAAGAACAAATCGATGCCGACCAGACAAAAAAAATCGACTCTCTAAGCAATGAAAATAAAAAGCAAAACAAAAAAATTTCTGAAATTAACGATACGCTTTCTGAAAAAGAACAAATCGATGCTGAGCAAACAAAAAAAATTGATTCTCTAAGCAATGAGAACAAAAAGCAGAACAAAAGAATTTCTGAAATTCATGACAGTCTTTTTGAAAAAGAACGAATTGACGCAGAACAAACACAAAGGCTTGAAGAACTGGGAACGCTCTTAAGTAACAAGGATATAGTTGATCAGAAACAAGAGGAAGCGATCAACAAAAACGCGGAAGCCATTAAAGTCCTTTTCGAATACACAAAGCAAAAGGACATCCTCGACAAAGAGCAATCAGACGAAATTAAGAAAATCAAAAATTTTTCTTCCAAAAAATTATGCGTAACAACACTGGTAATATCCATTCTTGCGCTGATTTTTTCTGTTGCAAGCATTGTAATGCAAATTATCAAATAGCTTCTGCAAACAAATATATCATCTCCAACCCTAGCAAAAACCGCCGCAGTCTGTTAAAATGACAGAATGATGTTTATTACAAAAAATGGACGCAAAACCAAAAGACTCGCGGCCCTCGCGCTATCGCTAACGCTCTTGTTCGCTCAAACGCCAATCTTCGCGCAAAAAGCGAAAGACAAAGAGCCGCTCTTTAAGATAGAAGAATCCGCTCTCCCGGAGAACGCGCAGTGGCAGGCGGAACTGTCGTTCCCAGACCGATTTGGCGAGGTTGAGGACACGCTCGCGCCCAACAGTTTGTACGCCTTTGATTTTTTTGAAGGCCAGGGCCGTATTTTTATACAAGTCGGAAGGGACGTCAAGGCCTTTTCGCTTTTTGTAAACCAAGAGCGCGTCGACACTTCCACGATGGCGGCGGGCAAGTCATACAAGATTGACATTTCAAAAGCCGCGCGCAACGGAAAAAACATTTTGCAGGCGGCTGACATTCACGTCGCGGCCGCCGCTTCTTGGTCAGTGAACAATTCTGATTCCGACGCCGCATCTCAGTCAGCAATCAGTTCAACGGTCAAGGTTTACGTCCCCTACCCTGTGTTGCTGGAAGAAGGCGGCGGGCAAAGCGAAATCGACTCCGACGCGCTCGATCTTGTCTCACAAATCATCCAGTCCGACATAGAGCATGGCTTTCCTTGCGTGCAACTTGCAATCGCAAAAAACGGCCGCATTCTTTACAAAAATTCTTGGGGTTTCATCAATTCCTACGACATGGACGGAAACCCGCTCCCGCAAAACGAGCGCGTAAAAATCACGGACGACACGATGTTCGACATCGCCTCCTGCACAAAAGCGTTGGCCGCCAACATGGCGATAGAATTTTTGATTTCGCAAAAAAAACTTTCGCTGGACACAAAAATCGCGGACGTTCTTGGCGACGACTTTTACAAAAAGACCATCAACATAAAATACAAAAACGGAAGCGGCGCCTCGCTCGGCCAAAACAAAAAATGGAAGGCGGCGCTCACAGTGCGCGACGTGGCCTGCCACACGGCGGGCTTTCCGGCAGGCCCCGCCTACTACAACAAAAACTTCAACTCAACGACGCAAGGCCGCGAAAAAGAAAACCAGATTCCAAAAAACAAGCTTTACGCCGGTTGCGGCGCCGACCAAGAAACACGCGCGAAAACCTTTGAGGCCATTTGCAAGACGCCGCTTCTTTACGAGCCTGGAAAGCGCGTTTTGTATTCCGACGCGGACTACATGATTTTGGGCTTTGTGGTGGAACAGATTACAGGCGAGAGTCTTGACGACTTTTGCAAAAAAACTTTTTGGGAGCCGCTGGGCTTAAAGCGAACGGCTTTCAATCCGCTCCAAAACGGATTTTCAAAAAGCGACTGCGCGGCCACGGAACTTCGCGGAAACACTCGCGGCGGAACCTTGCTTGACTTTGCGGGACGCAGCGACACAATCCAAGGAGAGGTCCACGACGAGACGGCCTACTATTCAATGGCGGGCGTATCCGGCCACGCGGGCCTTTTCACGACGGCAAGCGACGCGCTAAAACTTTTGTCAACTCTTTTTTACGGCGGCTACGGCCAGAATAAATTTTTTGACAAGGACGTTTTGGACTCCTTCTTTTCGCCGCAAGACAGTGGCCGCGCCAACTGGGCAATCGGCTGGTACCATCAGGGCGACGACCGCCGCTCGTGGAACTTTAGCCAAAGCGCGAGCCGAGCCACAGTCGGCCACAACGGCTGGACAGGAACGCTTGTCATGCTTGACCCGGAAGAAAAACTCGCGCTCGCCTACTTTACAAGCAAGCGCAACACCCCCTACCGCGAAGAAAACGCTTACGAGTTTGAAGGCTCGTATTTTACTGCGGCCGCGCCAGGCTTTGTTCCGGCCCTGCTTTACGAGGGAATGGAAAAGGGAAGCGACAAAAAAAACGCCAGGCTTTTGCTTTTGGCCGACATGGTCCGCGACAAGTTCCGTCTTGTGGAAGCGGAACAGCTTAAAAGCGGCGAGCCGGTCACTGACAGCGCGCATCCAATTGTCCGCGCAGCCTATTCAATACTAGAAGTCTTTGTCCGCCGCGCAAAAGCAGACGGCTCCAACCAAGCCGCGCAGTTGGCCAACGAGGCGGCGACGCTTCTTGACCCAACGCGCGACGCTGCCGAAATCGAAAAGATTAAGGAGATGCTAAAATGAAAATTGCAAACAAAAAAATCGCCGCGCTCTTTTTCGCCGCCCTTCTCGCGCTTACTGGCTGCTCGGCCTTCGCGCAAAAAAAAGTTATGGTTGGAGCCGAGCAATTTTCAAAATACAAAAAACTTTTGCAAAAGAAGCGCGTCGGCCTTGTCGCAAACGCAACTTCCATTGTCATCCGTTCCGACGGAACAAAAATTCACGACTTGGATTTTTTGGTCCAAAACAAAATCAACGTCATAAAAATTTTCGCTCCCGAGCACGGCTTTAGAGGAAAAGGAGAAGCCGGAGAAACAATCGCAAACGACATCGACCAAAAGACAGGCGTTCCGATCGTTTCCCTCTACGGAAAATCACTTAAACCCGACCCGGAACTTTTAAAAGACATAGACGTCATGGTCTACGACATCCAGGACGTTGGCGCTCGCTTTTACACCTACATAAGCACGATGCATTACATAATGGAAGCCTGCGCCGAAAACAAAATCCCCCTTGTGATTTTTGACCGGCCAAATCCTAACATCGATTGCGTGGCGGGCCCCATCCGCGACCCAAAATACAAATCCTTCGTAAGCCTTGACCCAATTCCTGCGATATACGGAATGACATGCGGCGAGTTGGCTCAAATGATAAACGGCCAAGGTTGGCTTTTGGACGGAGAGCGCTGCGACCTTACCGTAATCCCTGTAAAAAACTACACAAGGGCAACTCGCTACGAACTTCCCGTTCCGCCTTCGCCGAACCTTCCCAACCACAGGTCCGTCCGCTTTTACACATTCTTGTGCTTGTTCGAGGCGACTGTAATAAGCGAAGGCCGCGGCACCTTGCAGCCCTTCACCGCGATCGGCTATCCAGACGAGTCCTTTGGCCAATACGTCTTCACGCCCCAAGACATTAAGGGCATGGCGACCAACCCCAAGCATGAAGGAAAGCCTTGCTACGGACTCGACTTGACGGGCGAGCCGCTTTATGGTCTTGAAAACAGCGCCGCGGCCGGCAGTCTTGGGCTTGCCGACCGTTATGACGGAATCTTTACGCTAAAATACTTCATCGACTTTGCAAAGAAAATCGGAAGCGCAGAAAAGATGGTTGACCAAAAGGCCGGCCTCGCGCGCTTGTGGGGCAACGACAAGCTTGTAGAGCAAATTGACGGCGGCATGACCGAGGAAGAAATCCGCGCGACTTGGCTTCCAGACGTTCAGCAATTCCTAAAGGACAGAAAGCCCTACTTGCTGTATAAGTGAATTTTGGCCGCGCGCTTTTTAGGCTTGCAAAGAAAAAGGGGCTGTAGTAAAATCAAGGCATGAAAGCAAAGAAAATAATTTTCACGGCATCTTGCCTTGTCGCGCTGGCCTTGTTCGCCGCGCACGAAGCGCTGCTGAATTTCTGGCCAGAAAGTTCAGCCGTTAGAAACGCGATAAAGTTTCTTATAAGCTCGATTCCATTCGCGCTTTGCGCCTCAACCCTAAAAAAAGAAAAAAGCGCGCTCAACTTTTTCATCACGCTAGGCCTTTTTGCCTGCTGCCTTGGAGACCTTTGCATAAACATCGTTTTCATCCTTTCAATTTGCATTTACCTTGTGGGCCATTCATTTTTCATAAAAAGCTTTTTCTCCTGCAAAAAGCCCGGCGCCTTTCACTTTGCCTTGTGGGGAATTTTATTATCCGCAATCTGCGCGGCCCTGCTTTTCCTTGACATATCCGCCATTCAAAAAATCGAGGGCATAGTTTATTCAACCTTCATGTGCGCGATGGTCGCGTTTTCTTTTTGCGCGCCGCCACTTATCCGCGCCGGCGGAATCATTTTCGGAATCTCCGACATTCTTCTTATGGTGAACATTGTGATAAAAGTTGAAGACGGCCCCTTGCACATAATCGCGCTCGGAATCTATTACGTTGGAGTCTTTCTTATGGCCGCAAGCCTATATCTGCAAAAAGCTCCCTCGCCAAAAGAGATGCAAGAGCGGCCCGCCGATTGACTAAAGATAAAAAAAACGCTAACATAGAAACTCATTCGGGCCATTAGCTCAGCGGTTAGAGCAGAGGACTCATAATCCTTTGGTCCTAAGTTCAAATCTTAGATGGCCCAAACTTTGTCCGCTTTAGCGGACAAAGTTATGTATGGTAATTTCCACTAGGCCAAGCGGAGCGAATACGACGCATGGCCCAATTTTTGCCCGCTTTATAGCGGGCTTTTTTTTCCACAAGTTCCCAAAACCGCGCTATAATAAAAAGGTTAAGGAGCTGCCATGAAAAAACGAAGCCCTGCCGAAGCCGCCAACGAAAAGTCAATCGCAAAGCTTATGTTCAAGCTTTTGCCAATACAAATTCTTATCGCCGCGATCGCGTCGCTAAATTCAATCATTTCCGCCTTGTTCGCCAGCAACTTCATCGACATACAGGCGATGAGCGCCGTTGGACTTTACGCGCCGATTCAAATGCTCATGTCATGCATAAACTTGACCTTTATGGGCGGCGCCACGATTTTGTGCGGCGAACACATGGGAAGGAACGAAAGCGGAAAAATGCGCGGAGTTTTTTCGCTGGACATCGCAAGCTCGTTTTTCATCGGAAGCCTTTTCGCGGCGATTCTATTTTTGGCCGGCCGCCTTGTCAACGCGGGCCTTTTCCTAAAAGACCAAGAGCTAAGGCCAATCTTCGCAACCTATTTGACAGGCCAGGCAATCGGAGCGATTCCTTTTTTAATGGGAGGCCAACTCTCATCCTTCCTGTCGCTGGAAAACAAGATGAGGCGCAACACTGTCGCCAGCCTTTCTTTCATTGCGTCAAACATCTTGCTAAATTTCATCTTCATCCAAAAAATGGGCATGGGCGTTTGGGGGCTTTCGCTCGCGTCCGCGCTAGGCGCTTGGATTTACTTCCTTGTAGAGGCGCAGTACTTCTTTAGCAAAAATTGCCGCCTAAAATTTTCCGCGAAAGACATAGACATAAAGGAGCTAAAAAGAATTTTTGTCGTGGGCTATCCCGGAGCGCTTTCCAACGGCTGGCAAACCCTGCGCGGCTTTATCGTAAACTTTTTGCTTTCAGCCTATGCGGGAACGGTTGGAATATCCGCCTTTTGCGCGGCGAACACTTTGATGGCGCTCGCTTGGTGCGTTCCAACCGGAATGGTCGCCGTTTCAAGAATGGTAATGAGCGTCGGCGTTGGAGAGGAAGACCGCGCTTCGGTCAGCGACGTCATGCGCGTAATGTTCAAAAAATTCTGCTTGGTGAACAATTTGCTCGCCGTCGCGATTATCGTTTTCGCAAAACCGCTCGCGCATATTTTTTACAAAGACATTTTTTCGGAAGTCTACATTATGACAGTCTGGGGCTTTAGGCTGTTGCCGCTTTGCCTTGCGCTCGGCTCCATCCTGCAGCACTTTGTCTGCTACGCGCAAATGTCGGGAAAAAATTTCCTCATACAGCTTTTGTCCTTCCTTGACGGCGTTTTGTTTGTCGCGGAATTCTCCGCAATCTTGGTTCCATCTTTTGGAGTGAACGGAGTGTACATCGCCAACATCTTGAATGGAATTTTTGTCTTCGCGACAATCGTCTTGTATTCCATTATTCGAAACCGCAGCTTTCCGCGCAACATGGAAGAGCTTATGGTCATGCCCGACTCTTTTGGCGTTCCCGAAATAGAGCGCATGGATTTGACAGTGAACAGCATGGACGACGTTGTGGAAATTTCAAAGGCAGCCCATAATTTTTGCCTTGAGCGCTGCTGCGACAACCGCCGTTCCTTTGTCGCCTCGCTCGCTCTGGAAGAAATGGCTGGAAACATCGTCGCGCATGGCTTTAACAAAGACAAAAAAAAGCATTCCGCTTCCATCCGCGTGGTTCACAAGGACCAGGATGTCATTCTTAGGTTGCGCGACGACTGCGTTTCGTTCAACCCGGAAGACAGGCTAAAGGCGGAAGCCGGCGACCAATTCAAGAATGTCGGAATAAAAATGATTTACGGCATGGCAAAAAGCGCAAGCTGGCAAAGCATTTTCGGCATGAATGTTCTTACGATAAAGATTTGAAGGGCGTTTTTTAAGGCCGTTTTTTCCTTGCGTTTTGGAATAAAAAGGTGTATTATAGAAAAATATGGACAATGAGGGCAGTTTATTCAGTAAAATCAAGAATTTCATAACTAGCCGCAAGCGCAGCGATTTTGTCAGCGAGTATCTTTTTACGGCCAACGCAAGGTCTAGCGTCTATGTTTGCGTGATAGTGGCGGCGCTAGAGCTTTTTATGATCGGAATGATGCTTTGCGGCGTAATCCAAAACTCCGAAAGCTACAGCCAAAAATGGCTCTTCGCCCACTTAATAGCCTATATCGCGCTTCTTGCCTCATCCATCGTGATGCTGGCATACTCAGTTTTGTATCTAAAAGGAAAAATAAAAAACAAGGCCGCGGGCCGCGCGATAAAAGCCTTTTTCTCAGTCGCGATGGTTTTGTTCGGCCTCTACATTTCATACACAAGCAAGGACAGGGGCGGCCAAGTATTCGCCTTCATCACGATAGTCATTTTCTTAAACTGCCTTTTGGTTTGGCATCCGCTGGTTTCATTCTTCTCGCTCACAACCGTTTTCTTGACATACATTTACTTGCAAAGCAAGCTGATTCCGATTAGCCTAAGCATAAAGATAAACGCCTTCACGACATGGCTGGCCTTTTTCGCGGCCGCCCTCACTTCCCACCACCAAAAAAGAATCGAGGCGCAAAAGGACGAGCGCCTTAACAAGCTGAACGCGCGCTTGGAAAAGCAGTCGCTGTACGACAGCCTGACAGGACTTCCAAACAGGCGCTTTTTCTACAATGCGGCCGCGGATTTTTTGGCCGACCAAAAGAACAACATCGACGACTATTGCTTTGCCTTTATGGACGTCGAGAACTTCAAGAACTACAATGAAAAATACGGCTTTGTCGCGGGAACGGAATTCCTAAAGTCAATCGCTAAAATTTTAACCGACGCTTTTGACGGCGAACTATTGGCGCGCTTTTCGGACGACCACTTTGTCGTTTTGGCAAAACACTACAGCCTTGCCCGCAAAATAAAAAAGGTTCAAAAGGAAATACGCAAGGCCGAGGACACGGTTCAGCTTGGACTTAAAGTAGGAACGCACCGCATTAAGGAAAGAAACTGCGCGCCGAACCTAGCCTGCGACCACGCGCGATACGCGTGCGAGTCAATCAAAAAGCATTACGGCAAGGACTTGGTTGAATACGATTCCAAGATGGACAAAGTGTTCAACCAAAAGCAGTACATAATAAACAACATCGACCAAGCGATAGAGAACGGCTTTATAAAAGTCTTTTACCAGCCCGTGGTCTTGGCCAAGAACGGAAAGCTATGCGGAGTTGAGGCGCTGGCCCGTTGGGAAGACCCGCAATTTGGAATGCTTTCACCCGCAGCCTTTGTCCCCGTGCTTGAAGAATACCATTTGATACACAAGCTTGACCTTAGCGTGATGGAAACCGCCTGCAACGACATAAAGTCTTGCATTGAAAAAAAGATTCCCTTTGTTCCAGTCTCGATAAATTTTTCGCGCCTGGACTTTGAGCTCATCAATCCCGCGGAAGAGCTTGACAGCCGCATAAAAAAATACGGGCTTTCAAAGTCCGACATTCACGTGGAGATAACGGAAAGCGCCCTTTCGACCAACGACGAAAAGCTAAAGCTTTCTTTGGAAGCCTTCCGCAAAAACGGAAACTCGCTTTGGCTTGACGACTTTGGCTCTGGATACTCCGGCTTGAACGCGCTAAAGGACTACAGCTTTGACTTGATGAAAATCGACATGGCCTTCCTGTCGCAATTTTCGCAAAACAAAAAGGCAGAGCCTATCATTACCAGCATAGTTTCGCTGGCGCAAAAAATCGGAATGCAAACCCTTTCTGAAGGCGTTGAGACGCAAGAGGCCTACGACTTCTTAAAGTCAATCGGCTGCCAGCGCCTGCAAGGATACCTTTTTGGCCGCCCAATGCCAAAAGCCGAGCTCTTGCAAAAAATTCAGTCGGGCTTTTACAAGCTGGCCGGCTAATCGCGCTTTTTCATGTAATGCTTAAAGCTGATTCCCCACTGGAAGCCAAAGCCCAAAATGTCGGCGGAATTTCCGTAAAAGGCTCCGTTTTTGTTGAAAGCGAATTTGTAGCCCGCGAAAATGTCCAGCAAAAAGCGCCAGGGCAATGAAAACTTCCAGCCCGCCTGCGGATAGATTGAAAAAGAAGACGCGCTGGCGCTCTCCGGAACGTCGCCAAAATACAAAATCAAGTCCCAGCAAAATCCGGTCGAAATGTAGAATTTCCGCAACTGTCGGCTGATTGGGTAATAGTAGACAAAGCCGGCGGGCGAAAAGGTGTAGCAGCCCCAGCCGTCGGAATTCTTAAAGACAAAGGCTTGTCCAAAATAGGCGCTCGCCGAAAGGTGGGGAATGATTTGCTTTTCAAAGCTCATCCCCGCCCCTATTCCGCCATGCCTAAAGCCCCGCGCGAGCATCGACCAGTCAAAGGCGAGCATTTGCTTTGCAATCGTTTCCTTTTCGCTTGAATCGTAAAACTGCTGGCGAAGCCAAGGAATGAAGTCCGTCTTTAACTTTTTGTCGCTCTCTTTTTTAGGACCCTTGATGTCTTCCGTAAAAAAATCGTCGTCGTAATAGATGTACTTTACGTCGGCGGCGCGCGAGACGGCGCAAAGAGAAAAGAAGATGGCGGCGCAAAGCAATAATTTCATCCGCCCTATTTTAGCGCGCAAGGCTCTTATTGACAACGCGCCGTGTTTGCTGGATAATTAAATTTATGCCTCTTTTGGAATGTCGGAAGCTATCCCTTGGCTACAACAAAAACGTCCTCGTCCGCGACTTGTCGTTTAAGGTGAACGCCGGCGACTACCTTTGCATTGTCGGCGAAAACGGAAGCGGAAAAAGCACGCTGATGCGGACAATCTTGGGCCTGCAGCGCGCGATGGACGGACAAATAATTTTTGGCGACGGCTTGGAAAAGAACCAAATCGGCTATCTTCCCCAGCAAACTCAAGTCCAGCGCGACTTTCCGGCCAGCGTTTTGGAAATAGTCCTTTCGGGCTGCCAAGGTGTCGCCGGCTTTAGGCCATTTTATAATGGAAAAGAAAAGCAAACGGCCTTTAAGAACATGAAGAGGCTTGGAATCCTTGCGCTTGCAAAAAGATGCTACCGAGACCTTTCGGGCGGCCAGCAGCAGCGAGTCCTTCTTGCCCGCGCCCTTTGCGCTACGCAAAAAATGCTCTTGCTTGACGAGCCGATTACCGGCCTTGACCCGGCCGCCGCCCAAGAAATGTACAAGCTTGTAAAAGGCCTTAACAAGAACGACGGAATTTCCGTCATAATGATTTCGCACGACCTTCGCGAGGCGCTTAACAACGCAAGCCACATCCTTCACATCGGCGAAAAAATTTTCTTTGGAACGAAAGAAGAGTATCTTGAGCGCCAAAAAAACGGAGGCGGACTATGACGGAACTGCTGGAGCAATTTTCAACTTACTTCGCTTTCCCCTTTGTGCGCTACGCCTTGATTGTAGGCGTTTTGATTTCGCTCTGCTCGTCGCTTTTGGGAGTGACGCTGGTTCTAAAGCGCTTTTCCTTTATCGGGGACGGACTTTCGCACGTGGCCTTTGGAGCGCTTTCCATAGCGACGGTTCTTAAAATCAACAACACGATGTTCCTTGTCCTTCCGCTAACGGTTTTAAGCGCCATCTTGATTTTGGCCGCGGGAAACAAGACCCGCATAAAGGGAGACGCCGCCATCGCCATGCTTAGCGTAAGCGCCCTTGCCTTTGGCTACTTGCTGATGAACATTTTCTCCGCGTCGGCCAATTTGAGCGGCGACGTTTGCTCCACCCTTTTTGGAAGCACGTCGATTTTGACGCTGACAAAGGGCGAGGTTTACCTTTGCGCCGCGCTCTCCGTAATCGTTGTAGCCGTCTTTGTGTTTTTTTACAACAAGATTTTCGCCGTCACCTTTGACGAAGACTTCGCCGCGGCCTCCGGCACGAATGCCGCCGCATACAACTTGCTTTTGGCCGTAATCATCGCGGTGATAATTGTCCTTGCCATGAATTTAGTGGGAAGCCTTTTGATAAGCGCTCTGATTATTTTCCCAGCCCTAAGCGCGATGAGGCTTTTCAGGAGCTTTTTGTCGGTGACAATTTGCTCATGCGTTTTGAGCGTCGTCTGCTCGCTCGCGGGCCTTTTGGTTTCCATCGTGGCGGGAACGCCTGTAGGAAGCACAATCGTCGCGGCGGACTTGGCGGCCTTCATAATCTTTTGCGCGGCCGGAGCGGCAAGAAAGAGAATGGCCAAAAACTAAGGCGGCATAAAATGAGAATCATGTTCATCCGTCACGGAGAGCCAAACTACGAGCTAGACTGCCTTACGCCCAAGGGAAAGCTGCAAGCCCAGGCCGCCGCAAAGCGCCTTATGCCCGAAGGCATAGAGGAAGTTTGGTCGTCAACCATGGGCCGCGCCAAAGAGACCGCCGCCGCTTTTTCAGACCTGTCGGGCCTTCCTGTAAAAACCTTGGACTTCATGCGCGAGCTTGAATGGGGCAGCGCGGACGGCTCCCCCCTTTTTGAAGGCGGCCACCCCTGGTTTTGCGCCAACGAAATGGCGCGGCTTGACCTTCCGCTAAACGATCCCGACTGGAAAAACGGCCCCTACTTTAAGAACAACATCGTAACAAAAATCATAAGCAATATCGAAGACGGCATTGACAAGTGGCTTTTGGACTTGGGCCTTGAGCGGACGGCCAACGGCTACCGCGCCGTAGAAGGAAAAAAGCAGGACAAGACCGTCGCGCTCTTTAGCCACGGAGGCTCCTCTTCCGCCGCCATCGGCCACATTTTGGGCATGCCCTTTCCGCAAACATGCGCGCTATTTCACTTTGGCCACACGGGAATCACGACCTTGCGCTTTGACCAAACGCCGGGCCTTGCCTCCGTTCCCTGCATAGAATTGCTGAACGACATGGCGCATATACGCAGCGTCCACTAGGACGCGGTGGAACCGCTCGAACAAAACGCTTAAGGTCTTGCCAACAAAAACACGAGCGGCCGCTTGCATAAAAATGTTTCTTTTGATAGTATCATTCTTATGAAAGAACTATCTGCATTGATGGGCGTTCGCGAATCAATCCGAGTGATTGACGCGACCTTGCGCGACGGCGGAATCGTAAACGATTTTTTCTTTACCGACGAATTTGTAAAGGAGCTTTACAAGACAAACATCGAAGCCGGCGTCGACTATATGGAAGTCGGATACAAGGCCTCTAAAAAACTTTTTGACAAATCCAAATTCGGAAAATGGAAATTCAGCGACGACGAAGACATAATTAAAGTCATTGGCGACAACGCCGACAAAAAGGTCAAGCTTGCCGTAATGGCCGACGTTGGCCGCTGCGACTTTAAGGAAGACATTCGCCCCAGAAGCGAAAGCCCCGTGGACCTAATCCGCGTCGCTTGCTACGTCCACCAAATTCCCGGAGCCTTGGAAATCATCGAAGACGCGAAAAAGAAGGGCTACGAAGTAAGCTGCAACATCATGGCGATCAGCACCGCCCAGGAAGGCGACATAAAGGTCGCCCTGGACATGATAGGACAGTCGCCCGTGGACTGCATTTACATCGTAGACAGCTACGGCTCGATTTTCCCGGAACAGATGCAGCGCATTTGCGCGCTCTACAAGGAATACGCCGACAAATACAATAAGCAGCTTGGAATCCACGCGCACAACAACCAGCAGCTGGCCTTTGCCAACACAATCGAAGCTTGCGGCGACGGCGTTGACTGGCTTGACGCGACTTACAACGGAATGGGACGCGGCGCCGGAAACTGCTTTATGGAAAACCTTTTGGCCTTCCTTAAAAACCCCAAGTACAAGGTTTACGAAACGCTCAAGTTCATCGAAAAATACATGCTGCAGCTTAAGAAGGACGGAGTCGTTTGGGGCTACGACGTTCCCTACTTGGTCACAGGCTACTTGAACCAGCACCCGCGCGCGGCGATGGCCTTTAGCAAGGACAAGCGGACGGACTACTCAAAGTTCTTTGATGAAGTCATCGCTCAGGAATAAGCCGCTCGTGCCGACGATGGCAAGACTATAATTGTTGTTTCGAGCGGATTTCGCGCAAGCGCGGCTTGATAGGAGGTTTGCAATGAAGGATTTAGGCGCTAAGACAATGTTGTTCCCGATGCCGGTTTTGATTTTGGGAACTTACGACAAAGACGGAAATGCCGACGCGATGAACGCGGCTTGGGGCGGAATCGCCGATGACAACCAAGTTTGGGTTTGCTTGTCCAAGCACAAGACGACAGAAAATTTGGCGCTTACAAAAGAGGCGACAATCGCTTTTGGAACCGTAGAAACCGTAAAGGCCTGCGACTACGTCGGAATCGTTTCGGCCAACAAGGAGGCCGACAAAATAAAGAAGGCCGGCTGGACCGTCACAAAAAGCAAGATCGTCAACGCGCCGATTTTTGACCAGCTTCCGCTGACCTTGGAATGCCGCCTCTTGAAAATCGTTGACGACGAAAAATACTTGTTCCAAATCGTGAACGTCGTGGCCGACGAAAAAATCCTTGGCGCGGACGGAAACGTTGACCTTTCAAAATACCATCCGATAACCTACGACTGCGCGGGCCACGGCTACTACGAGCTTGGAAAGCGCGTCGGAAACGCGTTCTCTGACGGAAAGGAATTGGCGTAAACAAAAACATAAAATGAACAACTCGATTGACATGCTGAACGGGTCCATATTCAAGGGACTCGTTCGTTTTTCTTTGCCGCTCGCGCTGTCGGGCGTCCTGCAAATTCTTTTTAACGCGGCGGACATTGTGGTCATAGGCCGCTTTGGCTCAAACAACTCGCTTGCCGCCGTTGGAGCCGTTGGAATTTTGTGGGGCCTTTTTGGCCATATGTTCATGAGCCTAGGCGGCGGCGCCACCGTCGTTGCCGGAAAATTCATCGGGGCCGGGAAAAAGTCCGCCGTGTCGTCCGTCCTGCATGTGTCAACCGCGCTCGCTCTTGTTCTTGGAGCGGCTCTTTCGATTTTCGCCTGGATTTTCATGCCGCAGATTTTGAGCGCGATGCAAATACCGGAAGAAGTTTTTGGCCTTTCGTTAAGATACGTCCACTGCTTGATTCCTTGCATTCCGGGCATCGCGGTCTACAACTTTTGCGCGGGAATCCTCCGCGCCAAGGGAGACACAAAGCGGCCCCTTTACTTTTTGCTTTCCGCCGGAATAGTGAACGTCCTGCTAAATTTAATTTTTGTCATCGCGCTAAAAATGGACGTGGCCGGCGTAGGGCTCGCCACAAGCGCAAGCCAATACTTGGCCGCGCTTTTAATCGTCATCTGCCTTTTAAGCGAAGATGGCGAGTTCCGCCTGGAAATAAAAAAAATCCGCCTTGACTTTGCGACGGCCGCGGCCATCTTGCGAATAGGCGTTCCAAACGTAATTCAAAACCTCTTGTTCACAATATCAAACCTTGTGATACAAACCGCCATAAACTCATTCGGCGCCGTCGTCATGGCCGGAAACGCCGCGGCGAGCAACTTGGAAAACTTTACGTGGACCGCTATGATTTCGGTGGAACAGGCCGCGCTTGCCTTTGTAAGCCAAAACTACGGCGCGGGCAATTTTAAGCGCGTAAAGAAAAGCGCCTTGCAGGGACTGGGCTTGATTTGCGCGACAGGCGCCTTTTTGGGCGGCCTTACGGTTTTGTTCGCGAGGCCGCTCCTTGCGCTTTGCGTTTCAAACGAGCGGGCGATTTCTGAGGGCGTCATGCGCTTGAGGATTTTGTGCGCGCCCTACATTTTGTGCGGAATAATGTCGTCTCTGGCCGCCGACATGCGCGGCTTGGGCCACTCAACGGAGCCTTCAATCGTGGTTCTTTTGGGAGCCTGCGGCCTCCGTCTGGCCTGGATTTTCACGGCCTTCCAAACGCCCAGGTTCCACACGACGCTTTGGCTTTTAATCACCTACCCCGCCTCGTGGCTCATAACGGGAATCGTTTTGGCCTTTTGCTTTGCCAGAGTCTTTAGACAAGAGAAAGCGCGGTTTGAACCATCGGCGTAAGCGCCTTTGCGTCGCTTGCGATTCCCTTGTCGGTGTTTTTGTCGTAAACGCTTGTAAGAATCGAAAGCGCCTTCTTTTTGGCAAAGGCCGCCTGCGAATACAAGCAATAAGTTTCCATGTCCTGCGCGAGGCAGCCCATCTTTGCCCAAGACTTCCATACTTGGTCGCCCAAAGCGTTGTAGGCGCTGTAAAAGTCGCTTGAAAAAACCGGGCCCGCTTCAAAGGCAAGCTTGTTCTTTCGCGCGTAATCCGCGGCGGCCTCCAAAAGGCCAAAGTCGGCGGCGGGCGAAAGGTGGCCCCGCAAGCCGTACTGGTATTCGTAATTCGAGTCGGTCGAGGCGGTCATGGCGAAAATCATCGAGCCAAGCTTTGTTCCCTTTTGGAATGAGCAGCAAGTTCCGATTCGGACAACCGCCTCGACGCCGTAGTAGTTGTAAAGCTCGTAAATGTAAATGCCCGCAGAGCCGGCTCCCATTCCGCTTCCCATGACAGTGACCGGCTTTCCGTCAATTTTTCCGGTAAAGCCCTTCATTCCGCGAATGTCGGTGACAAGCTTTGCGCCAGTCAAAAATGTTTTCGCAATCCATTCGGCGCGCTGGGGGTCGCCGGGCAGCAAAACCGTCGGCGCGATTTGGCCCTTCTTTGCCGCGTTGTGCGGAGTTGGAGTGTTTTCTTTCCTTGAATTATTTTTAACTAAAGCCATGCCTGTATTCTAGCGCAAGTCGCGGCGTTCTTGCAATCGTTCCGCAATGCGCGCTAATATATAGCCATGATTGGAATCGTTGACTACAACGCCGGAAACATTAAGAGCGTCGAGCGCGCCTTGGACTTTTTGGGCGCCAAATACGTTCTTTCTAAAAATCCGGCTGACTTGGCAAAAGTTGACCGCGTGATTTTTCCCGGCGACGGAGAGGCCGCCTACGCGATGCGCGAATTGGTGATGACAGGCTACGACACATTCTTGCGCGAATGGGCCGCGGCCAAAAAGCCCTTGCTGGGAATCTGCATCGGAGCGCAAATCATTTTTGACAAAAGCGAGGAAGGCGGCTCTTTTGAAAACGGAGCGCAAAGCTACACCCAATGCTTAGGCCTTATTCCCGGAACAATCCGCCACTTTAGCCGCCTTTGGCATGAGCGCGACATTGACCCGGACGACAATTCCCGCAAGGTTCCGCACATGGGCTGGAACGACGTCCACTACGCCGGAAGCTGCCCGATTCTAAAAGGCGTTCCCGAAGGAAGCGACTTTTACTTTGTGCACTCCTACGTGATTCAGCCCGACGACCCTTCCGTAATAAAAGGCTACGCCAACTACGGAACGATGGTGCCCGCGGTAATCCAAAGCGAAAACGTTTACGCCTGCCAGTTCCACCCGGAAAAATCGGGAAAGGCCGGCCTTCAAATAATAAAGAATTTTGTCGAGGGGGACTTGCAATGCTAAAAAAGAGAATCATTGTTTGCCTTGACGTAAAGGACGGCCGCACGACAAAGGGCGTAAAATTCCAGAACAACTTGGACATCGGCGACCCGGTCGAGATGGCGAAAAAATACTACGAGCAGGGCGTTGACGAGCTGGTCTTTTACGACATCATGGCAAGCGCGCGCGGCGAGAGGCCGATTTTGGACCTTATAAGCAAGGTGGCAAGCCAAGTCTTCATTCCCTTTTGCGTCGGCGGCGGAATCGGTTCTATGGAAGACATCCGTTCCACAATACTTGCCGGAGCGGAAAAAGTCTCGCTCAACTCGCAGGCGGTCAAAAACCCAGACCTTATAAGCCAAGGCGCGCGGGTCTTTGGAAGCCAGTGCATCGTCCTTGGAATGGACGCAAAGCGCGACGGTGAATGCCCGTCCGGCTACAGGGTTTACCTTAACGGCGGCCGCGTAAAGACAGACCTTGACGCGCTTGAATGGGCGAAAAAAGCCGAAAGCCTGGGCGCGGGCGAAGTCGTCCTTAACTCGATGGACGCCGACGGAACCAAGGCCGGCTACGAAATAACGCTTACAAAAATGATGGCCGAAAGCCTGAAAATTCCTGTAATCGCTTCCGGCGGCGGCGGAACTGTCGGCCATATGGCTGACGTTTTGACAAAAGGCAAGGCCGACGCGGCCCTGATCGCCACGATGGTTCACTCAGGCGAATACACGATCCAAGCCATAAAGCGGGAACTTGCCCTCTCAAACATTCCGGTCCGAATCTAACGAAAAACTGCCTATAAAAAGACTTGCTTTTTCGGCAAAACGGCGCTAAACTATTAGTTCAACTAAACTCTACTTGCAAGGAGCGGCTAATGAAAGCGTCTAAATTTTTCCAAAGCCTCCAATTCAGGCTTATCGCGATTGTAACCCTAATATTCCTGGCGTCCAACATCGTCATCGTGACGGTCGCCATGCGCCTCTCTACAAAATCCACAAACGATTCCGTTGACGCGCTCTTGAACGCTGTGGCAAAATCCGCCTCGGAAAAAATCAAGGCTCAGGAAGAAAAGAATTTCAGAATGTTAAACGCCTTGGCCTTGTCGGACTTCCTAAAGGACGAAAGCCTTCCTCTGCGCGAAAAGTGCGCCCAGCTTACCAAAATCGCGAAAGTCAGCGACGAATACGAAAACATCGGCTTTTACGACTTGGACGGAAACGGCTACACTGCCGACGGCCGCGCGATAAACCTCAAGCGCGCCTACATCGACAACGCCGCCGTTGGAAAGACCACCATCACCGACCCCGCGGTAAACCCCATCACCAACGTTCTTTTTCAAATTTACGCCGCGCCGGTTTACGACGACAACAAAAAAATCATCGGCTGCATAAGCCTTAACATTTACGGCGACGTCCTTTCCAAGACAATCGAATCGATTTCGTTCGGAGAGTCGGACACCCACATCCAGGTAATAAGCCGAACCACAGGCCACACAATCGCCTCCAACAACTTTGAGCAAGTGACCAGCTTCCAAAACGTGAACGACGACGCCGACGAAAGCGTAAAGCCCGTCTTGGCCCGCGTGATGAACGGCGAGACAGGCCACCAGGTTTTTGGCCTTCCCGGCGGCGGAAACAAAATGATCGCGGCCTTTTGCCCGATTCCAGGAACGGATTGGTCGGTCTTTGGCGCCTGCCAGTACGAGGACTTTTATTCTGAAATCGAAACGATGAAGCGCGCGATTTACATTCTTTCAATTATAATGATTGCCGTGGCCTTTTGCGCGGTCGGCGCCGCTATGTCAATCAGCCTAAAGCCGCTCAAGACCGTAAAGGCCGCGATTGAGGACGTGGCTTCCGGCGAGGCCGACCTTACCAAGCGCATCAAAAAGCGCGGAAACGACGAGGTTTCCGACGTCGTCGTGGAATTCAACAAATTCATGGAAAAGCTGCATGAAATAATCGCGCAAATAAAGGACTCCAACAAAAACCTCGGCGGCGCGGGAGTTTCAATGCAGGACAGCGCGCAGGACACCGCCGCTTCGATCACCCAAATCATCGCCAACATACAAAGCATGCGCGGCCAAATCGGAAACCAAACCAAGAGCGTAGACCAAACCGCCGCGGCCGTAAACCAAATCGCATCCAACATCGAATCCCTGGAGCGAATGATAGAAGGCCAGTCGTCGGGCGTTACCCAAGCCTCGGCCGCGGTCGAGGAAATGATTGGAAACATCAGCTCGGTCAACCAATCCGTAGAAAAGATGGCCGCGTCCTTCAAATCCCTTGAGGGAAACACACAAAGCGGCATCGTAAAGCAGCAGGCGGTTGACGAGCAAATCCGCAGCATAGAAAACCAGTCGGCCATGCTGCAGGAAGCCAACGCCGCGATCTCGGCCATCGCGGAGCAGACAAACCTTTTGGCCATGAACGCGGCCATCGAAGCCGCCCACGCTGGCGACGCGGGAAAGGGCTTTGCGGTAGTTGCCGACGAAATCCGAAAGCTTTCCGAAACTTCCGGCTCCCAGTCAAAGACAATCGGCGAGCAGCTAAACAAGATTCAGGAATCGATAGAAGCCGTCGTAAAGGCCTCGGCGGACTCAAACCAGGCCTTCTCTTCGGTTTCGGAACAAATCAACGACACCGACCAGCTCATCACGCAAATCAAGAGCGCGATGGAAGAGCAGCAGGAAGGCTCAAAGCAAATCACCGACGCCCTCCACAGCATGAACAACAGCGCCTCGGAAGTCCGCACGGCCGCCAGCGAAATGAGCGAAGGAAACCAGATGATTTTGCGAGAAGTCTCCGCCTTGCAGGAATTCACCCGCGCGATGAACGGCAGCATGGAGGAAATGTCGATTGGAGCCGAAAAAATCAACGAAACGGCCTCCGCGCTCACGACAATCGCGGCCGATGTCAAGGATTCGATTGACCAAATCGGCGGCCAAATCGACCAATTCAAGGTGTAAAACCCGCCAATTTAAAGTGTAAATTCTTCTTGCTTTTTGAAAAATGGCGTGATATAATTATTGCACTTAAAGCAAGGAGTTTACATGAAGGTTAAATTATCCCTCAAGATTTTTTTCATTGTGGCCGTTATGGTCATTTTGTCATCGATTACAGTTTGCGCGATTTCAATTCTTACATTCAAGGCGCATTTTGCGGAAGAAGTTGACAACAATGTCAGAGTTGCCGGACACGGCGGAGAGGTTCTCTTAAAGAACTGGGAAGACACTTTGGCTGCCGAGGCCAAGACAATCGCGGGCCTTAACCGCACGACAAACGGCTTGGCCAACAGGGACTTGGAGGTTTTGGAAGGCGTTGTCAAAGGCCAGGTTGGCAGCATGGACGCCGACTACCTTCTTATAGCCGACCGCGACGGAAATGTTGTCGCAGGCTCTGTCGGAGTGGGCGGAAACATCAGCGACATCCAGGCTTTCCAAAATGTAATGAACGGCGAAACGACCAGCTATTCTTGGATTCAAAAAGACTGGATGTCATGGGGCTTGGCCTACGCCGCGCCGGTTCGCTACCAGGGCGAATTTGTAGGCGCCGTCCTTTCGGCCTATGACTTTGTAAAGGAAGATTTCGTAAACTTGGTCAAGGAAGCCCACGGAACGGAATGTACAGTATTCCGCGGCGACTTGCGCGTTTCCACCACCCTTCGCGACAGCAAGGGAAACCCGATGACCGGAACAAGAATCGACAACAAGCGGGTTTTGACGGAAGTTTTGGGAAAGGGACAGACCATAAGGCTTAGCCTTGTGCTGGGCGGCCAGAACTACCGCGCGGTATACATTCCGCACAAAAACCCCAATGGAGAAATCGTCGGAATGCTCTTTATGGCCCAAAAACTGCATGTAATCACCGAGGCCACAATACAGACGCTAAAGATGGTCGTTCCGTCAATACTCCTCCTTTTGGTCGTCATCTCAATCTTGACGTCAATCGTCGTTAGATTCGTCGTTGTAAAGCCGGTTTTGGCAGTCCGCGACAGCTTGCTTAAAATTTCAAGCGGAGACGCCGACCTTACCCAGCGCATTGAGTCCAAGTCCAAGGACGAAGTCGGCGAAGTTGTCGGCGGCTTCAACAAGTTCATCGAGCGCTTGCAGAACATCATCACGATTGTCAAGGACCAAAACAAGGATTTGGAGTCTGGCGGAGAGAACATGGGCGCCATCAGCCAAGACACGGCCAGCGCGATTACGGAAATCATCGCCAACATCGACTCAATCCACCAGCAAATCGAAACTCAAGGCCAGAGCGTAAACCAAACCGCCGGCGCCGTCAACCAGATTTCTTCAAACATCGATTCATTGAACAAAATGATTGAAGGCCAGGCTTCAGGAATCACCCAAGCCTCCGCCGCCGTCGAAGAAATGATTGGAAACATTTCTTCGGTCAACCAGAGCGTCGAAAAAATGGCCAACTCTTTTGAAGAGCTTAACCAAAACGCCGACATCGGCTTTAAGAAGCAGCAGGACGTCAACGAAAAGATTCAGCAGATTGAAACACAGTCCGCCATGCTTGAGGACGCCAACCAAGCCATCGCGAACATCGCGGCGCAAACCAACCTCTTGGCCATGAACGCGGCGATCGAGGCCGCCCACGCTGGCGACGCCGGAAAGGGCTTTAGCGTTGTAGCCGACGAAATCAGAAAGCTTTCAGAAACATCAACCGGCCAGTCAAAGACTATCGGCGAGCAGTTGGCGAAAATCAAGGAATCGATCAGCAACGTCGTCACCGCATCGGACGAGTCGGCCCAGGCGCTCACCGTCGTCGCCGACAAGATTCGCGACACCGACCAGCTTGTAATGCAAATTAGAACCGCCATGGAAGAGCAGACTGAGGGAAGCCGCCAAATCAGCGAAGCCCTTAAGAGCATGAACGACGGCTCTATCGAAGTCCGCAACGCCAGCGAGGAAATGACCGAAGGCAACAAGTTGATTCTTAACGAAGTCCGCCTCTTGCAGGACGCCACTCTTGCAATGAAGGGCAGCATGGAAGAGATGGCTCAAGGCGCCGAAAAGATCAACGAGACTGGCGCGGCCTTGAACGACGTCGCAGGAAACCTTAAGGAATCAATCTACAAGATTGGAAAGGAAATCGACAATTTTACAGTTTGAAACAAAACAAGTTTTGTTTCAAACACGAGTTTTCTACCGCTCAACGGGCGGCCGAAAACTCGCAAAAGGTTGAAAAAAAAACGCGGTCGCATGGCCGCGTTTTTTTTATTCAACATAGTAACTAGCGCGGTTTTTATTGCGGCGCGATAATTTTGCTCGCGCTGCAAAAGGAACGAGTCAAGGCTTTAAGCGCAAGCGCGCCTTGACCGTTCCTATTCCGCATAGTAGGTGGCGCGATTTCTGTCTGTTTCAAAAACGTCCACCGAATAAAGGCGGACGCCTTTTTTTTGCGCGTCAAGCTCCGCCTGGACGTTTTGGCAAATGTAAAGCGCGATGCGCTCGGCGCTGGGATTTTGGTCAAAGAAGGGATTGTCGTTAAGGTTGGTGTGGTCCAAGCCCGCCAAAACTTTTTTTAGCGCGGCCTTTAGCTGGGTAAAGTCCAAAAGCATTCCGCCCTCGTTAAGGGCCGAGCCGCGAACATGGACAAAAACCTTATAGTTGTGGCCGTGCAAGGCCTCGCACTTACCGTGATAGTCGCGCAAAAAATGCGCCGCCGCAAAATCGTCTTCCACTCGTACTTCAAACATAGCGCCATTCTAGCGCGCATTGCTTGAAATTCATAGCGCTTTGCGATAAAATAATTGGCGCTATGGAAAAGAAGTTGTCTTCGTTGTTGGATTCCTTTGAATGCAAGGCGGTCGCGGCGGACGGCGTTAGCCCGCTTGACCAGTCTCTTATTGGCGCGACGCCAATCGCAGGCCTTGCCTTTGATTCGCGCGAGGTTAAGCAAAACTATCTTTTTTTCGCGCTTCCAGGAACGCATGTCCACGGAAACAGTTTCATCGCAAAGGCGATTGATTCCGGCGCCAGCGCAATCGTTTACCAAGACGAGTTGACCAAAGAAGAAAGCGCTCAAATCGCAAAGGCGATTGTTTGCAGAACATTGGACAACATGGGAAGCGCCGACAAAAAACTCTCCGACTTGGTGATGCCGGTTTTACTAAAAGTCGCCGACGCGCGCAAGGCAATGGCTCCCGTAGCCTCGGAGTTTTACGGAAACCCTTCCAAAAAATTGATAGTGATCGGCGTGACCGGAACCGAAGGAAAGTCTTCGACAGTTTCCTTTATCTGGCAGCTTTTGCGCTTGTCGGGAAAAAGGGCCGGCTTTATTTCTACCGTTCAGTATTCATTGGGAGGCGAAGCGGTTGCCAATCCAGTTCACTCCACCACTCCCGAGGCGCCGATAATCCAGCGCGAGCTTTACGAGATGGTCCAGAACGGCTGCGAGTACGCGGTTGTCGAAAGCTCAAGCCACGGGCTAAGCGAAAAACTTGGCCGCCTGGACCACGTTCTTTTTGACTGCGGCGTTTTTATGAACGTCACGCTGGAACACTTGGAGTTCCACAAAACTTTTGAGCAATACCGCGACGACAAGGCGAACCTTTTCCGCGCCTTGGACAAACACAAGCACCACAAGGTTGTGAACAACGTTCCCTTGGACTTAACTCCTTGCGGCGTGGTGAACATGGAAGATCCTTCGGCCGCCTATTTTGTCCATGCGACGCAAGCGGCCTGCTACGGCTTTGCCGCAAAGGAAGTCCAGCCGATTGACGGCGTGGAATATTTGTCGGCGAAAAAAATAGACGCCGCGCAAGACTACCTGGAATTTGAGTTTGACCACGGCTCGGCCTTTGACCAAAGCCACGAAAGCATAACCGCGCGCTCGACTTGCGTTGGGGCCTTTAACGCGATGAACATAATGGCCGCGATGATTGTCGTCAACAAGATGGCAGGCGTTCCGCTGCGCGAACTTGCCCGCCGCGCGAACAACTTGATTCCGATTACCGGAAGAATGACAAAGATTGAAAAGGGCCAGGACTTTGAAGTCATCGTTGACTACGCGCACACGCCGTCAAGCTTTGAGGCGATTTTCCCGCCAATCCGCGCGCGCTGCAAAGGAAGGATATTCGCTTTGTTTGGAAGCGGCGGCGAGCGCGACCTTACAAAAAGGCCCTTGCAAGGACAAATCGCGGCCAAGTACTGCGACATAATAATTTTGTGCGACGAAGACCCGCGCGGCGAAGACCCCAAAGCGCTTTTGGAGCAAATCGCCGCCGGCGCCTTGCAGGAAGGAAAAACGCTCGGCAAAGACTTGTTCATCACGCCAGACAGGCCAACCGCAATCAGGCAGGCTTTTGGAATGGCCAAAAGAGGCGACATAGTTTTGCTTTTGGGAAAGGGACACGAAAATTCCATCATATACAAAGACCACGCAATGCCATACGACGAAATCGCCGAGGCGAAAAAAGCGCTGGCGGAACTAGGATACAATAAGGAAGTGTAAAATGAATCTAGCGATTTTATTCGGCGGAAAGTCAAGCGAGCACGAAGTTTCTCTTGTAAGCGCAAGTTCAGTGGCCCGCAACTTGGATCCGGCAAAGTACAAAATCATTCCAATCGGAATCGCAAAAAACGGAAAGTGGTTTTTGCAAAGCGACGACGAGCTTAAGCGCGTTCAGGGCGATTCAAGCGCCGCGTTTAAAATCGAGGAAGACCCCGCAAAGCTTGTGAACATAATTCCAGGCGGAAAAAAGGACGCGCTTTCAGTCGGCGGAAAGTCATTGCAGGTTGACGCGGTCTTTGGCGTAGTCCACGGAACTTTTTGCGAAGACGGAGTCATGCAAGGCTTGCTGGAAGCGGCCGAGCTTCCTTACGTCGGCTGCGGCGTAATGGCCAGCGGCATTACGATGGACAAGGAAAAGACAAAAGTCATTTGGAAGAGCAACGGCCTTTCTGTCGTTCCCTACTACTGCTTTACGCGCGCGGACATAAACGACAACAAGCGCTACGACGCCTTGGTCGAAAAAGTTATCGCGGACTTTGGATTTCCGCTTTTTGTAAAGCCCTGCAACGCAGGCTCTTCTGTAGGAGCCAGCAAGGCTTCCAACGCGCGCGAGTTTAGCATGGCGCTTGGCGAAGCCTTTATGTGGGACAACAAGGTCTTGGTCGAAAAAGCGATCAACGCGCGCGAGGTTGAGTGCAGCGTCACCGGAAACGCGATCATTCAAAATCCCGAAAACGCCTTTAGCGCCGTAAAGGCCTACACGCCCGGCGAGATTCTTCCCACCCACGAGTTCTACGACTACGACGCAAAATACAAAGACCCCGACGGCGCCGCGCTCAAGATTCCGGCGGACATCGACGAAACGACGACAAAAATCATCAAAGAGCTTGCCGTAAAGGCCTACTCGGTCTTGGACTGCTCGGGACTTAGCCGCGTTGACTTTTTCATCGACAAGGATTCAGGCGCGATTTACATCAACGAAATCAACACGATTCCAGGCTTCACGTCCATCAGCATGTTCCCAAAAATGTGCGAAGCCGCCGGCCTTGGCTACAAGGACTTGATCAACCTTTTGATTGACGAGGCTTTGGAACGCTTTGAAGCAGGCAAAAAACTTTTGACGTCACGCTAACAGCGGCAATAAAGCCGCCGATATGGAGGATTAAAATGAAAGCCCATGTTTACCCCAAAGGATGTTTCTTTAAATCGATTGACGACATAAAGGACAAACACATCACAGTAATGGGCTTGGGGCTTAACGGCGGCGGAGAGGCCGTGGCGCGCTTTTTGCTTAAGCGCGGCGCCTACGTTTTGGTCACCGACATGAAAACGGAGGAGCAGTTAAAGCCAACCCTAAACTCCATCGCCTTTGACGACACGCTTAACAAGGAGCGCTTGACTTATGTTTTGGGCGGCCACAGAATCGAAGACTTTAGGGACGCCGACTGCGTAATCAAAAATCCCGGAGTCAAAATTCAAGGAAACGAATTTTTAAGCGCCGCCCCGGCGATAGAAACCGACATCAGCCTTTTCTTGCAATTCACAAAGGCGCCGATCATCGCGGTAACGGGAAGCAAGGGAAAGTCGTCTACCGTAAGCGCGATCCATTACGGCTTGAACAAGGCCGGCTTTAAGGCCTTTTTGGGCGGAAACATCACCGTAAGCCCGCTAAACTTTTTGGAAGAAACCAACGAAAAGACGCCGGTTGTTTTGGAGCTTTCAAGCTGGCAGCTGGCCGACCTTAGGGGCCGCGGCCTTTTAAAGCCGAAAATTTCATTGATTACAAAAATCGTTCCCGACCACCAAAACTGGTACGGCAACATGGAAGACTACATCGCCGACAAAAAATTGATTTACGCCGACCAGGACGCGGACGACTATATGATTTGCGACGCGGACAAAGACCCATTTGGCGCCGGCCCAAAGGAAGGCGGGACTTGGGGAAACGTGTTCGCCAGCGAATGCAAGGCAAAAGTTTTGCGCTACAAGCAAGACCCGCTTGACGACAGCCAATACGGCGTTTGGCTTAGCTTTGACGACAAAAACGATTTGGAAGCCTTGGCGCGAATTCCTTCAAAAACTAACGACACGAAAATTTTGGGAGCGGTGAACGTGCCTGGCCGCCACATGCGCCAAAACGTAATGAACGCGGCGCTGGTCCTTTACTTGATGGGAGTCCAGGCGCAGGACATACAAAAAATTCTTGGCGAGTGGAACGGCATTCCTCACCGCCTGCAATTCTTTCACAGCTTTAAAAGCGCCGCGCAAAGAAACGTCCGCTTTTACAACGACTCTTGCTCCACCGTGCCCGAGGCGGCCGCGGCTGCCAGCGCGGCTTTTGGAAAATCCGTAATATTCATCACAGGCGGCACCGACAAGGGCCTGGCCTTTGAACCGTTGGCCGAGGCTTTGGATCCGACAATCGTTTCTTCAACGCCGGCGGCCGCAATCTATCTTTTGGCCGGAAGCGGAACCGACAAACTTTTGCCATTATTGCAAGAAAGAAAAATCGCATACAACGGCCCCTACAATTGCTTGGACGACTTGCTCTTGGCGCTCAAAAAAGATTTTGGCGACGCGAATTCTCCGGCTTACAAAAACGACACGGTTGTCTTTTCGCCGGGCTGCACGTCGTTTGGAATGTTCTCGAATGAATTTGACCGCGGAGACAAGTTCATGGCCGCCGTCAAGAAGATTTTCAACTAAATCTTGTAGGAAGCCAAATACTTTTTCATCTCATCGACGTAGCATTGGCCGATCGCGCTAAGGCTTAAGTTCTTTTTCTTTATCCAGCCGATTTGCATCGCGGGGTTGTTTTCTTTGGCTCCGTCGTAAAAGGGAACGGCAACGTAGTCGGAACCGTTCAACTCCTCGGAGATGATTCCGCAGCAAAGAGTGTAGCCGTTAAGGCCGACCATCATGTTAAGAATCGTTCCGCGGTCGTTGACCTTGATGACGCGGCGGTGCTTGCGTTCCGAAAAAATTTCTTCGGCAAAATAAAATTCGCTGGCTTCGTCCTGCTCAAACGAAAGGCAAGGGTACGGCTCCAACTCTTCAAAAGTGATGCGGTCTTTTTTGGCGAGCGGATGTTTTTTCCACATATAGACGTAAGCGCCGCAGTCGATCAACTTGTTGAATTCCAATTCCTTTGACTCAAGCAAGTTGGTGATTACCTTGCGGTTAAAGTCGCTTAGGTACAAGACGCCCAGCTCGCTTTTCATTGAGGCGACGTCTTCGATTACGTCGCGGGTTTTTGTTTCGCGGGCGGCAAGCTCGTATTCGTCTGTGTTGATTTTTTTGGCCATCTCGACAAAGCTCTTGATGGCAAAGGTGTAGTGTTGGGTCGAGATCGCGAATTTCTTTTTTCGCTTTCCGTCGTCGCCGTATTTTTCCAGCACATTCTCCCAATGCCTTAGGAGTTCGCGCGCGTTAAGGATAAAATCCTGGCCTTCGCTTGTGAGCGTCACTCCTCTGGAAGTTCGGTTGAAAATCGTGATTCCCAACTCCGCTTCCAAGTCGTGAATGGCGGCCGTCAACGAAGGCTGGGAAACGTAAAGGTTTTCCGCAGCCTTGTTGAAGCTTTTAGCCTCGGAAATACCCTGCGCGTATTTTAATTGCTGGATTGTCATACGCGGCTTTTATTTTTTCCAGGGCTTGATGCGCAAGTAGGTTTCGTTGCGGTCGCTTCCGACAGAGACGATTCCTACCGGCGTATTGGTGAAGTCTTCTATGAACTCGATGTAGGCCTTGGCGTTTTTGGGCATCTTGGAATAAGAGCCGCACTTTTTGAGGTCCTTTTTCCAGCCGTCAAACTTTTGCAAAACAGGCTTGGCCTTGTTGAGCGCCGGAATGCTTGTCGGAAATTCAGTGACGATTTTTCCGTCAATCTCGTAGGCGATGCAAGCCTCGATTTCGTCCATGTCGTCGTAAATGTCAAGGTGCGTCAAAACAAGCGAGTCGATTGAGTTGACATGGCAGGCGTAGCGGAGCGCGACCAAGTCAAGGTAGCCGCAGCGGCGCGGGCGGCCTGTGGTGACGCCAAACTCGTTTCCAGTCTTGCGGACATAGTCGCAAAGCTCGCCCTCGCTTTCGGCGTTGAACTCGCTGGGCATCGGGCCGTTTCCGACGCGCGTCTCATAGGCCTTGAAAACTCCAAAGATTCTGTCCAAAGAGCGCGGTCCGATTCCCGAGCCAGTTGACGCTCCGGCGGAACAAGAGGCTCCGCTTGAAACGTAGGGATAAGTTCCGCTGTCGATGTCGAGCATCGCGCCTTGGGCGCCCTCGAACAAAATGTTTTCCTTGCGGAATTCCCACATTTTTTCGGCGATGTTGACGCGCATTGAAAGAAGCTGTTCCATATAGGGCTTAAGGAAGTCCTTGTCGGCCTGGTCAAGGTCGGCCATTTTTTCGTCCCAGTCAAGGTCGGCCAAGCGGATTCCGTCGCGCTCTGACTTTTGGGAGTATGTGGTTCCGATTCCGCGGCCTGTGGTTCCGATCGGGCGCTTGCGGGCGGCGTCGCGCTTTTTGTCCATTTCGCGGTAGCCGGGCAAAACGATGTGGGCGCGGTCAGAGATGAAGACGCGGCCTTCCCAATCAATTCCGTTGTCTTTGAGCATTTTAAGTTCGGCAAAAAGCGCTTCGGGGTCGATGACCATTCCGGAGCCAAGGAAAACAGTCTTTCCGGGATACAAAATTCCGGACGGAACTTGGTGCAGAGCGTATTTTTTTCCGTCAACCACGATTGTGTGGCCGGCGTTGGCTCCGCCCGCAAAGCGCACTACGTACTTAGCGTCCTGCGCCAAAAAGTCAACAATCTTTCCCTTGCCTTCGTCGCCCCACTGGGCTCCCATTACGACAACGTTCATTTTACGCCTCAAAAATCAATAAATTTCGCAAAAAGCCCAGTCCAGCCGTTCCCCTTGCGCCAAATTATTATAGCGACATTACGAAATTTATTCAACAAGCCAGAGCGAAATGCCGATAATAATGACATGAAAATAGGGGCGATGCTGCCGGTTGTTCTCGGCGTGTTGAAAAATCCAATTACTATCATTACGGCGGCGGTGATTATTCTTTACTTGAATTTTGTCTTTTTTGTCGCGCGCTATGTGAAAAAGCCTGCAAAGCCCAAGAAGAAAAGAGCGCCCAAGCCCGAGCCCGCAAAGAAGGCAGAAGAGAAGAAAGAGGGCGAGGATGAAGGCACAGGGGATGACGGCGCGGAGGGCTAGAGATGTCCCTAAGCGCGGCCATAGCGTTCTCCCACAAAAAGCCCGCGTTATAAACGGAGCCGGACTTTTCCAACTGCTCCAAAATCAAGTCGATGTCGCTTGAATCCCAAACGTTCAGTCCAAAAATTTTCCTGTCGATGGCGTTCAATTTTTCCATCGCAAGCTTGACGATTTTTTCGCGGCTGCAGTAGTTTTGGTTTTTGCGGACCAGCTTGTGGACCAAGCGCGCGTCTTGGGCGTCAAAAACGCTTGGAGCCTTCCAATCCTGGGGAGCGGTTCCCCGTTGCCGCGCCACCGCTTGCGAGTCGCAAATGTCGCAGCCTGAGCAAATCGCCTTTTCGCCTCCAAGCGCGTCAAGCAAAACTTGCCGGCGGCAGCTTTTGCTTTGCGCGAATCTTAAGATCACCCGCTCGCGGCTTTTTTTTGGGAACTTTTCAAATGCCTCCGAGTCCTCGCGGCTCCACAATAAAATCGCCTTGGAAACTTTTTTGTCGCGGCCTCCCCTTCCCGCCTCTTGGATGTAGCTTTCAGCGGTCGCGCTTGGCTCCAGGTGAACGACCGTGCGAACATCGGGCTTGTCGACTCCCATGCCGAAAGCGCAAGTGCAGCAGAGGACCGCGTCCTTTTTTGGGAAGAACCATTTTTCGACGGCGGTCTTTTCCTCGCGGCTTAGGCCTGCGTGGTAAAAGCGGACTTTGTCGGCTCCCAAACATTCGCAAAGCTCGCGCGCCATGTCTTCGCTCTTGGCTCTGGTTCCGCAAAAGACAATCATTGGCTTTTGCTCCGTAACGGCCAAGCGGCAGACGGCCTTTTTCTTTGCCCATGCATATTGAACGGAATAATGGATGTTGGGCCGGTCGCTTTCTCCGCGAACAAGATGGCAGGAGCCGCCGAACAAAACTTGGCTTACGCGTTCCAGCACAGTCGGAGAGGCGGTGGCGGTAAAAGCCGTAACAAGCGGGACTGAAAGCGTCTCGATTATTTTTCCAAGCGTAAGGTAGGCGGGCCGGAATGTGTCGCCCCACTCCGCCACGCAGTGCGCCTCGTCGATGGCAATGTGCGAAATATTGCAAGCCTTAAAGCGCTCCAAGAGCCGCTCGCTTTGCAAGACTTCCGGGTTGGCCAAAATTATTTTTGCTCCGGCGGAAAGGCGCTTAAAATTTTCTTCACGCTCATCTTCGCTTTGGCCGCCCCTAAAGACGACGCATTCAATTCCGTTTTGCTCCAGGCGGCGCTTTTGGTCGGCCATCAAAGCGAGCAAGGGGTAAAAAATCAGCGTCGGCCCCGAAAGCATCACCGCCGGAAGCAAAAAACACATCGACTTTCCGGCGCCGGTTGGAAGCAAAACGATTTGCCGGCCCATGCAAAACACGTCGGAACTGTCTGCAAGACTAAGACTGCCGCCGCCATCTTGGGCTTGCGGGCTGTTTTGGGCTTGCAAGGAATCCGCCGCCGCGTCAAGAATGTTTCCGATTACAAGCCGCTGCCAAGGATAAAGGTGCGAGACGCCAAAGACATTTTTGGCCACTGACAAGACCGGGTCGTCAACCTCGCTTGACTCAGCGGCGAAAACTTTTCCGCGCAGAGCCTCAGGAAGCCCGTCCGCGTCCGGGCTGTCGGCAAACCTAAGATTCGCGGCGCTTTTTGATGCGGTGGAGTTCCGCTCAAACAACGCCTTTAGTTTTACGAATAAATTTCCCATACCTATAAGATAGGCTTTTTTTGGGATTTTTTTGCAAATTTTAGAGCGGATTTTATATATTTACAAAAAAAACAAGCCCTCTGCGTTTGTTATTTGTCCATAATCGTAATCTCAACGCGGCGGTTTTTGGCGCGGCCGGCTTCGGTCTTGTTGTCGGCTACGGGAACGTCTCCGCCCATGCCCTTTGTAAAGACATGGTACTTGTCGCGGACTTTGTTGCGGATAAGGTAGTTGGCCACCGCTTGGGCTCGCTCCTCGCTAAGCTTTTGGCGGCTTTCCTTGGTTCCGCGGAGGGCTGTGTGGCCGGTAACTAGCAAGTCGTTTTCGGGATAGGCGTTTAGGATTTGCGCGATTTTGTCAAGCTTGGCCCTTTCGCTCGGCATAAGGATGTCGCTGTCTGGCATAAACTGGATGTTCTCGATGCTAAGGGTAAGGCCCTTTTCGCCGGCGGTTACGCTTACGTCGTCGATTCCAAGGTCGGTGATTTTTTCCAGGACGGCGGCGACTGTCGTTTCGTCAGCGGTGCGGGTAAACTCTGTGACTTCGGCGTGGGCGATTCCCTCAAAGCGGAGTATGTTGTTGGAACTTGTCAGCATCTCAATCTTGAACTCTTCGTTGTAGTGGTCGATGCAGCCTTTTTCTATGTCCCAAAAAATGTACTGGTGGGAATAGCCTTGCGTGGCAATAGGAACCTCGCCATTTACTTGAGCGTATTTTTTTAGGTCAACCGAATATTCCAGCTCGTACTGAACCTCAAACTTGTAAAAAGTTTTTTCGCCGTCTTGTACCGTTCCCAAAAATTCGTATTCGGCGTTAAAGGGAATTTTGTAGGGCGTCTTTATGTCAAAGGTCCTTCGCAAGTCGTGGGCCTCGTGGCCTTGCGCGGTCCACTTGTAGCCAGGCTCGATTTCTTTGTCGGGAAAAATCGGAACGTCGCGGACAACAGGCATAAAGTATTGGTCCGAGATGTCGTAGCGGCCTGTGGCGTCGCGGGTAAAGACGCTTTTGTAGTCCTCGCCGTAGCTAAAGGCTTTTCCGCTGGCTCCGGTGGAATTTTCACTTGTCATAAATATAGCGTCGTGAATTCCGTTCCCCGCGTCGTCAAGGCCGGTCACCCTGACCGAAACGCGGTTAAGAATCTCTGCGTGATGGTGAAAAACATTGTTAAAGAAAACGTCTTCTTGAACGGTTGAAAGCACCCTGTACGCGTCGCCTTCTTTGTACTTAAACTGGAACAAATGTCCTTGCGCGAACAAGATTCCGCCAGCCAAAATCAAGGACAAAAAAGCGATTTTATTTTTCATCGTTCACCTCGCCAATAAAAAAACTGCCTACATTATCGGCATATATGGCATAACAAATTAAATAGTAAAAAGTAAAAAAATTTGCATTTTTCGCCGATAGGATATATAATAAAACCATCAATAAAGCATACACCCTTTGGAGGAATTATGGCAACTGAAGAATCAAACATGAACGCGGCAAAAAGCAAAGCGGACCGAAAAAGAAAGAAAATGCTTGTAAAGCTTTTAGGCGTAATCGCGCTTATAACGGTAGTCGCCTTTGTGGTTCAAAACCTGGTGGTTATAACCGACGTCAGGAAGCAAACGGTTGAATCAACCACTAACAATATCAAGGAAATCGCGCAATCCTACATCGAATCCACAGGAATGTATGTAGAAGGAACCATGAACGAGCTTGACGTCTACTCGCGCTCGGACGTTGTAAGAAAAGGCTCTTCCGCCGAAGAAATCGGCGCGTGGCTGGCGACGACAACCGCCCGAAGGCCGGACTGCTTTTCATATGTTTTGTTCATCGCGGCGGACGGAAATTCCTACTACGATTCAGGCAAGCGCGGAAACCACAGCGACCGCGCCTACTATAAAAAAATCATCGCAGGAGCGGACCATGTCGTGAACAACCCGACAATCGCCAAAGCCACCGGCAAGGTCAGCGTAATGTTCGTAAAGGCCGCCCATGACGATTCCAACAATTTGGTCGGAATGTTCGTAGGCGTCGTCGGAATGGACTATCTAAGCAATCTTGTAGGCGGAATTAAAATCGGCGAGATGGGCTTTGGCTTTATGCTTGACGGAGACGGAACTGTAATCGCCCACCCCATGCAAGAGCTGGTCATGGAAAAGAACTTCATCACGGCCGAGGATGCCAACGAAGAAACAAGAATCATGGCCAAGAACATGATCGAAGGAAAGCGGGACAGCGTGGAAGCCAGTTTCTCTGAAAACGGAAGGGTGAGCAAAGTCTATGTAAGCTACGGAAACGTTCCGGGAACGCCTTGGTCAATCGCAATCGCCGTTCCTTTCAAGCAGCTGCACTCAACCGCAGACCGCTTGCGAAGGGTTATGATTACAGGAAACGTTCTGCTAGCCGTGACGCTTTTAATCATAATCGCAATCATGATCAACATCTCCATCAAGCCCTTGCGCACAGTCGTCAACACAATCGAAGACATAGCCAGCGGCAACGCCGACCTTACAAAACGCCTTGACACGACAACCAACAACGAAATCGGCCAAGTTGTCAACGGCTTCAACGACTTTGTCGAAAAGCTCCAAAGCATCATGGCGAAGATAAAGGACTCGCGCGACAGGCTTTCTTCCGCCGACACCGACTTGGATTCCGGCATCGCCGAAACGGAGAACTGCATCGAGCAAATCATAAAGAACATTGAAGACGTAAAAAAAAGCGCCGACGAGCAAAACGAAAGCGTCCAGTCAACTTCAAGCGGCGTAACTCAAATTTCAAGCAACATCGAATCGCTTGAAAAAATGATTCAAAACCAAGCCAATGGCGTTACGGAAGCCAGCGCCGCCGTTGAGGAAATGATTGGAAACATCGCAAGCGTGAACACAAGCGTGGAAAAGCTTTCAAAATCTTTCATCACCTTGCGCGAAAACGCGAGCGAAGGAATTTCAAAGCAAAATTCCGTAAACGAAAAAATCGAGCAAATAGAAATCGAGTCTGAAATGCTTCAGGAAGCCAACATCGCCATCGCCGCCATCGCCGAGCAAACAAACTTGCTCGCTATGAACGCCGCCATCGAAGCGGCGCACGCTGGCGAAGCGGGAAAAGGCTTTAGCGTTGTAGCCGACGAAATCAGAAAGCTTAGCGAAACTTCCAGCGAACAGTCAAAGACAATCGGAAGCCAACTTTCGAAAATCAAAGACTCAATCACGGAAGTCTCAAGCTCTTCCGCCGATTCAAGCCAAGCCTTTCAATCCGTTTCTGAAAACATTCAGGCCACCGACGAGCTTGTGCGCCAAATCAAGAGCGCGATGGACGAACAACAGGAAGGCTCAAAGCAAATCCTTGAAGCCTTGCGCGTGATGAGCGACGGAACAAGCGAAGTTAGAAGCGCCTCGCAGGAAATGGCGGAAGGAAGCAAGACGATTTTGGACGAAGTGAGCGCGCTCAAAGAGAGCACGACGAAAATCAACCAAAACGTCGAGTCAATGAACGCCAACGCGCGGCAAATGAACGAAACAAGAAACGAGTTGAGTTCGCTTACAGCGCAAATGTCCAGGGCAATCTCGGAAATCGGCGCCGAAATCGACCAATTTAAAGTATAACAAAATTTTGCGAGTTTTGGGCAACGCCCGAAACTCGACAAGTTCCAGAAAGCGAAGCCTTTCTGGAACTTAAAAGTCACGCGTAATGTTCTTGAGCCATTTGCCGCTCTTGTAATGGAAAATGTTCACAGGCATTTTTTCAAATTCGTCCAAGTACAAAATCAAGTAGACGACAAGCGGCGGCAAATGCAAGACAAAGGCGGCGACCATTCCAAGCGGAACGGAAACCGCCCACATCGCGATTGTGTCCAGCACAAAGCCAAACTTGGCGTCGCCGCCCGACCTAAAGACGCCGCAAATCAAGACAGTGTTTATCGTTGCGCCGACAATCGAAAGCGCGTTTATGTACAAAAGCGGCGAAAGCATTTTTGTCGCCTCTTCGGTAAGCTTTGCCATCTTGAACAAAAGGGGCTGGCTGGCAATAAGAGCCGCCGCTCCGATTACGCCGGCGAAAATCGTGCTCTTTACAAGGCGGCTCGCGCTGCGCTTGGCCTTTTCGTTTTGGCCCGCGCCGATTTCCTTTCCAACCAAAATCGCTCCGCCGTAAGCCATTCCAAAGCAAACGATTGTGGCCAAGTTTCGCAAGACGTTTACCAAGGAATTCGCCGCCACCAAGTCCGAGCCAAGGTGGCCCATAATGACGGCGTAGCTTGCAAAGCCCGCGCCCCAAACGACTTCGTTTCCAATCGCGGGGAGCGAATACTTTACAAAGTCGCGCAACAAAAGCGCGTTGCGCCTAAAAAGGCATTCCGGCCTAACTTTAATTTCCTTGGAACGGTAAATCACAAAAACGCTTAAGGCAAGCTCCATGACGCGGGCGATCGTTGTCGCAAGGGCCACGCCGCGGATTCCCATTTTGGGGGCGCCGAACAAGCCAAAGATAAAGACCGCGTTCAAGCAAATGTTCAGCAAAAGCGCCGCCGTAGTGATTACCGTAACTATTTTTGTGCGTTCAATGCTCTTTAGCGTGGCCTGGATTATTTGCGAAAAAGAAAGCAAAAAGTATGACACGCCGACGATGTGAAGGTATTCGGCGCCCGCGAAAATCAAGGCCTCGTCGTTGGTGAAAATCTTCATCAAAAAGCGCGGCGCCAAAATCGCGGCAAGTCCGAATATGGTTCCGACCAAGGCAGAAAGCTTTGTTCCGATTCCGAAAATAGTTTCTATTGAATGGGAGTCGCCCTTTCCCCAATACTGCGCGGCCATCATTACGACGCCCGACGAAAGGCCAATGTAAAAAAGAAACATCACCATTTGAACGTAGTTGGCAAGCGACGAAGCCGCGATTGCGGTTTGGCCCACGTAGCCCAACATGACTACGTCCGCCGAACCTACGGCCGCGCTCAAAAGATTTTGCAGCGCGATTGGAGCGACAATCGTAAAAAGGGATTTATAAAACGAGCGGCGCTCGCTCTGTTCGTCAAAAGTTCTTTCCATAGTAGAAGCAAGCATAAAAGAGCGGCCATTTTTTGTCAAGGCGCGTTTCTTGACATGTCATATGCCTGATTTGACAAAAATAAAAACGCGCCGTAAAATAAAGGCAAATGAATTTTGATCCAACGATTTTTTTCGCGATACTCGGAGGCCTTTTGCTTTTGGCGGGCCTTGTCGGCGCTTTCCTTCCTGTTTTGCCGGGGCCGCCGCTTGCGTGGGCGGGTCTTGTGGCCGCGAGCTTTTGCGCCTACGCCCGCATTGAACTTTGGATTTTGGTCGCGACTGGAATCGCGGCCGCGATTGTCACGGCCATCGATTATATTTTTCCGTCAATCATCACAAAAAAATCCGGCGGAAGCGAGGCGGCCAGTTGGGGCTGCAACATAGGCCTTGTCGTGTCGCTCTTTCTTGGCCCGCTTTTTATTCTTGTCGGCCCCTTTTTGGGAGCCTTTGCCGGCGAAATGCTCCATGATTCCTCCGACGCAAAAAAAGCGCTAAAGGCCGCGCTCGGCGCATTTAAAGGCTTTCTTTTGGGAACGGGCTTAAAGGCGATTTGCGTGATTTGCTTTATCTGGATTTTTGCGTGGAGCCTTTTTTGGCGAGGCTGAACGAATTAAAGCGCAACTTTAATGCGCAAATCAAAGTCCTGCTCTATAATTAATGCTGTCGATTGAGCGACAACATTAAAACAAAACAGGAGCCTTATCATGAAGAAAAATTTTTCTCGTTGCAAATTCGCCGCGGTTGCTATTGCGGCGGCAGTGGCATTTTTTGGATGTTCCAATCCGTCCGACGGAGGCGGGGAAAAGCAGCCAAACGCGACCGACTTGGCCATAGCGGCCGCGAAATCGAAGTATGCTTCTATGGCCGGAACGTGGACGAAGGTCGACTCGCAGGGAAAGACCAACACGCTTGTCATCGACTCGGAAAAAGCGACCTTGACCTTTGACAATGCTGGCGATTACAAGAGGTATTTCGGCGAAGGCACTCGTTACGCCGCTCCAAAAACTACATATTCAGAGTACTCTATGTTCTTGTCAGAGGGAAAGGGAGTTTCGACGCTAGGCGCTGCCACGCGAGAAGCGATTTCACTCCACCCTGACTATTCGCAAGACTTGACTACGGCTGTCTCAAGTCTTATGGCAGGAACCGGCAGAAATTTCAACGCAAACGATGTTTGCCTTTATAATGTCTGTACTTCCAAGAAGACCCTAACGACAAAAAGAAATCCTTACGTTTGGGCCCTAGCCTTGAGAATTACGGCAGAAGGAAAACTTGAGGCGATGTTCTTCTACAGCGCATTGAAAGACTCTTCGCCTTCTTTCGAGGAAACATACTCAATAACCTTCGACAAGGAAAACAGCGGCGGCTCTTCCGGCGGACAAAGCCCCAGCTTCTCCGTCGTGGGCTCTTGGAAAAGGCAGGGGGAAGCGCAAAGCGGAACATATCTAAGAATAAACAGCGACAGTTCTTTCAACATGTTCAAAGGCGGAATTGCGTCGTCTTTGTACACCAACTGCAAGGCGACGATGAGCGGCTCACGAATAACGATAAAATTCAAAATAAACAACGGCGGCGGCAACTACGTGTCGATTTCCGACGTTTTCGAAGTCTCCGGCACCGCTCAGCAAATGAAATGGACTTTGGTGTCAAGCGAAACTGTGACAAACTCAAGCGGAGCGACAACGGACACTTCCATGTCCGCCGCGCTCCAAAGCCTTTTCACCGTGGCGACGAACGAGATGACTTTCGTTCCATACTGACAACAAATTAAAGTACAACTTTAATGACAAAAGCCGTTTTTGCATTATAATAAAACTGTTGGGCGAGAGATTGCGCTTGTTGTATCCTGTCCAATAAAAAAGCGCGGTCTTGTTTTCCGCGTCTTTTGGAAGCAATTGCGGCACCCGCCTGTCCGCGGATACGAGAGCGCTCAGGCTTGTAGCCGTAACGGCGTTTACCGTCGTTACGGTTTCCGTCGCTTCCGTTTTTTTTCATTAAAGCGCCGCTTTAATGCGCTCTTCCCGCTCTTGCGCTATAATAACGCCGCTATGGACTACAAGCGGCTGACAGAAGAAGAGTTTACGCTGGGCTATCCGCCGGAAAAGATTTTCATCACAAGCGACTTGCACTTATTCCACACGAACATAATCAAGTATTGCGGCCGCCCGTTTGACTATTCGCCAAAAGGCTGCGCGGAGATGACAGAGTTCCTGCTAAAGAAATTTTACGAGCTCCCAGATGACTGCCTGATTTGGAATTTTGGCGACGTGTATTTGAACGCAAAAATGGAGCGGTCAAAAATCATGAATGCCGTGATGCGGATGAAAAGGAACCGCAAGATGAATTTGATTCTTGGAAACCACGACTTTAAGAACGACAAGCGGCCTTTCAAAACTTTTATCGAATTCTACACAAGCCTAGGCTTTGACAACGTTTACAAGGGACCGCTGCTTTTTGGCGATTATGTCTTGTCGCACGAGCCTGTCTTTTTGGACAAGAAGAGCGCATGCGCAAACATTCACGGCCACACGCACCAAACTTTTGTGACCGAAAATTATTTTATGAACGAATGGAACAAAAGCTTTCCAAAGCGCAAAGTCAATCCGTCGCGCTACAAAAACGTTTGCATGGATGCGAACGGCTTTGAGCTTTTGCGCCTGGGCGAGGTGATGGAGTTAAAATGAAACTGTTTGTATGCAGAAGCTGCTCGATAACGGACAAAGAATGGATTTTCTCAAAAATAGAACAATGCGTTTCGGAAAACAATTTTACCGACATCACCGTTCTTGAGGGCGAGGCGAAGGGCGTTGACCTAATCGCAAAAGAGTGGGCCGCCGCGCGCGGGATTCCGGTAAAGGAATATCCGCCGGACGTGAAACATTATCTTTACAACGCTTGCCACAAGCGAAACGAAGCGATGGCGGTTGACTGCGACTTTATGCTTGACTTGTGGGACGGCGAATCCCGCGGAAGCCTCCACGACATTATGATGGCGGAAAAACATCAAAAGCCGTACAAAGTTTGTTTGTACACAAGCGAACAATATTCAAAATCCGTTCGGTTCGTTCTGGAAAACCGCAAAGAGATTTTTCGCGCTTCCGAGGACTTGAGAGTCGTGTATCCAAAATTCAGGGAAGCGGTTTTCAAGCATTTATTGGAAGCGCAGAATGGGATGCCTTGAGTTTTGAGCCCGACTGGGACTTCATCACATTTGAAGGGCCGTGATTAAAGAATTACTTTAATGACAAAAATCGCATCCACGCGCTATAGTTTTTTTGGAAGCGTAAGCAGCACCCACCTGAGCGTATATTTCGTGAAACTCAGGTTTGTAGCCATATCTGGCGTTCACCGCATTTATGG
>CADCBK010000002.1:43925-132831 GCA_902799665.1 uncultured Spirochaetaceae bacterium | reverse complement strand
CTGGGTGTAGGGCTGGCCTTTCATCAGAGAGTCGCAGTCCACCATTGACTGGTAGTAGCGCATTCGCTTGCCGAGCGCCTTTTGCGGGTAGGACTGCAGTTCCACGTCAATCGCCTTGTCCTCGTCCTTAAGGTAAACGTCAAGCCGAACGCCCTTGCTGGTGTAGTAGGGCTCGATGGCCTTTTCCAACTCCGGGTACTCGACTTGCCGGACACGGACGCCAAGCAGGCGCTCCACCAGTTCCGCCGAAAGCTCAGGATCCTGCATAACTTTTTGGAACATTCCGTCATCGGCGAAAGTTAGCTCATCAAAAGGTTTTCTTTTCATAAAACCTCCTTATAGTTTTGTATAACTATAAGATACAAATTTTTATCGATTTTTTATAATTTTTTTTGGAAAATTCGTAAAAATTTTAAAGCTGCGGCTGTTATTGCGCTTCCTATAAAAAGCGCGTTTCGCTTGCTTTTTTGGCGCAAAAGCGTTATAATATAGAATACTTTTTATAATCGGAGCGAACTATGCCGGCGGCCCAAGGTAAGAGGGTAGAGGTAGACAGAAACAAAGTCAGGACAGCGATAAACGCGGGCATTCCGCTTTCTCTTACAACATATACGCTTCCGCACGAAATGGAAGTGTACATGGACGACATTCTTCGCGTTTTTTTGGAAGAGCTGGATCAAACTCAAATGATAGAATACCTTTCCTATTGTTTGAGCGAGTTGATTACAAACGCAAAGAAGGCAAACACTAAGCGCGTTTACTTTAAGTTTAAAAAGCTGGACATCACGAACCAAGCCGACTATGAGCTTGGAATGAAGACTTTCAAGACCGACACCCTTGACGACATCAACTACTTTTTAAGCCTGCAAAAAAAAGCCGGCCTATACATCCGCTTGATATTGCAGTACCGCAACAACAAGATAAAAATCGAAGTGCGCAACAATTCCGACTTGACGATTTTTGAATACAAGCGCATTCACGACAAGCTTTCGCGCGCGCAGCAATACACTTCTGTCGAGCAGGCGCTGGAGCAAATCATAGACAATTCCGAAGGCGCGGGTCTTGGCCTTGTCATCATGATTTTGATGCTGGAAAAAATTGGCCTTACCGAGGAAAATTTCCAGGTCATCTGCGAGAACGGCGAGACAATCACGCGCATAATTCTTCCGCTGAACAAAAAGACCCAGGACGAGATTGACTTTATATCCGACGAATTTGTCAAGGTCATTGAGGAGCTTCCGCAATTCCCTGAGAACATTTCAGCCATAAACCGCCTTTTGAGCAACCCTGACTCAAAGATGAGCGACATCGCGATGCAAATTTCAAACGACGTTTCGCTTAGCGCCGAGCTGCTTAAGCTGGTGAACTCCGCGGCCTTTGCCTTGGCCAGCCCTTGCTCCAGCATTTACGACGCTGTAAAGCTTGTTGGCTTGCGCGGAATCAAGAACTTGCTTTTTTCCATCGGCGCGGTTCAGTCATTCGCCAAGGTTGGCGGAGGCAAGGAAGACTTGTGGGCGCACGCCTACCAAGTCGCTTTTTATTCCTACAATTTGGCGCGAAACTTTTTCTCCGGCAACCGCAATGTCGTCGAGGACGCCTATGTTTGCGGCTTGCTTCACGACATGGGAAAAATCATTTTTGAAACCAGCCATCCTGACTTTATCAACGGCGTCCGCAAGATGAGCGTCGAAAAAAACATTTCCGCGGAAATTTTCGAAAAGCTTGTGGCCGGCGTAAACCACGCGGAGATTGGCGCGCGCGTCGCCGAAAACTGGAATTTCCCTGACGTAATCGTTAGCGCGATCCGCTACCACCACGCGCCTGATTCCGCTCCCGAAGAAGTAAAGAAGTTGGTTCACGTGGTGTACTTGGCCGATTTGATGACCCACTACCAAAAAGAGGAAGTGGCCTTCTATCAAATCGACGTGGACGTGCTTAAGGAATTCAAGCTTACAAACGAAAGCCAGTTCCAAAAGATTTCAAAGCAGTTGCACGACGCTTTCAACAAACAAGAAGACCAAAACTAATCAGACAAGGCGGACACCCAAGCTTGCATTAAAATTCCAAAGGCCACGCCGACGTTAAGCGAGGCTTTTAATCCTTTCATCGGAATCGTGACGCGGCCGTATTTGGCTTTTGCAAGCGCTTGCGGGCTGGCTCCCAATTCCTCCGAGCCGATAATGCAAACTCCCTCTTTTGGAAATTCAAATTCATCGATCGGGGTTCCGCCGGTTTCCAGGACAAAAATGTTTTCTTCTTTTAAGTCGCCAAGCGAGGCGCGTTCCCAAGGCAAGGTTTCTATGCAGCCCATCGCGCTTCTTTGCGAGCGGGGGTGGGCCGGGTCGCAGCAGCCAGGGCTAAGGTAAAGCTTTTCCGCTCCCATTCCTTCGGCCGTTCTAAAAATCGAGCCCAAGTTAAAGGGCGAACGGATGTCCTCGGCGTAAACTTTGAGGCCCGGAAAAAAATCGCGTTTTGCAACCGTTCCCTCCGGCCCCGCGTTGGGGTGGGGCGCGATGATCAAGTCCCATTCCGCGGGAAAGGTTCCGATTATGGCCAAAAGCTCGTTGCGGGCCAAATTGCAGGCAAGGCGTTCGTCCATCGGCTCCGATTTTATCGCGTCCGTTATTTTTTTTGCGGCTTCCGGCGAAATTTTTGGGTCTTGCAAAAAGACGCGGCACAAGGCCTTTATGTAGTCCGCGCGGGCCATTGACGAAAAATTGTATTCCGAGCCTTTTTCGGCGATTCCTAAAATGTCGCGCTCCAAGGCGCCAAAGCAAAGGGCAAGCTTTCGCCTTTGCTGGCCGCCCGCCAGTTGAAAAAGTTTGTTAGGGTTTATCATTCCTTAATTATCAAGAAAAAACTTGAAAAAGTCAATTTTATGTTTTATAATTTATTTTCATGAAGACACTCTCTTTGCGTGTGAAATTCACCATTTTCATTTCCGCTTCTTTCGCGGTTGCCATTGCCTTGTTTTCGAACTTGGCGATTTATCGGGCCTCCAAAATTTGCGTCGACATTTTTGTGGCCGAAGGAAAGCCCCTTGTTGAGAACGGAGCCAAATTCATTAACGAAAACATAAAAGGCTTTCGCAGAGTCATAGAAGAACAAAACCCCGAATCGTTGCGCTTTAGGAACCTTCACGAAGGCTTGCTTGCGATGAAGGAAACGACTTCCGCCAAATATTTTTACACGATGATTCCAGCCAACGACAACGAGTACATGTATGTTGTTGACGGTTCCTGCGATCCAAGCGACGAGGAGAATTTTTCTCCGCTGGGAACGCTTGAAACAAAGGACAATTACGGCGAGCCCGCCTTGCTCGCGATGTCGACAGGAACGGTTCAAGCCGGCAAGATGGAAAAGCAGGAAGGCTGGGGCTGGCTTATAACCGTGTTCGCGCCGATTGTGGAAAACGGCCGCTCAATCGGCTTTGTGGCGGCTGACTACGACGCCAGCGGCCTGCGCGCTTCAATCGCGAGGCTGGTTCTTTTTATCGCGGTCATTTCCGTCGCCTTGATTGTCTTGGTTGTCTTTTTTGTGAACATGGCGCTTGGCGTTTTGTTTGGCCGCATTAAAAAAGTTTCCGACGAAATCAATTGCATCGCTGTAGGAAAGGCGGATTTGTCAGCGAAAATTCCGGTCAAGTCCAACGACGAGATTGGCGCTTTGGCCCAAGACTGCAACCTGCTTATGGAAAGCCTTGCCAACATGTTCAGAAAAATCAAGGAGTCTGTCGCGTCGCTTGTTTATTATGGAACGGAAATCGACGACCATTCACAGTCTACGATCGGCGACGTTCAGCGAACGACGGAGCGAATCCAAGAAATCAGCGCGCGGGCAAAAGCCCAAAACGAGACTATGGACATGGTCGCCGACAGCAGTTCCAACGTCAACCAGTCGATGCGGCTTTTGGCGTCGCGCATTGGAATGCAGGCCGAGGCGATAGGCGACATTTCAGGCCATGTGAATGAAATTTCGTCCAACATACAAAGCATTGACCAAAACGTTTCCAGGATTTCGCAAAAGTACGAGCTTTTGGTCAACGACTCAAAGACTGGACAAAAGGACCAGCTGACGGTAGTGGACAAGGTCGGCGAAATCCAGGCGCAAGCCGGCCGCCTAAAGGAAGCCAATTCCGTCATTCGAAGCATCGCCAGCCAAACAAACTTGCTGGCCATGAACGCTTCAATCGAGGCGGCCCATGCCGGAGCGGCGGGAAAAGGATTCGCTGTTGTCGCCGGCGAAATCCGTAACCTTGCCGAAAGCTCGGCCAAGCAGTCAAAGAGCATCGGCGATTTGATCAAGTCGATTACAGAGGCGATTACAGGAATTGTTGACGCGTCAAAGCTTTCGCTTTCTTCGTTCCAAAGCTTGGACGCAAGGATTGGAGAAATCCAGTCGATGCTTTCTGAGGTTTTGGCCAGCGTGGACGAACAGCAGGAAGGCGCCAAGAAATTACTTGACTCAATGTCTGTCGTCGACTCTTCCTCCGGCTCAATTCAAGCCGCCAGTAAAGAAATGCAAGAGGAAAGCGAGAAGGTTTTCTCGCGCATGGACGAGCTTAGGACTTCGGCCAGCGAAATCACAATCCTTACGGCAAGCATAAAGAATTCAGTTGGTGAAATTCTAAAGCAGGCGCAAAAGTCTTCCAAGGAATCAGAGAGCAACGCAAAGCTTAACAAGGAAGTTCTTGGCTTGATTGACAGCTACAAGATTTAGCCGTTCGTATTGTCATACGCAAGATTAAAATCGTTGTTTCGAGCGGGTTCACCGCGTTCTTTTGGACGCTTCATGCCATTCAGAAGGCTCGGGGACTTCAAAGCGCTGTTTTTCTTTAGTCCACGGGTTTACATATTCCAAAACGCGCGCGTGCAGGGCCAGGCGGCCAAAAGGGTTTGTCTTGGCCCTGTAATTTTTGTCGCCGCAAAGAGGGTAGCCCAAGCTTGCCAAGTGCGCGCGGATTTGGTTTTTGCGGCCGGTGTCCAAAGACAATTCGAACATTGTGAATTGTTTTCCGCGCGCGATTATTTTGTAATTTGTCCGCGCCGAAACCGTTTTTAATTTGCCGCCATCCTTGCCGCTTGCCGCGTCCTTGGGAACATAGGCGATGTTGTAGGCGTTGTAGGCAAGCGGGCTGTCAATCGTTCCCTCGTCTGGAAGGGAGCGCGCGGAGTTGCGCGGATTTTCGGCGACGGCGCGGTAAAGGCGCTGGGTGACCATCGTTTGCCAGGAATCCATAATCGTTTTTTGCGCGCGTTCGTTTAGCGCGAACATCATCACTCCGCTTGTGTCCTTGTCCAAACGGTGGACGGCGAAGGGCCTATGCTTGGATGAAAAAGTTCCGCGCTTCCTCATGTTTTCTTCCAAAAGGCCGAGCGCTGTTTTTCCGCGAAATCCGGGATAGGGCACGCTCAACAAGTTTTCGCTTTTGCAAATGACGGCGATGTTTTGGTCTTGGAAGAGAATGTTAAATTTCAACAAAGGGCCGCCTCCATTTTTTTTACTATTTGCGCGATTTTGTTTTTTTGGATGCCCGAATAGTTTATCACAAAGTCCGCGCGCGAGCTTTGGTCTTTTTGCTTATTGTAATAAAAATCGCTAAGCAAGGCAACATTTATTCCTTTTTCCGACAGGCGGCCCTGGAGCTTCTTGCCGGATTCAGTTGACTTGATTCGCAGAATAAAGTGCAGGCCGGAATTTTCTTCAAGGATTTCGCAGCTCTTTGAAAGGCGGCTGGCGTTCAAGGCGCGAATCAAGTCGTTGCGCAGATTGCGGTAATGGTTTTTCATTTTTGTCAAATGCTTTTCGTAGTGGCCTTCGTCTATGAAGCGCGCGAGCGTGTATTGTTCAAACGCGGAAACAGGGCAGGAATAAAAGCCGTTTTTTTTGTAATATTCTTGAAGCAAGTTTTGCGGCAGAATCATGTATGAAATTCTTATTGACGGAGCGAGCGTCTTTGAGAACGTGTTGATGTAAATCACATGCCCGCGCGTTTTTTCCGAGGCGGCCGCCGCGCTGAAGAGCGGCTCTATGGGCTTTGCGTTGAAGCGAAATTCCGAGTCGTAGTCGTCTTCGATTATGAAGCGCTTTTTTTCGCTCGCTGCCCATTCCAAAAGCTCAAAGCGGCGGGCGTATGGCATTACGATTCCTGTCGGAAAATGGTGCAGGGGAGAGACGTGGACGATTTGCGCGTCATTAAGTCTGCTTGTCTTTATTCCGCTTTTGTCCAGGCCGGCCGCCACGCATTTTGCGCCGCACAGCTTTGCCACGGAAGCGAATTGCCGGTAGCCGGGATTTTCCACGGCGTATGTTTTGTCCGCTCCAAAAAAGTGGATCAGCTGCGTGTACAAAAAATCAGTTCCCGCTCCGATGACTATTTGCTCGGGGCTGGCCTCAATCATCCTAAAGCGGCGCAAGTGGCGGGAAATGGCTTTGCGCAATTCGTCCGCGCCGCCGCTTGGAATTTTTTGCAGGAGCCGCTCGTCGCCGGAATTCAAGACTTGCCGCATAAGGTGGGCCCAAAGGCTGAAGGGAAATTTTTCAAAGTTCGTGGAATTGCTTTTAAAGTCCGCAAGCCAATTGGCGTCCTTGCCCTTTTGCGGCTCCTCGGCGTCTTGCGGAATTTTTCGCGCCGCGTCCGCCAAGAAAGTTCCGCCCGAAGGAATTCCCTGCGCGAAGTATCCACGCTTTTCTTCCGAATAAATGTAGCCTTCGCTTATTAGGCGGGCGTAGGCGTTTTGCACGGTGATTTCGCTTACCTTTAAGTTTTGCGCCAGGGCGCGGCGGGAAGGCAGGCGCTCGTCGGCCGCTATGCTGTTGGAGACGATTTGCCTTTTTATAGAGCTGTACAAAAAGTCGGAAAGGCCTTGGCCCTTTCTTTTGCTAAAATCAATCGTTATCATCTGGCATTATAAAAATTTATCAAAATTGGGTATATGAATGATACCAGTTTTTCGCTAGATTTACAAGCATAGGAGATTAAAAAATGGCTCAGGATCACAGACTTTTAACAATTCAGGACATTTCTTGCGTGGGGCAGTGCTCGCTTACTGTCGCTCTTCCAATTATCAGCGCTTGCGGAATTGAGGCCGGAATTTTGCCAAGTTCCGTTCTTTCTAACCATACAGGAAAGGGCTTTAGCGCCTGGACTTTCCGCGACCTTACCGACGAAATGCCAAAAATCCTTGACCAGTGGATTAAGGAAAAAATCGACTTTGACGCCTTTTACACAGGCTACGTTTCTAAAGCCCAGATTCCGCACATTTTGGACATCTTTAAAAAGGCCGCCCGTTCAAGCGGAGCGGTAAAAATCGTTGACCCGGCCATGGCCGACAACGGAAAGCTTTACGCCGGCTTTGACGCGGACTTTCCCAAGGAAATGGCAAAGCTTGTCGCCGAGGCTGACTATGTTCTTCCTAACTTGACGGAAGCCAGCTTCCTTCTTGGCCAGGAATACATCGAAAGCGGCTACGACCAGGCCTATATCGAAAAGACAATCGCCGGCTTGCACAAGCTGGGCGCCAAGAATGTCGTCATTACGGGCGTAAGCTACAAGCCTTCAAAATTGGGCGCCGCGGTTTCTGACGGAAAAAAGATTGAGTACTACTTCCACGAGCGCTTGCCCGCCGCGATGCACGGAACCGGCGACGTTTACGCTTCGGCCTTTGCAGGCTCGCTTTTGCGGGGCAAGAGCGCCTTGGAGGCAGCCTCGATCGCCGCGGATTTTGTCGTTGAGTCCATGAAAAAGACTCTTGGCGACGATTCGCACTTTTACGGCGTAAAGTTTGAAAAGGCGATTCCCTATTTGGTGAATAGACTAGAAAAATAATTAAAAAAGCGCTATTCTAGGATAATGCCGAAAAGTTATGAAATGCTAGAGACAAGTTCCATCCGTGGAATACTTGGGCATTACAAAAAAGAAGGTTTTTTCATCAATAAGACCGACGACGAGGTGGAAATCGACGTCGGCCTTATACAAGGCTTGATAGAAAAATTCTTTAAGATTCTTTTTCCTGGATTCTTCCGCGAGCGCGAATATAAAGTAAGCGACCTTGAAAGTTATGTTTCTGTCTTGTGCCGCGAAGTGACGCTGGTTTTGAACAAGCAGATTTTCTTGGCGCTAAAGAAGCTTCCTGACAACAAGGACGCGGCGGAGGAAAAGCTGCGCGAGCGTTCTCGGCTTGTGACCCATGAGTTTTTTGACAGGATTCCCCGCGTGCGCGAATTTTTGGAAAGCGACTTGCAGGCGGCCTACGACGGAGACCCAGCCGCTTTTGACAAGACGGAAATTATTTTGTCTTATCCCGGCTTTTTCGCGATCGCGGTCAACCGCTTGGCGCACGAGCTTTTTGTTTTGGGCGTTCCGCTGATTCCCAGAATCATGACGGAATGGGCGCACAGCAAGACGGGAATCGACATACATCCCGGAGCCACGTTGGGAAAGTATTTTTTCATCGACCACGGAACTGGAATCGTCATCGGCGAGACCACCGTTATCGGCGAACACGTAAAGGTTTACCAAGGCGTCACCTTGGGCGCCTTGAGCACAAACGGCGGCCAGCAGCTAAAGGGTGTAAAGCGCCATCCTACAATCGAGGACAACGTTACGATTTATTCGGGCGCCTCGATTTTGGGCGGCGACACAGTCATCGGAAAAAATTCTGTCATTGGCGGCAACACTTTTGTCACCAAGTCTGTCGCCAGCGAAACGGTTGTAAGCATTAAGAACCAGGAGCTTAAATTTAAAACGGCTTCGGACAATTTGTCGCCGGAAGAGGCTGCCAAGTTGCAGGAAGCGATGTGGATATAATAGAGGGAGATATGAAAAAAAGTTTGTTTTTGTTTTTGTGCGCTTTGTGCGTGTTTTTTTCTTCTTGCGTCAAGGCTGGCCATAAGTCTTTGCTTGACCAAGTTAAGGCGAAGGGCGAACTTGTCGTGGCGCTGGAAGGCGCTTGGGAGCCATGGAACTATCACGACGAGCAAGGCCGGTTGGTTGGCTTTGACGTTGACGTCGCCAAGGAAATGTGCAAGCGCATGGGCGTTAGGGCGAAGTTTGTGGAATTTGAATGGGAGCGTTTGTTTTCATGCCTTGAAAACGGCGAATGCGACATAATCGTAAACGGCGTCGCGATTACCACTGAGCGAAAGAACCGCTTTTATTATACGACGCCTTACGCCGTGGAAAAAACCGCCTTGATAGTTAGAAAGGACGAAAACGGCATCAATTCCTTTGAGGATTTGGCAGGAAAAACATCGGCGAATTCTTTGTACAGCACATATGACAGCATCGCGAAAAAATATGGCGCGATGACTATTGTGGTGGACACTTTTGACGAAACGATGGAATTGCTTTTGAGCAATCGGGCTGATTCCACGATTAACTCGATTTTGGTTTATTACAATTATATTAAGAACAATCCTAACGCGCCTGTGAAAATCGCCGCGATTTTGGACGACGCTTTTCAAATCGCGATTCCATGCAGGAAAAGCGCCGAGTCGCAGTCGTTGCTGGAAGAAATGAACAGGGCCATTGATTCTATGAAGGCGGACGGAACTTTGGCCAATATCTCGGCCGCGTATTTTGGTTTGGATGTCGCAAAATGAAATTTATCGTTTTGGCGCTGGCGCTTGTTATGTACGCGCTTGTCATCGCCTTTCAAGACAAGAAGGTTGTTTGGTCCTTGGCCGCCGCTTTAATCGCTGTGGCGCTTGGAACGGTTTTTCCAGCCAGCGTTTTTGAAGGAAGCGGCCGCGCATACGCGATAACGCATTCCTTTTTTGAATTGATAAATTGGAACGTGCTGATGATTTACATCGGCTCGATGATAATCGCCGCGCTTTTCATTTATTCCAAGGCTCCGTCGCGGGCGGCCGACTCAATCATAAAAATTTCTCCCAGCGCTGGAGTCGCTATAATTTTGATTTTGGCGATGACGGGAATAATTTCTATTTTTGTGGAGAACGTGGCCACGGTTTTAGTAATGGCGCCAATCGCCTTGGCGCTTTGCAAAAAACTAAAGCTTAATCCGGCCAATTTTATGATGGGCTTGGCCGTCATGTCAAATTTGGAAGGAACGGCGACTCTTGTCGGAGATCCGCCTTCAATGATTTTCGCGTCGTTCGCGGGTTATACGTTCAACGATTTCTTTGTTCACGGCTCCAAAATTTCAATTTTCTTTTTCATTCAAACTGGCCTTGTAGTGGGCTGTCTTTTTTTCTATTTTATTTTTAGGAACGCAAAAGAAAAAATTGAGGTTGAGGAAACAAAAGTCATTTCTTTTGTTCCGACCGCGCTTTTGCTTTTGATGATTGTCGGCCTTGCGCTTGTTTCTTTCCTTAAAATTGAATTTGCGTTTGCAAGCGGTTCCTATGTGCTCGCTCTTGGCTTGATAGGACTGGCCTGGCATTTTGTTTCGCAAAAAAAATCCGCGGGCGAGATTTGGGAATTAGTCAAAGGCTTGGATTGGGAAACGATTTTCTTCTTGATAGGAATTTTCGTCGTTGTTGGCGCGCTAAGCGAGTCCGGCTTGCTTTTGGACTTCGCGGCTTTTTTGTCGCGCGTCACTGGCGGAAGCAAATTGGGCGCCTTTGTCTTGATTTTGCTTGTGTCGATAATTCTTTCCGGCTTTATCGACAATGTTCCGTATATAATCGTAATGCTTCCTGTCGCCGCAAGCCTGGCAAAATCAGTCGGCAGCGCTCCGGAATTATACATGTTCGCGCTGTTGGTCGGCTCTTGCCTTGGCGGAAACTTGACTCCATACGGAGCGAGCGCGAATGTCGTCGCCATGGGCATCATAAAAAAAGAAGGCAAGCCTATGAATTTCGCCTCTTGGCTTAAGCTTGGCCTTCCCTTCACCCTTTTGACGACCGGCGCCTCGGCCTTGCTTTTGTGGGCGGTTTGGGTCTAAGAGGCCGCGGACAAGCGGATATGCTGCGGCCTTATCGCGCGGCCGCTCAAACTCTCTTTTAAAATTTCTCTTGCCAAATTCTTAAACTCGGCGCATAATATAAAAAAAGGAGTTTGTATGACAAACAATGATGCGATTAAAGCGTTAAAAGAGCTTAAGACCTATTGCGCTGCGAACTCGCTGGACGCGGTTCATTACGCGATTGCGGTTATCGAGCATTTGGAAAAGGCTGGCGTGACCAAGCCTTTGTTAGCCGACCTTTCAAAGGCAGCCAACTAGGAGGACGGGATGGAAGCAAGTTTTGGATTTTTGTCGCTTGTTCCGGCAATCGTCGCCATTTTGTTGGCTTTGCTCACAAAGGAAGTTTACTCTTCCTTGTTTATCGGCGTCCTTATCGGAGGCGCTTTTTACGCAGTTGGAACGGCCGCTGGCTTTACCGGTTTTTTCAACCACATTTTTAAGGACGGAATGATTGCCCAGCTTAGCGACAGTTGGAACGTCGGCATTTTGGTTTTCCTTGTCGTATTGGGAACGATGGTCGCGCTTATGAACAAGGCCGGCGGCTCGCAGGCTTTTGGAGAATGGGCCAAAAAGCGCATCAAGAGCAAGGCCGGCGCGCAAATCGCCACAATCTTTTTGGGAATCTTGATTTTCATCGACGACTACTTTAACTGCCTTACGGTCGGCTCAGTAATGAAGCCGGTCACTGACAAGTACAAAGTTTCGCGCGCCAAGCTGGCTTACTTGATTGACGCCACCGCCGCGCCGATTTGCATCATCGCTCCGATAAGCTCTTGGGCCGCCGCAGTCTCCGGCTTTGTAAGCGAAGGCGAGAACGGAATCGCGCTTTTTTGCAAGGCCATTCCCTTTAACTTTTACGCTTTCTTTACAATCGCGATGACGCTTTTCCTTGCCGCCCGCAATTTTGAATTTGGACCTATGGCCAAGGCCGAAAAGGAAATGGAAGACAAGTCCGAAAAAGAATACGAAGAGTTGGAAAATCCAAAGGCTTCGGTCATAGACTTGGTTTTGCCGATCGCGGCCTTGATTGTCTTCTGCGTTTTGGGAATGATTTACACAGGCGGCTTCTTTAGCGCCCAGGTTGCCGGCGAGGCTGAAGGAGAGATGGTGGCCAATCCCGCTTACCTCAACTTTGTCGAAGCCTTTGCCGCAAGCGACGCTTCGGTTGGTTTGGTTCTCGGCTCTTTCGCCGCGTTAATCATTACGGTTGTCTTCTACCTTTGCAGAAAGGTCATTTCGTTCAAGTCGATTATGTCTTGCCTGCCCGACGGCTTTAAGGCGATGGTTCCCGCGATTTTGATTCTTACGCTCGCCTGGACCCTTAAGTCTATGACCGACTCGCTTGGCGCCAAGGAATATGTCGCCGGCCTTGTCGGCGGAAGCGCGCAGGGACTCAAGAACATGCTGCCCGCGATTATCTTTGCAATCGCTTGCGGCCTTGCCTTTGCCACTGGAACTTCTTGGGGAACCTTTGGCATTTTGATTCCGATTTGCATCGCGGCTTTCCCGGTCGCAAGCGACCCGATTAGAATCATCAGCATTTCCGCTTGCATGGCTGGAGCCGTTTGCGGAGACCACATCTCGCCAATCAGCGACACGACGATTATGGCCAGCGCCGGCGCCAACTGCGACCACGTAAAGCACGTTTCAACGCAGCTGCCCTACGCGCTTTTGGTCGCCGCCGTTTCGTTCGTCACATACATCGTGGCGGGCTTTACGCAAGGCTTGGGAATCGTGGCCAGCGGAATAATCAGCTGGATAATAGGACTAGCCGCCTTGTTCGCGACGCTGTTGTACTTTAAGAAGAAAGCGGCGAACTAAAAATCGCAAAAAGCGATTTTTTGCCCGTTAAGCGCGCTTAAACGGCCTTTGAGACCTTTGCTTGCGTAAGCCTTTCCGCTTGCGTCAACCAAAACGCACTCAAAGTCGCCGGCCAGCGCGCTTTTTTTTATCTCGGGGATTTTTTCCATTCCCAAAACAAAAAGGCTTGTGCTTAGCGCGTCGGCGACCATGCTGTTGCGGCTTACAATAGTGACGCTTTCCAAGCCGCTTTTGGCTGGAAAGCCTGTGGCCGGGTCAAGGATGTGGCCGTAGGTTTTTCCGTCTTGCTCAAAAAAGCGCTCGTAGGCGCCGCTTGTGACAACCGTCGCGTCGCGCGTCTTTAGCATAAATGCGTTTTGGCCCGGCTTTGAAGGGTCGCGGATGGCCACGCTCCACAAGGAGCCGCCGGACTTTTTTCCGTAGACATAAACGTTTCCGCCTAGGGAAAGCGAGGCGCGCTTGACGCCCCGCTCGCGCAGCATGTCAACCAAGCAGTCGGCCGCGTAGCCTTTCGCTATCGCGCCAAGGTCCAGGCGGACGCCGCTTTTTGTAAAGCGGACGGTTGGCCCGGCGGCGGGATTTTGGCCAGTGAAGCCTTTTGGTTCGCCGCCCGCGTTTTGGTTTTGCGAGTCATTGCCGTTGGCGGCTTCTTGGTCAGTAAAGCCTTCTAGTATTACGCATTGCCAGCCGACAAGTTTTTGCGCCGCCTCTATTTCTTCTTGGCTTGGAACGCGCGGCGTTTTGCCAAAGCCCCAAAGCTTTACCAGCGGGCCGACGGTCGGGTCAAAGGCGCCGTCTGTCAAACGCGCAAAGTCCAGCGCCGTTTTTATGACAATGAAAAAGTCTTGGCTTACAGGAACCGACGCGGCGGCGGCTTCACGGTTCACCCGCGAAATTTCTGACGAGTCGGAATAGTTGTTGAATATGTCGTTGAGTTCCCGAAGCCGCGCAAAAAGCTTTCCGTAAAGCTCCGCGCTTCCATCTTCGTATAAATTGATGGAACATACCGTTCCCAAAACAAATTCAGACTGCGGGGCCATTCGCCGCTCGCAGCCTGAAAACAAAAGAAAGGCCGCCGCTAAAAGCGCGGCGGCGATTTTTGTCTTGAACAGGGAGGCCGTCAAAATGGAGCGCCTCCCTTTGTGACAAAAAGTCATTTAGGCCAATACCGTGACTTCTTTGTTGATGATTACAGTCACCAAGTCGATGATCCAGAAAACGCAGGCAACGATTCCAACAAGGCGGTTGTAGCTTGTAAGAACAAGCGACGCGATTTGGATGATTCCGATTACGATTGGAATCAAGCTTCCGCTTGTGACGCGGCGCAAAATTCCGTAGATGTCGCCGATGATGACCAATAGGATTTTTACAATCCAATTCAATCCTGTCAAACCTGATTTTGCCATATTATTCCTCCAAGGCATTTATTTAATTGCCGCGCTTGCGGTCAATTTTGCTTTTTGTCCGCGCTGTCCGCGTCTTTGGCTTTTTTAGCCTTCTTTTCTTTCTTGGGCTTTTTTTCAGCCTTTTCTTTTTTCGCTTCCTTTTTGGCGGGAACAGTTCCGCCTTCGGCCTCAAGAAGCGCCTTGCAGTCGGCCAAGCGGTTCTTGTCGTCGTCCGGCAGTTTTGGGAACTCGGGGCCGATGTCGCGCAGGGTTTGGACCAAAACTTCGCTTACCAAGTATCGCGTGTACCACTTTTGGTCAGCCGGCAAAACGTACCAAGGGCAGTCCTTGGTGCTGGTGGCGTTGATTGCGTCCTCAAAGGCCTCTTGGTATTTGTCCCAGTAGGCGCGCTCCTTGATGTCGTTGGGGCTGAACTTCCAGTTCTTTTCCTTGCGGTCGATTCGCTCAAGGAAGCGGCGCTTTTGCTCGTCCTTTGAAAGGTTCAAGAAAAATTTTACGATGCGGTATCCGTTCCCGTAAAGATAGTTTTCCCAAGAGCAAATGTCCTTGTACTTGTTCTTGATGTAGTCTTTAGTCAGCGTGCGTTTTGGCATCTTGTAGCCCTTCCAAAATTCGTGGACGTTTACGACCAAGACTTCCTCGTAGTAGGAACGGTTGAAAATGCACATGATGCCGCGGCTGGGCAGGCGCTTGTGGTAGCGCCACAAAAAGTCGTGGCTTTCTTCGGTGGAGTTGGGGCCTTTAAAGCTGTGGACGATTATGCCCTGCGGGTTTACGCTGGCAAGAACATGCTTTATCGTGCTGTCTTTGCCCGCCGCGTCCAAGGCCTGCAAGACGATCAAAACCGATTCCTTGGATTCGGCGTAAAGCTTTTCCTGCAAGTCGGCGATTTCCTTTAAGTTCTCTTCGGTCTTTTTTATCAGCTTTGCCTTTTGTTCCTTGCGGCCGCCGGAATCATGGCAAACCTTTTTTAGGTTGAGCTTTTCGCTTCCGTCGTAGCGGTATTCCTTCAATATGTCTGACATAATCTCCTCCTTGGGGGAAAGAAAACCCTCTACTCGGAAGCGGGGTTTTCTCTCCCCCAAACCCCCACTCTTTCCCAGCGCCGCTTAGGGCTCCGCCCTAAGAACCTGGCAAGCGCAGCAGAAGGTATTTTTATTATAGCGCGGAATTTCTAGTAACGCAAATTTTTTTTGTGCTATTCGCGTTTGAAAATTGTGTTCAAACGCGAAAAGGAACGAGTCAAGGCCTTGATTGCCCGCGCTCGCGAGAGCGCAGTTGAATCGTTTCCTATAGCAAAATTAGCGTAGCGACATACCGTTCCTATGGCGCAAATTTTTTTTGTGTTATTGCAAAGCCCGCGACTGCGCGCGGTAGAATAAAAAATTCCTTGCGTTTTGGAAAAAGCCGTGCTAAAATAACGCATTGTTAGCGCGGCTTTATATACTTGGAGCGCGCAAAATCCATCCATGCAAGGAGAGAACGCATGAGAAAATTACTAAATTTTTGTAGGGGGGGTATTAGCTAGCCTCTTCATCATCGCCATGTTGGCGCACATAGGATGCTCCAACAGTGCTGGAGGAAGCGGTGGCGGACCAACCGCGAAAACAATCGACCTTTCAACTGTGACTGCGGACACTGTTGTCGCTGACGGCTTTACAATCACAGGAACGTTGGCAAACAAAGTGAAGATTTCCATCGCTGACGGCGCGACCATAACATTGAAGGACGTTACAATCAACGGAACCGATAGCGACAGCTATAAGTGGGCGGGCCTGACTTGCGCGGGCGACGCCACAATCAAGCTTGAAGGAACAAACACGGTAAAAGGATTTTGGAAGTATTATCCCGGACTTTTTGTTCCAAAAGGTAAGACCCTTGAACGATTGTCATAGAGGGCGGAACAATCACAGTGACCGGCGGCATGGCAGCCGGCATTGGCTGCGGCTACGGATCCGATTGTGACGGCGTCACAATAAAAGGCGGGACTGTCACGGCGACAGGCGGCTTCATGGCGGCCGGCATTGGCTCTGGTGGCAGTAACTCAGTTTGCGGCCCCATCTCAATTTCAGGCGGAACTGTAACCGCGGAGGGCGGCCAATATGCCGCCGGAGTGGGAACCGGATATCTAACCGACAGCAAGTGCGGCGCCATAACCGTCGCGAATACAGTGACAAAGTTTAAGGCCACAAAAGGAACCGACGCCACTGACAGTGTTGGCCATGGCAAAAATGGCGGAACTTGCGGCGCGGTCACAATCGGCGGCACAGAGTATTGGGACGGCTCGGCCTACCAGAACGAGGGCGCTACAGTCCTTGGCGAAAGCCCGTTTGTTTACAAGCCTAACTTCAAGCCTATGGAACAAGCGACTGCCGATGACATAGGAAAAGTAATCGGAGCGGATGGTTATATTTATGCCAATAAAGCCGCTGCGGAAGCCGAAGGAACAACAGCATCTGCTATGATCGCTTATGTAGGAGGCGCGACAGAACCCACAGATTCAGACATTAATGCATCTATGGAAGGCCATGCTCATGGTCTTGCCATCGCGCTTAGCCCTGCGGGAAGTTGGCAGTCAAGCTGGAGCGCCGCAAAAACTAGCGCAGCCTCTTATGCAGCGGCAAGGCCTGCTAGAGCGAGTACATGGCGTTTGCCGTCCGCATACCAATGGATGTGGATGCTTAAGGGCTGCGGCAGTAATATAACTCCTAAGACAGATATTGGAGATGCCCTGGAGTTTCAAAATGGAAATATCTCTAATTTGAGTCAGGCTTGTGGCGGCGGATCTGTATATGACAAATATTGGACATCTACCGAAAATGGTAGTAATTTTGCCTATGAATGTAGATGCAATAATCAGCATAAATTCCAGTCTGCCACCAAATCACAAGATCAATTCGCTGGTATTTGGGCAATCGCAATCTTTGCGTTCTAGTGTAACAGCGCGCGGAACGGCAGAAGCGACGTTGCGGAAACTCCCGTAGATGGGGGTGTTGCGCAACGAAGTGTTTGCGTTTGCATAGTTCAGGCGGTCTTCCCGACAGGGGAGGGCCGCCTATTTTTTTGTTTGCGCGGCTAGGCTTGGGTAGGGGCGGCGTCCGCGGCATAAGTTGCGGCTATAACCTGCGATAAAAAAGTTCTATCGGCTGCTTTGCGCGTTTGATATGGCGCAAATATTTTTTTTGCGCTAGAATCACTTCCATGCCTATAAAGATTCAAAGCGATTTGCCAGCAAAAAAGGTTCTCGAAAGCGAAAACATCTTTGTGATGACCGAAGGCCGCGCGATGACGCAGGACATCCGTCCGCTAAAAATCGCGGTGGTAAACCTTATGCCCACAAAGTCCACGACCGAGACGCAGCTTTTGCGCCTTTTGTCAAACACTCCGCTTCAAGTGGACATTTCGCTGATCAGGATGGAAAGCCACGCTTACCGCAACGCTTCCGACGAATACCTTGACCGCTTTTACATTCCTTCCGGCGAGCTTTTTAAGCACAAGTACGACGGCCTTATCATAACAGGCGCTCCGGTGGAACAGATTCCTTTTGAACAAGTTGACTATTGGAAAGAGCTTTGCGACATAATGGATTGGAGCAAGGAGAACATATTTTCCACCCTTTACATTTGCTGGGCGGCGCAGGCCGGCCTCTACCACTTGTTCGGCGTTCCCAAGTTTTCGCTCCCGCAAAAGAAATTCGGCATTTTCAAAAACTGGCAGCCGGAGGGGCAGGCCGATTCCCTTTTGCGCGGCTTTGACGACCTTTTCTTGATGCCCCAGTCGCGCCACACGCAGATTCACGCGGAAGACATCGCCGCCCAAAAAGGCCTTGTGGTTTTGGCGCAGTCGGACGAAGGCCCTTCTATAATTAAGACGCAAAACAACCGCGCCGTTTTTGTCACCGGCCACATGGAATACGACACCAACACTTTGGCCGACGAATACTGGCGCGACAAAAACAAGAACCTTCCGATACAAATTCCCCAGGACTATTTTCCCGGCGACGACCCCAACAAAAAGCCGCTTTCAACCTGGCGCTCCACCGCATCGCTTTTTTACCGCAATTGGCTCAACTACTACGTCTACCAGGAAACGCCCTACAACTTTGTTCAGTAAAGCGGCCTAAAATCCTCAAAAAAAAATTGTGGAAAAAAGGCTAAAACCGCGCTAAAATGTTCTCTATGAAAAGAGAACATTTTTTATTGCCAGCGTCCGCGCTTTTTGCCGCGATTTTTGTCGCCGCGCTCCCGCTTTCTTCGTGCCAAGGCCGGGAAAAGAGCGTGTCGCCGGAATTTGTAAAGGACATGAACTTGGTTTGGGCCGACGAGTTTGACGGAACAAGCGACGAGCCAAATCCCGAATACTGGGACTACAACACGGGCGCCCACGGTTGGGGAAACGCCGAGCGGCAAAACTACACCAAAGACCGAGCAAATTCCTACGTTTCGGACGGAACGCTAAAAATAGTCGCGCTAAAAGGCGACGACGGCAAGTGGACCAGCGCCCGCCTAAAAAGCCAGTGGAAAAAAACTTTCAAATACGGCTACATTGAATTCCGCGCCAAGCTTCCGACGCAAAAAGGCTCATGGCCGGCGCTATGGCTTATGCCCAACCGCGACAATTACGGAACATGGCCTAGAAGCGGCGAAATCGACGTGATGGAATACGCGCAAAACTTTTGGGGAACAAAAGCCTACGGAACTTGCCACTGCCTTGCGGGAAGCGGCGGGAACGCGCTTGCCAACGCTGGAGTGGACGTAAAGCCCGCCGACAAAAAATGGCATAATTACGGCGTCTTGTGGACCGAAGAAAAAATCGTTTGGATTTACGACGGCGTTGAATTCTTGACTTACGAAAATCCGCATGACGCCGACTACCCGCAAAAGTTCTGGCCCTTTGACCGCGACTTTTACGTCATTATGAACGTCGCGATGGGCGGAACGCTTGGCGGCGACATTCCAAAAGACGTCAAAAAATGCCAGATGGAAGTTGACTACGTTCGCTGGTATCAGTAAAATAAACTAACGGTCGTTAGTCATGCCAAAGAAAGCGGTTTCCGCGCAGAGCATTGTGGAGTCGGCGCTTTTTTCCGCATTTAAAAACGGAATGGGCGAGACTTCGCTTGCAGACATCGCGCAAGATTTGGGAATTAAAAAGGCTTCTCTTTACAATTATTTTGCGGGCAAGGAAGAAATTCTTGCGGCGCTTTGCTCTTATTGTTCCGACTTTTACGCGCGGGTGAATTTGTTTGAGCAGGAAATTTTCACAAAAATCAATTCCACCAATTCCGAAAAGCTTTTTAAAAAATCCGTTGACTCTTACATCAAGAGCCACGAAAACGAACCGCTATTTCAAATTTACACATTGGTTCAAAGCGAAAAATACTTTGACAAAAACTTCTTGGACATTTGCGAGACGCAAAGGCAAAAGTTTTTTGACCAAAGTTTTTTGTTCTTTAAAATCGCAAGCGCGCAAACAAAAGGCAGCGCCCAAAAGTCAGACGAGGAGCTGCGCCTGCATTCGCATTTTTTTACGGACGGAATTTTGTCGCGCCTGGATTTTTACATCGCGCAAAAAAAAGAGACGATTAGGCGCAACCCTGAATGCGACGCGGGAAGCTTGTTCGCGCTTCCAAGCGATGAAAAGCAAATCGCCGGAATAACGGCCTTTGCGGTTGACATTTTGAGGAATGTAATTTAGATAAAAAAATATAAGGCGGTCTGGAACATGAACGAAGAAATTTTAAAATTGCAGAACGGAAGCGACATCAGAGGCGTGGCTTTGGAAGGAGTGGAAGGCGAAGAAGTGAATCTTACGCCAGCCATCGCAAATAGAATCGGACAAGCCTTTGCCCAATGGCTTAGCGAAAAAACAAAAAAGAGCGCCGACCAATTGAATGTCGGCATTGGAATGGATTCCAGAATCAGCGGCCAAAATTTGATGGTGGCCGTAACCGCCGGAATGACAAGCCGCGGAGTTGGCGTCAAGTGCTGCGGCTTGGCAACGACGCCGGCGATGTTCATGTCGATTGTATTTGAGCAAAGCCAGTTTGACGGCTCTGTAATGATTACCGCCAGCCACCTTCCCTTTAACCGCAACGGAATAAAATTCTTTACAAAGGACGGCGGCCTTGAGCATGACGACATAAGTGAAATCTTAAAGATTGCGCAGGGGTTGGACGTCGTTTCGGTGGACATTTCCGAAGAGAAAAACTTTGACTTGATTTACTTGTACGCCCGCCACTTGCGCGCGGCGATTATGAACGGCGTTGGCGATTCCCAGCGGCCGCTTGAAGGGCTAAAGATAATCGTTGACGCGGGAAACGGCGCCGGCGGCTTCTTTGCCGAAAAGGTTTTAAAGCCCCTTGGCGCCAACATTGACGGAAGCCAGTTCTTGGAGCCGGACGGAAATTTCCCCAACCACATTCCAAATCCGGAAAACAAAGAGGCGATGGAATCGATTCGCCAAGCCGTAATAAGCAATCACGCGGACTTGGGCCTTATCTTTGACACCGACGTTGACAGAATGTCAGCGGTCCTTGACGACGGAAGCGAAATAAACCGCGACGCGATTATCGCAATGATAAGCGCGATTCTAGCCCCGCGCAACAGGGGAGCGACAATCATCACCGACAGCGTGACAAGCGACCGCCTTACTTTCTTCTTGGAGCGCGTTTTGGGCTTGAGGCACTTGCGCTACATGCGCGGCTACAAGAACGTCATCAACAAGCAAAAGGAGCTTTGCGCGGATGGAGTCAACGCTCCTTTGGCGATGGAAACAAGCGGCCACGGCGCGTTAAAGGACAATTACTTTTTGGACGACGGCGCCTTCTTGGCCGTTCAATTGGTAATCGCCTTGGCAAACGCCGCAAAGCAGGGAAAGAAATTGCAAAGCCTTATCGAGCGCCTGCCTCCTCCCGGAGACGAGGCCGAGATTCGCTTTAAGATTAAGGACGAAAATTTTAAGGAATACGGAAAGCAGGTTTTGGCCGCCTTTGCCGAGCGCGCCCGCGACGCCGGCTGCGATTTGCCGGAGTCTTTTGAGGGCGTCCGCATTTCCTTTAAGGGCGGCCCTGAAGCCGACGGAGCGGAAGGCTGGATGCTCTTGCGCCTAAGCTTGCATGATCCTGTGATGCCGTTGAATATAGAAGGAACCACGCCCGGCTCGCTTGAAAAAATCAAGCATGTGGCCGCCCTGCTTTTGACAGGCTTTGACAAGCTTGACATGAGCGCGCTTTAGTTTGAATTGAACTTATAAACCGCATAGGCGGTGAAGGCTGTTTCTTTGCCGTAGCTTTCTTCAAGCCAAAAGTCCGCGACAATGGACAAGCCTTTTGCGTTGGAAATTTCGCTTTGCAAGGCGGCCTCTTTTTTGGCCATGCTTTTAGCGGCGCTTTGGGCGGCGTCAAGGTCGGACGCTTCTTGGATTGAATAAAAAAGCGCGTCGTCTTTTTTCGCGCCAAGAGACTTGAACAGGCGCCTTGATTTTTTTGACCATTCGATTTTACCGCTTTGACTTTCGTCCGCCAAATCCTCTAGGCGCGAAACCCATTCCGGAATTTCCTCGCCGCCTTCCATTCCCTTCCAGTCTGTAATCTCGGCTTGGGCGAAAAGAGCCGGGGCTTGGAGCGCCGCGAGCATGAAAATTGTCGCGGCAAAGAGCGCGGCCTTCCTAAAAAATTTTGGCATGATAATCTTCTCCTTGAAAAAAGCGATAAAAAAAGCGCCTTGTTCCGGTCTTTTAGACATGAATCAAGACGCTTTTTTGTTGGCAGCCTTTCGCTTTTAGTTGCCGCTTTCTTCCATCGAAATGTTGTTTCCGGCGAAAAGGTCCTGTCCTACCATGGCGGCCGCAACCTTCTGGATGTAAGGCATATAGGCTACATTTCCGCTTGAGTCGACTGACTTCATGGCGGCGTCAAGCTGGCGCTGGTAGTCATCCTTGTCCATCTTGTACACAACGTAATATGTGTATTCAAGCTTTGTGTAGTCCTTGTCGCTCTTGGCCTTCTTTTTTCCGGCAGGGAGAGTTCCTGTGTAAATCCAGAACTGGGTCACAAAGTCAAGGCTGTGAAGGTCTACGACAGAAGCCATGCGAGTGGCGTTTTCGTAGATGCGCTTCTTTGTGTTGGCGTCGGGCTCTTTTCCGTCAGCCGCGCGCATTTCCGCGATTGTGTTTGAGGCGATGATTTGGCTGATAGAGGCGGCGACTTCCTGCTTGGCCTGGATGTTCTTTACCCAAATTTCAGCCATGTCAAGGTCGCTTCCGCGTCCCTGGGCGACGTAAATCAAGTACTTTTCTGTGTCGATTCCGAGTTCCTTTCCAACTGCTTCCGTGCTGTTTGAGTTAAGGGTGCGAACCCATTTTGGACACGCGTCTCCCCATTCAGAACCCTGATAGTCAAGAATGTCTTTGTTGGGGACCTTCACGCTGGCGGCCTTTGTTTTTGTTTTGGCGGCAAAAGCCATTGATGACAAAGCGGCCAAGAAAAGAGCCGAAGCGATTATTTTTGAAAATTTCATTTTCGGTAACTCCTTTAAAATAAAAAAGTATGAATTGCGTCCAAACTGGAGCGCTATTTTTATTATAGACTTTTCACTGCGAAATGTCTATACTACGCATTATAACTTACACAGCCCGCGTCTTGAATGGCGCGGGCTTTTTCTTTATAATGGAGGAATGTTCCGTATTTATGTTGAGCGTCAAAAAGGCTTTGAAAACGAAGCCCGACGCATTCTTAGTGACGTCAAGAATTTTTTGGGCGTAAGCTCTGTAAAGAGCGCGCGTTATCTAAACCGCTATGACATTGAAAACGTCATGCCGGCCGTGGCCAAGACCGCCGTTCAGCGAATCTTTTCCGAACCGCAATCCGACAGCGTAATCTACAACCAGTTGAGCGTAAAGGCCGGCGAAACCCAAATCATTTGGGAATACCTTCCGGGGCAGTACGACCAGCGGGCCGACAGCGCCGAGCAGTGCCTTAGCCTTTTGCGAAAGAGCTTGGAAAAATCCGTCGAGACAGGCAAGGAGCCGCCCCGTGTCCGCTGCGCCAAAATCGTAATCCTTACAGGAAAAATTTCTGCCAAGGACGTCCAAAAAATCCAAAGCTATTTGGTCAACCCCGTCGACTCGCGCTTGGCTTCGGAGGAGCTTCCTTCAACCTTAAAAATGAAAACAGAACAGCCCGGCGACATTCCTGTTGTTGACGGCTTCATAAAATTCAAGAAGGCGGAACTTGAGTCCTACTTGCAAAAGATGGGCTTGGCGATGGACTACGCCGACATAAAATTCCTGCAGGACTATTTTGCCAAGGAAGGCCGCGACCCGACCGAAACGGAAATCCGCGTCCTTGACACATACTGGAGCGACCACTGCCGCCACACGACTTTCTTGACGGAACTAAAGGACATAAAGATAGAGAAGGGCCCTTACGAAAAACTGATTAAGGCCTCGCTCAAAGAATACGAAGACATGCGCGCCGACCTTTACGCCGGCCGCAGCGACAAGCCCGTCACCTTGATGGACATGGCCGTCATCGGAATCAAGCATCTTAAAAAAGCCGGAAAACTCGCCGACCTTGAGCAAAGCGAAGAAATCAACGCCTGCTCGGTTTACATCGACGTCCACTACACGACAGACGAAAAGGGAAGGAAAATCGACCCCTCTTCAAAGAAAGCCACCGAGCGCTGGCTCTTGATGTTCAAGAACGAAACGCACAACCACCCGACCGAGATCGAACCCTTTGGCGGCGCGGCCACTTGCATTGGCGGCGCCATTCGCGACCCGCTTTCGGGACGCTCTTGGGTTTACCAGTCAATGCGCGTCACCGGAGCGGCCGACCCGACAGTTCCGTTGAACAAAACGATAAAGGGAAAGCTCCCGCAACTAAAGCTTTGCCGCGAATCCGCCCAAGGCTTTTCGAGCTACGGAAACCAAATCGGCTTGACCACAGGCCAAGTCCACGAAATATACCATCCCGGATACGCGGCAAAGCGCATGGAGCTTGGCGCGGTTATCGCGGCCGCTCCGGCCAAGAACGTTGTCCGCGGAACGCCGCAGGCCGGCGACATTGTCATCTTGCTTGGAGGCGGAACTGGCCGAGACGGAATCGGAGGAGCGACCGGCTCTTCTAAAGTCCACACGGAAAAATCCGTCACCACCGCCGCCGCCGAAGTCCAAAAGGGAAACGCCGTCGAGGAGCGAAAGATTCAGCGCTTGTTCCGAAGCGAAGACGTAAGCCTTATGATTGTCCGCTGCAACGACTTTGGAGCGGGCGGAGTCAGCGTCGCCGTCGGAGAGTTGGCGCCCGGCTTGGACATCAACCTTGACGCCGTTCCCAAAAAGTACGAAGGCCTCAACGGAACAGAGCTTGCCATTTCCGAAAGCCAGGAGCGAATGGCCGTCGTCGTCCGCCCCAAGGACGCAAAGAAATTCATTAAGGCCGCGGCCGCCGAAAACCTTAACGCTGTTGTAGTCGCGACAGTCACCGACACAAACCGTTTGGTGATGACCTGGCGCGGCTCTGTAATCGTAAACATCGCCCGAGAATTCTTGGACGCGGCTGGAGCGCGCCACGAGGCCAAGGCTTTGATTCAAAGTCCCGCCGCGCCGGCATCTTCTCCGCTTTTAAAGCCGCTTTCTTCCACCGCCAAAAAATTGGGAACGGGCGCGACTTCCGCTGCCTTGCAAAAGGCATGGATTCAAAACATGGCCGACTTGGCTTGCTGCTCCCAGCGCGGCTTGGGCGAGCGCTTCGACGGCTCAATCGGATCCAGCTCTGTATTGTTCCCCTACGGCGGCCGCTGGCAGTCCACTCCCGAAGCGGGCATGACGGCAAAGATTCCGGTAATGTCTCCGCGCGAAACTTCCACCGTAAGCTTTATGGCATACGGCTTTGACCCGCGCGTTTGCGAATGGAGCCCTTGGCACGGCGCGCAAGTTTCTGTCATTTCAAGCTTGGCAAACCTTTTGTGCTTGGGAGCCGACCCGCTAAAAGCGCGGCTTTCGTTCCAGGAATTCTTTGGCCGCGCCGTAGACCCAAAAACTTGGGGCTACCCGGCCGCAGCCTTGCTTGGTTCCATCACGGCGCAAAACGCGATGGGAACCGCCAGCATCGGAGGAAAGGACAGCATGAGCGGAACTTTTGAAAAGCTCAACGTTCCGCACACGCTCGTAAGCTTTGCCGTCGGCCACGGAGAAGTCCAAGACGCGCAAAGCGGCTCGTTCAAAAAAGCCGGCTCAAACATTTACCTTGTAAAGCTTCCTTATTCAGAGTTGCTGGCTCCCGACTACGAAGCCTTTAAGAAAAACTGCCAGGCGCTTTTCGCCTTGAACAAGGCCGGAAAAATCCGCGCCCTCTATCCTGTCCGCGCCGGCGGAATCGCCGAGGCCGTCACCAAGATGGCGATGGGAAACAGAATCGGAGCGGAAATAATTCGTCCCGCGAAGGCCAAGGATTTGTTCGTTCCCCTTTACGGCTCGATTGTCGTTGAGACCGAAGAAAATCTTGGCGAAGAAAATTTCGCGCAAGGAACATTGAGCCTTTTAGGAAAGACAATCGCCGAAGAAAAAATCATCGTCGTCGGAAAGACAAAGGCCACGACTACGGCCATAAAGCTTTCGGACGCGCAAAAGGCATGGGAAAACACTTTGTCGGAAGTGTTCCCGCAAACAAGCGGCGCGGAAAAGCAAGAAGATCTTCCCGACTTTGCCAAGGACGTCCACTCGTCGTTGAGCGACGCTAGAAGCAATCCCAGCTTTAACGTTTGCAAAAAGCATCCGCGCGTTTTGATCCCGGTTTTCCCCGGCACAAACTGCGAGTACGACATGGCCCGCGCCTTTAATTTGGCCGGAGCCGACACAAAAATTTTGGTCTTTAGGAACAACACTCCGCAAGCGCTTAGCGACTCGCTTGACGAGTTGGCCAAGGCGCTTAAGAAGGCGCAAATCTTGGCGCTTTCGGGCGGCTTTAGCGCGGGCGACGAGCCGGACGGTTCGGGCAAGTACATCGCCAACGTTTTGCGCGAAGGCCGCGTCGCCGAGCAAATAATGAACCTTCTAAAAAAGCGCGACGGCCTTGTTCTTGGAATTTGCAACGGCTTCCAAGCCTTGATAAAGACCGGCCTTGTTCCTTACGGAGAAATCCGCGAGCCCAGCGCCGAAATGCCTACGCTCACCTTTAACCAAATCGGCCGCCACATCTCGCGCATAGTCCGCACAAGAATGACAAGCGCGATGAGCCCCTGGGCCAAGAACGCTTCGGTCATCGACCAAAGAATTCACCTTGTTCCAATCAGCCACGGAGAAGGCCGCGTGATTATCAGCCCGCGCCTGGCCAAGGAATTGTTCAACAAGGGACAAATCTTCAGCCAGTACGTTGACGAAAAAGGAAACCCCGCGATTGTGGAACCGGACAATCCCAACGGCTCCATGTACGCCATCGAGGGAATGACCAGCCCCGACGGCCGCGTGCTTGGAAAGATGGGCCACAGCGAGCGAACGATTGGAAACGACTTGAACGGAGCCAGCGCCGACTTGATTAAAAACGTCGCGGGAAATCCTCTGACAAACAACTTTGAAAATTCTTGCCAGAACCTTTTTGCCGCCGGCGTGAGCTACTTTAAGTAAGGAATTTTATGATGAAAGAAAATTGTTTTGAAAAGCTCGCGGACAAAAACCGCAAGGCCAACAAAGCCGCCGCGTTGTTTGTCGCGCTTGTAGCCTTTGCCGCGGCCGCGTTTTTTTGCGGCTGCTCAAAAAAGTCAGCGCCTGACGCCTATGGCATTTACAGCGACTTTGACAGCGTTTTGGCCGCGGCCAAAAAGAGCGGAAAGAAAATACTTTTGTTTTTCACAAAGATGGAGGACGGCGGCTTTAACGAAAAAATTTTAGACGGCGTTCTTCACGCAAGCGATTACAACGAAATTTTTGGAAACGAGTTTGAGACTTGCTTGATTGACTTTAGCAGGGAGCGTTTTTCAAAAAAGTCCGAAAATTTTGACGAAGCCAAAAACGACCGCGACATGAACACCGCCGTCATTTATGGTTTGGAAACCGCTCCGGCCGTGATGATTTTGACAAAGCAGGGATATGTGATTACAAACATCACCTACTTGCCCGCCGAAAATCCAGAAGAGTTGTCAAAAATCATTGAGCTTGACCGAAAAGACATTGACGGCATGGACAAGCTTCTTGCCGAGATTGACGGCGCCAAGGGGCTTGACCGCGTCGCGAAAATCGACGAGCTTTTTGAGCAGACAAAAGCGAATTACCGCTACCAGCTGCGCGCCTTGAGCGATGAAGTCATAAAGCTTGACAAAAAGAATGAAAGCGGCCTGCTTGGGAAGCATTTGCTTGCCCGCGCCTCGACAAAGGCGATGGATTGCTATTTGCGCCGCCAGCCCGAAAAGGCCGTGGAATGCTATTTGGAGCCTTTAAAGTCAAAGTTTCTTTCTGTTGAGGAAAAGCAGCGCAGCTATTTCGCGGCGGCTTACATCACGGGAAAAAACGACATGAGCGTAGAGAACTCAAAAAAAATCATCGAGTACTTGAACGCCGCCATTGAATTGGAACCTCAGTCTGAGCTTGCCGAGCGCTGCCGCTTTTTGCTTGACCGCCAAGAAAAAATTTTGGCCAACCAAATAGAGACCGAAGCGAAAAAAGCGGAAGAGGCCCAAGCGTCCGCGGAGAACAGCGCGGAATAATGAACGAACCACCGTCTGTTTCGGACATATCGATTCCCGCTTTAATAATTTCGGCGGCCATCCTTATAACGCTCTCGATGCTTTTTTCGATAAGCGAGAGCGCGTTCTTATCGGTTAACAAACTGCGCCTTAGGGTAAGGTGCCGCGCCGGGGACAAGCGGGCGTTGAGGGTGGCCAAGCTTTTAAAGAACAAGGAGCGGATGATAAACACTCTCCTTGTTTCCAACGATTTGGTCAATGTGCTTCTAAGCGCCATTCTTACGGCCTTTGCCCTTAAGCTTTTTGGAAGCAAGGCTATCGCAATCACAACATTCGCGACAACCCTTTTGCTTTTGGTCTTTGGCGAAATAACGCCAAAGGCTGTTTCGACAAGGCATCCCGATCCAATCGCATACGCTTTGAGCGGTTTTGCGCAGTTTATTGTCTTTGTGATGGGGCCTGTCGTTGTGTTGTGGACAGCCGCGTCTCGCTGCGTTTTGTTTTTGCGCGGAATAAAAGTGAAGAACCAAGAGGAAGCCTTTACGGTGGAAGACATAAAGACTTTCTTGGATGTCAGCGCCGAAAGCGGAATCATAGAAGGCGATGAAAAGAATCTTATGAACCGCGTCTTTAAGTTCAAGGACCTTGAGGCGCAGGATATAATGATTCCGCGAAAGCAAATACAATTTGTCCACATTGACGACAGCTATGACAAGGTTTTGGAGTTAAGCCGCCGCACTTTGTTTTCGCGCTTTCCTGTTTACAACCGCGACATAGACGACATTGTTGGAACGGTTTACATAAAAGACTTGCTTTTTTATTCGGGCGACAAAAGCTCTTTCTCTTTGCGCAAAGTGATGAGGCCGCCGCTTTTTATTCTTGAAACAAAGAACATGTCGTCAACCCAGCAAATCTTGCGCGAAAACCGGCAGACGATGGCGATTGTCGTCGACGAATATTCCGGCACCGAAGGAGTTTTGACAAAAGAAGACATCGCCGCCGAAATGTTTGGCGCGTCGATTTCCGAGTTTTCAAAGGCTGCAAACTTTTCGTCAGTCATTCCCGCTGACAAAGATGATTTTGAAATTGAAGGAACGACGCGCATTTCTGACATGAACGAAACGCTAAGAATTAATCTTTCCTCCGAATTGAACGAAAGCGTCGGCGGCTGGATTATGGAAAAAATCGGCCGGATAGCCGAATGCGGCGATAGCGTAAAAAGCGACGGCTGGATTTTTGTTGTTCAAGAGATGGACGGTTTAAGGATAAAAAGCGTTCGGCTTGTTCGCGGAGGCGGCGAATGAACTGGACGAAGATTCTTTATACATCCGGCCTCTTGCTTTTTTTGGTTTGGCTTATCGCCTTTTTTGCGGGAAGCGAAACCGCCTTCCTTTCCATGACAAACATTCGCGTCAGAAAGATGCTGCGCGCGCATAAGCCGGGAGCGAAACGCGTCGCCCGCTTAAGAGCGGACATGGACAGCGTTTTGACGGTTGTCCTTATCGGAATAAATTTCGTTAACACTTTGGCGTCTTCCATTGCCACCGCTCTTGCGATTGAGTTGGCGGGCAACAAGGGCGTCGCGATTGCAACGGCGCTCATAACATTTTTTGTAACGGTCTTTGGCGAAATAGTTCCAAAAACTGTAGCCGGCCTTGAGGACAGAACCGATAAAATCGCCGCGCGCTCTTCCGTTCCGCTTGAAATATTGAAATGCGCCATCTGGCCGATTGTTTGGTTTTTCTCCCGCATTTCAAAAGCGACGGCTTTTGTCGTGGAAAAAATTTGGAAACGAAACGACACGATTATCCAAGAAGGCGAGTTAAAGGCATTGATTCAAGCCGGAGCGGATGACGGCGCTTTGGAAAAGTCCGAAAAAAACATGCTGGACAAAATTTTGGAAATCTCCGACTTGACCGTTCACAACATAATGAAGCACCGCTCGCTAGTAACTTACATAAAGGAAAGCGACACAAAGGCTGCCGTGGTGGAAGCGTTTAAGAATTCAGGTTATTCGCATTTGCCTGTTTACAAGGATTCAAAGGAAAACGTGACAGGGGTTTTGTATTACAAGGATGTTTTGTTTGACAACAAAACGCCCAGCGCTTTTTTCATCGTTGACTATATGAGCTTGCCGCTTTACATTCCCGAAACCTTTTCTGTAATCGAGTTGATTCAAACGCTAAAAAAAGAAAACCGTTCTTTTGCCGTCGCGCTGGACGAGCAAGGCTCGACCGCGGGAATAGTCACCCTTGACGACGTGATGCGCGGAATCTTTGGAAGAATGAGCGACGCGGGAAACAAGCATCAAGAGGTTCCGGCGGAAGAAAGGATAAAAATCATTTCGTCAAAAGAATTTTTGCTTCCCGGCGACATGCGCTTGACTGACTTGAATTCTATTTTGAACTTGAATTTGACCAGCGAAAACTTTGACACGCTGGCAGGCTTTTTAATGGAAAGGTTTGACTCGCTTCCATCCTCCGGCGAGGCGCTCCGTATTGGCAAAGCGCTTTTTGTGGTCGAAGACCAATCGCAGCGAAGGATAAAAACGGTCAGGATTAAGTTTTAGGCTTTGGCCGCTTCGACGATAAGCTTTGCGGTTCCTTCAAGGCCCGCGTAAGAACTGTTCAACAAAATGTCGTAGTGCTCATAGGCGCCCCAAGTCCATTCAGTGAATGTGTTGTAGTGGTTGGCGCGGCGCTTGTTGACTTGCGTTATTGTTTTTTTTGCGTCCTTTTCTGGAATGCCGTAAGCTTCAATCGCGCGCTTGATCCTGTCGTCGGGATTTGCGTAAACAAAAAGCTTTAGGATGTCGCTGTCAGCAAATTCCTCGCTGGTGTGGAGAATGTAGTCGGCGCAGCGGCCTACGATTACGCACGGAGACTCTTTGGCCACCTTAAGGATGATAGTCCTTTGCGCGTTGTAGATTTGATCGACAAGCGGCAGCGTGTTTGGCGTTGTGGCGGTTGTGTAGGTTGACGAGTAATTTGAGCCAAGCATCATGTTGTAAAGCCAGCCGCTTGAAAGGCTTTGCTCGCTTTTTTCGATGAACTTTGGCGAAAGGCCGCTTTCGTCGGCGGCCAAATCGATTAGCTGTTTGTCGTAATACTTCCAGCCCAATTGTTCCGCGACCATTTTTCCAATGGCGCTTCCGCCGCTTCCGTATTCTCGGCTGATCGTTATTATTTTTTTCATGTTAACTCCTTGTTAAGGTTTGCATATTGTATCACAGTTCGCGCGCTTTTGCTAGAGAGCGCTACCATGAAAATTTTATGGATAGCTCCAAGTCAACAAAAGTCATTTGCCCGCCTGATTTTGCTTTTGGAACTTTACTGTATTCCTCGTCTTGGCTTGATTTGACGTATATTTTGCCGTCGCTTTCGGCGGTAATCAAAAAGAGGTTTTTTTGGCAGATGGAAACGTTTTTGTTTATTTTAAATTCCACCGCTAACGTTTGCCTAAAGGCGCTGAAAATCGAGCGCGTTGTGTCCACAAATTGTTTTGCGTTGCTTAGGTGCTTGTCATAATCGATCATTGCGGAAAACAGCGCCAGTTCCGAGCAAAGGGAAATTTTTGCCCAAGAGCAAGGCTCGAATACGGCTCTAAGGCCCGCCCAAATGTGAATGTTGTAAACGGCGTAATCCAAAACATCCTTTCCGTCATAGTCCATGACAAGGCGATTGTTTTCGTCATCGTAGGAAGCGATTTTCCTTTTGAATGGATCTTCCTTTCCGTACCAGCCAATTCCATTCTTAGCGAAAAAATGCATGTATTGCGCGTTTGCGGAAAAACATGGAGCCAAAGTTAAAAAGCTTGCAGGCTGGAAATTGCAGGCGGCCTGCAATTCAAGTTCATATCCAGGCAAGCTGTCCAAAGCTTTTAGGCAGAGGTCATGCTTTGAGAAATCTGTTTTTGTCGAACTGTCGCCGTTAGAGTAAACCGCGTCGTTGCGCCAATCCGAATCTTTCAGGCCGCCGCAATTGGATGGAAGGAAAAATTTGCTTGAAAAATTTATTTCAAGGCGCTTGTGTTTGGCTCCAAGATTGACTCCAACATATAAAGCGGGAAGAATGTCGTAGACAAGTTCGCTAAGCTTGTAGCGCTCTCCGGTTTTTGAATTTTCGCGCCAAACGATTTCTTTGCATTGGCCAAGCCGGACGCCGAAAAGAGGCTCCGCGGTAAATGACCAACCGCTTTTTTGGGGGGATGACAAGGCGAGGGCCGCGCATTGCGACAAAATGATTGAGGCAAAAAAAGCGGCGAATTTTTTCACTGGTTTGTCCCTTGCAAGGAGACGGCGCTTTCCAAGGGGTCGACGCCAAAAACTTTGGCCAGCTGCTTTCGCGTAACTTCCAAATCCTTGGGGTAGGGGGCGACAAATTCAACTTGCTGGCCGCTTGCCGGATGCGTAAAAGAAATCTTCCAAGCGTGGAGCGCAAGGCGGTCAATCAAAGGCCGCTCCATTTCCGGGTCGCCGTTCCAGCGCTTTTTTAGTTCCGAAAGATAAACGCCGCGCTGGTTTCCGCTGTAAAGGGGGTCGCAGACAATCGACAAATTGTTGGCGCTTAGGTGCGCGCGAATTTGGTGGGTTCGGCCTGTGAGCGGCCGCGCTTCCAGCCAAGAAAAAGGCCCGCAAGCTCCGATGAATCTAAAGTCGGTGACGGATTCTTTTCCGTGCGTTTTGTTGACAACAGTTCTGTGGCGGGCGTCTCCGTCCGGCATTAGGGGGAGCGTCACTTTAAGGTCGGACCAAAGGGGACGGCCGCGAACAAGACAATGGTAAATTTTATGGACTTTTCTTCCGGCGAACTGGTCGCAAAGATTTTTGTGCGCGGCTTCGTTCCGAGCGTAGACGACGATTCCGCTTGTGTCCTTGTCGATTCTGTGGACGGCAAAAAGCTTTCCAAATTCTTCTTGCGCGATTAGGTCCAGTCGCGGCGCTTCTTCGTCGTAGCGGTCGGCGGCCACGCAAAGGCCGCTCTTTTTGTTCAATACGATTATGTCGTCGTCGGAGTGAATGACGCTGTAGTCGGGTGTTGTCTTCATATAAGATATAGTATAAAATAAAATGCAACTAAAATCAATTTTATTTGTCTAATTTTATAGAGGAAAATATGTCTTCATTGTATAAAGAGTTTTTGGAAGAGCCGAGAGAATTCAACGGATACGAGGATTTAAAGGAACATTTCAAAATCAAGATTCCTTCAAATTTCAACTTTGCCTACGACATCGTGGACCGCTATGCAAATGACGAGCCTGACAAAAGGGCGCTTGTTTGGTGCGACGACCGCGGCGAAGAAAAGATTTTCAGCTTCAAAGAAATTTCCGACATGTCAAAAAAGACGGCCAACTTTTTGACCGCCCACGGAATCCGTAAAGGCGACTCGGTCATGCTGATTTTGCGCCGCCGCTACGAGTTCTGGCTTTTTATTTTGGCCTTGCACAGAATCGGAGCGATTGCAGTTCCCGCGACTGTAATGCTTCTTAAAAAGGATTTGGAATACCGCAACAACGCCGCTTCGATTAAGATGATTGTCTCTGTTGACGACGACAAGTTGATGAAGGAAATCGAATCCGCGATGCCCAAATCTCCGACAGTAAAAAATTTGGTCACTGTCGGCGGCGACAGGCCTGGCTGGGTCAACTTCCACCGCGAGTATGAATTTTGCCTTCCGATTTTTGAGCGCATCAGCGGTTCCGAGGGAACGACAAACGATGACATCATGCTTTTGTATTTTACAAGCGGAACGTCGGGCTACCCAAAAATGGTCGGCCACAATTTCCTTTACCCGCTGGGCCATATCGTCACGGCCAAGTTTTGGCAGAACGTCGTTGAAGACGGCTTGCATTTGAGCATCGCCGAAACCGGTTGGGGCAAGGCTGTTTGGGGAAAGCTTTACGGCCAGTGGATTGCCGGCAGCGCGGTATTTGTTTACGACATGGATTCATTTAAGCCTGACTTGGTTCTTCAAAAAATCGCGCATTACAAAATCACGACTTTCTGCGCGCCGCCAACGGTTTACCGCTACTTGATTCGCCAAAACCTTTCCAAGTATGATTTGTCTTCGCTAAAATATTGCGTCACCGCCGGCGAGGCTTTGAACGCCGAAGTTTACAACCGCTTTTACGAACAGACCGGAATCAAAATGTTTGAGGCTTACGGTCAGACCGAAGCCACCGTCATCGTCGGAAACTTTCCCGGAATGGAGCCAAAGCCAGGCTCGATGGGAAAGCCCGCTCCCGGCTACGACGTTCGAATCGCAAAACCCAACGGCGACACTTGCGGCGTGAACGAAACAGGCCAAATCGTAATCGACGTCGAAAAGTCGCATCCGCTTGGACTGTTCTCCGGCTACTACAAGGACGTCGTTCTTACTGCGGAGGCCTTTGACAACGGCCTTTACCACACCGGCGACACGGCCTACATGGACGAGGACGGCTATATTTGGTTTGTGGGCCGCGCGGACGACATCATAAAAAGCTCAGGCTACCGCATCAGCCCCTTTGAGGTCGAAAGCGTTTTGCAGCAGCATCAGGCGGTTTTGGAATGCGCGGTCACCGGCGTTCTTGACCCCAAGCGCGGCCAGCTTGTAAAGGCGACGATTGTTTTGAACAAGGGCTTTGAGCCGACCAAGCAGCTTGAAATTGAATTGCAGGAATTCGTCAAGAGCCAGACGGCCAGCTACAAGTATCCGCGCATCATCGAATTTGTCGAGGAGCTTCCAAAGACGATAAGCGGAAAAATCCGACGCGTCGAGATTCGCGAGAAAGACAATAAAGATAAAGAGGAATTATAGAAAAACAAAAACGCTCCCGCGGTAGCCAAGCGACCGCAAACGAGGTACTTTTAGGGCTGAGCGATTAGCTTAACGTGTCCTATGTTTGCGTCGCTTGCTCTCCCGCTCCGCGTTTTTAATTGTTATCTACTGCCTTTTCTTGGTTCTTCACATTAGATGCAGGGCGGCGAGTTCGTTGAGGACTTGCCGCTTGTTTTTTGTCCAGTCGGGGGCGAGCAAAATCTTTTTTGGCCCGTCGCCGGTCAAGCGGTGGACTACCATGTCCGGCGGCAAAAGCGGCGCGATCTTTTTTAGCAAATCAAAATATTTTTCTTTACTAAGGCATTCAACTTTGCCTGCCCGCCATTCCTTTTCCAAATCGGTTCCGGCCAAAACATACAAGACCGTAAGCTTTATTCCGTCCGAGCCTGCGGCGACAACGCGGCGGACTGACTCAAGCATGTCGTCGTCATCCTCGCCGGGCAAGCCCAAAATCAATTGGGTCACGATGTGGACTGCGGGGCATTCTTTTTTTAGTGCCTCCACGGCCTCGTAGTAAATGTTTGTGGGATAGCCCCGTCTTATCCAGTCCGCCGTTTTTGGATGGACGGTTTGAAGGCCCAACTCCACGGTGACAAAAGTTTTTTGACTAAGCTCTTTTATGACGCTAAGAATTTGGGGGCCAAGGCAGTCGGGCCGCGTCGCGATGTCCACGCCCACAATGTCAGGAGCGGCGAGCGCGTCCAAGTATTTTTGCTTTAGAACAAGCGGGTCGCCGTATGTGTTTGTGAAGTTTTGAAAGTAGGCGATGTAGGCGGGAGCTTTTTGGCCTTGTGATAACTTTTGGTCATTGTCTAAAGATTTCGGTTCACCAAGACGCGGGCCGCCGCGGCCAAACGCTTTTTTTTGCACCAACAATTTGGCGCGCTCCAACTGTTCCGCGATGGGAAGATTTTTTGGCGGAATGAAGTCGCCGCTACCGTTGGCCGAGCAAAAAATGCAGCCGCGTGTGTCCAGCCTTCCGTCGCGAGTGGGGCAGGTACAGCCCGCGTCGACGGCAAGCTTGTAAACTTTGCGGCCAAACTTGTTTTTGTAAAAGTCCGAAAGTGAAATGGGCATAAGCTTATTCTTTTATAAAGCCTTTGTTGAGGCCAGCTGCGATGTTCTTTTGAACCCATTCCCAAACGCGCGGCATGTTTTCTTTTAAAGGGCCGATGCGCTTTTCGACCATGGCGACTGTCGCGCCGGCTTCGGCCCAAGTTCCGCCGGTCAAAGAAAGCGAGTTGTTCAAAAAAGGTTCCAAGCGGTCCATGCAATTCGCGTAGCGGGATTCGGGCGTTTTAAATTCCTCAAACTCGTCCCAAAGCGCGCGGAGTTTCTGCGCGATGTCGTCAGGAAGCTGGCCGAACAATTTTTGCGCGGCGGCTTGCTCCCGTTCCTCTTTTCCGACGTTGGCGGCCGCGTCGTAGGCGAATGTGTCGCCCGCGTAGATTTCAACCAAGTCGTGGGCAAGGCAAACAAGCGCCGCTTTGCGCTCGTCAACTTCCTCCACAAAATAATCTTTGAATAAAAGCGCCATAAGCGCGATTCGCCAAGAATGCTCCGCGTCGTTTTGCCTGCGCGAGCCGTCGGCCAATTTTGTCCTGCGGGCGATCGCGTCCATCTCTTCCGCCAACGCGGAAAACTTTAAAAGGCTGTCCAAGCGCTCGTCGTCAGAGGGCAAGAATTTTTTTATCGTTTGTTCAAATGAGCTTTGCATGAAAATATGCTAGCACATAAGGCGAGCGTTTTCAAGGCGGTGTGTCATGACGATGGCGCCTTGAGGACAGACATGGGAACAAAGGGAGCAGCCTAAGCAAAGGCCTTTGTCAACCTTTATGGCGCCGTCCAGAACCGACAAGGCGCCGCTTTCGGATTCCGAGCAACATGATACGCATTTTTTGCAAAGGACGCACTTGCTTTTGTCGATTGAAGGAACGACGAGGCAATTTTTGTTCAACTTTTCGTGACTGGTGATTTTTTTGACGGCGGAGCCTTTTATGTCGTTTATGCTGTCAAAGGATTTTGAGTTCAAGTAATTCAAAAGTCCGTCTTTCATCTTGCCGATTATTTCGTATCCATTGAGCATGACTTCCGTGCAAACTTGAACCGCGTCCGCTCCCAGCGCTATGTATTGCGCCGCGTCGCTCCAGTCGCTGATTCCGCCGCTGGCCAAAATTGGAAGAGCGGAGGCCTGCCTGATTTGCGCCACGCATCTAAAGCCAATGGCCTTTATTATTGGCCCTGACAAGCCGCCAAAAGTCGAAAGGCCGTCGATGTTCAAGCGCGGCTCAAGGCTGTCCAAGTCCACTCCCATAAATCCTTGCGCAGTGTTTATGGCTGTCACCCCGTCCGCTCCGGCCTCTTGAACTGCAAGCGCTATTCGGCTTATGTCCGTGACATTTGGCGTTAGTTTTACAAACACAGGCTTTTTTGCCGCTTCTTTGACCCAAGCGGTTATGTTTTTTGAAAACTCCCGGCTTGCTCCGATGGCCATTCCAATTTTCTTTTCGGGCATTCCGTGAGGGCAGGAAAAGTTCAGCTCAAAGGCGTCGGCGGGAGTGTCGTTTATTGACTGGACAAGCGCCTGCCATTTTTCTTTTTCTTGGGGCGCCATGATGCTTGCGATGACAACTTTGTTGGGATGCTTGTTTTTTAGGAATCGAATTCCGTCCAGCCAATATTGAAGGCTTTTGTGGCTCAACAATTCTATGTTTTGAAAGCCGATGATTTTTCCGTTGTGTTTTTGAACTTGATAGCGGGGGCTGGCTTCGTTCATTATTAAATCGTCGGGCGTGATTGTCTTTAAAACCGCTCCGCCCCAGCCCATTTCAAACGCCTTGTCTATGCTTTCCACTTTTGAAGTTGGCGGAGCGGAAGCAAGCAAAAAAGGATTTTCAAATTGGATTCCCAAAAAACTTGTCTGTAAAGTTGCCATAAAGCTTCCGACTTTATTATATAAAAAAATTTGTCGCGACGCAAGGAGGAATTAAAAGTTTTTTTTTGCGGCTTGTCATAGAGTCAGAGAGTTTAATTTTTCGTCAACAAATTTGCGCAAAGACTTTACAACCTCGTCTTGAACTGAAAGTTTTATTTCGCTTGCTTTTTCAAAGTCAATGGCGAGCGGAAGGAAAAGCCTGTAGATGTCAACATCCAGCGCTTTTGTGATTTGAGCCAAAGTTTTTTCGCTAGGCCAGGAACGGCAAAGCTCAATGTTTTTTATCATTGCCTCGGACAAGTCGCATTTTACGGCAAGGTCAAGTTGCGTCATCTTTTTGCCTTTGCGCAGTTTGCGAAGGTTTTCCGCCAATCTTTTTTGAATTTCTTTGCTTTTCATTCTTCAAGTTTATGGGGAATTTGGCTTTATTATGTGTATTAATAATAGCTATTTAAAAATAGAAAAAGATTGACAGTATACTAATAAGGGATTATTATTATATTTATAATAGGTAAAGTATATTAAAAATAGAGGTTTTTGGTTATTTTTTTTGCAGAAAGGAGAGGCGAGATATGAAAAGACTTTTTAACGGATTGCTTTGCGCGGTTTTTGTGGCTCTGATTGTATTTGTGGCTACTGGTTGTAGCAATGCATCTGGTGGTGATTCCACGAAATCAAGTCCATCCAATCCAAATCCTTCAACCCCTAATGAGCAAAGCGAGGGTGCTACGGGAGAGAGTGTAGATAATGAGACTTATCCTTCAGAAGTTCATGGAAAAATGTTCAGCGCTGTTGCAACAGAAAAAGGTATTATTTTTACCATTAATAAAATTGATGAACAATATGAAGAATGGAGCAATAATGCGTATATAACGAACAGGACTGTTCATAATGGATATCGTGACGATTCAAGAGCTTACCCAGAAAATTGGCAAAATAGATTGAAAAATTCATGGACAGGCCTTTATGCGCTAGTAGAGGCAAATAAAAATTATGAATTTGATTTTTCTCTTGACCGAGGTATTGGAGGAAGTGACAATATTAGTGAAACAATAAAGATAAAATCTATAGGTGGCCTCGGAGATTTATATTATCCAGATCAAGGTTATAAACCTAAACTCTCATTTGATGGAAATAAAATTACTATCGATTCAACAGGTATAATTCTTCCTTTAGCGATTAATAATCCTAAAATATCACATCAATTTTTTATAGGAGTTGGCTGGAATGAAGACACACAAATTTGGGATGGTCGCTTTGTTTCTGATTTAACAAGTGATTTATATAAAATGGAGTTTTCAAAGGGATCTAAAGTTTGGAGTGATGTTGGACGGGGCCTTCGTTATTATAATCGTAATGTCTTTTCTTATCAAACTGTTGTTAATTTTGATATTCCAACTGATCAATTTACATACAGTACTCATTCATATATTGCGGATTATGTTACTGCGGATTTTAGAAGTTTTGGCATCGTTGATTATGTATCTGCAAAAGCTGAAAATGATGGAATACATTTTACAGTGAAAAAACCGGAGAGTTTTACAAAGAAAATAAGCCATATAGATTTTTGGGAATCAAGCGGGACGGGAATGGAACTTGGAAAAAGTGATGCTATGCAGATTTCATGTGTTTATCCACTTGTTCAGACAGGAAAGTCTTATACATTCGATGTGTATGTTTATGAAGATGGGACTGGAAATTGTGTGCACGAAACTATTTCCATTGATGCTGTAGGTGGTTTGGGCAACCCATCTTATATTTTGTCATCATCGGCGGCAATAAATCTTTCTTGTGAGAATAAAGTTCCTAGCATAATTCTTTCAGGAATAAATCCGCCTACATTGCTGAATGGAAAGGTTTCAAAGTCCTGGATATGGTATGGTTTTGAGGCAACGAATGATGAATCAGGAAACTCATATAGTAATGAACGTTGGATGACATACGATTCACCACGAATAGAAGGACTTGAAAATATGTCTTCAAGATTATTTGAGTGGTTTAAATCTTCATTTGAGGCGACAGGAAAAAAGAATTTTTATGTAAGGGCAGAGGTAAGATATCGCCTGGAGGGTATAACATCTAGTACTTCTTACTATCATTTTAAAAAAGAACTTATGTGCTCCAATGTTGTGGAATATAAATAGTTTTATTAAGGAGAAAATAATATGAAAAAAACAATCAAGAGAATCATTGATGAAATCCAAAGTGGATTGCTTTTTGACGCTCATGCAGTGATTCAGTTTTTGTTGCAAGAAGATAGCGACGTGTACAACGCTAACAGCAAATTTGCGACAACTGAAAAATACCATTCAGAAATCTCTAAAATGATAGATGAATTTGTTAATGATGGTTTGATAGAGCGTGTTGGTGAAAGTTGGTCAAAGAACATTCGAGACAACTTTTCTAAATGTGTTTGTTGGAAAAAAAAGTAGTTTTTTACACTGTTTTCTATTTTTCATCCCAACAAAAAAAGGCCGCCCAACAGGGCGGCCTTCCTAGTCAGTAACCAGTCTTGTCGTTAGCCTTACAATACCGGCTTCATCGCTGTCATATACGCTCTCAGCCTTCTACCAACAACCTCGATCGGGTGGTTGCGGATTTCGGCGTTGACGTTGACAAGCTCGGTGTTGTTGACGCTGTTGTCCTTTACGTCAAGGCCTTTGCCGATAACGTCCGTGTGGATGTTGGGCATAAAGTCCTTGGCCATCATCGGGGCGGCCACGCGGCTGAACAAGTAGCAGCCGTATTCGGCTGTGTCGCTGATTACGCGGTTCATCTCGTAGAGGCGTTTGCGGTCGATCAAGTTGGCGATGAGCGGAACTTCGTGCAATGACTCGTAGTAGGCTGACTCTTCCTTGATTCCGGCGTCGACCATTGTTTCAAAGGCCAATTCGCAGCCGGCCTTTACCATCGCGACAAGCAAGATTCCCTTGTCAAAGTATTCCTGCTCGCTGATTTCTTCCTTTGACTCCTCGTTCTTTTCGAAGGGGAGGGCGCCAGTCTCTTCGCGCCATGTCAAAAGGTCGTGGTCCTTGTTGGCCCAGTCCTTCATCATTGTGCTTGAGAACTTTCCGCTGATGATGTCGTCCATGTGCTTTTGGTAGAGGGGAGCCAAGAGCTTTTTGATTTCCTTGCTAAGAGCGTTGGCCTTGATTTTGGCGGGGTTTGAAAGGCGGTCCATCATGTTTGTGATTCCGCCCCATTTGAGCGCTTCGCTAACAACGTTCCATCCGTGCATCAAAAGCTTTGTCGCGTATTCGGGAGCGATTCCCTCGGCGACCATCTTGTCGTAGCAAACGATTGTTCCGGCCTGCAACATTCCGCACAAAATTGTCTGCTCGCCCATAAGGTCTGACTTAACTTCGGCGATGAACGAGCTTTCCAAAACGCCGGCCTTGCTTCCGCCCATACCGACGGCAAGCGCCTTGGCGTAAGCCCAGCCCTTTCCTTCGGGGTCGTTGGCGGGGTGAACGGCGATCAAGTCCGGAACGCCAAAGCCGCGCTGGAACTCGTGCCAAACTTCCGTTCCCGGTCCCTTGGGAGCGCACATAACGACTGTGATGTCGGGGCGGATGATCATTCCTTCCTCAATCATGTTGAATCCGTGGCTGTACCAAAGAGCCGAGCCCTTCTTCATCTTCTGCATTACTTCTGTGATTACGGGAGTGTGCTGCTTGTCGGGAGTCAAGTTTCCGACCAAGTCGGCTGTCGGAATCATTTCGTCGTATGTGCCGACCTTGAATCCGTTCTCAGTCGCGTTCTTCCAAGACTGGCGCTTTTCTGTGATGGCAGACTCGCGCAAGGCGTAGCTTACGTCCAAGCCGCTGTCGCGCAAGCAAAGTCCCTGGTTCAAGCCTTGGGCGCCGCAGCCTACGATTACAATTTTCTTTCCTTTAAGAGCGTTCACTCCGTCGGCAAATTCTTCCTTGGCCATAGAGCGGCAATGTCCCAACTGCAAGCGCGCCTCGCGCCACGGAATTTTGTTAAAATAGTTTTCACCCATTTTTTGGTCTCCTTGGGAATAATATTTTTGCGGAACGCTAACGCCCGCGTATTTTTCGCCCCAATTATAGCGCGCGTGGAGTGTTGCGTCTAGTGAAATAATTTCAAGTTATTATTGCGTTTTGCGCAAGTTACGGGAACTGGTCGGATCTACACCAACGAAACCGAAACTCTTTTGCCTAACGCGCGGGCAAAGCGTTCTATTGTTGAAAGAGAGGTGTTGAATGACGGGTCAAGCGCGTTGTCAACTGCCGTTCTTGTCGTGCGCAGTTTTTTTGCGAGAGCGGACTTGCTAATTTTTTGCCGCTTCATTTCGGCCTCGAATTGGGCGGCAAGGACTTTTTTTGTCGCAAGCTCTTGGGCTTCTTCATACAAGCCCTGTTCCTTCATAAAGTCAGAAAAATCTTGTCCGCGTCCTTTCATTTTTGCCGCTCCTTGTAATCTTTAAGCCTTGTTTTTCCAATGCCAATTTCTTTTAACGGCGTTTTGTCCGACTTCTTTTTAAAGCCGTGAAGCAGTATCATTGTGTCGCCGTCAACCGTAAAAAAGATTCGGCATATTCCATCTGAAACAGTTGAACGAATTTCCCACAAGTCTTTTCCCATTTTTCTACACAAAGGGAGTCCTAGCGGAAAACCTTTTTGGGCGGCAAAAATGTCCGCCCCCACCTCGCGCCTGTCGTCCTTTGCAAGCGAGAGCAAAAAATCGCGGCACGGCTGTGCTCCTTGTTGCGTTTCGTAAAACACAACATTAAGCGGCGTCTCGCGTTCGATAACGTTACTGTACATTATAATGTGCGTCCTGTCAAGAGAAATTTTTCTTCACATATAAGGTATAGACGATTGCGCATTTTTAATGATTTTTTAGAAAAAATTACGTAGAATTTTTAGCTTTATGTCAGAATTGTCTTTACATATGTACTAATTGCTTGCGCGTTTTTTTCACTCCAGCCAGTTTTCCACTTGCAGGCCGCTGGCTTTTTGGATGGCGGAAAAATGCTTGGCGTTGCCGGTTACCAAAACCATGCGGTTGGCCAGGGCGATGGCGGCGATCATGCTGTCAAAATGCTGTGTGGGTTTTCCTATTTTTTGCAGTTGCGCGCGCAGCTTTGCGTGCTCTTCCGCCGCCTTTTTGGTGTAGTTCAAAATCTTAAAGTCGCCGCAAAGCTCCTCAACAAATTTTTTTAGGAAGGATTTTTGCGCGCCGTCTTGCAATAGTTCCACGCCAAATTGCAATTCTTGCCAAACGGGCGCGCAAATCGCGCAGTCGGAATTATGCTCGGCGATTTTTTGAACGACGCTAAAGCTTGCGTCGGGCTTTATCAGTTCCGAGACGATGTTTGTGTCCAGCAGGTAGCGCGGCGCTTCTTCTATTGTTTCTTCCGCAGCCATCAGTCAAAGACTCCGTCAAAAACATTTGAATTGTAGGTGTCAACCGAATTGTCGCGAACATCGAAAATCTTGTCGATTTCTTCGTTGGTCAAGCCCGGGGCGTACTGTTCCCTAAGCTTTTTGGCGCGCTCCCAAATCGGCGGCTTTTTTGCGCTTGCGTTCAGCTTGTTGAAGGCGTCGATTGAAAGTATTACGGCCACGTTTTTGTTGCGGCGTGAAATGAAGACCGGGCCGGACTCTTCCGCCTGGTGGATAAAAAGCGGCAGCTTGTTCTTTGCCTCAAAAATCGGAATTGGGTTCATAATAGTCACCTCCAAAAGGCCGCGATAATTATATTCGCTGATAGCTATTTTGTCAAGGAAAATAGCTATGTTGCATAAGTCGCTTTTCGCCAAAATTCCGCGCTCTTGTATAGCGAAATAGATTGAATTCAATTTAATTTTATTCAATTTTTTATTAAAAACTATTGCTTTTTTTCACAATGCGCTTTATACTCAAAGATGTAAAAAGAATTGAAGAAGGACTGCATGGCGAGTTCAAGGCAAACCTTGCAAGGCGTTTCTTTCAAATATTTTTTGGAGGCATTTTTATGAGAGAAGAGTGGAGCGGTTTTAAAGCCGGCCGTCTTTGGCAGGACGAAGTCAATGTCCGCGAGTTCATTCAGCTTAACTACACTCCGTATGACGGAGACAGCAAATTCCTTGCCGGCCCCACAAAGGCCACTAAGGAACTTTTTGACGAGCTTCAGCGCTTGCAAAAGGCTGAGCACACCAAGAAGTGCGTAGGCACAGACGGAAAGGAGCGCTCTGGCGTTCTTGACCTTGACACTGACATCGTTACTGGCATCACAAGCCACAAGCCCGGCTACATTTTCGCCGACGGCTCAAAGAAAGACTTGGAGCAGGTTGTAGGACTTCAGACAGACAAGCCGCTCAAGCGCGCTTTCATGCCTTTTGGCGGAATCCGCATGGCCGAGCAGTCTTGCGAAATGTACGGCTACAAGCCCAACGCCGAGTTGCACAAGATTTTCACAGAATACCACAAGACCCACTCTGACGCGGTCTTCCAGGTATACAGCCCTGAAATCCGCAAGGCCCGCTCAGCCCACATCTTGACTGGTTTGCCGGACACATACGGACGCGGACGCATCGTAGGCGACTACCGCCGCATCGCGCTTTACGGAATTGACTTCCTTATTAAAGAGAAGCAAAAGGACTTCGCCAACATCGGCGACGGAACAATGACCGACGACGTAATCCGCCTTCGCGAAGAAGTCGCCGAGCAGATTAAGTGCTTGGGCCAGATGAAGGAAATGGCCGCCTCTTACGGCTTTGACATTTCAAAGCCGGCCAAGACAGCCAAGGAAGCCTTCCAGTGGCTCTACTTCGGCTACCTTGCCGCCATCAAGACACAGAACGGCGCCGCCATGTCAGTTGGCCGCATCGCCACGTTCCTCGACATCTACATCGAGCGCGACCTCAAGAACGGAGTCATCACGGAAGAGCAGGCCCAGGAGCTTGTCGACCACATCGTAATGAAGTTCCGCATGGTTCGCTTTGCCCGCATTGAGTCTTACAACCAGCTTTTCTCTGGCGACCCGATTTGGGCCACCTTGGAAGTCGCCGGCCTTGGACAGGACGGCCGCTCAATGGTAACAAAGAACGACTACCGCTTCCTCCACACATTGGAGAACATGGGACCGTCGCCCGAGCCTAACATCACGGTTCTTTACTCAAAGCGCTTGCCGGAAAACTTCCGCAAGTACGCGGCCAAGATTTCAATCGACACTTCTTCAATCCAGTACGAGAACGACGACATCATGCGCCCGATTTGGGGAGACGACTACTCAATCTGCTGCTGCGTTTCAGCCACCCAGACAGGAAAGGAAATGCAGTTCTTCGGAGCCCGCGCCAACTTGGCCAAGGCCTTGCTCTACGCCATCAACGGCGGAAAGGACGAAGAAGCCGGCCTTACTCCCGGCGCTCAGGTTGGACCGGAATTGGCCCCGATCACAAGCGAGTACTTGGATTACGACGAAGTTATGAAGAAGTACGACCAGATGCTTGAATGGCTCGCCGGCTTGTACGTCAACACGCTCAACGCGATCCACTACATGCACGACAAATACTACTACGAGGCCGCCGAGTTGGCGCTTATCGACACCAACGTTCGCCGCACATTCGCCACGGGAATCGCGGGCTTCAGCCACGTAGTCGACTCGCTCAGCGCCATCAAGTACGCCAAAGTCAAGGTTTTGCGCCGCGACATCAACATCACCGACAAGAAGGGCAACAAGATTTTCGCGCCCAACATGGCCTACGACTTTAAGGTAGAAGGCGACTTCCCCCGCTACGGCCAGGACGACGACCGCGCCGACGAAATCGCCAAGTGGCTCCTTAAGACTTTCATCGGAAAGATCAAGAAGCACCACACATACCGCAACGCCGAGCCGACAACTTCCATCCTTACAATCACTTCAAACGTGGTTTACGGAAAGGCCACAGGCGCCTTGCCCAACGGCCGCCCCGCCCACGCTCCGTTCAGCCCTGGAGCCAACCCCTCTTACGGCGCGGAGACAAAGGGCTTGGTCAAGAGCTTGAACTCTGTAGCCAAGGTTCCCTACGAGTACTCTCTCGACGGAATCTCCAACACGCAGACAATCAACCCCGACGCCCTTGGACACAGCGAAGAAGAGCGCGTCGACAACTTGGTCAACGTTATGGACGGCTACTTTGACAAGGGAGCCCACCACCTTAACGTCAACGTCTTTGGCGTTGAAAAGCTTAAGGACTGCCAGGCTCACCCCGAAAAGCCCGAGTACGCCAACTTCACGGTTCGCGTTTCTGGCTACGCGGTTCGCTTCATCAACCTTACAAAGGAACAGCAGGACGACGTCATCGCCCGCACCTGCCATGCTTCAATGTAACAGCATTCACAAAATCGCTTAGGCGATTTTGTGAAGCGCGAGTTTTGAGCCGCCGAAAGCGGCGTCTCAAAACATCGCCGGTTGTTAGGCATACAACAATTGCTAAGAACAAAAAGCCGGCGGCGGTTTTCGTCGTCGGCTTTTTTTGACTAAAAAATAATAAGGAGAAAGAATGCTTTTCCCGGGAATAAAAAAAGTCAGGGACAAGTTCAATTTGTCTGACGACGGCCAGTTCGTTTTTGGAACGGTAAAGAACAGCCGCGTCCGCTTGTGCGACGGCCGCAATTGCAAGATTCTTACAGTAAGCGCTCCGGCGGAGATTTCGGACCAAACGCGCGAGGCCTTGCAAAAATTCGCGCAAAAGCCGTACAAGGCCAGAGTCCAAGTTGACACGCAGTCGGTGACGTTCACTTTTGTGGAAATCCTTTGGCCGTATTCGTGGGAAAAAATTTGCCAGGTCTTGGAAGGCGCCGCGCAAGTGTTTTTTGACGCCAATCCCGCTTTGCCCGCTCCCGAGGCCGAGCCCGAAGAAGCGGCGAAAGAAAGCCGCGCGGTTAACGTAAACTTTTATCTAAGGCTTGCCGGAATCGCAATCGTCGCCGCCTTCCTTCCGCTTATGCTAAAGGAATTCAAGTCCATAAAAGCCGCCGAAACTTGCGCCAAGTCTATCGCCGCGGAATGCCCGGTTCAAATAGACGAATGGACAAGCTTGGATTCGGCGGCTTCTTCTTGGCATAAGGTGGTTTTGAACTACACGATTAAAGGCCACGAAGAATTGCTTGACGACGCTCCGCAAATCATCAAGGAAAATTTCATCGAGTCGTTGAAAAGCGACGGCTCCAACGAATATTATTACGAAAGGACCGTTTGGTTCATCTTGAACTACAACGACGTTGACGGAAACGAGCTTTTCCAAATTAAAATCGTTCCGATAGACTACAAGCCGGAGAACGCAAAGTGACTGACGGATACATCCATTCAATAGAATCATTCGGAGCGGTTGACGGACCGGGAATGCGCTACATCGTGTTCACCGCCGGCTGTCCCCTGCGTTGCAAATTCTGCCACAACCCCGACACATGGAAAATGGACGAAGGCAAAAAAATGTCTGCGGCCAGCCTTTTGCAGGACGCGGTAAAGGACCGTTCCTACTGGGGAAAAAAGGGCGGAATCACGGTGTCAGGCGGCGAGCCTCTGATGCAGCTGGACTTTTTGCTGGATTTTTTTACGCTGGCAAAAAAAGAGAACGTCCACACTTGCATCGACACCTCGGGCGGCCCCTTTAGCGACCAAGGCGAATGGTTTGAAAAATTCCAGGCGCTCATGCAAGTGACCGACCTTTTGCTGATGGACATCAAGCACATCGACCCGATTGAGCACAAGGAGCTTACGGGGCAGGGCAACGACAACATCATTAAAATGTTCCGCTACCTTGACCAAATCAAAAAGCCGATATGGATCCGCCACGTTTTGGTTCCCGGAGTCAGCGACAAGGACGAGTATTTGGAAAGAACGCGCGACTTTATCCGCTCGCTTCATAACGTTGAGCGCGTCGAAGTTCTTCCGTACCACACGCTTGGCGTGGCAAAGTACAAGGAGCTTGGCATTCCCTACCGTTTGGAGGGAGTTCCTTCTCCTACGGCGGAACGGGTTCAAAACGCGCGCCGCATTTTGGAATGCGAGGCCTATGACGCTTGGAAAAAGTAGGCGGGGCGATTGCTTGCAAGCCTAAGATTGCGGCGGCCGGCGCGTGTTGGCAAGCCCAAGACTGCGGCGGCCTCAAGGCTTTTAAAGCCTAAGCTTTCGCGCCGTTAGCGCCGCTCAAAAAATCGCCGCTTTCATCGCGGCGATTTTTTTTTTCGCTTTTTTTCAAAAAAGATTTAAAAAAAACGCAAAACTTTGCAAAAAAAAGTCTATCTTATATGTATGAAGAGATTGATTCAAAAAGCGCTTGCCCTTGCCGCGCTTGTCTTTTTGTCGCCTGCCTTTTTTTGCAAGCCGCAGCCGGACGAAAAACCGGCGCCAAAAATTTTGGAGCCGCCTCCGGCTGCAATCGAGGCGCCCGCCTCGCCGCCGCCGCTTTTGAACCTTTATTGGTCGCTCTCGTTTTACGCAAGCAAAAATTGCCAGGGCGAAATTTTACGGGATTCTTCCTACGCTTTTAGCCATGGACTGAAATTCAATTGGGACGCGTTTGAGCTTCGCCTATTTAATTCCAGCAAAAAAATTGGCGGCGGCGAATTGTGGCCCGCGAACGCTTTTGGCGACTATGAAAGGATTTTTGACAGGCGGCGCTACAGCGTGTCGATGGATTTTTCAAAATGGCAAAAAACGTTAAAGACAAAATTTTCGCTGGGCTCATTAAAGCTTTACACGCAAAAAAGAATCGCGCCCTTTGCCGCAAGCGCAAGCCCCTTCGCCTTTAGCCTGTCCGATTCGGGCGCCTTGCTTGCGTCCTTGCCCACAAAGTCTTCAAGCCCGCAGGAAAATTCCTTTTACGCCGCGGCAAGCCTTGCCTTGCCAAAAGACTATGGTTCGGACACGATTCGCTTTATGCCTGTAAAGGCGGAATTTGCCATAAGCGAAAACCAGTCCGACCCCGGCAAGGCGCCCTTTTTGGCAAGCGCCAGGGGCGGCCTTTTTTACATGAATTTTTTTAAGCTTACGGGAGGAATTCTTTTTGCCCGCCGTTATTTTGAGGAAAGTGGCGAGGCCGCCTTTGACTGGTTTGATTCCGTTCCGATTTGGAAGAGCGAGCTTTACAGCGCCGCGGCCGCCGACCTTTGCGTCGAGATTCCCTTTGTAAAAAGCAGGACGACTTTTTCTGTCGCCGAAAGCCCTGCCAGTTTGGGCCGCTCGGCTTTCGCGCAGGAGCTGCTTTTTGAGGCGGGAATTTTTTCATTGGCAGCGGCTTTCTTTGCAAGCGACAATCTTTTTGCCGCGCGAAAGGCGCCCTGGACGGCGGCCAACGGCAAGGAAAGCAAAAAAAACTGGCAGGCTAAAATCACGCCGCAAATCGCTTTTAAGACAAAAAACGGCGCTGCGGTTCAGTTGGGCTTAGGCGGCTTTTTGGAGGAGCAAATAAAGGACTGGGAAAAAAAGTCTTCACGCCGCTCCTTGGAGGCCAAGGCCGCGGCGGGCTTTAAGGTTTGCGCCAAACGGGATTCGCTAAGGCTGGCCGCAAGCGCAGGTCCGTTTGTCCTAAAGGAAAATCCCGGCCAAGAAAAGGCGCCGCCTTTAGCCAAAATCTCAGCGTCTTTTTACTATTTGCATTCGTTTTTGGGCGTAAAAGACGGCTCGCCGCGCGGTTCTTCCGCCAAAAGCGTTGGCCGCCTTGCCATAAGCGGCGGCGCCTCATTCCAGCCGGAATTGGATTGGTCAAAGCGGGAATGGACCGAGCGGCTAAAGGCGGCCTATTATCCGCGCAACTCGTTTGTCTCCTCCGTGTGGGCCGCCTTTGAGGCCAGCCAAAAGAGCGGAACGGCAAAATTCACGCCGTCCGCCGCCGCCAGCTTTTTGTTCCGCCTAAAATGCGTCCGCCTAAACGCCAGCGTGTCGGCGGCCTTTCCGCTCAGCTTGTAAAAAAATATCGGCAATGACTTGAATAAACGCCCCGAATTCACTATAATTGTCTAACTATACTTTTAAGAAATTTTTTTTGAGAGGTAATACTATGGATATTTCTAAAATGAGAAATATCGGTATCAGCGCCCACATTGACTCTGGAAAAACCACAACAACGGAACGCATCTTGTTCTACTGCAACAAGATTCACCAGATTCACGAAGTCCGCGGAAAGGACGGCGTCGGCGCTGTTATGGATTCAATGGAATTGGAACGCGAGCGCGGAATCACAATCCAGTCAGCGGCCACACAGGTTCAGTGGAAGGATTACACAATCAACGTAATCGACACCCCCGGCCACGTAGACTTTACGGTAGAAGTAGAGCGCTCATTGCGCGTTCTTGACGGCGCCATCATGATTTTGTGCGCTGTCGCCGGCGTTCAGTCTCAGTCAATCACTGTAGACCGCCAGCTTAAGCGCTATCATGTTCCCCGCGTTGCTTTCGTCAACAAGTGCGACCGCCAGGGAGCCAACCCGCTTCGCGTCCGCATGCAGATTCGCGAAAAGTTGGGACTCAACGCTTACATGATGGAATTGCCCATCGGCTTGGAAGACAAGCTTGAAGGCGTCGTTGACCTCATCAGCCGCAAGGCCATTTACTTTGAAGGCCACGACGGAAACGAGCTCCGCTACGCCGAAGTTCCCGCCCACATGAAGGACGACGTCGAGAAGTACCGCCAGGAATTGGTCGAGGCCGCTTCTATGTTCGACGACACTTTGATGGAGCACGTTCTTGAAGGAACTGAGACAGAAGAAGAAATCATCGCCGCCATCCGCAAAGGCACTTTGGCCGAGCAGTTTGTTGGCGTGTTCTGCGGTTCAGCCCACATGAACAAGGGTATCCAGCCCTTGCTTGACGGCGTTATCCGCTACCTTCCCGATCCGACGGAAGTTAAGAACGTTGCCCTTGACTTGGACAACAACGAAGCCGAAATCGAATTGGTTTCAGACGACTCAAAGCCGACTGTCGCCTTGGCGTTCAAATTGGACGACGGCCAGTACGGCCAGCTTACATACACCCGCATCTACCAGGGCCGCATCGTAAAGGGCGACGAGCTTTACAACACTCGCAGCCGCAAGCGCTTTAAGGTAGGCCGCCTTGTCCGCATGAACGCCGCCCAGATGGAAGACATCAACGAAGCCGGCGCGGGCGACATCGTTGCCTTGTTCGGCGTTGACTGCGCTTCTGGCGACACATTCACTTCTGGCGGATTGAACGTTTCAATGGCTTCTATGTACGTTCCCAACCCGGTTATCTCTTTGTCTATCAAACCCAAGGACAAGAACGCCGCGGCCCAGATGTCAAAGGCCTTGAACCGCTTTACAAAGGAAGACCCGACATTCCAGACATACATGGATCCCGAATCAAACGAGACCATCATCAAGGGAATGGGCGAGTTGCACCTTGCCGTTTACGTAGAGCGCATGAAGCGCGAATACAAGTGCGAGGTTGAGACAGGCGCTCCTCAGGTAGCTTACCGCGAGACAATCACAAAGAGAGCCGACTTCAACTACACCCACAAAAAGCAGACAGGTGGTTCGGGACAGTACGGACGCGTTGCCGGCTTTATGGAACCGTGCGAAGACAAAGAGTACGAGTTTGTTGACTCAATCAAGGGCGGCGCTATTCCCAACGAATACATTCCGTCTTGCGACAAGGGCTTTAAGCGCGCGATGCAGCAGGGTTCTTTGATCGGAGCTCCTGTAGTTAACGTTCGCTGCACAATCAACGACGGCCAGTACCACCCGGTAGACTCAAGCGACATCGCCTTCCAGACAGCCGCCATCGGCGCCTTCCGCGAAGGCTACGAAAAGGCCGGCCCCTGCATTTTGGAACCGATCATGAAGGTTTCAATTTCAGGACCGACTGAGTTCCAGGGAAATATGTTCGGCCTTATCAACCAGCGCCGCGGCGTTATCATCGACACAACCGATGAGAACAACACTTCTACTGTAAACGCTGAAGTTCCTCTCTCTGAAATGTTCGGCTTCTCTACAATCCTTCGTTCTTCAACACAGGGCAAGGCCGAGTTCACGATGGAATTCCTCAAGTACGGAAAAGTTCCTAACGCCGTTTCTGACGAATTGAAGAAGAAGTATCAGGAAGAGCGCAAGGCCGCTCAAAAATAAGGAGACTTGCAATGGATAAGAATGATTTGTATAAATCAAGCCCGATTCGCTTTTTTGACGAGGCCTCCAACGGCGGCCTTAAGGAAGGCGAGCTTGGATTGGTGACAGCTAAGAAGGGTTTGGGAAAGACTTCCGTTTTGGTTCAGTTTGGAATGGATTCGCTTTTGGCCGGAAATCCCTTGGTTCACGTTTCTTTTGACCAGCACTCGTCAAACGTGATTTCTTGGTATTCTAGCGTGTTCAGCGAAATCGCCAAGAAAAAGAACATTTCAAACGCTTCCGAGTTGAAGGACGAAATCATGCGCGACCGCACGATTTTGAACTTTAACCAGGAATCGTTCACTTTGCCCAAAGTAATCAACACTATCGGCGCTTTGAAGAGCGGCGGTATCAACGTTAAGGCTTTGGTAATCGACGGCTTGGACTTGGACAAGATTTCCAAGAACGATATCGCCGCCGTCGCCGACTTTGCCAAGGACGAAAAGATTACCGTATGGTTCAGCGACACAAAGGAAAGCAACAAGTTGCTTGACAGCGTCCGCTCAGAAATCGTTTCTTACTTTGCCGTCGTGGCCCACATCGAAGCCGCCGGCGGAAACCTCAGCTTGAACGTTCTTAAGGAACACTCAAACGAGAACGTCGGCAGCGTCAACTTGGATTCCAAGACGATGTTGATGACAAAGTAAGGCAGGCGTTGCTTGCTGTAAAGGCCGCTCCATTACGGGGCGGCTTTTTTTAATACTTAAATCTCAAGACATTCCATGAAAGCTTTTCTATGTCCACGCTAAAGGCTCCGTTTTCGCCGTTGACGACGGGAAGGGAGCGGGGCGCGACGTTGTCGGGCTTTTCAAAGCTGTTGATGGCGTTGAGGTCGTTCCCTGTCAAAACGATATGTTCAATCATTTTCATCTGGGGGAAGTCGCGCAGCTCAAGCTTTAATTCCTGGCTTTGCTTTTTGTCGATGTTCAGGCAGAAGACTGTGACTTCCTGCTTTTCTTCCGAGTGAACCACGGCCGTGGCCAAAACCGGCGTGTCTCCGTAACAGGTTTCTTTTGTCGCGGCTTTGACCACCGGCTTTAACACCGTTCCGCGGCCAAAGACCGAAAGGTGCTTGAAGGGCCAGAAAATCGTTTGCCGTATGACGCTGCCGCCTTTCATCGTGAAGATTGGCGCGATTACGTTGACCAGCTGCGCGAGGCAGGCGATTTTCACGCGGTCGCAATTGTTCAAAAGCGTTATTCCCAAGCCGCCAAAAACCAAGGCGTCGAGCAGCGAGTAGCGGTCTTCAAGCAGCGCGGGAACTTCTTCCCAGCCGTGCGGCTGCTGCTTTTGCTGGTACCAAACGTTCCATTCGTCAAACGAAAGGTTCACCGTTTTTTTGCTGCGCTTTAAGGCCTTTACGTAGTCGGCGGTGGCTGTCACTGTGTGGATAAAAGAATTCATGTCCACAAACGAAGCCAAGAAGTCGTCGTCGTTTCCAAGGTTCTCGTAGTACCTGTGCAGCGAAAGGTAGTCGATATGCTCGTAAGTTTGCTCAAGGACGATTCTGTCCCATTCGGGGAAGGTTGGAAGGGCGGATGAGGCGCTTCCGCAGGCGACTAGCTCCAGCGAGTCGTCAATCCACTTCATTATCTTGGCCGTCTCGCGGGCCTTCTTTCCGTAGTCAACCGCGTCCAAGTGGCAAATCTGCCAGGGGCCGTCCATTTCGTTTCCGATGCACCAGGTTTTTATTCCGTAGGGCTCGGCGTGGCCGTTTTTCTTTCTAAGGTCGCTCCATGCCGTTCCGCCCGGAAAGTTGCAGTATTCCAAAAGCTCGCCGGCTTCCCTGGGCGTTCCCGTTCCCATGTTGACGGCGCCCATTATTCCGGTTCCGGCTTTTTTTGACCAATCGTAAAATTCGTCTATGCCGATTTGGTTTGACTCGATTGTCTTCCAGGCCAAGTCCAAGCGCTTTGGCCGCTGGTCGCGCGGTCCGATTCCGTCCGTCCACTTGTAGCCCGAAAGAAAATTTCCGCCCGGATAGCGGACGAGCGAAACGTTAAGCTCGCGGACAAGATTTATCACGTCCTTTCTAAAGCCTTGCTCGTCGGCTTCCTTGTGGCCCGGCTCGTAGATTCCCGTGTAAACCGCGCGTCCAAGATGTTCGATGAAAGAACTGAACAGCCTGTCGTCAACGTCGGCGACCTTGAAATTTTTTTCGATGATAATCGAAGCTTTGCTCATTTGTTACCCCTCCTTTGCTGGAACCGATACAAAAAATGCGTGAGCATTTTTGTGGCGACGGCCCAAACGATTGCAGTTTGTCTTTTTAGCGCGAATCGTCGCGCCAGGGCATGAAGAAGGACTTAAAGCCGCGCGGACCAAGGTTGTCCTCGTCTTCCTTGATCAGAGCGGCCCAAGGAATTTTTTTGCGGAGCTTTGGACTTTTGTTTTCCGGGTGCGCGTCAAGCCAGTCGTACTTGTAAAGGCGAAGGCGGAGGGCGTTGACTCCGCTCAACACGGCGCCGGCGGTTCCCGGAACCAAGCAAAAAATCATAAAGGACAACGCCAGCAAAAACAAGTTGAAGAAAAAGACAAAGACGCTAAAGCCCGTGTTGTCAAAGAAAAGCACGAAGCATTTTTTTATCGTTTGGACAAAGCCGCGGCCCAGAAGAGCGCGCAACGGGATGAACCATTGCAGCGCCAGCGCCAACAGCGCCTCAAAAAATATCAGCGTCGCGCACAAGGCAAAGCCCAAGATTCCGCCAACCGAAAAATAAACCGGGATTCCGATAAAGGCCGCGACGCCAAGCGCGCCCAAAAGAGCGCCGTAGCGAATCGCGTCAAAGAATACTTTTGGGATTTGCCTAAAGTAGGCGCCTAGACTGGGCCGCTCAAAATTCGCGATGGCCGCGGCGTTTTCGGCGCTAGCCATGACTAAAACCATTCCAAAGGCCATAAGGATTACAAAGGCCAGGCAAGTCAAGCTAAGCGCGAAGGGCGTTTCCAGCGCGAACACTTGTCCAAGCGCGAAGAATGACAGCGCCGCGTAAAGGGTCACGATGATGTTGGGGACAATCAAAAAAAGAATGTTGTCCCAGCCGTCGCAAAAGTTTTTCTTTAAATAGAATCCAATCATAGAGTCTCCGTCGCCCGCGATTTTAGGCTTTTAAAAGCCCGCGCGGTTTTTGTCTTGAAAGCCGCGCGGCGCTTTTTGGTCGGTAAGCAGTCTCAGTCCAGCGCGCCCAAAATCTTTTGCAGCTTTTCTTTTCCGATTATGCGCAAGAAGGAGCCAAGGCGCGGGCCTTGGTCTTTTGCGATAAGGGTTTGGTAAAGCGCGCCAAAGAGCGCCTTTGATTCCATTCCCATGCTGGTGGCGACGTCGTAAATCGCTTGCTGGCATTCTTTGTCAAGCGTAAAGGTGTCCAGCTTGGGAACGACTTCGTCGCGCACTCGGCGGACGGCGGTTAAAAGCTCGTCGGACAATTGGGGCTTTGAGCCATCGTCGCGGAGGGCAAAGCAAAAGTCGGGGGCGCAGTCGGGAGCCGAGTGCTGGATCCAGAACCAAGCGCAAGCGGCGCGGCGGCGAAGTCGTTCTTCTTGGTCAGGCTTAACGTCTCCAAGGGACTTTACCACAGCGTCTATGTCGCCCGAGTATGTCTGCAAAAGGGTCGTCAACATTCTAAATGTAATTTGATACGGCATCGTCTCGGGAATTTTTCCGTCGATTTGGCTAAGGATGTAAATGCGCTTTTCCTTGTTGAACTGGTCTTCGCTCTTGGCCTTGTCGATTCCGTAAACGATTCGCTCTGTCTTGTCGTAGTCCTCGTAAACTTTAAGAACGTCAAGGTCAAAGCTGATCGCGAATTCTGTGTTGGGGCGGGTTCCGGCAAAGATGTAGCGGAGGACTTCGGCCTGGTAAACGTCAAGCGCGTCGGGAAGCGCGATTACCTTTCCCTTTGAGGAGGACATTTTTCCGGGAACGCCCTTAAGGTTTACAAAGTCGTAGCGCATTGTGATCGGCGCGTCCCAGCCGTAAACTTTTTTTGAGACAAGCTTGGCCGTGTCGTAGCTTCCGCCCGGGCTTATGTGGTCTTTTCCGCCCGGCTCAAAGACTACTTTTTCTTCGTTCCAGCGCATCGGCCAGTCAACGCGCCAGCCCAATTTTGCGCCTTGGAATTTTCGGATGTCGACTGTTTCTTCGCAGCCGCACTCGCACTTGTATGTAAGGCCGTATTCTCCGTCGTAGCCTGTGATTGTAGTCGTGTCCTTGTTGCACTTTCCGCAGAAAATGCTTACCGGCCAGTAAACGTCCTCCGCCTTCATCTTGTGCTGCTCGTCGCGGTATTCGTTAAGGCATTCCTTGATAAGGTCGCGGTTTTGCAGAGCCTTCTTCATTCCTTCGGCGTAGCGGTTGGCGCGGTAGCGGCTGGCCTGGTACAAAAATTCCGGCGCTATTCCCACGCGGGGAAGCTGGGTCTCGATGTCGACTTCGTGGTGGCGCGCGTAGTTTTCGTCGCGGCCGGTCGTGTCGGGAACCATCGTGATCGGGAAGCGCAAGTATTTTTCCAACGTTTCGGGGTCGGGCATGTTGGCCGGAACCTTGCGGAAAACGTCGTAGTCGTCCCAAGAATAAATAAAGCGGACGTTCTTGCCTCGGTCTCGAAGCGCGCGGACAACCAAGTCTACGGTGATGATTTCGCGGAAGTTTCCAAGGTGAACGGTTCCGCTAGGCGTGATGCCTGAAGCGCAAGTGTAGGATTCGCGCTCGCCTTTTTCGGCGATGATTTTGTCGGCCATCTGGTCGGCCCAGTGGCAGAGGAGCGGATCTTTGTTTTCCATAATTGTTACCTCTATCTAAATATATATTTTATTTTTTCAAAATAATTGCTTCACAAACACTAAAAGATTGGATAGCATTCAAAGCCGGCGCTTCTAAGCTGCTCGCCGATATTGCCCTTGGCGTTTTCGTCAACGACCACGATAAAGTATGTCGTGCCGCTGGGCCTGGTCTCCTCGGTGATGTAGGGCTTGAAGCCTTTTTCCTTTAGCCGGTCGCAAAGGCCTTGCGCGTTGTCGCGGCTTTTAAAAAGGCCCAGCTGCTGCTTCTTTATTTTTTCCGAAGCCTCGCTTTGGGAACTGTCGTCCGCGCCGCCGCTTGAGTCGTCGGATTTTTCCATCGGAACGCTTTGCGACTCGGCGGCGTTTTCGGCGGCGGCTTCAAGAGCGCTTCCTTTTTTGGGCATGAAGTACCAAAAGGGCGCGGGCGTCATTTGGACGTTGCCGGCCACAATCGCCGCCTCGGGGCTTTTTGGAAACGCCGCGCGGAGTTTTTTGCCCCAGCTTTCCTGGCCGGTGACATACCAAAGCGTCAAGAGGACGCTTGGCTGGACCGCCTTCATCGAAGGAAAGTCTGAGTAAGCCTTTAAAAGCGCGACGCTTTCGTCCAGCTGGGAATTGGACTCGATTTGGCAAAGGCGGCTCCAAACCTCGTAGAGTTTTATGTAAGCTTGAATCGTTTCGTCCTGGGAATTGCGGACGGCGGAATTTAAGTAGCTGTCGGCGGTGGAACAGTCGCCGGAACTAAGCGAGCATCTAACCGCGTCCAAAACCAATTGCGGGTTTGTCTTTTTTTGCATGCCCTCGGCGTTGGGAGCGGAAATGCCGGCCGCTTGCGCGTAGGATGCCGAAGCGTCCTTGTAGGCGCCCAACTGTTCCTGCAAGCTGGCCAAAAATGCCAAGAGGGCGCGCTTGTCCGCCGCGTTTTTGGCTTGGGGAATTTGTTTTTTTAGATAGTCAACTGATTCTCCCGCGCTGGAATATGACAAGGCCTTTTGCGATATTTCCTTTGCGGAATTTTGGGCAAAGGCCGCCAAGGCGCAAGAGAGAAGGGCGGCAAAAAAAGCGGCGCGTTTCATTTTGTTTCCTGCGCGCTTGCGTCCGCCGCTGTGTCGTCTTTTTTGCTTTTCTTTGAAAAGAGGGGTTTTTTGGCAAGAAGTCCGTCAGCCTTTTGCTTGGCTTCCTCCAGCTTTTGCCTGCGGGCGATTTGCTTTTCCAACTGCTTTTTTTCGTTTTGCTCCAATCGTTCCGCCAAGGCGCGGGCCTGTTCCGCCGTCATCTTTTTTTCGCCGCGAAAGAACACGGCTGGAAGGGTGACAACGATTCCTGCCGCGAAAGCGACCAAGATTGTCATGAAAATAGGGGCGTTTGTAAATACCTTTCCAAAAAGCCAAATGTTGCAGCGGTTGTCCAAGTTAAAGCCGCTGAATATCGCCACCGCGACCAAAAATATAATAGTAAAAATCAGTTTAAAGACCATAAAGGCCATTATATAGAAAATTGGAAAGAAATTCAACAGTCCGCGGGCCAGGACGCGCCGCCGGCTGCCGCTCAAATTCCTAGACTTTTTGACAAAAGCGCGCTACAATTATACGGTTAAAGCCGATAATTTTATATGGAAGAAAGGGCGAGTTTTTTGGCTAAAAAAGGCTTTTTTAAGACATTAAGGTCATTCTCTTTTGTGGCGGCGCTCTTTGCGGGAACGCTGGGCGTCGCGTTTTTTGGCGCGGTTTTCTCTTCTTGCGAAAACTTGAACGGAGACATGTCCTCGCCGGCTTACGCGCCTTCAAGCGGAGGGGCCGACGGCGGACAAGGCGCGGGCGGCCAAGGCGTCGCCGACGCGGCGGGCGCTTCGGTAGAAAACTGTCTTACGGCCAGCGTGTCGCTTCCGGGCTTGCCTTCGCTTGCGGGAATCGCTCCCGTTCCCAAAAACGTCGCGCAAAACATTTCAAAGTCGGCCTTTCCAAACATTGCGGACGCGGTGGATCCTTCCTACAGCTTTAGCGCGACGCTTACGCAATCGGGCGGCGCCACATACAGCGCCGACGGAACTTACGACACCGTGACGGGAACTTGCTCCTTTGCCTTTGCGGGAGCCCGGAGCGCGGCCGAGGCCAGCTACACTCTTACGGTGGAACTTTACCACGCAAGCGGAACGCCCGCCGTAAAAAGCCTTGTGGCCAGCGCAAGCCAAAGCGTTACGGTTGGGGCGGGCGACGCTAGTTTTGCGGCCAGCGTTCAACTTGCCCCCAACTTGGACAGCGCTCCAAACGGAAGCCTTTCGCTCCCGATAAAGTTTAGCGACACAAGCGTTTCTAGCGTCAAGCTGATGCTTTTAAATTCCGCGGAAACGGATGTAACGACCACCTATTTGGACGGCTTGACCGGAACCACGCTCAACCTTACTTCTGGAGAAGGAACAATCGCCAGCAAGGACGGCGGACTTCCCGCCGGAACATACACGCTCTTCATGTCCTTTATGAAGGGAACGGCGATGGTCGGCTCCAGGACCGAAAGCCTTAACATCTATCCCACGATGCAAACAAAGCTGTGGTGGACAAAAGACGGACTGGGAACGGCGGCGACTTCGCTTAGCGTGACGAATTTTGCCCAAAAAGAATTTTACGTTCGCGGAACGGGCGGCGTCTTTTACACGACGGTGTTCCCAACGGCGGCGGAAGCTGAGGACACAAACAACGGCTCCTTTGCCTTCCCATTAAAGACAATCCAAACGGCCGTTGACCGCATCACTGCAAGCGGCGACACGACAAGCCAGTTTACAATTTACATCGACGGAAAAATTGAAGGCGACCCAGACGCGGACTACACTTCAAATCAAAGTTCGCTTGTACGCATGGGAGCTACAAGCGTTCCGTTCGAAAACAAAATATTGATCAAAGGGTATACAGGCCCCGACACCGACATAGTGGACGTTAAAAAAAGCGAGGACTCGGTGAACAAAGCCCGCGCCTTTTACATAAGCGCAAATTCAGGCGCGAAAGTCACCGTAAAAAATTTGGGAATAGCGCATGGCGCCGCTTCGAGCAATGGAGGAGCCTTTTATATTATTTCATGCGAGAACGCGAGCCTTGAAAACTGCAAAATAAGCGAATGCAGCGCCGAAAATAACGGCGGCGGCATATATATATCCAAGTCAACCCTTGAGCTAAAGAAATGCGTTGTGACGCAAAGCGAAGGTCAAAACGGCGGAGGCGTATATGTTCAAGGATACGACTCCACCGTAAAAGGCTGTCTTACAATAGAAAACTCAGAAATTTCCGCAAACACTGCAGACGCTGGCGGCGGCGTGTATGTTAGCGTTTTTTCCACGCTTAATTTTTTGTCGGGACAAATCGGAGCAAACACTGCGACTTATTCCAGTACAGTTCCAAATAGCGGACTTGGCGGCGGCATTTATATCAACAGCGGAAAATGCTTTATTTCCGGCTCGGCAGTTGTCGGCCAAGCGCTCGCTTCAACTTCCAGCTGCGCCACAAGCGCGGACGGCTCGCATTCCAACAAAGCGCGTTTGGGCGCAGGCATTTTCAATCGTGGCGGGCTTTACTTGGGCTACACCGATGACTCCACGCCCGCAGCGTGGACCGGAGCCATTTGCTATAACTACGCAAGCTCTGAAGGCGGCGGCGTTTACTCTGACGGCAGTCTCGTAACTTCTAAAATGCATTCTGGAAGCGTCGTCTACAATTTGTGCGGCGACGGAAGCGAAGAAACTGGCGGCGGCGGAGGTGTGGCTGTCAAAACCGGCAACTTTACGATGGATGGCGGATCGGTAAGCTATAACCAAACCAACAACAGGGTTGGCGGCGGCATTTACATAGACGGCGGCGGAACCTTGGCCCTTAGCGGAGACGCGGAAGTTTCTTCAAACAAAACCGGCCCCGAAGGAACCGGGACCAAGGGCGGCGCGGGGCTTTTTGCCTACCGCGCTTCCATTACGATGGGAGGAAACGCCGTTGTAAAAGACAATGTTTGCAAAGCCGTTGGCGGCGGCGTTTATTTGTATGAATTCGAAACCGCTTCAAGCTGCGCCTCTTTAGCCATGTCCGGCAACGCCAAGATTTTGGAAAACACAAGCTCCGACGGTTTGGGCGGCGCGGTTTACGTTACCCAAAGATGCTCCTTTAGCATGAGCGCCGCCGCGACAATCCCCGCCGGCGTAGCAGGGACGACCGGCGCGGGCAAGAACGACGTTTATTTGGATGTAAACACAAGCGTCGCCGTTCCTGCGGCCATAACATCAACTGCAACGCCTGTCGCAACCATTACGCCAAAATCTCCCTACACAATTGACACGGTTGTCCTTACAGGCTCGGCTTTGACCGCCGCCCAGTGCGCCAAGTTTGCCGTGACCCAGCCGTCGGGCGTGGTGTTCCCGTGGTCAATCAAGTATGACAGCGCGAGCGGAAAGGGCGTTCTAAAGCAGTCGCGCTCAGTCGTTTACGTTTCCTCTCCGACGCCGGATCCCTCTAGCTCCGTGCCCGCCGGAAGCGATTCTGGCGACGGAACAATAGACCATCCTTACGCCACGCTTAGCAGGGCGGCGGAGGCCTTTAGCGAAAAGGCGCCCGACATTGAATCGCTGACAGCTCCGAATTTTGAAAACAAAATTTACGTCCTTAGCGACTTGACTTACACGACTGGCGCGGGCTTGAACGGAACGTACGCCTACAATGTAGAAATAGTCGGCCGCAAGAACAATATTGACGGCGACAAAGTCCAGCTTATACTCAACACTCCGACGCATGACAATTCCGGCTTCTACGTAAGTACAAACCACAAGATAAAATTCACCAACATAGACATAACGCAAACCGACACAAGTTCGCCCAACGATTATGCGGCCATTATGGTTGGCAATGACGGTTCAAACGCTGGCGTTTGCTGGCTGGAAAACTGTTCCATCAAAAACATGGTGGCCAAAAATTGTTCCGCGATCGCTGCGGAAGGCGACGTTTACTTAAAGAACGTTACGATAACCGGCAACACTGCAAAGGTCGAAATCGCTCCCGCCGCAACGATGATTCACGGTCCCGCCGTATACTCAAAGACAGGAACCGTTCACATTGCTGGAAAGATTGTCGTCAAAGACAACACGGTGGACTTTACCACTTCCGACGCAAGCTTGACGGGCAGCAAGGTCCAAAACCTTTGGATTGGCGAAAACACAGGCGGATCGCCGGCGTTCCACAAATTGGATATAACGGGCGCCCTTACAGGAAGCGATATCGGTGTTACGCTTTATGACAACACCAAAACCTTCACGAGTTATTTTAACTCGTCCGGCAGCTCCGACCCCGCCGACTTCTTTAAGAGCGACGAAGGCTGGGACGTCGTTCTGGACGGCAGCGGCAACGCAAAACTTGGCCCCGCCACCGACTTGTATGTAAGCGCCTCTGGCAACGACACTTCAGGAAACGGAACGAGCGCCTACCCCTACGCCACAATCCAAAAGGCCGCGGAAAAGATACAAGTCTTTAACAGCGCGACGACGGAGTATACGATACATGTCGGTGTCGGCTCGTTTGCCGCGGCCACTTACATTGACTCAAGCGGAACTTTGGGCCCCAAGCCAATCGCTTCGCGGATTACCATAGTAGGAAACTCAAAGACAACCACCACGCTTTCCGGAAGCGGAACGGACACAGTGCTAAGCCTTGTAGAAATGAACGTTCCGCTAACTCTGCAAAAGCTTGGCTTTACAAGCGGAAAAGCCACAGGTTCCGGCGGAGCGATTGACGCGACAGGAACGTTCGATTTGGCAATCACTGATTGCGCCTTTAGCGGAAACCAAGCCACAGGAGACGGCGGCGCCATTTACCTGAGCGGAACAATAGATTGCGTGATTTCCGGCTCAACGTTCGGAACAAATTCCGCCGTCAACGGAGGAGCGATTTACGCCAACACTGGAGTTTCGCTCGACATTTCAGGAACGACAATGAGCTCCAACATCTCGAGCGGTTATGGCGGCGCCATATACAGCAAGGGTAGTGTGACCGTGCAAAGCGATTCTACGATAAGCTCCAACGGCTCGTCCGGCACAACCGTCACAACAGCCGGCGGCGGCATTTACGTCACAAGCGCGGGTAGCTTGGACATGGCCGGAACTGTAAGCCAAAACTCCGCCACAAACGGCGGCGGCATTATGTCCGGCGCCAACGTAACTCTTAGCGGAACGGTGTCAAAAAACACCGCCACAAGCGGCGGCGGCGTCTATCTTTCTGGCAGCGCCATCCTTACTGTTGACGGCGGAACAATCGGCGGCGACGCAGGCGAGGACGGAAACACCGCCATAAACGGCGGCGGCGCGTTTGTGGCCGCCGGCGCCAGCGTAAAAATGCCAAGCTCCGGTTCGATATCCAACAACAGCGCAAAAGGCGGCGGCGCTATCTTTAGCCGCGGCGTTGTTGAAATTGGCGGCGGAAGCGTTAACTCCAACTCCGCCACAGACGGAAACGGCGGCGCCATTTTGACTGACAACGGATTGACAACACCGTATGCGACGCCAATTGTGACAATCTCCGGCAGCGCTTTGATTGACGGAAACTCTGCCTCTGGATATGGCGGCGGCGTGTTTGTATCTTCCACTGGAACGCTTAACATGACTGGCGGAACAATCAGCGGAAACAACGTCAACGCTAATATGGGCGGCGGCGGCGTTTGGCTGTACGGAACGTTTGACATGGACGACGGCCTTATTGACGGCAACACAGCCTACCTTGGCGGCGGCGTTTACATAGCGTCTACAGGCAGCTTTACAATGGACGGCGGAACAATCAGCGGCAACACCGCCAACGCCACCGATTCGTGCGGCGGCGCGGGAATTTTGGTTGCCGGAACATTCGCCATGACCGACGGAACAATTAGCGGAAACCACGGATATTTGGGCGGCGGCGTTTATGTTGCCGGAGCGTCGTCAATGTCGGGCGGAACTGTCAGTGGAAACGACGCGATTTCCGGCGGCGGCGTTTATGTCGGTAGCGACACATTCACCATGACCGGCGGAGTTATAGAAGAAAACACCGCAACCGCGAATGGCGGCGGCGTTGACGTTCATAATGACGGACACTTGATTGGAACTCTTGTACTTGGCGACAACGCCTACATTCCCCTTGGAACGACAAACAACGACGTATATTTGGGCAACGCGATAAGCCTTGTAAGCAGCTTGGACAAGGCCGCGCCTGTGGTGACAATCACTCCGAGCGTTTACGGCACAACTGAGCCTGTCTTGACAGAGGCGACGCCCGGCCTTGTAGGCGGAAACTACGGCAAGTTCGCCGTTACGCCGCAAACCGTGGCGGGCGGCACAAAGAACTGGACCGTGACCAATACCGGCTACTTGGCCGAGCTTACGACCGGCGGCGGCTCTATCACAATCCACACGCCCGAAGGCGACCTAAACCTTGCGGCCAGCGCCACTACAATCACAACAAGCGCGGACGACACCACCGTCACTGTCAGCGCGACCGACGCGTCTGGCTCGGCCATCACAAACGGCCTTACATGGAACGGCGTCACCGTCTACTACGGCGCGGACGAAATCGACAGCGGCTCTGGCAACTCATACACGTTCGCTAAGACCTTCCCCAAGGGAACCTACAGGCTGAACGTTAGCGTCACCTACAAGGGAACGATATATTCCGACTCGTTCACGATTACAAAGACGGTGGAAGGCGCGGTGGCGGTTGCAATGCCAGCGGACTTTAAGAAAATTACGGCAGGCAGCTTTAAGCGCAAGGAATCATCCACAAGTGCCACGGCGTACACAGTGACATTGACCAAAGACTTTTACATGTGCGATCACGAGGTTACGCAAAAAGAGTGGTTTGACTTAATGGGCAAAACGCAAGCGGACCTTATAGGCGCGGTTAGCGGAGGAGTCGACAAAGGAACGGGCGACGACTATCCGGTTTACTATGTCAACTGGTACCAAGCGATCGCCTACTGCAACAAAAAGAGCGCTGCGGAAGGCCTTACTCCTTGCTACACCGTCAGTGGCGTATCTGATTCTGATTGGAGAACGCTCGCTTTTACCAGAATTCCTACGTCAAGCGATTCCACTTGGAACGCCGTTATCTACAATCCTGACGCCAACGGCTACCGCCTGCCAACAGAGGCGGAATGGGAATACGCCGCGCTGGGAGACTACAAGGACGACCCCAACTGGAACGGCTACGGCGACAGCTCTAACTCAGGCGTCAAAGTATTTGCGGGCTACAATGGAAGCAACTCTATCGGTGCCTACGCTTGGTACTCAGGCAATGCCGGTTCGCAAACGCACGAGACAAAGACGACGCCAAACGCCAACAGCTACGGCCTTTACGACATGAGCGGAAACGTATTTGAATGGTGTTGGGATTGGCTTGGCGATTACGACAGCGCGGATGTGACCGACCCCATCGGGGCGTCCGGCACACTCCGCATCAACCGTGGCGGCAGTTGGGTCTCTACCGCTGTCGGCTGTTCGGTTACTAACCGGGAAAACAGCTTCCCGTCCAGCCGCAGCAATGGCATTGGCTTCCGCGTGGTCCGCAACGCGCCGTGATGGGCGGCAAGCCTAGGACGCGGAGGTTTAGTCTTGACAAAAGGCTAGTGTTGGTGGGTTAGGTTGCTTTTTTTGATTTTTGTGGTATAATAATTTAAAAGGAGGCGCGATATGGCATACAAGACCCTTGAAAGACAAATTGACGCATTGCCGATGGAAGCTCAACAAGAAGTTGCCCATTATGTAGGGTATTTGTATTCGCTTTATAGCGCAAGAAAGAATAGAAAAATTAGCGTTGCAGAAAAAATCAACGCCTTTATGAAAGAAAATCCAAACGCTTTTGACGAATTTGCGCCTGTCCGCGATGCTGGCCTGCAAGCGATAAGGGAGCTTACAAAGAATGATTCGTGGTGAAATTTGGATGGTTGATTTTGGCGTTCCGTTTGGCAGCGAACCCGGCTGGCGGCGGCCTTCGATTGTCGTTCAAAATGACGAATTCAACCAAAGCTCGCTTGTCTGAAAAAATTTGCGATCTCTCCGATGAATTCATGCGGCAATGCGACGAAAACATTCAGTTGCTTTTGGATTTGTAAACGCTTTGGTTTTTCAAGCCTGAATGCTCAGAGGAGGCGTAAAATGATTTCGGCAAGAGAACCCGTGGTTTGTGATACTTACACAGTCACATTTTCAAGTTCTGATTCCGCAATGCGCTTTGGCGAGGCTATGCCAGATTCCCGCCTTACCGCTCCTTCGGGAGGAAAGTTATACAGATTGCGCGAAGCGATTTTTCTTTCCAAGCGTTTAGGCCGTCCTTTAACAAAAGCGGAAATGGCGCAGTTTGAGATATAGGGAATTCCCTATGCGCGTTGAAATAGCAACGATTATGTCATTTTATAAGAGAGTTATGGCATTTAAAATTTTCTCATTGGCGGCGGGCGTCGCGCTTTTGCTGGCGTCTTGTTCCAACTTGCAGGACGGAGCGGGAACGCAATCTAGCGGCGCGTCTGGCGGACAGGCCGGCGCGGGAGGCTCTGGCGGAACTGCGGGCGGCGCTTGGGCTGTTCAAACTGTGGGCGGAACAATTGGCGCAAGCGGAATTTTCCCCGAAGGATTTTTTGGCGAATCGGACGGCGGCGAGTCCAACGCTGGCGACACGGCGGCTGGCGCGGACGGCATCTCAAAGACTCTTCTTCCGCCGTCGTCGATTATTGGAACGACTGTCGGAATCAAATACACAGTCACCGCAAAACACGCGGGACAAGAAGACATAGAGGCTACCATGGCTCAAAGCGGAAGCTCCGTCTCTTACAGTGTTACGCTGCCCTTTAGTTCCTCCACCGACGAATGGACGCTTTATGTATATGGAAAAAACGCTGCGATGCCGGAAACGATTCTCCTTGGAGCGGTTGACACAATCGCTTATGGCGAAAGCTCCAAAGACTTTTCCGTCACTTACATTTCCGACCCGGCAATTTCCGCCGCAACGGGTTCGATAAGCCTTGCGATTCCAATTGACAGCGCAAGTGGAATCAAAAGCGCCGTTGTTTATTGCGGGCCTGTCGGAGGCTCCTTCCCCGGAGGAAAAGTGGTGAACGTCAGTTCCGGAAAAATAACTGAGACGATTTCTGATTTGACCCTGGGCGCTTACAATGTCAAAATCGTTTTTTACAACGCCACCAACGGCTCGGGCGACGCGCTTTACGCCATAAAAGAAGTTGCCAACGTTTACGCAAACTGGGCTTCTTCTATGCCTTACGGAAACGCGGACTACATCGCTTCCGGCGGCTCAGGCTTTGCGACAATTTCAGCCGAGATGGTCGCCGACCAAAAATCAGTTTTGGAAAACGGAATATGGCTTGGCGGAAGCGGCCTTACTGGAAGCGCGGCCTACGATTCCAACAGCGGAACGCGCTTTAAGCCGGTGGCCACGCTGCAACGCGCCTGCGCCATAGCCAACTCTTTGGCCGCTGTTGATTCCTCAAAGACATACACGATAAACGTGCAAGGAAACGTTGACGCGGGAACAAGCGCCAACAAAACCGCCACGATAAACAGCGGCGCAAAAGTAAAGATAATCGGAGCAAACGCGGCGAGCCATTACAAAGTCAGCGGCGGAGCCACGGCCGGAACCTACAAACTTTCCAGCGGCGGCGCCGACGTTACGATACAATACCTAAACTTTGACAAGCTAAGCGTCATAGAGGTGTCCGACGGAAAACTCACGGTTGACGACTCAAGCGTCACAGGCGGAACGCAGGGCGGCTTTTTGGTGTCCGCAGGCGCGGAACTAGAATCCACTCAAGGCCTAAAAATAAGCGGCTGCTCCAGCGCTAAAGGCGGCGGAATATCCTGCAACGGAACTGTCAACCTTACGGGAGCGGAAATCAGCGGATGCATATCCCCTTCCGGCACGGGCAGTTACGACGGTTGCGGCGGGGCCATGTTCGTTAACGGCTCTGGCGCCCAAGCGACGCTGGACTCTTGCGTGATCGGAGCGTCAAGCGCTTCCGCCGCCGCTTCGTCCGAAACGCTTTGCTCAAACTACGCGGCAAAAAAGGGCGGCGGCATTTACAACAATGGCGGAACCGTCACTTTAAAAAACGGCACAATCGTTCAATACAATTACGCCGCGGGAACAGAAGACGGTTCTTCTGGCGGCGGCGGCGTTTTTGTAGCCTCCGGAACGCTTAGCGTTTCTGGCGGAACAATCGGCTACAACGGCGCCGTGACTAATGGCGGCGGCATTTACAACGCCGGAACGCTTTCTGTAAGCGCGGCGGCCTTTGAACAAAACGCCGCCGGCGATTTAGGCGCCGCCGTTTACTACGAAGGAGCGGCAAGCGGAAAGTCGTTCACCTTGTCCGACGCCTGCAAGTTTGGAACGACAAGCGCCGCGCAAGACATAGGCTTGGCCAACGCCAACAGCGGCATAAAACTTTCCAGCCTTTCAAAGGCAAGCGGAAGCGGAAACATAATTTTAGCGCCCAACATGGCCTCAGGCTGCGTAATCGGAACTCCCGTCATTTCTAGCGGCGCGACCTCGACAAACATCGCGTATTTTGCGCTCGATGATTCTACAAAAGATGTATGCCAGCTTTCAGTGGCGACGGGGCAGGGCGTGTTATACTTAAACCCTCCCGTTCAAGTAACCGTGCCAGGCGGATTTGTGACAACCCGTCCAAAAATGTCGTCAACTGATAGTGCGTATGTAACCTCAGGAGCGTTTAGCGCCGCTTCGGCGTCTAATCCTATTCCCGTCCGTTCAATAAAAATGGCGGCAACCGAAGTTTCCTACGAATTGTGGTACGCCGTCTACCAGTGGGCCATACACAGGGCGACAAATCCATACACCTTTGGCAGTTGCGGAAAGGAGGGCGTGGACGCCCTGAGCGGCTCGGCTCCAACAGAGAGCGTTCCGCCGACAACGACTACGGTCAACAGCGGAGAAGGCCGCGGCGGACAAAGGCCCGTTACCTTTGTAAGCTGGCGCGACGCGGTTGTTTGGTGCAACGCCTACAGCGAATACAATGGCTTGACTCCTGTTTATTACACTGACTCAAGTTACTCCTCAATCTTGCGCTCTTGCGACAATGGCACGAATGGCACGATAACATATACGGTTGACACGAAGGGCAGCCAAGACTGTCCGTATATAATGGCTTCTATGACTGGCAACACGGAAATGACAAACTGTATCGCAAACGGCGCGCGCCTTCCTACTGAGGCCGAATGGGAATTTGCCGCTCGTGGCGGAGATCCAACCGCAACCGCTTGGAACTACACTTACGCCGGAGGCGACACCTTGACAAGCATCGCTTGGATTAAAGATGCCAACAGCCTTTTTCATTGCGTCGGCAAAAAAGACGCAAACACGCTTAGCCTTTACGACATGACCGGCAACAACACGGAATGGTGCCACGATTGGAAAGACAAAACCGCCGCCACTCCTACTAGGGTTGAAAAGGGCGGATGCGCCGGCAACGAAAGCACTAGCGGAAATCTTAAGACTGAAAATAGAGGCGGCAGCCATCCCGCCCGCTTCGGCCAGCGCAGCGGCTTTAGATTTGTTCAGAACAATGGCGACACTCCGGCTTATATTGGAAACAAGGAGCCCGGTTCCGCGCTGGCAGTTGGCGACATTGTCTTTAGCGACGGAAGCGCCACATCTTACAGCGCGAGCCTTACGCTTAGCGACATGCAAAAGGCCGCCGCCGTCGCGGTTATTTACTACACCGAGCCTGTCGGTGAAATTAATTTGGGAACAAAGAATCTTGGCGTAGGATTAAAGCAGACAAAAGTCGCTTGGTCGCCAGATACGCCGGACAGCAGTTACAACGTGAGGTTTTCTTTGGACGAATACGACGGAAGCGGAAACTGGGACGTGATCAAAACTGAAGACCCGACAGGTTCCGCAAGCCCTGCGACTAATTATCCCGCCTTTAATTGGTGCAACACATACGGCGTGAAAGTAAGGGGCTCTTCAAGCGGTTGGTATTTGCCCGCTTTCACAGAGCTTCGCCCCATTGCAGGCGCGCGCGAAACTGTGAACAATTCTATAAGCAAGATTGGCGTTGGAACAGATGTAGTTCTGGTGGGCGCATACAATTATTGGTCGTCGTCACATGGTACGAGCGCGGAGGCCTATGGTTACACGGCTTTGTGCTATCACGCAAATGCGGGTACTGGCGCCAGTCATGAAAAAAATACAGTGCTTTACGTCCGCGCTGTCCGCGTGTTCTAGGCCGCTCGTGTTTTTGCGGAATGTGGAATTTTTTTATGGCGATGACAGCGTCTTCCACGGCCTAAAGTTGCGCGACTTCCTCAACGCTAAGGCCGACGCATTTTGCTATTATGTTAACGTCAACGCCTGCGGCCTTAAAATTGCGAGCGTCTTCCACTGCTTTTTCCTCGCGGCCCTCTTCAAGGCCTTCCGCCCGGCCTTCAAGGTAGCCGTCCTCGCGGACGTTCTTTTCGTAAATTTCGCGGTTGAATTCTTCCAAAATCATTCCCAGCACCTCTGCCTTTTGGCGGACGAAAAAGCCGTCCAGCAAGTTCTCCTTTATCGCCCAGTCCACGGCCTTCTCCATTTCAGCCCTTGAAGGGCTTCCGCTCTTGGACTCCTCGCGGACTTTCGCGACAAACCTTGAGTAATCATACAACGGCCTGCAAGTTTTGACAAGGCTTTCGCCGCCGCTAAGGTTGACGTTCAGAATTATCGCCGTCCACTCAAAGTCGCCCGACTTGTCGGGTACGATGAATGAGTCGGAAAGCCGCATTTTTTGCCGGCTCTCCTTTTGCGCTCCGCCGTTGTAGAAAACGAAGAAGCGGGGCGTGGGAATCATTATGCGGCCGTTTCTGCTTGGGTCCTTTTGGTTTTCCGCCAAATACTTTTGGTATAGCTGGCTGAAGTAGAGAAAGCCGCGCAAGGCCATATTTTGGTTGAAGCTGGACTGCTGCTCGTAAAGGCAGATTTGGTCGTCCACCAAAAACGAAATGTCGTTCTTCATGCTGATGTAAATCACGTTCTCGATTGTGTTCACCTTTAACTCGTCGGGGTCGGTCAACTGCGTTCCGTTCAGCGCGTTATAAAGCTCCAGCCTCCACTTTTTGCTTTCCGCGGTGTCGCGTCCGAAAATCGCCTTAAAAAGGCGGTCCTTGTGCTCGCGCTGCGGCGACGTTTCTTTTTCCATAATTTTTACCTCCGTATGCCTTATAGATACACACGATAGGCCAAAAAATTTTACTTTTTTTGAAAAAATCGTAAAAAAGTTTATGTGATTTTTGCGGAAATTTTAGTTTGTTGAATTTGCGACATTAACCAAGCTATATGAATATGCCGCGCATTGACAGTCCGCGTGAGCGGACAAGTGGATAGTTTCCTATACAAAGCGCTATATGAATATGTTGCGCATTGACAGTCCGCGCAAGCGGACACGTGGATAGTTTCCTATACAAAGCACAGTGTGGATTTTCGCGTAATTGACCAAGGGCGGCTTCTTCCATTATAATATTGCGCGATGGATTTGTTTTTTGGAGCGTCGGTTTCGCCTGGAATTGGGCGGGGCAACGCGTTTGTAATTCCCGACCAAGCTCAGCGCGTCATTCCTCAAACGCCGATAACGGCGGAGCAAGTGGATTCAGAATGGCTGCGCTACGTTTACGCGCGCGACTCGGTGGCCGAGCAAATCAAAATTCAGCTTGAGCAAATCCAGGGCAACAAGGAAATTTTCGAGACCTATTCGTTGATGCTGGCCGACCCGGTCTTTAACAAGGAAGTCGGCGACTGCATCGCCCAGCGCCTTTTTAACGTCGAGTTCATCCTTGACTTTAAGATGGAGGAATACGCCCAGCGTCTGCGCGACAGCGGAAACGATTACTTGGCCGAGCGCGCGCAGGACATCATCGACATTTTTGGCCGCGTCCTGAACGAGCTTTTGAACATACATCCCTTTGACATGGAACAAGTTCCCGAAGGCGTCGTCTTGATCGCGCAGTCGCTTAACGCCAGCGACGCGATGGTCATTTCAAAAAAGCGCTTGTCGGGCTTGGCGCTTGTGGAGGGAGGCCTTTCCAGCCACGTCGCGATTTTGGCGCGCAGCTACGGCGTTCCGGCGGTATTCGCCCTTCCCAAAGAAATAAAGCAAATCCACAACAGCGAGCGCATAATCCTTGACGCGGATTCCGCCGAGCTTATCGTGGACCCAGACGCGGGCACTGTCCTGGACTACCAAAAAAAAGTCGAGCAAATCGCCGAGCGCAAAAAGGCGCTTTTGCTTTTCCGCTCAAAGCCCGCTCAGACAAAAGACGGCGAGCGCTTCCATCTTTACGCAAACATCGGAACGGTTGAGGAAGCCAAAATCGCGCTGGAAGAAGGCGCGGAAGGCATCGGCCTTTTTAGAACGGAATTCCTTTTTATGAACGAGTTGAATTCCGGCGAGGGCGGCGTCCGTTCCGTAAGCGAAGAGGCGCAGTTTGAGGCCTACAAGGAAGTTTTGCAAATTATGGGCGACCGGCCCGTCACAATCCGAACGCTTGACGCTGGCGGCGACAAGCTTTTAAAGATGGTTGACGCTCCCGCCGACACGGAAAAAAATCCTTTGATGGGCTTGCGCGCGATTAGAATGAGCCTAAAAACTCCGCAGCTTTTTAAGACGCAGCTTCGCGCGCTTTACCGCGCCAGCGTTTACGGAAACTTAAAGATAATGTTCCCGCTGATTACAAGCCAAGAGCAAGTTGAGCTGGCCCGCAATATCGCAAGCCAAGTGCGCGACGAGCTTTTGGACGAGGGGATAAAAGTCAAGGACGTTCCGGTTGGCATTATGGTAGAGACCGCCGCCGCCGGAATCATCGCCGACTGTCTGGCCACGGTCTCGGACTTTTTTTCAATCGGAACAAACGACTTGACGCAATACACTTTGGGCGTTGACCGCGAAAACATAAACGTGGCCGATTCCTACGACGAGTCTCATTTGGCGGTTTTGCGCTTGATTCAGAATACAATCAAGGCGGCGGACGGGGCTGGCATACCGGTTTCGGTTTGCGGCGAGATGGCAAGCCGAATCGACAGCGCGATGATGCTGGCTGGAATGGGAATCCGAAACCTTAGCATGGGTCCTTCGCAAATTTCTTTGGTGAAGGAAAAACTTTCTACGATAACTGTAAAAGAATTGGAAGCGATTTTAGATGGAAAACGAAGATAATATTTTGCAAGACCAAGAAGCGGGCGGATTGCAAGACCAAGACGCGGGCGGATTGCAAGCCCAAGAAGCCGGCCTTGAATACGACCCAAAAAAAACATACGTCAATTTGCCGCTAGTCGTTTTGGCCGGCCGCCCCAACGTCGGAAAGTCAACGCTCTTCAACCGCTTTATGAAAAAGCGAATCGCGATTGTGGACCCAACGCCCGGCGTTACCCGCGACCCGGTTGAAGCCACGGCCTTTATCGCTGGAAAGCCCGTTCACCTTATGGACACCGGCGGCTACAAGCTTACGCGCGACGTCGGCACGATGGAAGCGGTGATGGACGACTTGGTTGTCGAAAAGACAATTCAAATGATAAAAAAAGCCGACTTGATTTTGCTTTTGCTTGAGGCCTGCGAAATCACTCCCGAAGACGAAGAGTTTGTCCAGCAGCTGCGCCCTTATTGGAACAAGGTGATCGCCGCCGTAAACAAGACCGAAGGCGGCCGCGGCGAAAGCGTCGCCTGGAACTACTTGCAGTTTGGCTTTAAGGAATTGCTTTTTATCAGCGCCGAGCACGGCGACAACATCACCGAGCTTTCCGAAAAAATCGCGGGCCGCCTGGATTTTTCAAACGTCAAGGAAGGACAGGAAGAAGAGCCGCCTGTCCGCATCGCGATTTTGGGAAAGCCCAACACCGGAAAGTCCACGCTCTCCAACCGCCTTACGCACAGCGAGGCCTCAATCGTAAGCGACTACGCCGGAACCACGCGCGACGTTGTCGAAGGAAGCTTCCGCTACAACGGCCGCGACTGCCTCTTGCTTGACACGGCGGGAATCAGGCGCAAAAGCAAGGTAAAGGAAAACGTTGAGTATTATTCAGTAAACCGCGCGATAAAAACTTTGGACGACTGCGACGTTGTCTTTTTAATGATCGACGCGCAAGAAGGCCTTGCCGAGCAAGACAAAAAAATCTGCGCGCTTGCCTACGAGCGCGGCCGCCCGATAATTTTTGTCCTCAACAAGTGGGACACGCAGGAAAAGGGAAGGACAGCCGCGCGCAAGGCCGAGGAAAACATCCGCATAATGTTTGGCCAAATGAACTGGGCTCCGATTGTCGAAACGTCCGCGCTCAACGGCGACGGAATGAAAAAGCTTATGGACACCGCGCTTGAGCTTTACGGACAAGTCACGCGCAAGGTGGAGACCGCCGCGCTAAACGCCGCGCTAAAGGATTGGCTTTTCAAATATCCGCCGCCGGCCTCAAAGACAATGCACTTTAAGATTCGCTACATGACGCAAACAAGCGTCAATCCCGTAAGCTTTGTGATTTTCGCCACGCGGCCTGACACCGTTCCGCTTACGTATATTACGTTCCTAAAAAACAGAATCCGCGAAGACTTGGGCTTTGACAAAATTCCCGTCCAGCTGGAACTAAAGGCCAGCCGCCAAAAGTGGGAAGACCGGGAGCGCTGATGTACACGATTGGCCAAGTGGAAGAAATCACCGGCGTAAAGCAGCACGTCTTGCGCTACTGGGAAGAAGTGATTCCGGGCTTCGCTCCAAAAAAAGATTTTGGCGGCCGCCGTCTCTACAGCCAAAAGGACATGGAAACCGTTTTGCGAATGAAGCATTTGATTTACCAAAAAAAATTCACGATAGAAGGCGCGCGCGATCAAATCATAAACGAGTCCGAGGCTTTTGAAAAGTCCGCCGACTTGCTTGGCCAAATTAGAAGCGCCCGCCGCGAATTGACCGAAGCGTTTTTCGCGCTAAGAAAATTTAGGCAGTAAAAAAATTAAGGGGGCCGCCCTTTATGGCGACAAAAATCGTTCAAAGCCTTTTTGACATTAAGAATCTTCCCGACGACGCCCAAAAAGTTTTGCGGGACTTTGACCAAATCGCGCAAGCCGCGATGCCGGCAAACTCCAAGCAGCTTGTCGCGCTTCCAAAAATTATCCGCGAACTTAGCCACCAAATGACCGACGACCGAGGCTCGCGCCGCCTGGGCTACATGAACGAAAAAACTTTTTTAGCCTCTTACGTCCGCTACTTTATGTGGTGGAACCTTGTCCGCCTTGCGCGCCTTTTTTCAAACCTTGACTTTAATTTTTTGAGCGACGGCGACGTTTGCCTTGACATTGGAAGCGGCCCCCTGACATTGCCTTGCGCGCTTTGGCTGGCCCGCCCCGACTTGCGGTCAAAAAAGCTTGTCTGGTATGTGATGGACATTTCGCAAGGCGCGCTTTCTTTGGGCGAAGAAATCTTTTTGTCCGTCGCGGCGGCAACCGGCGGCGAGCCTTGGAAAATCATCCGCGTCAAAGGCCCTCTTGGAACCGCGGTAAAAGAAAAGGCGCGCTTTGTGACTTGCGCCAACATGTTCAACGAACTTTTGCAAAGCCGCGGAGGCGAGCCGCCCGATTTTTTGGCCAAGAAATATTCGCAGACTCTTTTTAAGTATTTGGATTTTGGAACGGAAAACGAACGAAGCGCCAAAATCGGTGGAGGCGGCCCGAATGAAGGGCGCGCGGCAAACGATAGAAGCGCGGAGAACTTTCGCGACGCCAAAAATTGCGGCGGCCCGGCAAACGAAAGCCGCGCAAAAAGCGAAAGAGGCGGCCCGGCGATTTTCTTGGCCGAGCCAGGAACGCCCGGGGCGGCGCGTTTTGTTTCTCTTATGCGCGACGCCTTTATCAGGCGCGGCTTGCTTGCGCTGGCGCCATGTCCGCACCAGCAAAGCTGTCCGATGGACGGCCGCCGCGCGGGGCAGGGCGGCGCCAACGGCAAGTGGTGCAACTTTGCCTTTGACACCGACGACGCCCCCAAAAAGCTTTTGGCGCTTTCGGCCAAGGCCGGCATTCCCAAAGAGCGCGCCGTCATTTCGTTTGTCTACGCTCGCGTTCTTGGTCAGGAAAAAACTTCTGGCATTGCGACTGAGACTGCTTGCAAGCCCAAGACTGGCGAGTCGGCGCGGGAATCTTTTGCAAGCCCAAGAAGCGGCGGCCTCTTGCGCGTGGCTTCCGACATTATCCGCCTGCCGCCAGAGCGCGAAGGACAAAAGCCGCGCGTTGGCCACTACGCATGCTCAGAGCAAGGCCTTGTTTTGGCGCTGTCAAAAGGCGGCAAGCGGGTTTACTCCGGCGACCTTCTTGAATTGGAAACAGAAAGTTTCGCAAGCCCAAAAAGCGGCCGCCGCAGTCCTAGTCAGGAAAGCGATTTAGGTTCGCGCGGAAGAAATTCCAGCCGTGAACGCGATTCCCGCCCGCGGCGCGACGCCAAGACCGGCGCCTTGATTGTGGAGATTTAGAAAAGTTTTTATTCCGCGAACTTGTAGCCGTTGCGGCCGGCGCGCTTGACTATGTAGAGCGCGCTGTCGGCTTGGTCAAAGAGGCTTTCGTCCCAGCCCTTGTTGCTGATTGTGATTCCGCAGCTAAGCGTTGTGTGGGGGATGTCGTTCACGCATTGATCTTCAACTTTGTCAAAAAGCGTTTTCATTTTCTCGGCGATCATGCGCTTTGTCGCTTCGTTGTCGTCGCAGCATTTTGTAAGGAGAACGGCGAATTCGTCTCCGCCGATGCGCGCCGCGTAATCCGTCGCGCGGAAGGTTGACCTAAGAATTTGCGCGACGGTCTTTAGGACTTTGTCTCCGGCGGGGTGGCCGAACTTGTCGTTTATTTCCTTAAACTTGTCAACGTCGATTATGATAAAGGCCACGTTCGTTTGCGCTCCCTTTAGCTCTTTTGCAATAGCCCTGAACGCGGTTCTGTTTATAAGGCCCGTCAATTCGTCGTGCTCGGCTTTTTCGCGCAAAAAATGTTCCTTTGCCATCGCGATGTCGAACATTTCGTTGTAGGTCTCCCTTAAAAGTTCAAGCTCAGTTGTTCTGGTGGCGTCAAGCTTTTGGTTCTTTTTAATGCTTTGCGTAAAAGCGTAAAGTGATTTGACGACAAAGAACATTACGATGATGAAAAATGCCAAAGAGAAAAGAACGATCAGCGCTATTTCGGCAATTGTTATGTAAAACGCGGCCTTAAGCTTTTTGGTGTTGTTTTCGCTAAGAACAGCGCTGTGCTTTAAGATTTCGTCAACCGCGCTGGTTCTGTAAATCGAAATCGCCTTTTTCATCGAAAAGTATTGGTCTGAAAACAAAATCAGCCAGGCGGCCGCCATTTTTGTGTTGTAGTCCATGGCGATTTCATGGCTTGAAAGCTCCACGCTTTCCACCGCTTGCGGAACCTTGTATGAAGGATCTTTGTCGTAACCCTTGGCGACTACGACAAGCTTCATCGCCTTGTATTCAAGGCCTTCAAGCTCTTTGGATTTTTGCAGAGCCATTTCAAGGAATTTAGTGGATTCCACCAGCGAGCCGGCGCTTTTGATTTGCTCAATCGCCTTTTCGCGCCTTTGGCTTTCGTTCACCTCGACAAAATAGTTTTCAAGATGCTTCCATTCGCCGCTGATTGCAAAAAGCCTTGACTCGTCCGTCAAATAGTCCGAAGCCTCTTGCAAGCTTATCGACGCTTGGGCCACGGTTTGAAATTGCGACGTGTGCTTTTCAAAAAGGCTGAATTGACGCGGAACCTTTATTGTGCTGCTTATTAAAACGGCGCTCAAAGCGAGCATTACCGCGAGGAATATAAAGCTGACTGTTCTAAGATGTATTTTCATTTTTTAGCCTTTCTTCCATAATAGCAAGAATCGCGATTTTGCGCAATAATAACAAAAAACTATTTATTTGCTAAAGGCGGAAGTCGTGTCCAAGGAGATTAATTCGCCAGAAGCCTTTTTGTATTCCGCCTCGGCTTCTTCAAACGCGCCTTTTTTGGCGTGGTTTCCAAGCATTATGACCTACGATGACGGAAGGGACTACGTCACCACAAAGGGCGAGTATATGTTGGACTACTCCTGGGCTGAGCCCACCGCCGGCCTCTTGTTCTTTGGAAAGAATAAAAAATAATAAAATTTCCAAGAAATTCCCTTGACACATTTTTGAAATTTCTATACACTCAATGAACTATCATTGCGATAATTGCCCTTGTAGCTCAGCCGGTAGAGCGCAGCCATGGTAAGGCTGAGGTCTGCGGTTCGATCCCGCACGGGGGCTTTAACAGATTTTTGTATAGGAGTTATATATGGGTAGCAAGAAAAAGGGAGCGGTAGAAATCATCGCTTTGCAGTGCTCGGAGTGCAAGCGCAAGAATTACACAACTACAAAGAACCGCAAGAACATTCAGGGCAAGCTTGAGCTTAGCAAGTACTGCCCCTTTGACCGCAAGCACACCTTGCACAAAGAAACAAAGGTAAAATAAGCCTTTGCGATAATAGCGATTAAAGCTCAAGGCCTTTGGTTTTGGGTTTTGATATATGGGTTTCGCGGGCGGAAGCTGGCGGAATCCAAAGCCTGAAAATGCGGCGCCAAGCGTCGGCTTTTTAGGCCTTAGGGCGGTAGTTCAGTTGGTAGAGCACCGGTCTCCAAAACCGGCTGTCGCGGGTTCAAGTCCTGCCCGCCCTGTAACTTTGTATAGTGATTGAGGATGATATGGCAAAAGTTTCTAATTTCTTTAAAGATTGCGTCCACGAACTCAAGCTTGTAGTTTGGCCTTCAAAAGAACAGGTTTGGTCAAGCGTCAGAGTGGTTGTAGTTTCGACCATCATTGTTTCGGTTGTTCTTGGAGCGCTTGATTTGGGATTTACGGCGCTTTTCCGTCTCTTGATGAAATAAGGAACCAAAATGGCAGTCGAGTGGTACATTGTTCAAACCTACACAGGTTACGAAAGCAAAGTAAGCCGGGTCATCCAGCAAAAGTTGGACAACGGCGACCTTAGCTCTGACATTGTAAAGAGCATAAAAGTTCCCGAAGAAGAAGTTGTTGAGATTAAGGACGGCAAAAAGAAAGTCCGCAAAAACAAGCTTCTCGCCGGCTATATTATGGCCGAACTCGATTTGCCGGAATTGGGCTGGAAAGACACTTGCAATAAAATTCGCCATATCCAGGGCGTTTCAGGCTTTGTTGGAACCGCTTCCAACGAGAGGCCCCGCCCCATCAGCGCTGACGAGGCAAAAAACATTTTGATGCGCTCCGGCGAGATAAAGGGCGAAAAGCCCGTTCGCATCAAGCAGACTTACGCCATCGGCGACACAGTCAAAATCACTGAAGGGCCTTTCAAGGACTTTAGCGGAACTGTCGACGCGATTGACGAAGAGAAAGAGAAGCTTACGGTCAACGTTCAGATTTTTGGCCGCGCCACCCCTGTCGAGCTCAGCATGACTCAGGTGGAAAAAGCGATCTAGGGCCCTTGCCCTTTTGGAAGGCCGGCCGCTATTTCCGGCTTTCCTTTAACAAGCCGTTTTTGGGAGGAACGCTCGTCCGTTGGACTTCTACGTTCCGCTAACACCAATTTAGGAGATACACAAAATGGCAAAGAAAGAAGTAACCGCTGTCATCAAACTTCAGTGCCCCGCAGGCGCTGCGACACCGGCCCCGCCGATTGGACCCGCATTGGGCCCTCATGGTGTAAGCGCTCCAAAATTTGTGCAGGAATTCAACGACAGAACCAAGAAAATGGAAAAGGGACTTATCATCCCGGTCGTTCTTACTGTTTACAAAGACAAGTCTTACACATTCATCCTTAAGACCCCTCCAGCCGCCGTTCTTATCAAGAAGGCCCTCAAGTTGGAAAAGGGTTCAGCGAATCCGCTCCGCGACAAGGTAGGAAAGCTTACCAAGGCGCAGCTTGAAGAAATCGCAAAGACAAAGATGCCCGACATCAACGCGAACGACCTTGAGGCCGCGAAGAAAATCGTAGCCGGAACCGCTCGCAGCATGGGCGTCGAGGTGGAGGCCTAAATGAAACACGGAAAGAATTACCGCGCGGCCGCGGCCAAATACGATCTTACGAAAAAATACGACGTTCCGACAGCCGTTAAAATGGTTCAGGACATGAAGTTCGCCAAGTTCGACGAAACAGTGGAAGCCCACATCAACCTTAAGTTGGGCAAAAACGCCACAGTTCGCGACACATTGGTCTTCCCCAACCAGTTTAAGGGCGAGAAGAAGGTTTTGGTATTCTGTAAGGAAGACCGCGTTCAGGAAGCCTTGGACGCCGGAGCCGCTTTCGCCGGTTCAACTGAGTACATCGACAAGGTAAAGGGCGGCTGGCTTGAGTTCGACATCGCCGTAGCCACTCCCGACATGATGAAAGACGTCGGCCGCTTGGGTATGGTTTTGGGCCGCAAAGGCTTGATGCCCAACCCCAAGACTGGAACCGTTACAAACGACATCACAGCCGCCATCGGCGAGCTTAAGAAGGGTCGCACGGAGTACCGCGCCGACAAGACAGGCATTGTTCACATCGCCGTAGGAAAGGTTTCTATGGACGCTGAAAAGATTGCCCAGAACGTTGACGCTTTGATCGCCGAAATCGAGCGCAAAAAGCCGTCTGACGCTTCCGCGGACTACATCCGCACAATCTCAATCAGCTCTTCAATGGGCCCTGGCGTTTGGATCAACCACAAGGACGAGGAGTAAAAAATGGCAGTTCGTTCAAAGACAATTCAGCCGGCCAAGACAGCCGCTATCGAAGCCGCCAAGAAAACTCTCGGCGAATACAACGACTTCATTTTTGCGGACTATCGCGGCTTGACTGTTGAGCAGATCACAGCCTTGCGCGGAAAGCTTCGCGAAAAGAATTCCGCTATCAAAGTTATCAAGAACAACTTTGCCCGCATCGCGTTTGAAGGCATGGACATTAAGGACGTTGCCGAATACCTTACAGGCCCCACGGCTATCGCCATGGCCAAAGAGGACTCAAACGAGACAGCCAAGGTTTTGTTCGACTTCGCTAAAGAAGCCCCCGCTCTTAAGGTAAAGGGCGCTTTGGTCAACAAAGAGATTTACGACGTTGCCAAGATCGAGGCCTACTCAAAGGTTCCCGGCAAAAAGCAGCTTATCGCAATGCTTATGTCTGCCATCAACGGCCCTGCCCAAAAGCTCGCCGCCACATTGCAGGCTTATGTTGACAAAAAATCCAAGGAAGGCGATGCCCCCGCGGCCGCGCCCGCTCCTGCCGCCGAAGCCGCCGCTCCCGCAGCGGAAGCTTCTGCCCCTGCCGCCGAGGCTCCAGCAGCTCCCGCTGCCGACGCCGCTCCGCAGGCCTAGTTTCAAGCTTCGCTTGAAACTACGAGTTTTTAGCCGTCTGGCTAAAAACATCGCAAGTTGTAGTACAGACCGTCGGTTGACGGTTTACTAAAAGCCGCAGTCAGGCTTCATCAGCTGTCGACTGTCTGCGGATAAAAGCTCAAGGGCCTTTCTTGGAAGGGCTTTTGGCCGCGGCGGGTTTCCGCAGCGAATATCAAACATTATGGAGAAGACAATATGGCAGCTTTGACAAATGATCAGATTTTGGACGCGATCGCGTCTATGAGCGTTCTGGAAGCCTCAGAACTCGTAAAGGCTATGGAAGAGAAGTTCGGCGTAACAGCCGCTGTAGCCGTAGCCGCCGGTCCCGCCGCTGGTGGAGCCGCCGCCGCCGCTGATGACGAGCAGACAGAATTCGCTGTTAGCTTGGATTCATTCGACGCCGCCAAGAAGATTGGCGTTATCAAGGCCGTTAAGGCTCTTACAAACCTCGGACTTGGCGAAGCCAAGGCTTTGGTTGAAGGCGCCCCGAAGGTCCTCAAAGAGGGCTTGAGCAAGGCCGATGCCGACAAGTGGATTGCCGACATCACAGCCGCCGGCGGAAAGGCCAGCAAGAAATAATCGCTTCGCGATTCTTTTTTGCTAACGGGAATTTGGAAGTTGCAACGCGTCTTCCAAATTCCCGCAAGTTTTCAACTCCCGCGCTTTGCGGGAGCGTTTTCGTTTTTTGTTCTTTGTAATTATTTTTTTTAAGTCTTTTTTGGGCGGATTTTTTGTGCTGAACAGAGTTTCTGTTTGTAGCAAAGGATTCTGACCTTTTATAAAACAACGGGGGACCTAAATGTTCGCAAAAAGCCGGACAATCAACCGTCAGTACTATGGCAAGGACATCAAGTCTTCAATGGATGTCCCTAATCTTATCGATATTCAAACAGCGTCGTATGAATATTTCCTTCAGCGAAAAAATTTGGAAGAGGGAAAGCCGCTTCTTAACCAAGGTTTGCAAGAAGCCTTTACGACAATTTTCCCAATTGAAAGCCCCAACGGAGACATGCGGCTTGACTATGAATTTTATCAATTGGACTTTGACGGAATTAAATACTCGGAGTTGGAGTGCAAGCAAAAAGGCGCCACTTACGCGGTTCCGTTAAAGGCGCGCATTGACCTTTTCTTTAAGGAAACAGGCGCCATTCTCCAAAAAGACATATATATGGGCGACATTCCGCTCATGACTGACCGCGGAACATTTATCATCAACGGCGCCGAGCGCGTTGTTGTTTCGCAGATCCACCGTTCGCCTGGAGTCATCTTCAACCATGACAACGGCGTATGGGGAAGCCGCATCATTTCTTACCGCGGCTCATGGCTTGAATTTGAAATCGACCAAAAGAAAGAATTGATTTACGCGAAGATTGACCGCAAGAAAAAAATCTTGGGAACAATCTTCTTGCGCGCTTTGGGCTTTGAGAGCCGCGAGGAAATCATTAAGATTTTCTACAAAACAGAGACGGTTCCTGTAAAGAACAGCAATTCTGTCCGCGAGGCGCTCGTGAACAAGGTTCTTTCAAAGGCCATTTATGTAACGGACAAGGACAGCGGCGAAAACAAAAAGCTTTTCAAGGCCGCCACCCGCTTGCATCCGCATGACATCGACGACTTGATCGCCAATGGCGTCAAGGAAATCGAAGTCATTAAATTCGACACGCGCAAGAACCCCGACGACAAGGACGAAAAGAACCTTTCCCTTGACAGCGACATCATCATCAACTGCTTTGAGCGCGAGGAAATCAAGTTCGCCAAAGAGGGAACCGAAGTAGACGAGCCGACAAAGGAAGACGCTTTGAGCAATGTCTACAGCGTGCTTATGCCCGGCGAGCCGATTACTGTTGAAAACGCCGAGAAAGACTTGAACTCTATGTTCTTCTCTTCACGCCGCTATGACTTGGGCCGCGTGGGCCGCTACAAGCTCAACAAAAAATTCGACTACAATCCTCCGTTGGAAGACCATGTTTTGGTAAAGGACGACATCACCAACACGATGAAGTACTTGATCAAGGTTTACATCGGCGAGGAGTCCAAGGACGACATCGACCACTTGGGCAACCGCCGCATTCGCTCAGTTGGCGAATTGATGACAAACCAAATCAAGACTGCCTTCTCTAGAATGGACCACATCGCCAAAGAGCGCATGAGCCTAAAGGAGAACGACACAATCAAGCCGCAAGACTTGATTTCCTCAAAGCCGATCATCGCGGCTGTCAAGGAGTTCTTCGGCTCGTCACAGCTTTCCCAGTTCATGGACCAAATCAACCCGCTCGCCGAGCTTACCCACAAGCGCCGCTTGAGCGCCTTGGGACCGGGAGGACTCTCGCGCGACCGCGCCGGCTTCGAAGTCCGCGACGTTCACTATTCGCACTACGGCCGCATGTGTCCGATTGAGACTCCTGAAGGACCCAACATCGGCTTGATTGTTTCTTTGGCCATCTACACTCGCGTCAACGACTACGGTTTCCTTGAAGCGCCCTACCGCAAGATAGAGAAGGGCAAGGCGACCAACAAGGTCGAGTACCTTTCGGCCATGGACGAAGACAAGTACTACATCGGTCAGATTAGCGAAGGCATGAAGAGCGACGGCTCTTTCGCCACCGACATGATTTCTTGCCGCCGCCGAGGCGACTACACCACGCGCTCTCCAAAGGACGTTCAGTACATGGACGTTTCTCCGCGCCAGGTTATTTCCGTTTCCGCCGCGCTCATTCCTTTCTTGGAGCACGACGACGCCAACCGCGCCTTGATGGGCTGCAACATGCAGCGCCAGGCCGTTCCGCTTTTGTTCCCGGAGCCGCCGCACGTTGGAACCGGCATGGAAAGAAAGTGCGCCTACGACTCTGGCGTTTTGGTCAAGGCCAAGCGCGCGGGCGAAGTCGTCAAAGTCACAAGCGAATGCGTTACGGTTAAGCCGGAAGGCGGAAAGCGCGGCGAGCTTGACGAGTACTTCTTGCTCAAGTACCAGCGCACTAACAACGACACTTGCAACCACCAGCGCCCGACTGTTGAAGTTGGCGAGAAAGTCCAGGAAGGCTCGGTTTTGGCCGACGGTCCCGCGACGTTCAACGGCGAGTTGGCCCTTGGCCGCAACATTCTCGTAGGCTTCGTTCCGTGGAACGGATACAACTACGAGGACGCCGTTCTCATCAGCAAGCGCGTCGTTAAGGAAGACATGTACACTTCCATCCACATCAAGGAATTTTCAATCGAAATCCGCGAGACAAAGCTTGGTCCCGAAAAGATCACTCGCGACGTTCCCAATACAGCCGAAAAGAACCTTGACAATCTTGACGCGGAAGGAATCATCCGCACCGGCGCCAAGGTAAAGAGCGGCGACATTTTGGTCGGCAAGGTCACTCCCAAGAGCGAGGCCGAAACCACTCCCGAATTCAAGCTTCTCAACTCAATCTTTGGCGAAAAGGCCAAGGAAGTGCGTGACACTTCTTTGCGCGTTCCGCACGGAGTCGAAGGCGTTGTAATCGACATTCAGCGCCTTAAGCGCAGCGAGGGCAACGACTTGAATCCCGGCGTTGACCAGATTGTAAAGGTAATTATCGCCAACAAGCGCAAGCTTCGCGAAGGCGACAAAATGGCCGGCCGCCACGGAAACAAGGGTGTCGTTTCGCGCATCTTGCCCGAAGAAGACATGCCCTACTTGGAGGACGGAACTCCGCTTGACGTTTGCTTGAACCCCTTGGGCGTTCCTTCGCGCATGAACATCGGCCAGATTATGGAATCCGAGCTTGGAATCGCGGGCAAGTACTTGAACCAGTTCTTCGAGTCGCCTGTATTCCAGTCGCCCAGCCAAGAGCAAATCGCCAAGAAATTGGAAGAGGCTGGCCTTTCAAAAGACTGTAAGCAAATCGTTCGCGACGGCCGCACTGGCGAGCCTTTCGTAAACCCGATTTTCGTCGGCGTAATCTACTATATGAAGTTGCACCACTTGGTAGACGACAAGATGCACGCCCGCTCAACCGGCCCTTACTCTTTGGTCACTCAGCAGCCTTTGGGAGGAAAAGCCCAGTTCGGCGGCCAGCGCCTTGGAGAAATGGAAGTTTGGGCGCTCGAAGCGTATGGCGCGGCCAACACTTTGCAGGAAATGATGACAATCAAGTCCGACGACATGAACGGCCGCTCAAAGGTTTACGAGTCAATCGTCAAAGGCGAGCCTTCAACTCCCGCGGGCGTTCCGGAATCATTCAATGTTTTGGTTCAGGAATTGCGCGGCTTGGCTCTTGACTTTACGATTTATGACGCTAAGGGCAAGCAAATCGCCCTTACCGAACGCGACCAAGAATTGATTGACAAGGCCTCTAGCGGCTTTGACAAGGAGAATGAATAATGCGCGATATCGAAGATTTTGACAGTATTAAAATAAAATTGGCCAGCCCGGACACAATCCGCGCTTGGTCTTACGGCGAAGTAAAAAAGCCGGAGACAATCAACTACCGCACTTTGCGCCCAGAGCGCGACGGCCTTTTCTGCGAGCGCATTTTCGGAACCACTAAGGAATGGGAATGCTATTGCGGAAAGTTCAAGTCAATCCGCTACAAGGGCGTGATTTGCGACCGCTGCGGCGTTGAAGTAACGCACTTTAAGGTTCGCCGCGAGCGCACAGGCCACATCGAGTTGGCCGCGCCGGTAAGCCACATTTGGTATTACAGATCGGTTCCAAGCCGCATGGGCTTGCTGCTTGACTTGCAGGTGGCTTCGCTCCGCTCTGTTCTTTACTACGAAAAGTACATTGTAATCGATCCGGGCGAGACCGACCTTAAGAAAATGCAGCTCTTGACCGAAGACGAATATCGCCAGGCCCAGGACCGCTACGGCCAGGCCTTCACCGCCGGCATGGGCGCGGAAGCCATCAAGACTTTGCTTGAAAGCTTGGACCTTGACGCTTTGGCCGCCGAGCTTCGCGCCAAGATGATCGAGAAGGGAGCCAAGAGCGACAAGCGCCTTCTTAAGCGCATCGAAATTGTCGAGAACTTCCGCTCTTCCGGCAACAAGGCTTCTTGGATGATTTTGGACGTGGTTCCTGTAATGCCGCCTGAGTTGCGCCCGATGGTTCAGCTTGACGGAGGAAGGTTCGCCACAAGCGACCTCAACGACTTGTACCGCCGCGTAATCAACCGCAACAACCGCCTTAAGAGATTGCTCGCGCTCAACGCGCCTGACATCATCATCCGCAACGAAAAGCGAATGTTGCAGGAAGCCGTTGACTCTTTGTTCGACAACTCAAAGAGAAAGCGCATTGTAAAGGGCGCCTCAAACAGGCCGCTCAAGTCAATCAGCGACATGATAAAGGGAAAGCAAGGACGCTTCCGCCAAAATTTGTTGGGTAAGCGCGTTGACTATTCAGGACGCTCTGTAATCGTCGTCGGCCCTGAGCTCAAGCTTTGGCAGTGCGGACTTCCGACAAAGATGGCGCTTGAATTGTTCAAGCCCTTCATCATGAAAAAGTTGATGGACAAGGGTGTCGCCTTTAACCTTAAGAAGGCCAAGCTTTACGTAGAGTCTGAAGCGCCGGAAGTCTTCGCCGTTTTGGACGAAGTCGTCAGCGAGCACCCCGTAATGCTCAACCGCGCCCCGACCTTGCACCGCTTGGGAATCCAGGCCTTCGAGCCGGTTTTGGTCGAAGGAAAGGCGCTCAAGCTTCACCCGCTCGCCTGCAAAGCCTTCAACGCTGACTTTGACGGCGACCAGATGGCCATTCACGTTCCTCTTACGCAGGCCGCGCAAATGGAGTGCTGGACTTTGATGCTCAGCGCCCGCAACTTGCTTGACCCGGCCAACGGCGGAACAATCGTCTATCCTTCCCAGGACATGGTTTTGGGAATCTACTATATGACTTCCGTAAAGCCCGGCGCCAAGGGAGAAGGCAAGCGCTTTTCTTCCGCCGACGAAGTTCGCATGGCCGCCGAGTGCGGAAACATCGAATGGCAGGCTAAGATAAAAGTTCCCGCTCCAAAGGATTCCTTCAAGGAAGGCGAATTCAAGAAGGGCGACTTGATTGAAACGACCGCCGGAACTTTGGCCTTTAACGAAGCCATGCCCGACGAAGTCAACTACGTCAACGAGCAGTACGGCGACAAAAAGCTTAAGAGCATGATTGAGAAAGTTTACCACGACAAGGGCTCTTGGCTTACAATCCAAATGCTTGACGCGATCAAGGCGGTCGGCTACAAGAACGCCACCTTCTACGGAGCCACTCTTTCTATGGACGACATTCTTGTTCCCAAAGAAAAGAAGGACTTGGTTGACAAGGCCAACAAGGAAGTAGAAGAAATCGTTCGCCAGTACTCTGACGGACGCATCACTGAAGACGAGCGTTACAACAAGGTAACCGACATCTGGCAGCGCACAAACGAAAAGTTGACCGACGTGATGTATGACCAGCTTGAAAAGGACAAGGACGGTTTCAACACAATTTACATGATGGCCAAATCGGGCGCCCGCGGTTCAAAGAAGCAGATTTCACAGCTTGCCGCCATGCGCGGCTTGATGGCCAAGCCTAACGGCGACATCATCGAATTGCCTGTCCGCTCAAACTTCTACGAAGGACTTTCGGTAATCGAATACTTCATCTCCACAAACGGCGCCCGCAAAGGTTTGTCGGACACCGCTCTTAAGACGGCCGACGCCGGTTACATGACCCGCCGCTTGGTTGACGTTGCCCAGGATGTCGTCATCAACGAAGAGGACTGCGGCACGATTAACGGAACGGATTACGCGGCCATCAAGGACGGCGACGAAATCATCGAGCATTTGGCTGACAGAATCGAAGGCCACTTCACAATCGAGCGCGTGGTTCACCCGATTACAGGCGAAGTGTTGTGCGACGTAAACTCTTACATCGACGAAAACTTGGCCAAGAAAATCGAGGAAGCCGGCGTGGAGAAAGTCAAGCTTCGCACTGTTCTTACTTGCGAAGCCAAGCACGGCGTCTGCGTAAAGTGTTACGGAAAGAACTTGGCCCGCAACAAGGTTGTCGAAATCGGCGAAGCGGTCGGCATTGTCGCCGCCCAGTCAATCGGTCAGCCTGGCACCCAGCTTACCCTCCGAACCTTCCACGCCGGCGGCGCCGCGTCCAAGGTAACCCAGGACAACAACATTGTGCTTAAGTTCCCCGCCATCATCGAGAGCATCGAGGGAACAAGCGTAAACACTAAGGAAGGACAGTTGTTCACCCGCAAGGGAAGCATGATTCTTACGCGCGTGATTGAAAGCGTCGATTCAAAGGACGCCAAGCTCGCCGTTAAGGACGGCGACCGCGTTCTTAAGGATACGGTTTTGGCGATGTCTAACGGAGCTGAAATCAAGGCAAAGGAAAACGGCATTGTCATCATAAAGGACAAGGTTCTATATCTTACAGGCGCCGACCAAAAGATGGAAATCGCCAACGGCTCTATCCTTAAGGTTAAGGCTGGCCAGGTTGTCGAGGCCAACGCGGTCATCGGAACCTTGCTTGACGCTTACGCGGAGCCTATCATCGCCGAAGACGACGGTTACGTTCACTTTGAGGACATTGACGATTTGACTGTAGAGTCTCACGTTGACGAGCAGTCTGGCGTCACCGAGCGCATCATCAGCGATTTGCACCTTGACGTAAAGCAGCCGCGCATTCACATCACAGACGAAGACGGAAACGAGTTCGGAAGCTACTACTTGCCGGCCGACGCCATTCTTAGCGTTGAGGACAAACAGAAGATTAGCGCGGGCGACGTTTTGGCCAAGTTGCCCAAAGCGGCCCAGAAGTCAAACGACATCACTGGCGGCCTTCCCCGCGTATCTGAATTGTTTGAGGCCCGCAAGTCTGTCAGCCCAAGCGTCTTGGCTCAGATAACTGGAACCGTCAAATTCAAGGACCTTAAGAAAGGAAAGCGCGTTATCGCGGTCGAAGACAAGTACGGCCATGTGTTTGAGCACTTGGTTCCGATTTCAAAGCGAATGCTTGTTCGCGACGGAGACAAGGTTGAGGCCGGCGAGCCGCTTTGCGACGGACAGCCGAGCCCCCACGACATCCTTGCGATTAAGGGCGAAAACGCCATCACC
>CADCBK010000002.1:0-43867 GCA_902799665.1 uncultured Spirochaetaceae bacterium | reverse complement strand
ACGCCTTGCAGAACTACTTGATGGACGAAATCCAGCAGGTTTACCGCGCTCAGGGCGTAAGCATCAACGACAAGCACATTGGAATCATCGTGCGCCAAATGTTGCGCAAGGTTGAGATTGTCGCCGTTGGAGACACCCGCTTTATCTTTGGCCAGCAGGTAGACAAGTACCGCTTCCGCGAAGAGAACGCCCGCGTCATAGCCGAAGGCGGCCAGCCTGCCATCGGACGCCCGATGTTCCAGGGAATTTCAAAGGCTTCGCTCAGCGTCGACTCCTTTATTTCAGCCGCCTCCTTCCAGGAGACAACCCGCGTTCTTACCAACGCCGCCATTTCTGGCTCGGTTGACGCGCTTCGCGGCGTAAAGGAAAACGTAGCCATTGGCCACATGATTCCGGCCGGAACCGGCATCAGGAATTACAAGGGCGTAAAGGTTTACGACTCTAGCGACCAGGATTTGGACATCCAGATGAACGAAATCATCGAGCGACGCAGGATTGAAAAGGAGCTTGCCGAAGCTGAGGCCGAGCGCGAAAAGGAAGCCGCCACAGCCAGCTTTGACAACGAGGACCAGGACTAAGTCGTTCATAAGGCTTGGCGCCTTATGAACTTAACGAGAATCAACCGCCGCAGTCCGCGTCGGTCGATTCTCGAACCTAGCGGGTTGACAAGCGCTTGACTAAAATCTAAGGATTTGTTAAAGTAGCCGTTACCGCTATAAATGAATTTAACCGGGGGTGCTGCCCGGCAATTTATAAAGGAGACATTTTTAGATGCCTACAATTAACCAATTGATTAAAAAGGGACGCAAAACCGCTGCCAACAGGACCAAATCCCCCGCGCTTGAGTCTTGCCCGCAGAAACGCGGCGTTTGCACGCGCGTTATGACGGTAACTCCCAAAAAACCGAATTCGGCTCTCCGCAAGGTAGCCCGTGTTCGCTTGAGCAACGGAATCGAAGTTACGGCTTACATTCCTGGAATCGGACACAACTTGCAGGAGCACTCAGTGGTATTGATCCGCGGCGGCCGCGTTAAGGACCTTCCTGGCGTTCGCTATCACATTATTCGCGGAACAAAAGACACTCTTGGCGTTGACGGACGCAAGCGCGGCCGCTCAAAGTACGGCGCCAAAAGGCCTAAGGCATAATGGAGGACTAGTATGGGAAGACATAAGAAATCTGTCAACCGCCCGATTGTGCCGGATTCAAGATACAACAGCCAGGTTGTTTCAAAATTCGTTACTCGCATGATGTTGGACGGAAAAAAGGACATCTGCACACGCATCGTTTACGAAGCGATGGACAAGCTTAAGGCCAAGACCGAAAAGGATCCTTTGGAAGTGTTCCTTAAGGCTCTTGAGAACGTTAAGCCCCAAGTTGAAGTTAAATCACGCCGTGTAGGCGGCGCGACATACCAGGTTCCGGTTGTAATCCGCGACACCCGCAAGGAAGCCCTCGCCATGAGATGGATCATCGACGCAGCCCGCAACCGCAATGGTCACGGAATGGCCGACACTCTCAGCGCCGAGCTTTTGGACGCCTTCAACAACACTGGTTCCGCTTACAAGAAAAAGGAAGACACCCACAAGATGGCCGAAGCCAACAAGGCTTTCGCCCACTACCGTTGGTAGTCGCCGTTCGGAAAGCCTCCTGCTTTCCGAACTTAACGAGTTTTGGCCTTCGCCAAAACTCGATTCCTTAAAGCCGCCCCTCCATGGGCGGTTTTTTTATGCCTAAAAATATTTCAAAAAATCTTTTGTTTCCTATTGACCAAACTTTCAAAATTCTATATATTTCTTAAACCTATCTTTGGTTCTTTGAGAGTCAGGCGGAATTTACAATTCCGGCGGAACCGTAAAGTCAGCTGCCTTGGCAGCTTTCAGGTTTCGCGGTTCTTGGGTGGAACGCCTTGTTGTCAACAGGGCGATAGAACTTCCATGCGGGGATTTCTGCGGCGGCCATTCTTTCAGAAGGCCGAGCGCGGCTCAGAGCGCCAAACCGGTTGTCAGCGGCGTTTGACAATGAACAGGTGGTGTCGGCCATAAATGTTCCGAAATTATGGAGCGTTATGTTAGAAAATTTTTTCTTTTACCGTCATTAACGTTCAGCAAACAACCGCATAAAAGAGATGTGTATGCGAATCCAAGCTCTTTCTTTGAAAGCGCGAGGGTTCTGGTTTAAAGCGCAGCACATAAAACATTTTTAAAATGTCGGCGACAAGGGTTGCCGGCAAGGAGAAAAACATGGCAAAGGAGAAGTTCGAAAGAACCAAACCTCACATGAACGTTGGTACTATTGGTCACGTAGACCATGGTAAGACTACATTGTCAGCGGCTATCACAACGTACTGCGCTAAAAAGTACGGTGACCACGCTCTCAAGTATGATGAAATCGACAACGCTCCGGAAGAGAAAGAGCGCGGTATTACAATCAATACCCGCCACCTTGAGTATCAGTCAGACAAGCGCCACTACGCTCACATCGACTGCCCGGGCCACGCTGACTACATCAAGAACATGATCACTGGAGCCGCTCAGATGGACGGCGCCATTCTCGTTGTAGCCGGCACTGACGGCGTTATGCCCCAGACAAAGGAGCACCTTTTGCTCGCCCGCCAGGTAGGCGTACCCAAGATCATCGTATTCTTGAACAAGGCTGACATCGCCGATCCCGACATGCTCGAGCTCTGCGTTGCCGACGTTCAGGAAACTCTCGAAAAGTATGGATTCTCTGGAGACACTCCGATTATCACTGGTTCAGCTTTCAAGGCCTTGAACGAGTCTGAGAACCCCGAGAACACAAAGTGCATCGAAGAATTGCTTCAGGCCATGGACTCATGGTTCGACGACCCCGTCCGCGACGAGGCCAAGCCCTTCTTGATGCCGATTGAGGACATCTTCACAATCTCTGGACGCGGAACTGTAGTTACAGGACGCATTGAGCGCGGCGTAGTAAACATGAACGACGCCGTTCAGATTGTTGGAATCCGCCCCACACAGGACACAACTGTAACTGGCATCGAAATGTTCCAGAAGACTTTGGACCAGGGCATTCCGGGCGACAACGTTGGTATCCTTCTCCGCGGCGTTGAAAAGAAAGACGTCGTTCGCGGACAGGTTTTGGCCAAGCCCAACTCAATCCACCCGCACACAAAGTTCGAGGCTCAGATTTACGTTTTGACAGCCGAAGAAGGCGGACGCGCAAAGCCGTTCTTCTCTGGATACCGCCCTCAGTTCTACTTCCGCACAACGGACATCACTGGAACTGTAGAGTTGGGAGCCGGCGTAGAAATGGTCAACCCTGGTGACAACACAAAGATCACTGGCGAATTGATCCACCCGATCGCTATGGACGAAGGACTTAAGCTCGCTATCCGCGAAGGCGGACGCACAATCGCTTCTGGCCAGGTTACAAAGATCATCGAGTAGTTTAATTTCCAAGGCGGGGCCTTTCGGCTCCGCTTTGGTTTCTTTTTTTTGGAGGAATCATGGCTAGTGGCAAAATTCGTGTCAGACTTCGCGCCTTTGACGTAGAGTTGATTGACCAGAGCGCTAAAGCCATCGTGCAAACAGTTCAGAAAGCTGGAGCCAAGGTCGCAGGACCCGTTCCGCTTCCTACAAGAATCAATAAGTTTACCGTGCTTCGTTCACCTCACGTAAACAAGAAGTCACGCGAGCAGTTTGAAATGCGCACGCACAAACGCCTTATTGACATTTTGAATCCTTCTTCTGATGTAATGGATTCTTTGATGAAACTTGAACTGCCAGCCGGTGTAGATGTAGAAATTAAACAATAAGCGTTGAAGGCTAAAGCCGAAAGCGCTTGTTGCAAATAAAAGGCACGGTCCCGTGGATCCGGGATGGCGACCTATAGGAGATTTCAGATGAAAGGTCTGATTGCAAAAAAAGTGGGCATGACCCAGGTATTCGACGAAAGCGGCAACCTGACACCAGTAACCGTGATCCGCGTTGAGCCTAACACAGTCGTTGCCACAAAGAAAAAGGAAAACTGCGGATACGACGCCGTTGTTCTTGGCCTTGACGATTTAAAGCCGTCAAAGGTCTCGAAGCCGTACGCCGGACAGTTTACAGAGAACGTTACTCCCAAAAGAACATTGAAAGAGTTCCGTGATTTTGAAGGCGAAGTTAAGATTGGCGACCAAATCGGCGTCGAGCTTTTTGAAAAGACTCGCTTTCTTGACGTTACAGCCACTTCCAAAGGAAAGGGCTTCCAGGGCGTAATGAAGAGATGGGGCTTCCATGGAGGACGCGCCACTCACGGTTCTAAATTCCACAGAGAGCCGGGCGGAACAGGCGAATGCACCACTCCGGGACACAGCTTCAAGAACATTAAGTTGCCTGGACGCATGGGCACGGAGCGCGTTACGGTTCAAAACCTTAAGATCGTTAAAATCGATCCCGAATTGAAGGTTATCATGGTTCGCGGGGCTGTCCCCGGGAATAAAAACTGCACGCTGATCGTCAAGTCCGCGGTTAAGAAATAAGGCGGAGGAAAAGATTTATGGAAAAGAAAGTCTATTCAACCGATGGAAAAGAGCTGCGTACAATTTCACTCGACGATAAAGTATTCGGCCTGCCGGTAAATGAAGATGTTATTTACTACGCCATCACAAACGAATTAGCAAACAAGCGTGTTGGAACGGCTTGCACAAAGACTCGCGCCGAAGTGCACGGATCTAACAAGAAGCCGTATAAACAGAAGGGAACGGGAAACGCCCGCCGCGGTGACAAGAAGTCTCCGATTACGGTTGGCGGAGGAACTATCTTTGGACCCAAGCCCAGAGACTTTAGCTACTCTCTTCCCAAAAAGGAAAAGCGCCTTGCTATGAAGTCTATCTTGAGCATGCAGGCTCAGTCTGACAGACTTACTGTAGTTGAGGATTTCACTGTAGAAAGCGGAAAGACTAAAGACTTGGTCAAGATTCTTGACAACTTCGCCAAGGACGAGCGCACTGTAATCATCCTTAAGGATGACGACGCCAAGATCAAGCAGGCTGGACGCAACCTTTACAATGTGCATTTCCTTTCATACAACCGTCTCAGAGCGCATGATTTGTATTACGGCCGCAAGGTAATCTTGCTTGAAAGCGCCGCCAAGAATCTTAGCGACTTTTACGCGGATAAAAAGGAGGCTGAATAATTATGGAATTCACAGACATTCTTATTGAGCCGGTAATCACTGAAAAAGCCAACGCCCTTCGCGAAGAGAACAAGTATGTTTTCATCGTTCGCCCGGACGCCAGCAAGATTCAGATTAAGGAAGCCGTAAGAAAGCTTTTCAACGTAAAAGTTCTTTCTTGCACGACAATCAACGTGGCCGGAAAAGTAAAGCGCCTTCGCGGAAGCAAGGGCATGACAGCCAGCTACAAGAAGGCCATCGTGCGCGTAGCCGATGGCGAAACAATTAAGTTGTTCGAATAGGACAATAGATAACTAAGGGGAATCAGATGGCTCTTAAAGTATTTAAGCCAATTACACCTGGTACTCGCGGACGTGTTGACCTCCGCAGGGACGACCTGACAGCCGACAAACCCGAAAAGAAATTGACGTCAGGCAAAGCTTCCCGCGGCGGACGCGGCGCTGGCGGACGCATCTCGGTGCGCCACCAGGGCGGCGGTCACAAGCAGAAGTACCGCATAATTGATTTCAAGCGAAACAAGCACGGAATTCCGGGAACTGTTCACTCAATTGAATACGATCCCAACCGCAGCGCCAACATCGCTTTGATTTATTACGCCGACGGAGACAAGCGCTATATCATCGCGCCTAAAGGTCTTACCGTTGGAATGAAGGTTATGGCCGGCGAAAACGCCGCTCCTACAGTTGGAAACGCTTTGCCGCTTGGCGCGATTCCGGTAGGCTTTACGATTCACAACATTGAGTTGAACCTTGGCCGCGGCGGACAGCTTGCCCGCTCTGCCGGCGCTTCAGCCCAGATTGCCGCTAAAGAAGGCGATTATGTTGTAATCCGCCTTCCCTCAAGCGAATTGCGCAAGGTTCACGCCAGATGCTATGCGACCATCGGCGTTGTGGGCAACGAAGACCACATGAACGTTCAGCTTGGAAAAGCCGGACACCGTCGCTGGATGGGCGTTCGCCCGACTGTGCGCGGTATGGCGATGAACCCGGTTGACCACCCGCTTGGCGGCGGTGAAGGCGCCGGCAAAGGACGCAATCCGGTTACTCCGTGGGGTCAGCCTTGCAAGGGTTACAAAACCCGCAACAAGCGCAAGACGTCGAGCAAATTCATTATTTCACGTCGCAAGAAATAGGCTAGGAGTTAACTGTGTCAAGATCTGTTAAAAAAGGGCCTTTTGTTGAAAAATCGCTCTATAAAAAGATTGTAGAAATGAATAAGTCTGGAGCCGCGGACAAGAAGATGATTAAAACATATTCTCGCTGCTCTACAATTATTCCTGAAATGGTTGGAAACACCATTTCTGTTCACAACGGAAAGTCATGGATTCCGGTATACATTACGGAAAACCTCGTCGGCCACAAGCTTGGCGAGTTCGCTCCGACGCGTGTATTCCGCGGACATGGCGGAACTGATAAGACAGCCGCTAAGGCGGACAAATAAAGGCGGTTATTATGGCAGAAACAAAAGGCTATGTAGCCACTACAAAATTCCTTATCGCTTCGCCCACAAAGGTTCGCCCTGTGGCGCATGCGATTTCCAGAATGCCTTGTTCAAAAGCGGTGGCTGTTCTTGAGAACATGCCGCAGAAAGGCGCCAAGCTCATCGGAAAGACTCTTAAGTCTGCGATGGCCAACGCGCTTGTAGCTAACGACAAGTTGGATGAAGACATGCTCTATGTAAAAGAGATTCGCGTAGACGAAGGCCCAAGGCTCAAGAGAATTTGGTGCCGCGCTCGCGGACGAGCCGATCAGTTGCTCAAGCGCATGTGTCATATTACCGTCACAGTTGCTGAGAAGGCGGGGGAATAAAAAGTGGGTCAGAAAGTTAATCCGATTGGTTTGCGCTTGGGCGTAAACAAAACATGGCAGTCCCGTTGGTATGCGGATCCTCGCGAATACGCAGACTTGGTTTTGGAAGATTTTAAGATCAGAAAGTTGGTTGGAGACCTTCCTGAATGCAAGGGAGCGGACATTGCCGAAATAGAAATTGTTCGCCATCCGCAGCGTGTTACAATTGTAATTCACACTGCCCGCCCTGGCGTCATTATTGGCGTGAAGGGAGCGACAATTGAAAAAATCAGCGCTGACATTCAAAAGCAGCTTACAAAGAAAGTTCAAATCAAGATTAAGGAAATCAAGCGCGGCGATTTGAACGCTTCTTTGATTGCCCAGAATATCGGACGCCAGCTTATGGGCCGCGGCTCGTTCCGCAAGGCTCTCAAGCAGTCAGCTTCCAACGCCATGCGCGCTGGAGCCCAGGGAATCAAGATTCGCTTGGCAGGCCGCTTGGGCGGAGCTGAAATGAAAAGGACAGAGGAACACAAGGAAGGACGCGTTCCTCTTCACACTCTTCGCGCTGACATTGACTATGGCACGTTCGAAGCCCTTACAACTTACGGCAAGATTGGCGTAAAAGTTTGGGTTTACAACGGAATGAACTATGGTCACGAGCAGAACGAAGACGCAGGTCAGATGGTAAGAAAGCCAAGACGCGACCGTCCTCAGCGTTCTTCTGATAAGTCTGAGTCTGAAAAGCAGACAAAAGATACTGTCGCAAAGGCAAGGAGTTAGACGATGCCTCTCGCACCAAAAAGAGTAATGCACCGCAAGGTGCAGCGCGGTAAAGCAAAAGGTTTTGCCACCCGCGACAATCATATTGACTTTGGCGAAATCGCTTTGGTCGCTATGGAAAGCGCATGGCTTAACGCTCGCGTTATCGAAGCCTGCCGTGTTGCCATAAGCCGCAAGCTTGACCGCAAAGGCAATATTTGGATTCGTGTATTCCCGGACAAGCCGATTTCTAAAAAGCCGGCCGAAGTCCGCATGGGTAAGGGTAAGGGCGCCCCGGAGTTCTGGGCCGCCAACCTTAAGCCCGGAATGATTTTGTTTGAAATCGGCGGCGTTGACATTAAGTTGGCCGAACAAGCCTTGCGCTTGGCCAGCGCCAAGTTGCCGGTTTTGACAAAGATCGCTTTTAGGCCCACACACGCGTAACGGAGGAATAAGATGGCTGATTCAAAGAAAAAGAATACTGACAAAGAACTGTCTTATGCCGAATTGGTTGCGCGCCGTGACGAGCTTAAGCAGAAATACATGGAATTGAGATTCAAGATGATTGTTTCTCATGTAGACAATCCGATGGAAAAACGCAACATGCGCCGCGAAATCGCCCGCTTGAATACGTTCATCACTCAGAAAGCCGCCGCCCAAAAGGCTGAGGCCGCTGAAGCAAAGAAGTAGGAGTTGACCCATGGCAGAAGAACAGAAAGCTGTAAAAAGCGCCAAGCGCTCTTATGTAGGACTTGTTACTAGCGACAAAATGGACAAGACCATTGTCGTTTCAATTTCTACAAAGCGTATGGATCCTCTTTACAAGAAATATGTTTTGAGAACCAAGAAGTGCAAGGCCCATGATGAAAAGAATGAGGCTCACATTGGTGACAAAGTGAAAATTGTTGAGTGCCGCCCCTTGAGCAAAGACAAGAGATGGCGCTTGGAATCAATCGTTGAACGAGCAAAGTAAGGAGGCGAAGTTATGATTCAAATGCAGTCATGCATGACAGTAGCCGACAACTCCGGCGCCAAGGTTGCCCAGTGCATCAAGGTGCTTGGCGGAACGCACCGCCGCTATGCTGGCATCGGCGACATCGTAGTTGTGGCCATCAAAGAGGCCATTCCTACGTCAACAATTAAAAAGGGTTCTATCAAGAAGGCGGTTATCGTCCGCCAAGCCAAGGAATACCGCCGCCCGGACGGAACATACATCCGTTTTGACGACAACGCCTGCGTAATCGTGGACGATTCCAAGAATCCCGTAGGAAAGCGTATTTTTGGACCTGTAGCCCGCGAACTTCGTGACAAAGATTACATGAAGATCATTTCGTTGGCTCCGGAAGTTCTGTAAGGAGTGTAGGAATGCTTAAGAAGTTCAAGATTCACAAAGACGATACAGTGCAAGTCCTTACAGGAAAGGACAAGGGCAAGCAAGGAAAGGTTGTCCGCGTCGTCACCAAAAAGGACGCTGTAATCGTTTCTGGCGTTAACTTGGTAAAGAAGGCTATGAAGAGGCGCAGCCAGCAGGATGCCGGCGGCATCGCTGAGATTGAAGCGCCGATTCATATTTCGAATGTAGGCATCGTTTGCAAAAAATGCAACCGTCCTGTAAAAATTGGTTATAAGCTTGACGGAGACAAGAAAATTCGCGTCTGCCGCAAATGTGGAGAAACGCTATAATGGCTAATTACGTACCCCGGCTTAAGAAAGTCTATAAAGACACTATCGCTCCCGAACTCTTCAAGGAGTTGGGATATACATCACCCATGCAGATTCCCGCAATCAAAAAGATTGTCGTGAGCATGGGCGTTGGCGAAGCTCTCGGAAATAAGAAACTTCTTGATGCCGCAGTTGCTGACTTGACACAAATCACAGGTCAGAAAGCGGTCAAGACAAAGGCAAAGAAATCGATTGCCAACTTCAAACTTCGTGAGGGCGCAGAAATCGGCGCTATGGTGACATTGCGCGGAACAATTATGTATGAATTTTTGGACCGCTTGATCAACGTTGCCCTTCCGCGCGTTAAGGACTTCCGCGGCATCAAGGCGACTGGCTTTGACGGTCACGGAAATTTCTCTCTTGGAATTACGGAGCAGATTATTTTCCCCGAAATCGACTTTGACAAAATCACTAAGATTGCGGGTATGAATATCACTATCGTAACAAGCGCAAGAACTGACAGCGAAGCCCGCGCTTTGCTCAACAAGTTCAATATGCCCTTTAGAAAGTAAACGAGGAAGTCATGGCTAAAAAATCGATGATTATCAAAGCAAAGCGCGCTCCCAAGTACTCGACTCGTCAGTACAACAGGTGCCAACTTTGCGGCCGTCCGAGAGGATATCTCCGCAAGTTCAAGATGTGCCGTCTTTGCTTCCGCAAGTATGCTAGTGAAGGTTTGTTACCCGGCGTAACAAAGTCAAGTTGGTAGTGGTAGGAGAAGTAATATGAGCGCATCAGATCCAGTAGCAGATATGCTTACAAAAATCCGCAATGCGGTGATGGCCCGCCACGAGAAAGTGGATATCCCGGCGTCAAAGTTGAAGTTGGAAATTGTGAAAATCCTCAAGACTGAAGGATACATCAAGAACTTCAAGAAAGTTCAGGAAGACGGAAAGAACACAATCCGCATCTTCCTCAAGTACGATGACAAGAATGAACCGGTTATTCACGGAATTGAAAAGATTTCAACTCCTGGCCGCCGTGTTTATTCAGGTTATAAAGATCTGCCCCGCGTCCGCAATGGATACGGTTCAGTAATCGTTTCGACATCAGCTGGCGTTACAACTGGAAAGAAAGCGTCAGAAAAGATGGTCGGCGGCGAATTGGTCTGCAAAGTTTGGTAATAGGAGGAAGAAGATGTCTAAGATTGGAAAGCTTCCTGTTGCCGTTCCCGCCGGCGTAACGGTTGCGATTAAGGACAACGAGATTTCTGTAAAGGGAGCCAAGGGCGAGCTTAAGCAGAAGTTCAGCAAGAATGTTGAAGTTGCCTTTGAAAACAATGAGATTACTGTAAAGACGCTTAACGCAAGCCGCCAGGCCAACGCCGACCACGGTTTGTACCGCGCCCTTATCAACGACATGGTAAAGGGTGTGACAAACGGATTTACAAAGTCTTTGGTTATTAACGGAGTAGGTTTCCGCGCCGAAGTCAAGGGCAAGGAACTTGTAATGAACTTGGGCTACTCAAACGATTTTATCGCCGTAATTCCCGAAGGAATCACGGTGGCTGCCGATCCTTCCGGAAAGATTGACGTTTCTGGAATCAACAAGCAGCAAATCGGCGAATTCTGCGCCCAAATCCGCAAGTTGCGCCTTCCTGAGCCTTACAAAGGAAAGGGAATCCGCTATTCTACTGAAGTTATTAGACGCAAAGTCGGTAAGACTGGCGTTAAATAAGGACGGGCGACATGATTAGAAAACTTAACGACAAAGATAGAAAGCGCCTTCACAGAAAGGTTCACATCCGCAAGTCTGTTTACGGAACGGCTGAGCGCCCCCGCATGACAGTCACTCGCAGCAACAAGAACCTTTATGTGCAGGTAATCAATGACGACGAGGGAAAGACTCTTGCCGCCATTTCTACGATGGAAAAAGATTTTGCGAGCGTCAAGCCGACAGTTGAAGGCGCCGCGAAACTTGGCGAAGCTTTTGGCCAGCGCCTTAAGGAAAAGAACATCACCACTGTGGTTTTTGACCGCAACGGTTATCTTTATCATGGCGTTGTAAAGGCTCTTGCTGACGGTACCCGCAAAGCGGGCATCATATTCTAGGAGATACTATGGAACGCCAGAATAAATTTGACAAAGAGCCCAAAGAGAAAGAGTTTGTTGAAAAGCTCGTTACTCTTAACAGAACTTCTAAGACTGTAAAGGGCGGACGCAGAATGTCTTTTGCGGCGCTCAGCGTTGTAGGCGACCAGAAGGGCCGCGTAGGATACGGATTTGGCAAAGCCAATGACGTTACTGAGGCTATCAAAAAGAGCCTTGACCGCGCCAAGAGAAATCTTGTGACTCTTCCAATCAAGAAGGGAACTGTTCCGCATGACATCATCGGAAAGTTCAAGAGTTCTGAAGTTCTTTTGCGCCCGGCTTCAGCTGGTACTGGAATCATCGCCGGCGGCCCTGTTCGCGCCATTATGGACGCGGCTGGTGTCACCGACATCATTTCAAAGTCGCTTGGCTCAAGCGCTTCTGTAAATGTAGTCCGCGCCACTTTTGACGCCATCGAGCATATGCTTGATGCCGCTACAGTCGCCAAGAACAGAGGCAAGACTCTGAGCGAGATGTGGGGTTAATCATGGCAAAACTTAAGATTACACTTGTAAAAAGCGTTATCGGACAAAAGCCCGCCAAGCGAGCGACTGTCCGCAGTTTGGGATTAAAGAAAATCAGTTCCTCTGTCGTGCAGGAAGACACTCCTTCTGTACGCGGAGCGGTGGCCTCTGTGGCTCACCTTGTAAAAGTTGAGGAGATCCAGTAATGGCAGAATACAATCCAGTATTGACAGCGCCCGTTGGCGCCAACAAAAAGCGCAAGATTGTCGGACGCGGCTCTTCATCAGGACTTGGAACGACAGCCGGAAAGGGCAACAAAGGCGCCCAGTCAAGAAGCGGTTCGCCCCAGCCGTATGTAGGCTTTGAAGGCGGACAGATGCCTCTTTACCGCCGCATCGCCCAGCGCGGTTTTTCAAACTATCCTTTCAAGCAGGGATACGACGTTGTCAACCTTGCCGACATTGAGGCAAAGTATTCAGACGGCGAAACTGTAAGCAAGGAAACTCTCGTTGCCAAGAATCTTGTCAAGGCAAAGAAGTCTAAGAATGTCTTGATTAAAGTATTGGGAACCGGCGACATCACAAAGAAAGTGACTGTCTCTGTTGACAAGATTTCAAAGTCTGCCAAAGAGAAGATTGAAAAGGCCGGCGGCTCTGTCGTTGAGGTTAAAAAGGCTGAAAAGACAGAAAAGAAAGACTAAGGCGGAATAGATGAATTCAATTGCGAACATGTTTAAAATTAAAGAACTCCGCAGCCGCCTTTTCTTCACTCTAGTTGTACTGGCAGTCTACAGACTTGGATGCGTTCTTACAATTCCAGGCGTAGACGCAGCAGCTTTGTTTGAATACTTTAACAACCTTGCCGCGCAGAACAACAACGCTTTTGCCAGTTACATGGACTTCTTTGTTGGCGGCGCGTTCTCTAACTTTTCTGTGTTCATGTTGGGCGTAATGCCCTTCATCTCCACGCAGATCATCATGCAGCTCCTTCTTATCATTTTCCCCTCTATGAAGAGGGCGGTAATGGAAGAAGGCGGCCAGCAGAGAATGCAGATGTGGACAAGAATCGGAACGATTTTTGTCTGCGTCGTGCAGTCGTTTGCGGTGACAATCTACGCGAAGAACATTGGCGTGGTTTCGTTGAACAACGAAGTGGCCTTTAAGCTTCTTGCGATTTTGACCGTAACGACTGGTTCAATGGTAACAGTTTGGTTGGGCGATCAAATCACCGCCCGCGGAATTGGCAACGGCATTTCAATCATGATTTTTGCCGGCATCGTTGCCCGTATGCCAAGCGCTGTGGCCGAGCTTGCCGAACAAGTTCGCAATGGCCAGCTGAACATTGTTTTTGTAATTGTCGCCCTTATCATTTTTGTCGGCATCATTGCCCTTGTCGTATTCGAAGAGTCCGGCGAGCGCAAGATTCCGGTCAACTACGCCAAGCGCGTTGTTGGCAGAAAGATGTATGGCGCGCAGAACACATACATTCCCTTTAAGGTGAATCCGTCAAATGTAATTCCCTTGATTTTCGCTTCATCGTTTTTGACGCTTCCCTTGCAGCTTGTTTCTTCTATTGCGAGCAACTCCGGCGCTGCGAGATGGGTTCAAAAATTGGCTGTAATTTTGAATCCGACGGGAATTTGGTACAATTTGTTGTTAGTCGTCCTTATCATTTTCTTTGCATACTTCTACACTCAGGTAACCCTGAACCCCACTGAAATAGCAAAGCAAATCCGGGAAAACGGCGGCTCCATTCCTGGAGTAAGGACTGACAAGACGGAAGAGTACTTGCAAAAGATACTTAACCGTTTGGTATTGCCTGGCGCTTTGTTCCTTGCGGCGATAGCGATATTGCCCACGATTATCCAGCTTGTCTTTAAGTTCCCCCAGTCGGTAGCGATGCTGATGGGCGGCACTTCATTGATAATCATGGTTGGCGTAGACTTGGATACAATGAGCCAGATTGAAGCCCTTTTGAGAATGCACCATCAAGATGGTCTTATGAAAAGGGGTAGAATTCGCTCAAGAAACCTCTAGGATTTGTAAAATCCGTTAAATTTTTTGGGCGAAGGGCTAGACTTAAATTGGCGAAATGCGCTATACTCGTGTTTCCCGATTGTAATTCATTGCGAATTGCCATAATCGGGAAATACATATCGCATTCCCAGGGGGACTTTTATGAAAGTACGAACCAGTGTAAAGCCTATCTGCGACAAGTGTAAGGTTATCAAAAGAAACGGCATTGTCCGAATCATTTGCGTAAACCCGAAGCACAAGCAGAGACAAGGTTGAGGAGTAACAGATGGCTCGAATTGCGGGAGTTGACCTCCCTAATAAACAGGTTAAAATCGCTTTGACTTATGTTTACGGCATAGGTCGCTCAGCGGCTCGCACAATCTGCAAAAAAGCGGAAATTAAAGAAGAGACGCTGATGAATGATTTGTCTCAGGACGAGTTGACAAAACTCCGTGAAATTATCGACAAAGAGTACAAGGTAGAAGGCCGTCTCCGCTCGGAAATCGGCCTTAACATCAAGCGCCTTATCGATATTGGATCTTACCGTGGCCAGCGCCATCGCAAGGGACTTCCGGTTCGCGGACAGCGAACGCGTACAAATTCAAGAACTCGCAAGGGTAAGAAGAAGACTGTTGCGAACAAGAAGAAAGCGTAAGGCGGAGGTAAACTAATTGGCTACTGTTAAAAAGAGAAAGGAAAAGAAGAGCGTATACGAAGGAAACGTTTACATTCAGGCGTCTTTCAACAATACAATCGTTACAGTCACTGACTTGAACGGCAACGCGCTTTCTTGGGCGTCAAGCGGCGGTCTTGGATTCCGCGGCGCCAAGAAGTCAACTCCTTTTGCCGCCCAAACTGTCGCCGAGACGGCTGTTCAAAAAGCCGTAAGCTACGGTTTGCGCGAAGTTCACGTGTTCGTTAAGGGACCGGGCATGGGCCGCGAAAACGCTGTCCGCGCCATTGGAAATCAGGGGCTTAAAGTTAAGTCTATTTCTGATGTAACTCCGATTCCGCACAACGGATGCCGCCCGCGCAAGACGCGCTCAATGTAATTCTTAAGGAGTAAAAAATGGGTAAAAGCACTACACCTATCCTTAAACGCTGCAAAAAGTTGGGTTTGAACCCGCTCGTTTTGGGCTACGGCAAGGTAAGCAAAAGAAATCAAAAAGAGACTCGCAGAAAGAGATCTGAATACGCCCTTCAGCTTGACGAAAAGCAGAAGCTTCGCTTTATCTACGGAGTTCTTGAGCGCCAATTCAGGCTTTATTATGAAATGGCTGTAAGAAAGCCTGGCGTTACTGGCGAAGTAATGCTCCAGTTGCTTGAGTCTCGTTTGGACAACGTTGTTTACCGCCTTGGTTTCGCCAAGACCCGCAACGAAGCCAAGCAGCTTGTCAACCACGGACACATTACTGTGAATGGAAAAAAAGTTGACATTCCGTCTTACTTGGTTAAGGCTGGCGATGTCGTGTCGTTCAAAGAGAAAAGCAAGTCTTCTTCAAGCATAAAGAAGTTGGTTGCTAGAATCGAAGAGCGCAAAGTCCCCGCTTGGCTTGAAGCCGACAAGGATAATTTGTCAGGAAAGGTTGCTACTCTGCCGTCACGCAGCGACATCGACTACGATGTAAAAGAGCAGCTTGTGGTTGAATATTATTCTAAATAATAAGGAGTTCAAATGGCTCGCAAAAATCTGCTTAAAGGTTTTCAAAGACCTAAGGGCGTGCGTTTTGAGAATCAAGAAACCTCTCAGGCGAACTATGGAAAGTTTTACGCTTATCCGTTTGAACCCGGATTCGGCACGACCGTAGGAAACACCCTGCGCCGTGTTTTGCTGTCATCGATTCAGGGATACGCAGTTACTTCTATCAGAATCACTTCTTATGATTCTGACAATGTTCCGCACGTTATTTCAAGCGAGTTTCAGGCGATTCCCAATGTGTCCGAGGATACTTTGGAAATCTTGAACAGCTTGAAGCAAACGCGCGTTCGCCTTCCCGGCGACACGGAACAGGACACTATTCTTTATGAATTCAAGGGTCCTAGAAAAGTAACGAGCAATGACCTTGAAAAAGAGGGCCAGCTGGAAGTCTTGTCAAAGGACGTGCCCTTGTTCACAATGATGGACGACGCCAAAGTGGACATCGAAATCCAGGTTGACTTGAATCGAGGATATGTTCCTGCGGAAACCAACGACAGATACATTGAAGTTGTTGGAACGATTCCTATGGACGCTATTTTCAGCCCTGTAAAAAAGGTAAAGTATTCAATCGAGCCTTGTCGTGTTGGACAGAGAAACGATTACGACAAGCTTTGCCTTGAAATTTGGACTGACGGATCGATTGAGCCGGCCGACGCTTTGAGCGAAGCCGCAAAAATCGCCAAAGAGCATTTTTCAGTGTTCATCAATTTTGACGACAGCGATTCTTCTGGTGACGACGACATTGGCGAAGAGGACGAGAGAGTCCGCGCCTTGTTGAACACTCCGGTTGAGGAGCTTGAATTGTCTGTTCGTTCTTCAAACTGCTTGAAGAACGCCAACATACGCACAATCGGCGAATTGACCAAGAAAACTGAAGATGACATCGCCAAGACCAGAAACTTTGGCAAAAAGAGTCTTACAGAAATCAAAGAAAAGTTGCTTGAATGGAACTTGACTTTGGGAATGACGGACTACAGCTATCTTAAGGATGCTGTTAATTTAACTAAGAAGAAGGAAGAATCAGATGAATCATAGAACTGGTTTTAACGCGCTGAGCCGCACGTCAGCGCATCGCCGCGCAATGTTGCGCAACATGGTTACTTCTCTTTTTAGATTTGAACGCATTACTACTACTAAGGCTAAGGCTAAGGAAGCGCGCAGAAAGGCTGAGAAGCTTGTCACTCGCGCCAAAGTTGACAGCGTTCACAATCGCCGCGAAGTTGCCAAGTATATCGCCGACGAAAAAGTTTTGAACAAGCTTTTTACCGAAATCGCTCCCCGCATGAAGGAACGCAATGGCGGATACACTCGCGTCCTTAAGTTGGGATTCCGCGAAGGCGACGCCGCTGATGTAGTTATCCTTGAATTGGTTGACTACAAGCTTGAAGAGGTTGAGGAAAAGAAAGCCGCAGCCAAGGCAAAAAAAGACGCTAAAAAGGCGGATAAAAAACAGCCCGCTAAGAAAGAAGCGAAGGAGAGCAAGTAATGTCTAAAGCTCATCGTGGAACTGGACTTCGCAAGACCGCAAACCATGGTCGCGGAACTTGTCCTATTTGCAAGACTACAGGCATAAAGGTTGTTTACGAGTACGACCTTGAAGGCAAAAAGGTTATGATTTGCAAATTCTGCAAAGCCCACCTTAAGAACAAGGCTCGCCTTGAAAAGCCGGCTGCCGCTCCCGCGGACGCCGCTCCTGCCGCCGAAGAAGCTGCGGCCGAGGCCCCTGCCGAAGCTCAGGCCTAAGTCTTTTGGCTTGCAAACCGCGCGTTGACCGCGCGGTTTTTTTATGGATTAAAGTCAAAGGCGGTTTTCGTAAAACTTAAAAAATTAAGTTTTTTTAAAGAAAATCCTATTGACTAAAAAGTTTGAATTCAGCAAAATTGTCTGCAAAAGAGAAAACTTGTGGAACAAAGCGTACTCGCGGTTTTCATAAGTTTTAAGGAGAATCATATGAAAAAAATCGCTTTGGCAGCCATTTCGGCGGCCGCTCTTTTTGCCTTTGCTTCATGCGGCAAGAAAGAGTCTAACAACATCACAATCGGCGGAATCTTTCCGTTGAGCGGAAACGTAAGCGTTTACGGCGTTGAATGCAAAAACGGCATTGACTTGGCCATTGAGGAAATCAACGCGGCCGGCGGAATTAACGGAAAGAAAGTCGTTTTGGTCAGCGAAGACGACGAGGGAAATCCCGACAAGACTGTCAACGCTTTCCAAAAATTGACGACAAAAGACGGAGTTAAGATTGTAATCGGCTCCCTCACTTCTGGCTGCACAAAGGCCGTCACAAGCCGCGCCCAGGCCCAGAAGATCGTTCAGATCGCGCCTGCCGCCACCGCTCCGGACATCACGGACGCCGGCGACTTCATTTTCCGCGCTTGCTTCATCGACCCCTTCCAGGGAACTGTAGGCGGAAAGTTCGCCGTTGAGAACCTTGGCGCGAAGTCCGCAGCCATCCTTTATGACATCGGAAACGACTACTCAGTTGGCTTGACAGAGAACTTTGAAAAGACATTCGTAGCCTTGGGCGGAAAAATCGTCGCCAAGGAATCTTACGCCACAAACGACAAGGACTTTAACGCCCAGTTGACAAAGATTAAGACAGCCAACCCTGACGTTCTTTACCTTCCCGACTACTACAACGTAGTAAGCTTGATCGCCAAGCAGGCTCGCGCCCAAGGCATCAACGTTGCCTTTGTTGGAGCCGACGGATGGGACGGATTGACAAGCAACGCCGGCGACGAGGTTTTGAACGGATTCTATTCAAACCACTACGCCGTTGACTCGACAAGCCCTGCTGTCCAAAAGTACGTCGCCGCTTTCCGCGCCAAGTACAACAAGGATCCCAACGCTTTTGCCGCTCTTGGATACGATTCAGTTTACCTTTTGAAGGACGCCATCGTTAAGGCCGGCAGCGCCGATCCAACTGCCGTAAAGAACGCCTTGGCTTCAATTCAGGGCGAATACGTTACAGGAAACCTTTCGTTTGACGCCAAGCGCAACCCGATCAAAGCCGCGGTTATGCTTGAGCTTGTAAAGGGCGACGACGGAAAGTTGGCCGCCGTTTACAAGACAACGGTTCAACCGTAATAGCGGCAAGAGAATCGATTGCAAGCCAATAAGCGTTCGTTGGCCGCATAAGCGGCAACAAACGCGCTCGCTTACGGACTCGCGCGTTCAGCCGAACGGTTGGGCGGCTTGCTTGCGGGCTTGAATAAAAACGTAAAATGCTTTAATATATTTTAGCGCAATGAGGCGCTTGTTCCGCTAGTCGGGGCAGGCGCTTTTTTTTGCTATAGGAGAAATAAGCGAAAAGCCCGTCTATTACAGCCGGACTTTTCGCTTGCCGAGTTTCCAAAGGAAACTCGTATATTTGACTGTTCGCTCTCGCGAACGCTAAAAAAACAATTCGGAAATTGACATTTCCTCTTTGTTTTTTTATTAGGAGAAAAAAGTGGACGGCGGTTCTTTGTTTTTGCAGCAATTCATCAACGGACTTTCGCTTGGAAGCATTTACGCGCTAATCGCGCTGGGCTATACGATGGTCTACGGAATTGTCACGCTTATTAACTTCGCGCACGGCGACATCATGATGATGGGCGCGTACGCGGGCTATTTTGTTTTGGTGGCTTTAGGAGCGACAAGCGGCGGATTTGCGGCGGCGCTTTTGGTCGCGATGGTCTTTTGCGGCTTTTTGGGAGTGGCGATTGAGCGCTTGGCTTACAGGCCCTTGCGGAACGCGCCGCGCCTTAATTCCTTGATTACAGCGATCGCCGTTGAATTGATTTTGCAGAACATGATGCGCGTCCTTCCATTCGCCGGCCCGGACCCCAAGCAGTTTCCGGCGCTCAACGTTCCGGCTATTGTGATTGGGCCTGTGTCGATTCCGGGAATAAAGGCCTTGGTAATTATCGCCAGCGTTTTGTTGATGTTGGCGCTGCACATTTTAGTAAACTATACAAGGACCGGAAAGGCGATGCGCTCTGTAAGCTACGACATGCAGGCTTCTAGCTTGATGGGAATAAACGTAAACAAGACAATCGCGATTACCTTTGCGATCGGTTCGGTGTTGGCCGGAGCCGGCGGCGTTTTGTATGCCAGCGCCTATCCGCAAGTGGACCCCTTGATGGGATACATGCCAGGCCTTAAGGCCTTTGTCGCCGCCGTTCTTGGCGGAATCGGATCGATTCCCGGAGCGATGATTGGCGGAGTTATTTTGGGCATCGCCGAGACTATGACAAAGGGCTACGGCCCCAGCCAGTACGCCGACGCGATAAGCTTTGGAATTTTGATTTTGATTTTGTTGGTTAAGCCCACGGGCCTTTTGGGAAAGAAGAGGGTTATCAAGGTTTGATTATGACAAAGAACGTTAGAAACACAATTATATTGTTCGCGGTGGGAATCATCGCGACGGCGCTTCCGGCGGCCTTGATCGCGGCCGGCGCGATTGACGCGTACACCGCGCAAATTTTTTCTTTGGCCGGAATCAACGCGATAATGGCTTTGAGCGTGAACATCATTTGCGGAATCACGGGCCAGCTTTCTTTGGGACAGGCGGGCTTTATGGCGATTGGCGGATACTCGACGATTTTGCTTTGTACAAACGCTCATCTTCCGCTTCCGCTTGCGATTCTTTTGGCCGCCGCGATTACGGCCTTCTTTGGATTTTTAATCGGCTTTCCGACGCTGCGCTTGGAAGGCGACTACTTGGCAATCGTTACGCTTGCCTTTGGAGAAATCATCCGCGTATTCTTGGTCAACTTAAAGCAGTGGACAGGCGGCCCCAACGGAATCCAGTTCAACACGATTATGGTATTTAACGCGGCGATCGCCTTTGCGGTCGTTACCGGAACGCTTGTGCTTTTAATCGCCTTGATTCAAAACTTCATACGCTCGTCTTACGGCCGCGCGATTCTTGCCGTGCGCGAAGACGAAATCGCCGCCAACTCAAGCGGCATCGGAGTCTTCCGCTACAAGATGATAGGCTTTGTGATGGCAAGCTTTGTTGCGGGCATTGGCGGCGCGCTTTATGTTTGCCTTATCGGCTTTATCAAGCCCGACCAGGCCGGCTTTACAAAGAGCATCGATTATTTGATTTTCGTAGTTTTGGGCGGAATGGGTTCCACCACAGGAAGCGTTTTGGCGTCTTACGTTTTGACTTACTTGCAGGAATTCCTGCGCTTCTTGCAAAACTACCGCTTGCTTTTCTATCCGGTCGTTTTGATTTTGGTGATGATATTCAGGCCGCAAGGCTTGCTGGGAACAAAAGAGGCGTCGTTTGTGAAAGCCTTTGACGCGGCGCGAAAGTTCCTCCAGAAAAAAACAAAGAAAAACAAGGGCGCGGAGGCAAAGTGATGGCGGAAGAAAAGAAAATGGTTTTGCAGGCTTCCGGCGTTTCAATCGTGTTCGGCGGCCTGCGCGCGGTAAGCGACTTTGACTGCGCTCTTTACGAAGGCGAGCTTGTCGGTTTGATCGGACCAAACGGCGCGGGAAAGACTACGGTCTTTAACATGTTGAGCGGCGTTTACACTCCGACCGAGGGCCAGATAAATTATTGGGACAGGCGCGGAAAGGCGCGCGTCATTAACAAGCTTAATCCGGCGGAACACTGCCGCCTGGGAATCGCGCGCACGTTCCAAAACATCCGCTTGTTCGGAAACTTGACTGTCGAGGACAACGTGAAAGTCGCCTTGCACAATTTGCGCTCTTCAAATCCAATCGACGCGCTTTTGCGAACGCCCCGCTTTAGGCAGGACGAAAAGCAAATGGAAGAAAAAGCCGACCTCTTGCTTTCTTTGTTCAAGATTGAATCAAAGAAAAAGGAATTGGCGAAAAACCTTCCCTACGGTGAGCAGCGCAAATTGGAAATCGCGCGCGCGTTGGCCAGCGAGCCTAAGATTCTTTTGCTTGACGAGCCGGCCGCCGGCATGAACGGCCAAGAGACTGAAGACCTTATGAACATGATCGCCTTTATCAGAGAAAAGTTCAACTTGACGATTTTGCTGATTGAGCACGACATGAAATTGGTAATGGGAATCTGCGAGCGCATTATGGTTTTGGACTACGGCCGCATAATCGCGCAAGGAAGCCCCGACCAAATCAAGACAAACCCGCAGGTAATCAAGGCTTACCTTGGACAGGAGGCGCTGAATGCTTAAAGTTCAAAAATTGTCTGTCAGCTACGGCGCGATAAACGCCCTGCGCGAAATCAGTTTTAACGTTGAGCGGGGCGAAATAATTTCTTTGATCGGCTCAAACGGAGCGGGAAAGACGACGACCCTTCACGCTGTGTCGAACATCATAAAAAAGCGCGGCGGAAAGATTGAGTTTGAAGGCGAGGACATTACAAACTTGGCGCCTGACCAAATCGTCCGCCGCCGTTTGATTCAAGTGCCGGAAGGCCGCCGCATTTTCTTGAACCTTAGCGTCCGCGACAACCTGGAAATGGGCGCCTTTACAAGAAACGACAAGGCTGGAATCAAGGCCGACATGGAAAAGGTTTTTGAATTGTTCCCGCGTCTAAAAGAAAGAATCACCCAAATTAGCGGAACCTTGAGCGGCGGCGAATTGCAAATGCTCGCGATGGGCCGCGGCTTGATGGCCCAGCCCAAATTGCTTTTGCTTGACGAGCCCAGCATGGGCTTGGCTCCGATTTTGGTCGACGAGATTTTTGAGATTATCCAAAAAATTAACAAGGCCGGAACGACGATTTTGCTGGTTGAGCAAAACGCCTTTAAGGCGCTTTCCATCAGCAACCGCGCTTACGTTTTGGAAACAGGCTCGATCACAAAGGACGGCGACGCCAAGGAATTGGCCAAGGATCCCGCGGTCAAGGAAGCCTACCTGGGCGGTTAAGCGGCGAAAATAAACGGACGCAAGACCAAGAACGAATGGCGCCGCATGAGTCGCAACGCTGCGCTTGCGGCTTGGTTGTTAAAATTTGCGTAAACTCAAAAGTCGTGGTATAATATTCATAGGAGGCACGCGATGATCGTAAAAGACGTGATGAAAAAATCGGTTATTACGGTGGAGCCGGAGACAACCGTTACAGAAGCCAAAGAATTGATGAACAAAAACAATATCTCAAAGCTGCCGGTCGTGAAGGGCGGAAAGCTTGTCGGAATCATTACAAAGAACGACTTGCTGCAAGCCGGCCCCAGTTTGGCAACGACGCTTGACATGTACGAAATAAGCTACTTGCTTTCCAAGTTGAACGTAAAGAAAATTATGACCACAAAGGTCTTTAGCGTCTCTCCCGACGACGTGGTTGAGGAAGCCGCCAGAATTATGGTGGAAAAGCAAGTCGGATGCTTGCCGGTAGTCAAAGGCAGTGCGCTTGTCGGAATCATCACCGAAAGCGATTTGTTCTTTATGTTCGCCGAAATGTTCGGCGTGACGCAAAAGGGCGTGCGCGCGGTCGTGTATCCCAACGACACTCCAGGCGAAATGGCAAAGATTTCGCAAAAGATTGCCGAAGCGGGCGGCAACATCGTGTCTCTTGTCACCACCGCTCCCAGCGACAAGAAAAAGCGGCCGCTTACGCTTAAGGTGACCGGCGTTCCGCTGGCGAAAGTGAAAAAGATTTTCGCCGACCTAAAGTGCCCGGTGGAAGACATCAGGAACGTGTAATAGGAACGGTCAAGGCACGCTGCGCTCAAGGCCTTGACTCGTTCCTTTTGAGGCGCGATTAAAATTATCGCGCCTCAATAAAAGCCCGCAGTTTTTGGCGGGCGTTTTTATTTGTGTCCTTGCAAAGCGACGGCTAAAAAATTTGTCGCATTGCCCGTAGTCCGCGAAAGCGGACAGTTGATATTTCCATTAGCAAAGCGACGGCTTTTCAAAATTATGTCGCATTGCCATAAATCTTTTTTTGCGCTATTATGATTCCTATCAATGCAGTTTTCGGAAGATTTAGCCGTTGACGATTTTTTAAGGTCGCGAAAAACTCCATTTACTCTCAAAGACTTTACCCGCGAAATGAGCCGAAAGGGCTTTAGCTTGACGCAGCGGGAGGGTGAGGACTATCTTGCTGATAGCCCCTATGTCTCTTGGATTGAGGACGGAAAATTCATCACGCGCGCCGCGGCCTTTACGGGGCGCTTCTTTTCGTTCACTTTGACGGCTGAAGAATTCAAGAACAAGATGTTCGTTCCCGGAAGCCGCTTTATGCCTTTTGTGGACGAGATGCAAAATCCCGCCAGCTGGACTTACATTTATGACGGAAAGCTTGTTCCGCATAAGGTGGGGGAGTTTAGAAAGGAAACCGCGCTTGACTTGAATGTTCTTTACGGAGAGGAATACGAAGTTCAATACATCGCCGCCGATCCCGCCATGTCGGAATACGATTTGGCCGACACTGAGTTTGAGCTTCCGGCGATGGTGAAAATAACCGGCTGCGACTTAAGCCAATTCATTGATGGCGACGGCCTTAGGGCGGGGGACAGAATTGTTTGCCGAGTTCTTGACTGGGACAAGGGAGAGATAGAAATTTTCCCGCAGCGGAGAACGCGCGACAAGGACGGCGGAATCGTTCAGATTGGCGACGCGGAGCAAGAGAGATTGGCTTGGGGCGAGGCGCTTGAAAAGTCTTTGATTGAAGTTTTTGAGCGCGAAGGCCCGTGCGCGACGATTGAGGAGCAGTTGGCCTTTGCCTTTTACGAGAGGATCGACGAGCTTTGCGCCTTTAATTGCGACTCGGTTGAAAACTACTTGGCGCGATCGAAGAAAATCGGCTTGGAATTGTTTGGCGTGGAAACGCGCTTGTGGTACAAGGGCCAGGACGTTCCCGCCGTCGGCAAGTGGAACAAGAATGACATGAAAAAGGATCCGGGCGATTTGAGAAACCTAAAGTTTAAAATTCCCGAATACATTCTTGACAATTTCTTGCGCGACTTTAAGTGCAAAAAGCAGACGGACTTGGCCGTTTTGCTGCAAACTATGTTCCCGGAAAATTTCGCGCTGACTCCTGATGAAAAGCGCTATGTTTTATTGCGCATCGCGGGCCGCCATGCTATAATATCAAAGGATTACAATTACTTTGCGGATTATCCTGTCGCGGAAATAAGGGGCGAGGCGCTTAAGCTTTACCAGCAAGTGTGCTCGCTTGTTTATGACGTGGAAAGCTCTTCCGCCAATTTTGACAAGTTTCCGCAAAACGAGCTTGTGGTTTTGTCGCAGCTTTTTGGACATATCAATAGAATCTTGGAATCGATTGATTCAAACCCTGACGCCGCGATTGAGGACAAAGGAACGCTGAGCCTTTCGTTGGAAGGAATGTCGTACAACTTTGAAGACATCGAGGGCGCTCTGCGAAGCGTCATTGAATCCGAAAAACGCAACAGCATTACGATTGTGTAAAAATGTGAAAAGGAAAAAAATATGGAAGATGCAGTTAAAATTGGAGATTTTATCAAACGCGGAGGCGTGATAAACAGCATTGACGCAAACACGCCTTTTGAAGTTTACGAGCAGCTGAGGACAAAAATAACTTTGCCCCCAAAAGTCGACCGCGCTTTTTTTTATCAAGGCCTTTGCGCGCGCGAAAAAATTATGAGCACCGCGGTGGGCCGCGGAATCGCGCTTCCCCATTGCCGCGACATGTTTTTGGTTGGCGAGGGCGAGCAGCAAATTACAGTTGTTTATTTAAAAGAGCCAATTGATATGAACGCTCCTGACGGGAGAAAGGTGGACACAATGTTTGTCTTGCTTACGAGCAATTCACAAAACCACTTGCAGGCGCTTTCACGATTGGCGGCGCTTATAAAAGACGATTCCTTTGTGGAATTGTTAAGAAACCGCGCTTCGGCGGACGAACTCGTTGAAGCTGCAAACAAAATTTAGGGGTGACTTATGAACGAAAAGGGAATTGCCGCCGCGGCTTTGTCCGTGCGCGCGCTTTCGATGGACGCCATTCAAAAGGCTAACTCTGGACATCCGGGACTTCCTTTGGGAGCCGCGGAATTGGCCGCCGTTCTTTACGGCGAAATCTTAAAGCACAATCCGGCCGACTCAAAGTGGGTTGACCGCGACCGCTTTGTTCTTTCGGCTGGACACGGATCTATGTTCTTGTATTCGATCCTTCACTTGGCTGGCTACAAGGTAAGCCTTAAGGACATCAAGAACTTCCGCCAAGTCGGCTCAAAGTGCCCGGGCCACCCGGAGTACGGCCAGACAGACGGCGTTGAGAACACCAGCGGCCCGCTTGGACAAGGCGTTTCCATGGCTGTTGGAATGGCCGTCGCCGAGAGCATGCTTGCCGCGCGCTTTAACACAAAAGGCAGAAAGATTGTTGACCACTACACATACTCGCTTGTAGGCGAGGGTTGTTTGGAAGAAGGCGTTTCAAGCGAGGCCTGCAGCTTGGCCGGCCACCTTAAGCTTGGAAAGCTCATCGTGTTCTACGACCAGAACAAAATCAGCATTGACGGAAGCACCGACATCGCCTTTGACGAAAACATCGCCAAGCGCTATGAAGCCTATGGCTGGCAGGTTCTTAAGGGCAGCATGTACGACGTTAAGAAAATCGTCGAGCTTGTCGCCGAAGCCAAAAAATGCAAGGACAAGCCTACGCTCATCATGCTTAAGAGCGTGATTGGAAAGGGCGCTCCCAAACAGGGAACGGCTGACGTTCACGGCGCTCCTCTTGGAAAGGACGGAATCATCGCCGCGCGCAAAAAGCTTGGCATTCCCGTTGACCAGGACTTCTATGTTGACCCCGAGGCCGTCAAGTACTTTGAGTCAAAGAAAGCCGCTTGGGCCAAAAAAGAGGAAGACTGGAAAAAAGAATTTGCCGCTTGGGCAAAAGAGAATCCCGAGCTTAAAAAATTGTGGGACGCTTTCCAGGCTGGAAAGCCCACAGGCAAAGCGGCCGCTCCCAAGTACAAGGTGGGCGACAGCGAAGCCACTCGCGCTTCAAGCGGAAAGATGATCAACGTCATCGCCGACCGCTACATGAACTTTGTTGGCGGAAGCGCCGACTTGATGGGACCCAACAAGACCGCCATCAAACATGACGACGGAACTTACAGCTACGAAAACCAAAAGGGCCGCACAATCGAATTCGGCATCCGCGAGTTCGGCATGAGCGCGGTTTGCGCCGGAATCAACTTGCACGGAGGACTCAGGCCCTTCTGCGCGACATTCTTTGTTTTCAGCGACTACTTGCGCCCCAACTTGCGCATCCAGGCCTTGATGGGCTTGAACACGATTTACGTTTTGACGCACGACTCAATCTACGTAGGCGAGGACGGACCGACCCACCAGCCTATCGAGACTTTGGCCGCCTTGCGCGCGATTCCCAACGTTCACGTTTTGCGCCCGGGCGACGCCGAGGAAACTTGCGCGGCTTGGGAAATCGCGATGGCTTCAAAAGACCATCCGGTTTGCTTGGCGCTTACCCGCCAGAACCTTAAGGTTTACGAAAAGGCTGACAAGAACTGGAAGAAGTCTCTTAAGAACGGCGCCTACATCGTTCAGGAAGGAGCGGCTGTTCCCGACATCACGGTTTTGGCCACAGGAAGCGAAGTGAATATGGCTCTTGACGCCGCCAAGTTGGTAAGCGGAAAGAAGGTTCGCGTAGTTTCTGTAATGGACAAGACAGCCTTTGACGCTTTGAAAGCGGAAGAGAAGGCCAAGCTTATCGGCGGCGCCAAGCGCGTTGTCGTTGCCGAAGCCGGCGTAAGCCAGGGCTGGGAAGGATACGCCACAAGCGCGGACGATTTGTTCACAATCAACCGCTTTGGCGAGTCAGGCCCGGCCAACAAGGTCGCCGAGCACTTGGGCTTTACGGCGGAAAAATTGGCCGCCGTGTTGAATAAGTAGCAACGGTATGTCGCTTCGCGCCATTTTGCTATAGGAAATTATTCAACTGCGCTCTTGCGAGCGCTGGCAATCAAGGCGCGCGACTGTTTGCAAGCCTAAAATTACGGCCCGCGGTTGAAAAGCCGCGGGCCGTTTTTGTTTAAGCAACAATTTGCGAGATTAAATTCGCGAAGCGGATTTAATCTCGTTGAGAAAAACTGAGTCTACTCAGTTTTTCTCGGCTTTCCAACCATCGTCCAGCAGACAATCATCGCGACGATGTAAAGCGCGATTGTGACGTAAAGGACGTTTTGGTAGCCCACAGGGTTTACCTTGACGGCGCGGCCGTCGGCCAAAACCTTTTCGGTAAACTCGCCTGTGTGGCGGACGATCCAGCTGGCCATTTGGTTTCCGGTCAAGCCGGCGATGGCCCAGGCGCTAAGGCACATTCCGTGGACGGAAGAAATGCTCTTCATTCCAAAGTGGTCGCTAAGCAAAGTGGGAACGTTTGAAAAGCCGCCGCCGTAGCCAGCGTTCACTACGATAAGAAGCGCGATGCACAAGGCCATAAGTGCTGGCTGCGTTCCGTTGATGATTCCGCGCGTGGCGATGATGATTCCTGTGAACAAAATCGAAAGCGCGAAAATCCACTTGTAGATTGTGTTGCGGTCCTTGAGCCCGTCGGCGGCCGCGCTAAAGCCCAAGCGTCCGGCGGCGTTGGCGATGGCCGTTACCGTTCCAATCGCGCTGATTGTCATAAAGCCAAGGCCTGTCGTTTGCAAGATCGGCTTTTCCTGCGAGATGAGAGCCAAGCCGCAAGCGATGTTGATGTAGAACATAATCCAAATGCCAAGGAACTCGCGGTTTGAAAAGCAAGTCTTGAAATTTGAGCCGAACTTTTTAAGGAATTCGCCAACCGTTTGCTTGTCGTGCGCTTCCACCCAGCCGGCCGGCTTTTTAAGAAGCAAGTGGCCGATGAACATCATCACGCAGTAAACGCCGCCCATAATCATGAACATATAGGCCGGGTTGTCGTCGCACCTTGCGACTATCGCCTGCATGATAGGAGTGGCGATCGCCTTGGCCGCTCCAAAGCCCGCGACGGCTAGTCCTGTGGCCAAGCCTTTTTTGTCCTTGAACCAAAGCATCAAGGTCTTTACGGGCGAAAGGTAGCCGGTTCCCAAACCGATTCCCATAATCACGCCGTAGCAAACCAAAACGCCGGGCAGGGACTTGGCCAAAATGCTGGCTCCCGTTCCAACCATTCCGACTGTAAAGAAAATCGTCGCGATCAAAGAGCTTTTGTGAATGTCCTTTTCTACAAAGTCGCCCAAGAAGGCGGCCGACATTCCCAAGAAGAAAATCGCCAAAGAGAAGGCCCACTCGACGTGGCTTTTGGGGCTGCCGATGTAGGCGGCGACTTCCTGGCTAAAAACAGACCAACAGTAAACTGTTCCGATGGAGCAGTGCAAGAGCAGCGCGGGAATGGCTCCGCGCAACCATTTGTTTTCAGGTAAATTCATAATAGAAGATTATATCACAGTTCGCGTGATTTTGCTAGCGCTTTTTTATGGGCGCGCCCCGCCTCAGCGTAGTTGCAAAAACCTTTCTTTTGAGTATAATGAATTCCGCGAGGAATCCAAAATGATAAAGATTGTTAAAGCATCCGAGTTGGAAGAAAGTTTTTTTGAGGGCCGCGACTTTGGCGAGTCCATTGACGTTGTAAAAGACGTTTTGCGCGACGTTAAGACGATGGGCGACAAGGCGCTTTCTGATTACGGCGCCAAGTTTGACGTTTCCGCTCCCTCGCATTTTGAGATTCCGCAGAATGAGCTTAAGGCCGCCGCCGAAAAAATGCGGCGCGAAGACCCCGGCCTTTACGAATCCCTTTGCTATTCGCGCGACTTGGCAAAAAAATTCGCCGAGCGCCAGCGCGAGTCCTTTGACGAATTTGAAATTGAGTTGGCCCCTGGCCTTTTTACCGGCCAAAAAAACATTCCTGTCGACCGCGCGGGCGTTTACGTTCCGGCCGGCCGCTTTCCGCTTTTGTCAACCGTAATCATGACGGTCGTTCCGGCAAAGGCGGCGGGCGTGGGGCAAGTGGTTATGTGCACTCCGCCCCGCGTGCACCCAGACGACTTGGATGACGCCAAGGCGCAGGGAACCGGAACGCCCGGAAAGCCTTTTGTCGGAGGAAAGCCTTACGCCGACGAGGGAATCATGGCCGCCGCCTGCATTTGCGGGGCTGACAAAGTTTACGCTTGCGGAGGCTCGCAGGCCATAGGAGCGATGGCTTTTGGAACGGAATCGATTCCCAAGGCGGACGTTGTCGTAGGACCGGGAAACAAGTTTGTGGCGGAAGCCAAGCGCTTGGTTTACGGAACGGTTGGCATCGACATGCTTGCGGGCCCCACCGAAGTTTTTGCCATCGCAGACGACAGCGCCAACCCCAAGTGGCTTGCCGCGGACTTACTGGCGCAGGCCGAGCACGACGTCGTCGCGCAGCCCATTCTTGCCACCGACAGCGAGGAAATCGCCAAGGCCGTTCAGCAGGAGATTGAGGAGCAGCTTAAGGACTTGCCTACGGCGGAAACCGCAAGGCGAAGCGTTGACACCTTTGGAAAAATAATCGTGACTTCTTCTATAGATGAAGCCTGCGAAATCGCGAACAAAAAAGCGCCCGAGCACTTGGAGCTTGCGATGGACGCCGGCGAAAAATTGGAAGCGGCAAAAAAGCTGGTCCACAACTACGGCTCGCTTTTTATCGGCCACGGCTCGGCCGAAGTTTTTGGCGACTACGCGGCCGGCTTGAACCACACGCTTCCGACAAGCGGCTCTGCGAAATTTACGGGCGGCCTAAGCGTCCGCGCTTTTATAAAAACTGTAACGACTCTTAGAACGATAGAAGGAAAGGAAGGCCCTTTGGCCAGCGCAAAGGCCGCCGGCATTTTGGGCGACGCTGAAGGTTTGGCCGCCCACGCGCGCGCCGCAAGGATAAGAATATGCTAAAGATTTGCAAGTTGGGCGAAGAAGTTCTTCGCAAAAAATCAGTTCCGATAAAGGACGAGGACATCAACGACGAGCTTCGCGCTCTTGCCGAAGAAATGTTTGAGACGATGGAAAACGCCAACGGCGTTGGCTTGGCCTGCCCGCAAATCGGAAAGAACATCCGCATGTTTGTGGCCGAAGCGGACGACGACGTAAAGCGCGTTTTTATCAATCCGCAAATCATCGCCACTTCCGACGACTCCGTTCCATACGAGGAAGGCTGCCTTAGCGTTCCGCAAGTTTACGAGAACATCATGCGGCCCTCAAAGGTGACGGTGCAGGCGCAAGACCAAAACGGAAAAAAGTTCACGCTTGAGGCGGAAGGACTTTTGGCGCGCATAATCCAGCACGAAAACGACCACCTTGAGGGCGTGATTTTCATCGACCGCGGAGACGCTGAGCCGCGCAAAAGGCCGCCGAAAAGGAAGCCAAGGCAAAAAAAATCGCCGCGAAGATCGCCGCAAAAAAAGCGGCCAAGGAAGCCAAGAAAAACAATGCTTAAAATTTTATATGCCGGAAGCCCGGCTCCCGCCGCGACAACGCTGCGCCTCCTGCTTGAAAAATGTTCGCAAGGCCAAAATGCGGCAAACGAGAATGGCTCGCAAGGCCAAAATGCGGCCGCCAGCGGAGACTGCTCGCAAGGCCAAAAAGGCGGCGGCTGGGAAATCGCGGGCGTGTTGACCAACCCGCCCAGCGCCAAAGGCAGGCACAAAGAGCTTGTCCCCACCGACGTGGGCTTGCTTGCCCAAGAGCGCGGCATTCCGGTTTTTTGCCCGCAAAAGCTTGACGCCGCCGCGCGCGAGCAAATAGCCGCCCAAGGCTTTGACGCGCTTGTATGCTTTGCCTACGGAAAAATTTTCGGGCCAAAGTTTTTGTCGCTCTTTAAGGCGGGCGGGGTCAACGTGCATCCGTCGCTTTTGCCCAAGTACCGGGGAGCCACTCCCGTTCCCGCGGCGATTTTAAACTGCGACAAGGAAACCGGCGTAACGGTCCAGACATTGGCGCTGGGCATGGACGAAGGCGAAATCTTGGCGCAAGAAATTATCGCGCTTGACGGAACGGAAACAACCGACAGCCTTTTGGACAAAAGCGCCCAAATCGCCGCCGCTTTGTTGCAAAGCCTTTTGGACAAGGCCGCCCAAAATCCCGGCGCGGACGTTTTGAAAAAAGGAAAGCCTCAAGAAGGCGAGTCTAGCTACACCAAGACAATCAGCAAGGAAGACGCCCTTATAAATTGGAACGACAGCGCGAAAAATATCGCAGCCGCCGTCCGCGCCTACACAAGCGAGCCCGGCTCCTGGACAAGAATCGGCGGCGAGGGCGGCGAAACGCTAAAGATTTTGAAAGCCGCGCCTCTTGGTCTTGCTGACGATTGCGGGTCGCAAGGCCAAAACGCGGCCGCGCCTCTTAGTCTTGCAAACGATTTTGCTTCGTTGCCCGCCGGAACAGTGGCGGCCTTTGACAAAAAGCAAGGCATTCTCATAAAGTGCGGCCAAGGCGTTCTTTGCGTCACCGAGCTCCAGCGCCAACAAAAAAAGGCGATGGGCTACAAAGACTTTATGAACGGCGCGCGCGACTTTGTGGGAACGCGGCTTTTTTAGTCTTGCAAACGCCTTGCCTTTGCGCTAAAATTATTCCACCTTTACGGAGCGAAATATGGACATAAAGAATAAAATAAAAGACGCTGGAATCTCATTGAACGAAATGGAAGCGGACTTGCAAAAAAGTACGCCCGCTTTTGCGGCATATACAATCGCGGCTTTTGTCTTGATGCTTGTCACGGCGCTGGCCGTTTTCTTTTTTGCCAACAAGGGCTACGAGCAGGTTTTGGTTCCGAATGTGACTGGAAAAACTTTGACGCGCGCCTTGCTTGAGATGCAGGAAAAAGAGCTTTATCCAAAATTGCAGTTGCGCTACAGCGACCTTCCGGGGCAGGCGGGCCAAGTGCTTTCGCAAAATCCCCGCGCGGGCAGCATCGTAAAGGCCGGCCGCCGAGTCACGCTTGTCGTAAGCCGCGGCGTTATGATTGACCATATCGGAAATTACGTTGGAACGAATCTCGACGCGCTCAAGAACAAGCTGGACGCGCTTTACGGCGGCGTTGAGACTCCGCAGATTACGATAGGAACGCCGGTCTTTAAAATTGACGCCGCTCCTATTGGAACGATTTTGGAACAAGATCCGCCGGAAGGAACTCCGATAACTCAGCCTGTCGAGTTGCAGCTGATTGTTTCCAGCGGCCCCACCGCTCCGCGCGTATCCGTTCAAAATTATGTTGGTAAAACAATCGCCGAGATTTTGGAAGGAATGGGAACGACTCCCTTGCTTTTTGACTTCACAAGCCACATCGCCACTGGCGACGAAATTCCCGGAACGGTTGTAAGCCAGTCCGAGCCGGAAAATTCCCAGGTGGACGAGTATTCAAAAATCGCGCTTGAGTTCGCCCTTCCGGAATTGAACACAGCCTATAGCGGAGACACAATCGTCGACGCCGACATCAAGGGCCGCACCGAAGACGAAGTCGCCGGCGCCAAAAAAGTCGATTCGTCAAAGCTGACAAACGGAATTTTTTCCGCAAAAGTTTCGCGCTATCCGCTTGCCGTTCCAGTAAAGCTGGAAGCCTTCCCGCCTGAAGGCGCTTCTTACACATTGGCTTCGTTTAATCATATCGGGGGAGAGATAACCGTTCCCTACGCTGTGCCGCACGGAACGACGCTTGCCCTTAGCGTTTTGAACCAAGAAAAGGAGCGGCTTACCGTTCAATAAAAAATGCAAAGCCCTAAAATTTGCCTGACCCTTACAGGAAAAACGATAAAAGAAAACTTGGACTTGGTCCGCCGCTACAGGCCATACGTTGACTTGCTTGAACTGCGCGCCGACTTTCTTGACGAGGACGAAAGCCTTCACATTAGAAAATTTCCTGAACTGGCAAGAATGCCGTGCATTTTGACAATAAGGCGCCGGGTTGACGGCGGAAAATTTGTCGCGGGCGAAGGCTCTAGGACGATGCTTTTTGCCAGGGCGATGGCCTTTGCCGACGACCAAAAGCCCGAGCGGAATTTTCAATATGTGGACTTTGAGGAAGACTTCCACATTCCAAGCCTGCAGGACGCGGCGTTGGCCTTTGGAACAAAAATCATTCGCAGCTTTCACAGCATGAATGAGCCGGTTCACGACATCATAAAGCGCTGCGACTCAATGCGAAAGACAGGCTACGAAATTCCAAAAATCGCCTTTATGCCAAAGTCCTTGGCCGACGTAAAAAATCTTTTTTACGAAACCCGCGACTTTACCAAGTACGAGCACATTCTTTGCGCGATGGGTCCGATGGGAATTGTCTCCAGAATCTTGGCCTACAAGACCCATTCGTTTTTGACATACACTTCCGCGGACTCTAGCGACAACGAGTTAAAGACAATAGGCCACATCGATCCGATAATGATGAACCAAGTCTACCACTTTAAAGACTTGGACGAAAAGACGAATATTTTTGGCATCACCGGTTGGCCGCTTGTGAAAACCGACAGCCCCTTTTTGCACAACCAAGGATATGTGAACCATTTTATGAACGCGGTTTACATTCCGATTCCTTCGGCGGACATTCACCAAACGATTGAGTTTGCCAACGAAATCGGCGTAAAGGGAATGTCTGTCACCGTGCCGCACAAGGAAGCCGTGCTGAACGAGCTTTTTGAGGTGGACGACAGAGTGCGCGAGATTTCCGCGTCCAACACGATTGTCCGCAAGAACGACAAATGGTACGGCTACAACACGGATTGTTCAGGATTTTCCAAGTCCCTTTTGGAATTTACAGGCTTTAAGAATTTAAGGCATAAAAGAGTCGCTATAATCGGAGCGGGCGGAGCCAGCCGCGCGGTTGCCTACGCGGTGAAAATGCTGGGCGGAAAGGCTTGTGTTTTTAACAGAACTCCCTTGCGCGCAAAAGCGGTCGCGGACATGTTCGGTTTTGAACACTCGCAGCTTTCCACGGACGCGATTCCCTTGATAGAAAAATATTCCGATGTGATAATCCAAACGACTTCCGCCGGAATGAATTCAAGCGAGCCGAGCAATTCGCAAAACGATCCGCTTTCGTTTTATCGATGGACTGGAAACGAACTTTTGTTCGACATCGTTTACACGCCCAAGGTCACGCCGATTATGGAGCGCGCAATGGCTGCCGGCTGCAAGGTTTGCAACGGCGAGGCGATGTTGAAGTACCAAGCTTACGAACAATTCAAAATATTCACCGGAGTCGATTATGAAGAAACTAAGTCAGAATGAGCAAAAGGAACTTGTGGCGCGGACGGCAATCGACACGCTTATCGAACAGAAAAAAATTTTTAGCGGAATGAAAATCGGCTTGGGCACCGGCTCGACGGCGATGCCCGCGGTCCGCCGTTTGGCCGAGCGAATCTCCGACGGAACTTTGAAGGACATAAAGGCTGTCGTTACAAGCTTCCAGACGCAGCTGGCTTGCGAGGATTTTGGAATCCCGGTTTACTCTTTGAACGACAAGGCGATTGGCGGAAAGTTGGACTTGGCCATTGACGGCGCCGACGAAATCGCTCCTGACAAGGCCGTAATAAAGGGCGGCGGCGCGGCGCTCCTTCGCGAAAAAATCGTAGAATACAACGCCAAGACTTTTGTCGTGATTGGCGACTCTTCAAAGGCCGTAAAATCGCTTGGAACAAAGTTCCCCTTGCCGGTCGAGATAATCGCCGACGCCCGCGTTCCCGTTCAAAAGGCGATTGAAAAGCTTGGCGGAAAATGCGTCTTGCGCCAGGGCGTAAAAAAGGCCGGCCCTGTCATCACCGACAACGGAAACCAAATCCTTGACGTTTTGTGGGAAAAGCCTGTTGACCCAAAAGCGATGGAAAAGAAACTAAACGAAATTGTCGGCGTTGTTGAAAACGGCTTCTTTACAAAAAACAGGCCGATTGTTTTTGTAGCCCAAGAAGACGGACGTGTTCGCTCCCTTTGACGAAACAAAGGCGCGCCAAGCTTGCCAAAAAATGATGGAGGGCTTGGAGCGCGACGGCTGCGAATGGACGGGAATGTTCGGCGCCCTTGTCTGCCAAGACGCGGCCGGAAACGAAGTCGTCCTTCGCGCCTTTAGCGGCTCCTGCGAGGGAAGTTGGAACCGCGAGGGTTGGGCGCCTCCGCTTTTTGACGAAGAAAAATACAAGGCCGCGATTCTTCCCAACGACAAAAAAATCCACGAGCTTAGCGTGGTTCCTGAAAGCGAAAGCCCAGAGCAAAAGGCCGCGCGCGACAAAGAGCGTCTTGCCCTTTGCAACGACACGCTAAAAAAAATTTATTCCCTTTACCGCTTTTGCTGCTTTGACCAAAAATGGCGGACCTTTAGCGACATCTCGCGTGAAAAACTTTTGCCCACCGGAACCGGCGACTGCTCGGCTCCAAAACTTTTAAGCCATGCCTTTAGCTTGGGCTTGCGGCCAATAAGCCTTGCTGAATTTTACTGGGGAAAGCCGAACACCCGCCTTGTTCCAAAAACTTTTTATCCGCCCTGCGACGAAAAATGCGCCTTGATACTGCCTGCGATTCTAGGCCTAAAAATCATTTACCGCGACCAAAACATTTTGGTCGTTGAAAAGCCGTCGGGCCTTTTGTCGGTTCCGGGACGCGGGCCTGACAAGCAAGATTGCGTAGTTACGCGGGCGCAAAAACTCTTTCCGCAAATGATAAAGCAGCCCAGCGTCCACCGCTTGGACATGGACACAAGCGGCCTTATGGTCCTTGCCTTTGACGAGGCGAGCCACCGCGCCCTCAACGCGCAATTTGAAAACCGTCAAGTCAAAAAAAATTACATCGCGGTATTGGACGGAGTTGTAAAAGAACAAGAAGGGCGCGTGGAACTAAAACATAGGGTTGACCTGGAAAATCGGCCGCGGCAAATTTTGGACGATGTTTACGGTAAACTTGCCGTCACTGAATGGAAGCGCCTTAGGGTTTGGACTCGACGCGGCGCGGCGGGAAAAGAACGCAAGGCGACAAGCGTTTTGTTCACGCCTCTTACCGGACGCACGCACCAATTGCGCGTGGCCGCGGCCTTCGCTCTGGGCGCTCCGATTGTCGGCGACAATTTGTACGGCCGCGATTTTGGTCAGGAAAAAGATTTTTATCAAGACCAAAAAAGCCGCCTGCTCTTGCACGCCTGCGACTTGTCCTTCGCGCACCCGGCCACTGGCCAGGAAATGAGCTTTCATTCCGAGCCGGACTTTGCCTATTAGGCCGCGGCTTCTTTGGCTTGCAAGCGATTTTTGCGCCGCGGCTTTTTGGTCTTGCCTGCAATTTTAGTCGCGGCGATTTCTGGCTTGCGACCAATATTTGTTTTGCAAACTATTTTAAAAGGCGCGAGAGGCGGTCGTCTTTTTGCCGCCAGTTTTTGTCAACTTTTACTTGCAAGTCCAAGTCGATTTTGTATTCAAAAATCTCGCGCAGTTTTTTTAGCGACTCCATGCGGATTGTCTTTATCATCGAGGCGCCTTTTCCGATTACGATTCCCTTTTGGCTTTCGCGCTCGACGCACAAAAAGGCGCGGACCCAAAGCTTTTGGCCGTCGTTTTTGAATTCGGCGTCGGCGATTTCTACGTAAATCGCGTGGGGAATTTCTTGCTCCAGGCGGTTTATCGCCTCGCCGCGAATGACTTCCGCGATGCGGAACTCAACTTCTTGGTCGGTGTAAAAGCCTTCGGGGTAAAGGTTGGGTTGGCTTGGGGCGAGGGCGTAAAGGCCGCGCAAAAGGTCTTCGACGCCGGCGTCGGTTTTGGCCGAGATCGAGTAAAAGCGGCCTTTTGGAATTTCGGGCAGCGCTTTTGCGACAAATTCCTTGCAGGCCAAAAGGTTTGCCTCGGGAAGGTCGCATTTGTTGGCCGCGACGATTGTCTTTTCGGCATAAGGGCGGACAAGGTCAGCGATCAAAGCCTCTTCGTCGCCGCTGGGCCGGGTTGAGTCAATCAAGTAAAGGACGGCGTCCGCTCCATCAAGCTGGTCTTTTGCGGTTTGCTGCAGGATAAGGTTCAGCTTTTTTTCGGACTTGTGGTAGCCGGGCGTGTCGACAAAAACCAGTTGGCCCAGCGAAGTGTTTACGATTCCGCGGATCGCGTTCCTTGTTGTTTGCGGAATCGGCGAGACAATTGAGACGTTTTCTTGGCAAGCGTCGTTCAAAAATGTTGATTTTCCGGCGCTTGGGCGGCCGATAATCACGACCAGGGCGCATTTCTTTTCTTCCATAGCGAATTCAGTATATCAAAATCAGTTGAAAAATTCTAGAAGAAGCGCTATACTTTAGCGATTATGGACCTACTGAAAAAATTGGAAGATTGCGCCCAGCGCTATGAGACTGTAAAAGAGCAAATTCTTGACCCCGCGCTTGTAAAAGACCAAAAAAAATACAAAGAAGTAATGCGCGAAAACAACTATTTGAGCGAACTTTGCGCGCTTTACGACGAATACAAAAAAATCCTGAACGGAATCGAAGAAGACAAAAAAATCATCACAGAAGAAGACGACGCGGACATGAAGGAAATGGCCCGCGAAGAGCTTAAGGCCTATGAAGAAGAGCAGCCCAAGATGGAAGAGCGAATCAAGATGAAGTTGATTCCGCCGGATCCCCTTGACGAAAAGAACATCATTTTGGAAATCCGTTCCGCCGCCGGCGGCGACGAAGCCAGCCTTTTCGCGCGCGAGCTTTGGGAAATGTACTGCCACTTGGCCGAGCGCCGCGGCTGGAAAACCGAAACAATGGAAGCGCAAGAAACAGAAGTCGGCGGCTTTAACAAAATCGTCACTTCAATCAGCGGAAAATTCGTTTACGGAACCTTGCGCTGGGAGTCTGGCGTTCACCGCGTCCAGCGCGTTCCGCAAACAGAAAGCCAGGGCCGCCTGCAAACTTCCACCGCCACCGTGGCCGTTTTGCCCGAAGCGGAAGAGACCGACATTGACATCAATCCAAACGACGTGCGCGTTGACGTAATGCGCGCCGGAGGTCCTGGCGGCCAGTGCGTAAACACAACCGACTCGGCCGTCCGCTTGACCCACATTCCTACGGGAATCGTTGTAATCCAGCAGGACGAAAAATCGCAAATTAAGAACAAGGCAAAGGCGTGGAGAGTTTTGCGCGCCCGCTTGTTTGAGTTGGAAGAAAGCAAGAAAAACGCCGAGCGAGCCGACGCTAGAAAAAGCATGGTTGGTTCTGGCGCCCGTTCCGAAAAAATTCGCACATACAACTTTCCGCAAGACCGCGTGACAGACCATAGAATAAATTACAGCGCGCACAACTTGCCCAGCTTTATGATGGGCAACATGGACGACATGCTTGACGCGCTTAATGTATACGCAAAGGAAGAACAGTTAAAGGCAGACGTTAGCGAACTTGGAGCGTAATGACTTTACCTACAATTTTATTGCTGAACGATGAAAAAGACACTTTCTCTAACCTAAAAAAAATACTTGAACAGAAATTTTTTATTTTGTTCACGTCATCGCCAAACGAGGCGGCGCAATTCATTAAGACAAATCCAAACCTTGTAAGCGCCGTTTGCGTTTCGGCGGACTTGGGCCAATCATCTGTTTCAAGCTCGTCGCAAAGCGTCTTTGTCGATTTTTTGCGCAGCGTAAACTCTTACGCTTGGTCTTCGCACATTCCGATTATCGTAAGCGCCAAGCGGCATTCCGACAAAGTTGAATTGGAAGCGATGGACAACGGCGCCATCGACTTTATCCACGAGCCTTACGACGAACAAATAATTTTGCGCCGCTTTGAGAACGTGATTCGAATGCGCGAGACTTCGATCACAATGAATACTGTAAGCCGCGACGATTTGACCGGCCTTTACTCAAAAGCGTTTTTTTTGGTGCAAGCCAAAAAGATGCTGGAAGAGCGCGGCGACAAAAACTATGACATCTTTTGCATTGACATAGAGCGCTTTAAGCTGGTCAACGATATTTGCGGCGTTGACATCGGCAACAAGATTTTGCGCGGCCTTGGCCAGATGATTTCGGAAGAGGCGAAGAAACGCAACGGAATCGCGGGGCATTTTTCAGAAGACATTTTTTTCGCTGTCGGCGAAAGGTCCGAGACTATCAGCGACGATGTTTTTAAGCGAATGATTGAGCGCTTGAATTCTATTGAAGAGGTCAAGCGCTTTAACTTGCATTTGCGGCTTGTGTTTGGAGTCTACCAAGTAAAAAACATGCGCTCGTCAATTTCGGTGATGTGCGACCGCGCGCAAATGGCAGCCGAAAAAATCAAGGGCCGCTATGGAGTCTATTACTGCTGCTACGATGATTCAATCCGCAAAAAGATGATCAACGAGCAAAAAATCGCAGGCTGCATGGAAGCCTCCTTGAAGAACCGCGAGTTCTTGGTTTACTACCAGCCAAAATACGATTTGGCGACAGAAACAATCGCCGGCGCGGAAGCGCTTGTTCGTTGGCGCAGTAAGGAATTAGGCTTGCTTTCTCCGGCTGACTTCATTCCGCTTTTTGAGAAGAACGGCTTTATCACGCGCATGGACATGTTTGTTTGGGAGAAAGTATGCATAGACATGCGTTCTTGGATTGCCGCTGGAAACAAGATTATCCCAGTAAGCGTGAATGTGTCTCGCGCCGATTTGTTGAATCCGAATCTTGTGGAGTCGCTTTCGGCCTTGGTGAAAAAATACGGCATTCCGGCAAAGTCGCTTCATTTGGAAATAACGGAAAGCGCCTACACGGAAGACCCTGAGCAAATCGTAAAGGTTATTTATGAACTTAGAAAGCGCGGGTTCATGATAGAGATGGACGATTTTGGTTCGGGCTATTCTTCGCTCAATATGCTTAGCGAAATGCCGATTGACATTTTAAAGCTTGACATGAGTTTTGTCCGAAACGAAATGGAACGGACAAACGGCCGCGGAATACTGAGCTACATCATAAGCCTGGCCAACTGGCTTAACCTAAAGGTTGTCGCTGAAGGAGTCGAGACAAAAAGCCAAGTGGCGCAATTAAAGGACATGGGCTGCGCTTATGTCCAAGGATATTATTTTTCAAAGCCCTTGGACCGCGACGAATTCTTTTCGCTCTTAAGAAAGTCAAATCTGAACGATATGGACGCGCCAAAGACTGTCGGCGTTGAAAGCCTTACAAAGGCCAACATAGAAGGCTTGGCCTTTGATGAAACTGGAAAGCATGGCGGCGTGATGCTGGTTGTTGACGATGTCGAGTCCAGCCGGATGATTTTGGCCGAAATGTTTAAAAAGGAATTTGAGGTCGCGCAGGCCGCTAACGGCGTAGAGGCATGGAAATACATCGAGGCCAATTACGAAAAAATCAGCATAATTCTTTTGGATTTGATAATGCCGTTGATGAACGGCTATGAGGTTCTTAAGAAAATCCGCGGCGACGACCGAACAAAGGCTTTGCCCGTTATCGTTACTTCGCAGGGGGATTCCGAGAGCGAGCAAAAAGCCTTTGAGCTTAACGCCGACGACTTTTTGCAAAAGCCATACAACGCCAATATCATGCGCCATCGCGTGCGGAATGTCGTCGCCCATTCTTTTGTGAAAAAGCTGGAACAAGAAAAGACGCTGACAAAAAAGCTTTTGGAAATTGAGCGCCAGGCCCACTCGGACTTTTTGACTGGCTTGGACAACCGCACGATTTTGGAAAAATCGGTTGGCGAATTCTTTGTGAAAAGCTCTAGCTACGACGCGGTGTTCATCAGCCTTGACATAGACGACTTTAAGACAATCAACGACACTTTTGGCCATATGACCGGCGATGACACGATAAAAAAGGTCGCCAACATACTCGTGAAATTCTTTGACAAAAAAACTTGCGTGTGCCGAATGGGCGGAGACGAGTTTGCGATTTTCATTCCAAAAAAGTATTCCAAAGACGAATTGAACTTAATGCTGACAGATTTGACGCAGGCATTGCAATTCAATGTGGAGCGCTTTAAGGTCACTTGCTCTTTGGGAGTCGCCGTCGCGCCTGACTACGGAATGGATTACCAAACTCTGTACAACAATTCCGACATGGCGCTTTTGGCGGCCAAGCGTTACGGCAAGAACCAATTCAATGTTTTTGCCGGCCAAAGCGTTTTGCCGTCCTATGTTTTTTACAGGAACATGGACTGGCTTTTGGACGAGTTTTCCGACGCGGTGTATGTTTGCTACGCCGACAGCTACGATTTGATTTACGTCAACAAAGTCGCTTGCAAGATTTGCGGCAAGGAAAAAAAGAATTGCATTGGAAAAAAATGCTACAACGTTTTGTTTGACCGCGACCAGCCCTGCGACTTTTGCATCAGGGAAGACGGCGTTTTTCACGATTTTGTCCAAAAGAACATTTTTCCAAAGCAAGGGGAACCGACTTGCTACACTATGCGCGCCAAGGTTGTCAATTGGAGCGGCTTTGACGCGCGCATCCAATACTTGCGTGAAAGCACATTTAACACAAACCTTGCCAACACGTTGAAGGAAACCTTGATTTATTCCGCGAGCGACTTGGACAAGCTGCCTAGCGGTTCATTGAGAATCGACGCGACTTTTTCCGACGACCAGCTTTATTCCACCAACGCGGCTTTGTATGAGATGTTCGGTTACGACAAGGAAGAGTTTGAAAGCAAGTTTGAGAATAAATTCTCTAAGTTAGTTTGCGAGCAAGATTTGGAGCAAACGATTGAAAAAATCAAAGAGCAGGCTCAAGAAAAAGATTTGGTTTTGGTGAAATTCCGCGTTGAAAGCGTTGACGAAAGTTTGCGCCAAGTGGGAGCCTGCGGCCGCGTCTTTGACGGAAAGAGCGGCAGGCGCTGGATTTTCTTCAACATTGTTCCTGTCGAACTTTTGCGCTCGATCGCTCCGGAAAATTAAGTGACCCTTCAAGAATCCAAAAAAAGCATAATTCAAAAAATTAAGGCCTCAAGCGCAAGCCCAGAATTGGACGCAGACGTTTTGCTGCAAGCGCTTTTGGAAAAAGACAAGACTTTTGTTTTGTTAAACCGCGGCTATGAGCTGTCGGCGGAACAAGAGGCGCGGCTTGCGGAATGGACGGCCGCGCGCGCGAAAGGCCTTCCGGTGGCTTACATCACGGGCCGTAAGGAATTTTACGGCCTGGCTTTTTATGTAAGCCAATCCGTCTTGATTCCAAAGCCCGACACAGAAATTCTAGTCGCGCGCGCGGTTGAGCTTTTGGCTGATCGAATCGACGAAAATTTTTTGACGCCCAAAATCTCGGGCGGCGGCGGATCCAATCTTTCCGTTTGCGACATGTGTACCGGAAGCGGTTGCGTCGCCATTAGCGTTTTGCGCGCGTTAATCGATGGCGAGCGCGTAGACCTTGAGCGGCTTCCAACCTTTGTAATGGCTGACATAAGCGCCGCCGCCCTGGATGTCGCCAAAAAAAACGCTCGCGCGCTTTTGTCGCCCGACGAGTCGCAAAAAGTGAAATTTGTTCAAAGCAATTTATTTGACAACGTCCCGTTTAGGTTTGACGCAATCCTTTCAAACCCGCCATACATTCCGCATGGCCAAGCGCGCGCTTTGTTGCAAGACGGAAGAGGCGAGCCGCTTTTGGCGCTTGACGGCGACATTAACGAAGTCGGCGACTTTAGCGGAACCGACGACGGCCTTGCGGTTTTTAGGCGGTTGGCCTTGGAAGCGAAAAGCCGCCTTAATCCCGGCGGAATCTTTTTGTGCGAAACCGGAGAATACAACGCCGACGCGGCCGCCGACTTCTTGCGCGCCAACGGCTTTAGTGATGTCGGAATTGAACTAGACCTCGAAGGCCAAAAACGCGTCGTCCGCGCGCGCTTTTAGTTTTGCGTTTGGTCAACCGTCATTGGATTAAAGAAAAAAAACACGCGAGGAAGCGGGGCGGTTGGCGGCAACACTCTGCTTGCGCTTGCCGCGTTAGCGGCAAGGTAAAATAGTTTCAAGGCGCAAGCAGCGTGTAGCGACGCTAGCTAGCGGTGCCGATCAGCCGCAGCCGCGCCCGGGAGTTTTTTATTTTTTTTTACTGTGTTTGACCGAGCGCCTCGGCGATGCCAAAGGCGCGGTCGCCGATCTTTTCGATTTGGCGGACGATGTCGATGTACAAAAGCTCGGCCTTTACGTCGGCGCCGTTTTCCAAGCGCTTGCGGGCAATCTTCTTTAGGTTTTTTCTGAACATGTCGATTTGGTTTTCCAACTCTTCCGCCATCGAAAGCTTGTCGGGATCCAAGTGCTTGTTGATGTTGATGTGGATGAACTGCAAGAACTGGCGGACCAATTCCACGTAAGGGATCAAGCGGTCTGTGTCTTCGGTTTCAAAACTCATGCT
>CADCBK010000001.1 GCA_902799665.1 uncultured Spirochaetaceae bacterium | reverse complement strand
TTGAAAACGAGAGCCACAAGAGAACGGTTAGCAGAGACAGAAATATTACGCTTTGAGAAAGGAGATTATATGGCGGAAGAATTGAATATTGTAACACCGGAGGGAGCCGAAACAACGGCCCCCTCTTTTCATGAGAAAATCGGAAATATGAAGTATAACGTGGTGGTTCATTTTGCTGAGAAAGGCAGTCAGACCGTGAAGGACAGGCTGAAGCGGGTGATTCTGCACGAAGCGAATGCCAAGAGTGGTACAACAAACCCTTGACAATTAGCAACAGGTAAGACGCTTAAAGGCATCTTCACCAAAATAACGAGAGTGGGCTTTTTCGCCATGAAGAACCATAACGGCGCTCTGGATTTCTTCGGCATAGGCAAGAAGTTTTGTGTTCAAAAGGGAAGTTGAAGCAGTTACATTCCAGCCGCCATTCGAATTAAGACTTCGCTCGTGATAACCGCGTGGAGTTTTGTAGTAATTGTAATAATCCTTTACAAAATATGGAGCATCTTCCGGAAGAGGATCTACAACTCCGCCTCCAAGCTTGTAAGTACCGCCTGCCTGAACCGCCTTAAAATCTTCAATGCGTTGTGCCATAAGCGCCTTGCGGGCTTCGTGTCTGGCTTCTGCATTATTTGCGCTGTCGAAATATCCGTTGGCTGTAACACGGCTCATATCGTACATTGTGCTTGCAACTGTTGCTTTAATCCGTGTGTCGATTGCCGCTGTGTTAATTGCCATACCGCCCCAGCCACAGATTCCAATGATGCCGATTTTTTCTGGGTCGATGTTTTCGCGGGTTGAAAGAAAATCTACTGCCGCCATAAAATCTTCGGTGTTGATGTCGGGACTGTTCATGTAGCGGGGCTCTCCACCAGATTCTCCTGTGTAGCTTGGATCAAAGGCCATGGCTATGTAACCGCGGGAAGCCATCTGATTTGCATAAAAGCCGGAAGACTGTTCCTTTACTGCTCCAAAAGGTCCTGAGATTGCGAGGGCCGCATTTCCTGCAGATGCTGCATTCTCTGGGCTGTAGAGGTCTCCTGCCAGTTCAATTCCAAAATGATTGCGGAAGGTTACGGTTGTTCGTTTTACTCCCTGGGCCAATTCAAAAGTGTAATGTTCATTTGTTCTGTCTATTTTTGCAAGATTTGGATTCATAATATTCTCCTTGTGTCCTTAGTAACGTTGTGTCACTTAACTAAAGTGTATGGTATAATCGGTGACTTGTCAACACTAAAATGCGATTTTAGTGACAAAAAGTTGCTTATTGCAAAAAATCTTTTACTGTGTTATTCTCTAGATATGGCAGATTATATCCGCGCAAGAAGCGACGAACACAAAGAAGAAAGACTTTCTCAAATAAAGGAGGCGACTGCAGAACTTTTTGCAAGCTGTCCTTATTCAGAAATTACGCTTACAACTATTGCAGAAAAACTTGGCTGGTCTCGTGCCAATCTTTATAAATACGTTACAACTAAAGAAGAAATTTTTCTGGAAATCTCCGCAGAAAAAATGGCCGCCTATTACAATGCATTGCTTTCGGCTTTTCCGGAGGGGAACAATTTTATGCCGGATGTGATTGCAGAAGTTTGGGCTGGAATCGTCAACGCTAATCAGGATTACATGCGCTATGTTTCATATCTTAATCCGGTGATAGAAACAAACGTTACGGTCGAGCGCCTTGCCGTTTTCAAAAAGAAATATTATGACCTAGCCTATGCCTTCCGCGACAGGCTTTCTAAGATGCTTGGCACTACGCAGGAGGCGGCCTACAAAATCCAGCTGGATGTTTTATTTTATGCTTCATCGAATGCGGTTTGCTGCTACAAAAATCCTCTGGTTCAGGAAGCGCTCAAACAGATTAACATTGTTCCGCCGCCAATGGATTTTTACAAGGACATGAAGGACTTTCTTAAAATGCGTCTTGCGTGGAAGGAATAAGAACGAAAGAGACTTTTTAAGTAAACTTTACCGGCGACGCTCATATTGTATTATTGATAAAATACAGTCCCGCAAGGCAGATTGCAACATCAACTTCTTATAAAAGATTTGTCCTGCTCTGGAATGTTGTCGTCTGAAACAAAGCGCTCGATTGTCATGTGAAGGTCGTATTTTTCGCGCAGCTCGGCGATTGTTTTCATCATTGGCGTCGCGTGGTGCTTGTCAATCGCCTCTTGGTTTTCCCAAGAGTCGATTAGGAGAATCGTTTCGCAGCCGGAACTTTCTTCAAACGGCAGGTAGTATTCATAGCGAAGGTTTCCTTTTTCCGCGCGGATTTTTTCAACGGTTCCGCTTGAAATCATTTCGCGCGCAAAGGCTTGGGCCGCGCCCTTTTTTCCTGTGTAACGAAGATTCACGGTGATTGCCATTTTGTTCCTCCAGATTTAGCGGTTCTATTTTAACAAGCCTTCAACATAATTTTTGACGTCGGCTCCGCTTCCGCGAGTAAAGTCTTTTCCGCCCTTAAAGTCCGCGCCTTTGGCAAACTTGGCAAGGTCGCTTCCGCTGCGTCCAAGGCCGCTTCCGCCGCTTGTGCAAAGGGTGACAAGCTTTTTGCCCGCCCAGTTTTGGCTTTCGATAAAGGTGTAGACGATTTTTGGAGCGTACGCCCACCAGATTGGGTAGAAGACAACTACGGTGTCGTATTCCGCGATGTCGATTTTGTTTGCGATTGCGGGGCGGCTTTTGGGGTCGTTGCATTCGATTGTGGTAAGCGATTTTTTGTCATGCCAGTTAAGGTCGGCTTTTGTGTATTTGTGAACGGGCTGGATTTCGATTATGTCCGCCCCCATCGCCTGCGCGGCGTTTTTTGCCATGCGCTCTGTCGTTCCTGTCGCGCTAAAGTAGACGACCGCCGTTTTTGCCACCGCTCCCGCCATTACAAAGCCTCCGATTAAAAGTCCAAGAATTAGTTTTTTCATTTGCGCTCCTATAAGTAACATTCCGTCACTTAACTAAAGTGTATGGCATAATCGGCTGCTTGTCAATAGTTTATTGACAAATAAAAAACAAAGAAATTTTTTCAAAAATATGCTATAATAATTGATTATGGCAGTTAAAAAATCACAACTCTACAGTTCACTTTGGGCAAGCTGCGACAAACTTCGCGGCGGTATGGATGCCTCTCAATATAAAGACTACATTCTGACTCTTCTGTTTGTGAAATACGTTTCAGACAAATATAAAGATGATCCTTATGGCGCAATAGCAATTCCAGAGGGAGCAAGTTTTGAAGACCTTGTTGCATTAAAAGGAAACAAAAATATAGGCGAAGAAATCGACAAATTGATTGCAAAGCTTGCGGAAGCAAACAATCTTACAGGAATAATAAACAACGCTCACTTTAACGATGAATCAAAAATCGGCAAGGGCGATGAAATGGTGGATAAGCTTACAGGTCTTATTGCCATTTTTCAAAAGCCGGAACTTGATTTTAAAAACAACAAGGCAGAAGATGATGACCTTATCGGCGACGCTTACGAATATCTTATGCGAAACTTTGCAACTGCTAGCGGAAAGAGCAAGGGGCAGTTCTATACACCTGCCGAAGTAAGCCGCATTCTTGCAAAAGTAATCGACATATCAAATTGTACAGATAAAAACGCAACAATCTATGACCCGGCCTGTGGGTCAGGCTCACTTTTGATTCGCGCAGCAAATGAAGCTCCATTCCCGCTTGCAATTTATGGCCAGGAAAAAGATATTTCCACCGCTGGTCTTGCAAAAATGAATGTAGTCCTTCATAACATTCCTTCTGGAGAGATTCATTCAGACAACACTTTTTCTGACCCATGGTATAAAGATGATAATGATGACAGCAAGCTCCGAAAGTTCGATTACATCGTAGCAAATCCGCCGTTCAGCATGAAAAACTGGATGGACGGCTTAAAGCCTTATGGCCGCTTTGATGATTATGATGAACTTCCTCCAGAGAAAAACGGAGACTACGCATGGCTTTTGCATATCATCAAATCCATGAAAAACAACACTGGTAAGGCTGCCGTAATTCTTCCGCACGGAGTTTTGTTCCGCGGAAACGCAGAAGAATCAATCCGAAAGAACATAATCGACCGTCATCTTATTAAAGGAATAATCGGACTTCCTGCAAACCTTTTTTATGGAACAGGAATTCCTGCCTGTATCATCGTGCTCGACAAAGAAAACACCGCTAACCGCACTGGCATTTTTATGATTGATGCAAGTCACGGTTTTATCAAAGATGGAGACAAAAACCGTCTTCGCGAGCAGAATATTTACAAAATCGTAACAACCTTTAATTCAATGACCGAGGTTCCAGGCTTCAGCCGTTTTGTTCCTTTTGCAGAAATCATCGAAAAGAACGCTTACAATCTGAACATTCCTCGCTACATCGATTCAAGCGAAAAAGAAGATTTGCAGAGCATCGAGGCTCATCTTTATGGCGGAATCCCGCAGGAAGATATAGACAATATTCCTCATTTCTGGAATGTTTTCCCAAATCTCAAAAAAGAAATCTTCGGTGAATACACAGGACGAAAAGGCTTTTACAAACTTCTCATCCAAAAAGATGTTGTTCACAAGACAATCACAGAAAACGCGGAATTCCTTGAATACAACAAAAAGGTAAACAAAGCCTTTGAAGAATGGAAGGCTTTTGCAAATCCAATTCTTACAAACCTAAAACCGGCAGATTCAAACAAAGAAATCATCCTAAAACTTTCAGAAGAAATTCTTTCCAAGTTCACCAAACTCGAACTGCTCGATAAATACGATGTTTATCAGGTGCTTCTTGCTTACTGGAACGAAACAATGAATGATGATGTTCTTCTTGTTATTCAGGATGAACTTGGTTACAAGCTTGCAAAAATAACTGATGATATAAAAGAAGAACCAAAAGAAAGCAAAAAAGCAAAGAAAGATTCTGCAAAAGAAAAAAAGCCAAAGGAGCCAAAAGTAATCGGCTGGGAAGGCCGCCTTATCCCAAAGCAGATTGTTCTTGATGCCTTTTTTGAAGCAGAACAGAAAGCAATTGTAGAGGCTGAAGAAAAGCTCAGTCAGACAGAAAGCGAGTTTGAAGAGTTTGTAGAAGAAAACACAGAAGATGATGAACTTTCGCAGGAAGCTGAAATCCTTAAAAAATACAAAGCTTATGAAGCTTCTATAAAATCACAAAAGAAAACAATTGCTGACCTCAAAAAGAAGCTGGACGAAAACTGCCGCAAACGTTACGACACTTTTACCGATTCAGAAATAACAGATCTTCTTGTAAACCGCAAATGGTACAAAACAATTGATCAGGGAATCCAGAACCTTTATGTAACAGTTGCAAATCATCTTACAAAACGGATTGTAGAACTCTACGAGCGTTACGAAAATACCCTGCCGGAACTCACTGCAAAACTTGCCGAAGAAGAAAAAGAAGTTGCCGCTCACCTTGCTCAGATGGGCTTTAAGTTATAGGAGCAGATGATGAAGCAGACTGAAATTGGATTGATTCCTGATGATTGGGAAGTTATAAAATTTGGAGATAAAGTTGATATTTTTCGTGGTGGTTCTCCGCGACCAATAGAAAGATATATTACTACAAATGCATATGGAATTAACTGGATAAAAATAGGTGATGTACGACCTAATGATAAATATATCCGCCAAACAGAAGAAAAAATAATTCCAGAAGGGAAATCTCGTTCTCGCGAAGTTAAAAAAGGGGATTTCATACTTTCTAATTCAATGAGCTTTGGACGTCCTTATATTCTCAATATTGATGGCTGTATTCATGATGGCTGGCTTACGATTCAAAATTATTCAGAAAGTTTTGATAAAGAATTCTTATATTACCTTTTAGGTTCTGATGAAGTTTTTAAGCAATATGTTCAGATGGCAGCTGGAAGTAGTGTGCAAAATCTGAATAAAGAAAAAGTTGCAGATTTGCAATTGAAAGTTCCACCTCTTGCCGAACAACAACGAATCGCAAAAGCCCTTTCCGATGTAGATGCACTTATTTCCACAACAGAAAAGCTCATCCAAAAGAAAAAGAACATCAAACAGGGCACAATGCAAAATCTCCTCACCGGTAAAAAACGCCTCCCAGGTTTTGGCTCGCAAACCAAATCGCCAGCCTACAAACAAACCGAACTTGGATTGATTCCCGAGGATTGGGAAGTGAAGAGTTTGGGAGATTATGTTTATATCGTCCGTGGCGGTTCTCCGCGTCCTATTCAAAATTATCTAACAACTAATTCTGATGGAATAAATTGGATTAAAATTGGTGATGTAAAACCTGAAGATAAATATATTGTTTCAACTGAAGAAAAAATAATTCCAGAAGGAAAATCTCGTTCAAGAGAAGTTCGTAAAGGAGATTTCATTCTTTCTAACTCAATGAGTTTTGGGCGACCATATATTTTACAAATAGATGGCTGTATTCATGACGGTTGGTTGGCAATTCAAAATTATCAAGAAACTTTTGAAAGCGATTTCTTGTATTATCTTTTGGGGTCTGATGAAATATTCAAGCAATATGTAGAAATGGCAGCTGGAAGTAGTGTACAAAACTTAAATAAAGAAAAAGTTGCAAAGCTTCTTGTCCCCATTTTTGATAAGAAAGAACAAACCGCCATCGCCAATGTCCTTTCTAGCATGGACAAAGAAATAGAAACCTTAAACACAAAACTAGAAAAATACCGCAACCTCAAAACCGCTATGATGCAGCAATTGCTCACGGGGAAGATTAGGTTGAGATAAAGGAGAAATTAAAAATGTATTATTATACAAATGAACAAATTATAGATTTAGCAAAGAGTATTATTTCGGATTTAAATGATAAAGTATTTTTTCGAATATATGATTTTATAAAGAAAAATCCTGCTCATAAAAATAGGATTAACCCTGCCTTTCCATTTCCACAACAAGTAGATGTTAATGTCATTGATGGCTTCTTAATAATTGAATATATAGGTCCAGAAATTGATAATGAAGAGAAATTTAATAGTAAGATTTATTATCAACCTGATCAATCAATTACAGATTTTTTTGGAATTGTAAAAAAATATAATACACCATTACTACCATTTATTGGTACATCTCTGACGGACACGAATTATTTCGTAGGTAATTCTATCGAATATTTATGTGATTATTTTTATGATTTTCAAGCGACTCATACTGACATGGTCTTAAATGGAATGATAGATTTTAATACCATAAATAAGCCAACTGCAATTAATAATTGTACATTTTTCTATACTGATTTATCAGGTGCTTTAAAAATACGTCATATAGACTTCATGGAAATTTTTCCATTTTCTGAACAAGGCATTCCCTATCATGACGATAATAGTTTTCTTCATCTTGCAAATTATATTATTAGTACAACAAGACCTCCTTATGATATAAAATTGCATAAGATATTAAATGATTTTATTGAATTAATCTCACTTGATAATACTCTGGAACCAGAAATAACATCATTTATTGAAAAGAATCCAGAACTTCTTCAATTAGCGTTTGGATTTAATAAACTTAATCCTCAAAAATTATTGATATGGCAAGATAGAACTGGAATCCCCAATTTGAAACCTGATTTTTTACCAGAAGATATGAGTGGTTATTGTAATATATTGGATTTTAAACTTCCTAAATTGCATTCGAAACCAATTGTAGGAACAGTTAATCGACAACAACCATCTTATGAAATTGATAGTTGTGTAGCTCAATTAGAGAAATATGATGAGTTCTGTTCACAATATGTACATCAGAAATGGCTTTTAGAAGAATATAAAATAAAAATAGATAAACCAAGAAAATATATAATAATGGGGCATTCTTCTGATTTTTCTGCAGAAGATAGACAAAAACTGAGAGCGTCTAGAGATACGACATTTTTTACTTATGATGAATTTATTGATATGGCTAGATATCAACTATATAGAATTCACTAGAAGGGGATTTAAATGATTAAAAAAAGTACACGTGGTTCAGAATGGAGAAAATGGGATATGCATTTACATTCCTATTTTACTTACTTGAATAATAATTTTTCGACTATCTCAAAGGAGGCTTATATACAGAAAATTGTTGACTCAGATATAAAAGTTGTTGGTTTAACAAATTATTTTAATTTCAGGAACGAAGATTATGAATTAAAAAAAGATTTGGAAGAGAAAGGAATTATAGTTTTTCTAAATCTTGAACTTAGATTAGCATATCAAAACAAAGATGATGATTGTTGTGATTTTCATATTATATTTGACAACTCATTACAAGAAGAACAGATAAAAATGTTATTAAGTAATTTGGATGTAACTCTTAATGGACAAACTAGGAAAGCATGTTTGTTGGAATCTAAATCTGAACTCGAAAATAGCGTTGTCGAACTAGATACTCTTATCGAGACCCTTGAAAATGCTTCTTTAAATCTAAAAAATAAATATTTGCTTGGATTCCTGTCAAGAGGAAAAGGTAATTCCAGAACAAGTTCTGTTTATGCAAAAATATATGAAAAAACCGATTTTATAATTCATTCATCTGATAGTGAAGAAAATTTACTTCATGATAGAGAATTCTGGTTACAATACAAGAGACCTTTGCTTCAAAGCAGTGATGCCCATGCTGAAAATCAAATTGGAAATAAATTCTCTTGGATAAAAGCAGATACAACTTTTGAGGGGCTGAAACAAATTATTTATGAACCTGAAAGCAGAATTTCTTTGCAAATAGATAAGCCTGAATTCAAAAATGATTATCAAATTATTGATTCTATTGAATTTAATAACAACGCAATGGGAACTCAAAAAATAGAGTTTAATCAAAACCTAAATACGGTTATTGGTGGGCGTTCATCTGGAAAATCAATTCTTTTAGGATGTTTAGCAAATATTATTGATCCTTCTCAAAAACCTAAGGAAAATCAAGATGCTTATAATGAAAATATCAGAAAATTAATAAAAGATGCATCTGTCTTATGGCGTGATGGTTCAAGCGAAACTAGAAAAATTATATATTATTCTCAGTCTAAAATTAGTGAGATTGTTCGCCCAGATGAAAATGGTATATCAGGAATTAATAAATTGGTAAACAGAATTGTTAGAACCGATGAAAATAAAGTTGAATTGTTACAAGCGTATGACAAAGCCGTAATAGCAAATAGAACAGAACTGGTTTCAAAAATAAATGATTTTTGTGAAATTAAAAAACAAATACAAGAGAAAAATGATGAAATTCGTGATATTGGTATAAAGAAAGGTATTCAACAAGAAATTGAAAAATTGGAAAAAGAGATAGATTCCATAAAGAAAGAACTAAAAGACTATTTATCTGCTTCTGATGAACAATTATATAAAGAAAAAGTTGAAAAATTAGAGAAATTACAAGAATGTAGAAAATTACTTACAAGTGACACAGCACAATATGATATTGCTGAAAATAGTGAATTATTTACTTCATTGGATTCCTTATTATCATCTTTTTCTTCTTTAAATCATGATGAAATTTCAGACTTTTATGAATCATTAAAGAAAGAAACAAAAGAAAAATGGGTTGATTTTATAAAAAAACAAAAAAAAGATATTTTTGAAAAAATGAATAAGGTGGATGAAAAGATAAAAGAAATTACTGATTCTGAAATATTTATAAAAGGTAATTCTTTTAAAGATAATAATGAAGTCTTATCTAAAAAAGATTCTGATTTACAAAAAGAAAAACAGAAGAATAATACTATTGAAAAAATTGAATCAGAAATATCTAAATTACAAGAATCATTAAATAATTGTAAAAATGATATCTTTGTAAGTTTTTCTAAATATAAAACTCTTGCAAATGAATTGTCTGAAAAATTGCAAATGCAAAAGAAGGATGTTGAAATAAAAGCAAATGTACATTTGTTATACAAAGATTTCTTTAAATTAGTATTGGAATCCATTAATCGAACAAGAAAAGAAAATCAGAAATATGAAGATTATGAAACAATTTCACCAAGTAGTCGAGAAGAATTAATATCAAACTTATTCGATGGAATAATTAATGATGAAATTATTTTAAAGAAACAATTTCATCAAGTTCTTACAGACCTCTTTTCAAATAATTATTATACCATTTCATATGATGTTACCTATGACAATGATTCTTTTGAGAAAATGTCAGAAGGAAAAAAAGCATTTATTGTTCTAAGATTGTTATTAGATTTTGATGATAGTGTGTGTCCAATAATAATTGATCAGCCTGAAGATGATTTGGATAATCGGGCTATATATGATCAATTGGTAAAGTATTTAAAAGAACAGAAAAAGGAACGCCAAATTATACTTGCAACACATAATCCGAATGTTGTTGTGGGAGCCGATGCTGAATTAGTCATTGTTGCAAATCAAAATGGTATAGATAGCCCAAATCAAGATAATTTACAGTTTGAATATTATGGTAACAGTATAGAAGATACTTTCGAAAATAGAGAATGTAGTACAGTTCTTTTATCAAAAGGAATTAGGGAGCATATTTGCGAAATTCTTGAAGGTGGAACTGCAGCGTTCCAAATTCGTGAGAAAAAATATGGATATAATGTGAATTAATCAATAGGAGTCCCAATAATGTCCGAATCCCAGTTAATCGAATATAAAGAAAGTTGGCGTGATGAATATCTCAAATGGATTTGCGGTTTTGCAAATGCACAAGGTGGAACGCTTTATATTGGCAAGCGTGATGACGGTTCTGTTTGTGGCGTTGCTGATTCAAAGAAGCTTATGGAAGATATTCCGAATAAAGTTCGTGATGCTCTTGGATTGATTGTTGATGTGGATTTGATTACTGAGAACGGACTTGATGTTATTAAAATCACTGTTGAAGAAAATCCTTATCCTGTGAATTACAAGGGCGAGTATCATTATAGAACCGGCAGCACAAAACAGCTTTTGCAAGGTTCGGCACTGACTAATTTTCTTTTGCGAAAGACAGGAAAAAACTGGGATTCTGTTCCACTTGAAAATGTGAGTGTTGAAGATCTTGATAAAGAAAGTTTTGATATTTTCCACCGTGAAGCAATCCGCAGTGGAAGAATGAGTAAAGATGATTTGAAACTTTCGAATCAAGCTTTACTTGAAAAACTGAATCTTCTTGATGGAAGTCTACTAAAGCGAGCAGCTGTTTTGCTCTTTCATCGTAATCCGGAAAAATGGATAACAGGTTCTTTCGTAAAAATTGGTTTCTTTGAAAGTGATGCGGATTTGCGCTATCAGGATGAAGTTCATGGTTCTCTTATGATTCAGGCAGACAGGGTAATAGATTTGCTTTATACAAAATATCTGACTGCAGAAATCTCTTATGACAACATTACCCGAATTGAACATTATCCTTTCCCTAAAGATGCTGTGCGAGAAGCGGTGTTCAATGCATTGATTCATCAGGATTTTTCTGTTGGAGTGCCTGTGCAAATCAGTGTTTACAAGGATAAGCTTTATATCAGTAATGATTGTGTTTTTCCTGCCAACTGGACAGCCGACACTTTAATGCAAAAACATCGCTCTCTTCCGCATAACCCGGATATTGCGAATACATTCTTTAGAGCAGGTTTTATAGAAAGCTGGGGCCGCGGCATAGAAAAAATCTGTAATCTTTGCAAAGAATATGGAATTGCCGAACCGGAATATACAGTTCATCCCAATGACATTATGATGATGTTCAAGGCGAATGACACTGAAGGCTTAAATGAAGCAGGAGAAAATGAATCCTCCAAAAGTGGCCTGAAAAACAAAAAGTGGCCAGAAAAATGGCCAGAAAAGTGGCCAGAAAAAGCAGAGCAGATAATTAATGCTATTTCGGAAGATAATAAAATCACGATTGCAAAACTGGAAGATATGCTAGATATAGGACATACTACAGTAAAGAAAATACTTTCAGAAATGCAGACAGAAGGTTATATTCGTCGTATAGGGGCCGATAAAGGCGGTTATTGGGAAATTGTAAAGTAGGAGATTAATAGTTATGAATAAGAAACCATATTTGAAGTATGCAGATAAAAAAATCAACATAGTTGAACGAATAGAATCAGAAACAGGAAAAGAAGGGGCAAAAATTGCTGAGCGACTTATGGAAATTTATTCTTTTCATCATAAATTTCAAACAAAAGAATTTATTGACAGATGTAACCAAGTATGGAGTGATTAATAAAAAAAGGGAGAAATTCAAATGCCAAAGTCAGCGCATCCGGAACGAGAAACTCAAAATCGTATACTCAACTTTTTTCAAAAAGAACTTGGATATAAATATCTGGGCAATCTGTCGGAAGATCAAAACTACAACATTCGCTGGGGTGATTGGAAAAAGTTCTTAAATGAATCAGGCTATTCCGATGTGTTTATCGATGCGATTGAAACAAAATTCGCTCAGATTGTCGCAGATTTTTCTCAATCTCCGTATCACACAAACAAAGAAGTTTATCGCATTTTAAAATATGGTCTTAAACTTGCAGAGCATCCTGGGGGATCTCCAAAGACGGTTTATTTCATTAACTGGGAAGAGCCTGAGAAAAATAATTTTTACATTGCGGAAGAAGTAACAGTAAATGGTAATGTAGAAAAGCGTCCTGATATCGTTCTTTATATAAACGGCATTGCAGTTGCCGTAATGGAATTAAAAAAGAGTACTGTAAGTGTCGCTGATGGAATCCGCCAGAATGTTACAAATCAGCGCGAACAGTTTATTCAAAGATTTTTCTCTACTGTTCAGATTTGCGCAGCTGCAAATGACAGTGAAGGCTTGCGATATGGGACAAGCGGAACTACAGAAAAATATTATCTTGAATGGAAGGAAGATAATTTTACAGACCAGCTGCAGGATAAAGATGATTTAGATAAAGAGATTGAAGCCGCCTGCTCAAAAGAGTTAAACCTGCTCGAAAAACAGTGTTACAGAATTTTCCAGAAAGAACGTCTTTTGGATATAATTCATAACTTTATCATCTATGATTCTGGCATTAAAAAAGTCTGCCGTTATAATCAGTTCTATGCAATCAAGCGCTGTCAGAAAAGGCTTGCCAGAAATCAAGGCGGTATTGTCTGGCATACCCAAGGGTCTGGAAAATCTCTTACAATGGTCTGGCTTACAAAATGGATTTTGGAAAACATAACCGGATCCAGAGTTCTTATCATCACCGACCGCGAAGAACTTGATGACCAGATAGAAAAGATTTTTACCGGAGTTGATTTACAGATAGCCCGATCAAAAAGCAGCGATGACCTTTTGAATCTGCTCAATAATTATGATTCACGTCTTATGTGTTCTCTTATTCATAAATTTGGCAGAAGAACTGGCGAAGTAAGCGACCTTGATTATGAAAAATACGTAGAAGAACTTAAAAAAACTATTCCTGTCGGTTTTAGCGTCAAAGATAAGGTATTTGTTTTTTGTTGATGAATGCCACCGAACTAATTCGGGAAAACTTCATCTTGCCATGAAATCTATCATGCCGGATTCTGTATTCATAGGTTTTACAGGAACTCCTCTGCTTAAAGTAGATAAAGAGCAAAAGACAACAGCTGCTTTATTCGGTGGTTTCATTCATACTTACAAATTTGATCAGGCAGTTAGAGATGGAGTTGTTCTTGATTTGCGTTATGAAGCAAGAAACGTTCCTCAGGAAGTAAGCAGCAAAGATAAAATAGATGCCTGGTTTGAAGCAAAAACAAAAGGCCTTATGCCAAAAGCGACAGCGGCCTTAAAAGAAAAATGGGCAACCTTGCAGCAGCTTTACAGTTCAAAAGACCGTCTTGAAAAAATTGCTTTGGATATAATTTTTGATTTTGAAACAAAACAACGTCTGTGCGATGGCAGGGGAAATGCGCTCCTGGTTGCAGGAAGCATTGCAGAAGCCTGTCGATATTATGAAATTTTTCAGGAAAAGAATTTTAAAAACTGCGCAATTGTTTCTTCATATAAGCCTAATCGTGGCGAGCTTAGAACAGATTTTTCAAGCACTACAGAAGATTCAGAAAACTGGAAAAAACAGAAAGCCTATCTAAAAATGTTAGGCTACGACCCGGATGTTTCTGTTGAAGATGATGATTTTTATAAAAAGATTGAAGCCTTTGAAAAACGTGTAAAAGATATGTTTGTAGATGAACCTGCAAACATGCAGCTTTTAATCGTTGTAGATAAATTGCTTACAGGTTTCGACGCTCCTCCTTGCACTTACCTTTATATCGACAAGCCAATGCACGACCATGGTTTGTTCCAGGCAATCTGTCGCGTAAACCGTCTGGATGGAGATGATAAAGAGTTTGGTTATGTAGTTGATTACAAGGAACTCTTTGGAGATTTAAAAGACGCAGTTAATTCATATACAGGAAACGCTCTGAGCGGTTTTGATGAAGAAGATATTTCTGGCCTTTTGAAAAATAAACTTGAAGAAGGCAAGAAACGTTTTGAATTCTTGTTGCAGGAACTTGAAACATTGACTGATGATGTTGAATATCCTCGTGACCAGCTTGCATTCAAACATTTCTTCTGTGGTGAAAGTGGAACTGTAGATCCTGACAATGACGATGATTTTGCAAAACTCAGAAGCAAAATGTACAAACTTGTTTCAAGTCTTGCCAGGGCTTATGCAGATTTAAAGCCTGCTTTTGATGATGTTGGTTATTCAAAAGAACAGCAGGAAAAATACAATAAGCTTGTAAAAGAATATGGCGATTTAAAAGATGAAATCGGACTTTCCAGCGGCGACTTTATTGATCTTAAGCAATATGACAGCGCAATGCGTCATCTTATTGACAATTATATTTCTGCTTCTGATTCTGAAAAGCTTGGAGATATGGAAAACTTCACCCTTCTTGCATATATTCAGAAAAAGCAGGAAGAAGATTTGAAAAACGGAAATTCTGAATTTGATAAGAAACATAAATCTGCGCAGCAAAATGTTGCCGAAACAATTGAAAATAATATCCGCAGAAAGATTATTGAAAAGACTCCTGTAAATCCAAAGTATTATCAGAAAATGTCGGAACTGTTCCAGACTTTAATAGATGAAAGAAAAGAAGAAGTTGCATCATATAAAGAAATGCTGGAAAAATATGCAGGACTTGTAATTCAGATAGATAATCCAGAACAAAATAATTCTCATCCAGAATCAATCCGTACAAGTCTGGCTCTTTGCGCTTTATATGATAATTTTGGCGAAGATGAAGAATATGCCTTAGCCTTGCATAAAGCTGTCCTTGATACAAAGCAGGATCACTTTAGAGGTGACTTAATTAAAGAGAGACAGATTAAAGGCGGAATTTATCGTGTTGTGCAGAAATTTATGAACGAAGCAGAACGCGATGAGCAGATGGCTACTGTTGAAAAAATATACGAAATTGTAAAAGAACAGGCAGAATACTGATGAATATTAATATAAGCGGAATTGATGTTCAAATAAACAAAAAGAATATCAAGAATATGCATTTGTCAGTAAAGCCTCCTCTTGGCAATGTAGTTGTGTCCGCGCCTCTCCTAATGAGCCAGAAGTCCATAGAAAATTTTGTACGTCTGAATTTTGGCTGGATAAAAAAGCAGCAGGAAAAATTTGCAAATCAGCCAAGAATGACAGCCCGTCAATATGTAAGCGGTGAAACTTATTACATTTGGGGAAAGCAATTTTTTTTGGAATTTAAACCTTCACAAAAGCGCGCTTTTAAGATTGACGGCAACAAAATCATTTTGGAAATGAAAGCAAAGTCTACAGCAGAGCAAAGAGAACGTTTTATTCGTGAAGAGTTTAGAAAGATTTTAATTGAACAATTAAACAGACTTATTCCCAAATGGGAAGAAACAACCGGTCTTTATTGCGATTCGTTTCAGACAAAATATATGCTTACCCGTTGGGGAACCTGTAATTCAAAGGCAAAAAGAATCTGGATAAATCTACAGATGGTTGAAAAACCCCTGGAATGTCTTGATTATATAATTTTGCATGAACTGACTCATTTGAAAGTTTCCAATCATGGAAAAGACTTTATCGCAAATATGGACAAATATATGCCTGACTGGAAAGAGAGAAAGAATCAATTAAGCGATCGAATTTTGGACAGTTATAATTAAAAATAGTGGAAAAAATCCAAAAATGCGCTATAATATAGGCGCAAACTTGGAGGAAGGTTTCAGCTAATGCTATACGCGATAACCCCGGCGGCAGTTCTGATATTGAATTTAATATTGAACTGGGAATTGTTCAAAAACTACGGATTTTACGCCAAAAAAACGGATAGGCCAAAGCAGGCGCGCGTTCGCTACAATTGGTTTTTGCTTTCCGCCTGCTGCTACTTTGTCGTGGACATGTGCTGGGGCCTTTTGTACGAGCGCAGGGAAGTTGACGCGTTTTTCCCCTATATATATTGTTTGACGGTCTTTTACTTTATGTTCATGCTTTTTACAATGCTGGCATGGACGCGCTATATGCTCTCTTATCTTGGGAACGGGGGCTGGCGCAGCAAGATTTTGCTTCATTTGGTGTGGGCCTTGGCTGTGTTTGGAATGATATGCCTTGCCTTGAACCATTCCTTCCACTTAATGTTTTCGTATAACGATGAGCGCGTGTATGTAGGGGAAGTTGGCAGGAACCTTACTTTCCTTCTTCAAATCGCATTTTACGTTTTAATCACAATTTACATGCTGCATATGGCCCACAACAGCGCGGGGAGCAAAAAAACAAGATGCATGGCGGTGGCCGCGACAAGCGTTGTTATGGGAACCTTTCTCACATTCCAAATTGTCAACGCGTTTTTTCCTTTCTATGCCGTGGGGCTTATGATTGGAATATGCCTGGTCCATTCATTCGTTCAGGCTAGCGATAAAAAAGAAAAAGAGGTGCATGACTACATCGCTTCGGCAATGGCGGAAGACTATGAAGCCATATTCTACATAGACCTTGACTCCAGCGAATATCTGGCTTTCTCCAAAAGTCAAAAATATATGACGCTGGACGCGACGGCCAATGGAAAAGATTTCTTTAAAGACGCTCAGGCAAGCATTGAAGGTTGCGTCTATCCTGAAGACTGGGAATACGCAAAAAGCTTTTACAGCAAAGAAGCGATGCTGAAAAACCTTGAAGGAAAGCGCTCGTTCTCTTTTAAGTACAGGGTCATGATAAACAATGAGCCGCGCTTTTTCCTCTTTACCGCTATGCGCGAAAGGGACAGCCGGTACCTTATCTTTTATGAAAAAGACATAGAGGATGAACTTAAGGCGGAAAAAAAGCAAAAGGAAAGCCAAAAGAAGACCGTCACGTTTAGCCAAATCGCGGAAAGCCTGGCTTCGCTTTACGACGTAATTTATTATGTGAACGTCGCGGATTCATCTTTTGTCTGTTATAAAACCAATGACACTTATGGCAATCTTGAAATCAATGATTTTGGCGACGACTTTTACGGCGAATCGCTTTCAAACATACCTTTGGTTATCCATGAACATGATCGCGAAAAGCTTTCTGATTTTATAAATAAGGACAACATGATTTCCACAATGGAAACCCACAAAGACTGCAGCATAACTTACCGCATGATGGTGTCCGGAAAGCCGCAGTACACAAGAATGACTGTCAGGAAAAGCAGCGACGGAAGCCACTTTATCATCGGCATTGAAAATGTTGACGAAGAAATAAAAAAAGAAAAGCAGCATCTTAAGGAACTAAAAACCGAAAAAGAGTTGGCGCGTCGCGACGAGCTTACCGGCATTAAAAACAAGACCGCCTACAGGGAGCTTGAAGCTTCCGTTCAGGGAAACATCGACAACGGCCTTGACTATTTGAACTTTGCCCTTGTAGTTTGCGACAGCAACAACCTTAAGCTTGTAAACGACACTAAGGGCCATGCGGCCGGAGACGAATACATTCGGGAGTCGGCGGCGCTTTTGTGCGGCCTTTTCGTTCACAGCCCTGTGTTCAGAGTGGGCGGCGACGAGTTTGTGGTTTTCCTTCGCGGGAGCGATTACTCTGCAAGAAACGAGCTTATGGTCTGTTAATTCTGTGTCTAAAACAAATGGCGGCGTGGTTTTGGCTTCCGGTATGGCTGAATACTTGCCGGAAAGCGACAGCTTGGTTTCTGAAATATTCGAGCGCGCCGACAAAGAGATGTACGACGACAAGGCGCGGCTAAAGTCAATCAAAGCTTGAGCCTAGCGATTCATCTTGCGGCAAACAATCTTTGTCTTTGTTTTGTCGCAAAAATCGTCTTCCAAAATTAGTTCGCCGATTTCGTCAGCCGTTATTTTTCCTTTTAGCGGATTTTTTACGCTGTCGATTTTTCCGTTCACTTCCGCAAAAACGCCGCTGCGCTCAAAGGCAAGGTCGCAGTCTTCCATGGAGCAATTTTTTAGCGTAAGGTTTTTGCAGTAGCAAAAGGGTTGGGTTCCGATAATGCGGCAGTTTATCAGCGTGAGGTTTTCTGAATACCAGCCCAGGTATTCGCTTTTTACAAGGGAGTCTTTTACCGTCACGTTTTTTGTGTGCCAGAAGGCGTCTTTTGTGTCCAGCTCGGAATCTGTGATTTCGATGTTTTCGTCATACTGAAAAGAATATTTTCCCTTCATTTTTAGGCCGGTGATTTTTGCGCCGCGGATTTCAAAAAAGGGATATTCAGACTCTTCGATCGTGACATTTTCAATTTTCAGATTTTGGCTTTTCCAAGCGAACTCCGGAGAATTAACGCTGCAGTTTTTAAGGCTGATGTTTTCGCATTCACGAATAGCCTTGATTCCAAATAGTTTGCTGTTTTCAATATAAATATCTTTGTCGTACCAAAGGGCTGCCCGGCAGTTTTGGGTAAAGTTTGTGTCGGTGATTTTCGCTTTTTCTACATGCCAAAAGGGATAGCGCAGATTCATAAAACAGCCGGCCACGTCGATGCCGCGGCATTCCTTTAAAGCGGATTCGCCGTCGGCAGGCCCGTCAAAGCGGCAGTTTTTTACAGTAAGGCCTTTAAGGCCGTATAAAGCCCTTTCTTCGTCAAAAGACTTGTTTTCGACAATCACAAAAACACCTCAGAATTATAGTTTGCCCTTACTGATGATGTTCCCCATGATGATCACACTTGGCATCAAAGTTTGGCTTAAGCTGGCCCTTCGCAAAAAGCTCTGCGGCATCGTCGGTGCTTCCTGTGATTCCAGGAAGTTCTTTTAAGCCGCTTGCGGCAATCGCTTCAATCGCGCCCTGGCCGCGGTTTCCCAAAATCAGGGTGTCCACGCCAAGGCTCTTTAAGTATGGGGGAATGGCGTGATGCCCGTTTCCTCCGTTGTCAATCACTTGCGAAGAAAGGATTTTTCCGTCTTCAATTTGATAAATCTTAAAATACTGAGTCTTCCCAAAATGTTGGAAAACGTTTCCCGTTTCTTTTTCGTAAGTTACCGCTACTTTCATAGTTTTTATTATACACAATTTTTTCACTTTTTCTAGATGGCGCCATAACGCGATTGGCGCGTGGAGTATGTTTGATGTTCATTGTTGATACGCACGCGCTGCTTTGGTACTTGCGCGACAGCGCTGAACTATCTGCTATAACCCGCGATTCAATAATTCCGCAATATCAAGTTTCAACTATATGGTAGCAAGCATTTCCGAATGAATCTTCGAAGTTTCAAATTGCGACTTTGAAGAAAAATGAAAATTCTTGAACAAAAATATAAATAATGCGCTATAATAGAATGAGGAGGATGTTTTGAGCCAAATGCAAAAGGCCCTGGCCTCAATTTTAAGCGGGGTTCAGGACAAAAATATTAGTTTTTCTGATTTATACAATATTTTGATTGCATTGGGTTTTTCTGTTCGGATAAAAGGCGACCATCATATTTTTACGAAAGCAGATGTTGTTGAAATTATAAATATCCAACCTGATGGAAACAAGGCAAAACCGTATCAAGTAAAACAGGTGCGGAACGTGGTTTTAAAATATAAATTAGGAGGCGCAGTATGAACCGATATGAAGTAATCATTTATTGGAGCGAAGACGATGGCCGCTATATTGCGGAGGTTCCAGAACTTCCTGGTTGCATGGCAGATGGCGAAACTCGCATGGAAGTGTTGAATAATGTGGAAACTATCATTTCAGAATGGTTGGAAACTGCAAATCTTGAAGGCCGTGAAATTCCGGTTCCAAAAGGAAAACTAGCGTACGCATAGCAAGGCGAAAGTGTAGGGCTGTCGCTGGGATTTTGCCTTACGGATATATTAAAAGTCAATCCAGCTTGAACAGTTTTTAAATTTATAGTTTCAACTGTACGGTGTGATCGTATAGTTAACTGTTAAAACTATGTTATAATGTGGTTGTTCGGAATTTCCGAATAACCACTAATTTTTGTTCGCAGCTTCAGTTGTACGATTTTATCGTACAACTGAAGTCGATGACAAAGTGTCACCAACTGTCCGTTAATTTCGGACAGTTGAAAATTGAACGTCGCAAATTGCGACATCCAATCAGAACAAAAAAATTTAATCTCCCCAAGAAACATCAATTCCAACATCAATATTTATATCATCGGGGTTGAAATTTGGGTTGGACTTTAGTGCGAATTCAGGAGTAAGAGTAATAGTTGTTTCAATATAATCTGCGTAATCAATAATTCTATTATCATTGTAATACAAGAAACCTCCAACTGAATTTGCCATTTTAACATTTTCTTTAGTGTACGGGGTTAAAATATAATAAATACATGCAACTTTGTATTTTGATAAAAATGGTAGAACAACAGTTTCTCCAATTTTATATGAATTATTAACGCTAATGAAATAATCACAGGTTTCTCGAAACCAATTGCTGTTTACTATTGAACTGGATTTATTATTATTTTCAATATGAAAGCATCCAATATCGTATTTAGAAATATAATCAAAAAAAGTTTTTAATGTATTATTTGTTTTTGAATACTCCGGTAAAAAAATGACACCTGGATCTGTGTAATATTTGTAATTAGGGTAATTGGCATAATCAATAAAAAAAGGTAGAAAATCAAACATATTCTCATAGGTTAATGTAGAATTTGTGAGTGTATAAGTTTTTGTTTTATCTATATTAAAAAAATAAACATACTCTAAATCGTAATGGTCAATTTGTTTCTTTATATAAGAATCTTCGTATAAGCGTGTTGTAAGAGGTGCAAATTCAAACTTAAGTAGTGAATAATCTACTCTATTTTTAGGAGATATAATGGCATCTATTGTTATATTATCACCAAAAGAAACAGTAAAATCATTTGAAAGATAATCACCAATAATTTCGTTATATGTACCATAAGAATTGTAAGCAGTTATAGAAAGCTTAAAAGTTCCTTCCTCTTTCAGGATAACTTTCGTTTCGTCATTTTCATAAAATTTTGCATCTGTTGTATATTCAAGACCATCTGTATTGTGGCCAGATACCTCCACATAATAATATGTAACATCCTCTACATCATATTTAAGATCTGATAAAATACTTCGACTAATAGAACTCGACTTGTGAAACGGTAAGTTTAATCTTATTATACATTCATGTGTAGATTTTTCTTCTACAATAGGTTTTACATATAAATTATCATTTGAGTTTATGTTGCAGCTGAAAAAAAATGTGATAAAGAGTAGCATAGGAAAAAGTTGTTTCATACAATCCTCCAATAATTATATATGGTTTTGTTAAAAATTTACTTTATTTAACAGTAAGTGAGTGTCCATCAATATAACAAATCATCAGCGTTCTCCCATTGTGATATTAAGAAATGACAGTTATTTATTCAAAACTTAATACAATTTATATTTTACTACTAAATTTTGAATTGTCAAGAGCAAAAATTACTCAAAAAGCAATATTCTATTTATGTATGGGGTTTAGAGAAAATTTAAAAGAAGAATTGACTTATCAAGATATAACCGTTAAGGAATTATCATTAAAAACAGGTATCAGCAAACATACAATAGATCATTATTTGACAAAAAATGGTAGTCAACCTCAAGCGGAACTTGCGGTAAAAATAGCTCAGGCTCTTAATGTTTCTGTAGAATATCTTGTACTTGGAAAAGATGCGAAATCCTCTAAACCCCAGCGAAACATAAAGGAACTTACGAAAAAAATCATTTCTCTTTCTGACCGAGATTATGACTTTATAAAACGCATTGTTAATAAATTATAGGTCAAAAATATCTCAATTTACTTTTTACTTGGTTTTTACTATAATAGTATAACAAGCAATATGCAAATTATTTTATAAAAAATCAAGAAAAATCCATGTCTTTTGTAATAAAAATACTTTGGAGAATGAATTGAAAAACCAGAATATCATTGATAAAGGAAAGTTATTTTCTGAGTTAACAAAAAATTTTTCAATTGACTCATATGAGACGGATTTAAATCTTTATTACCAATTTCTAGAACAATATTTGCCTGATTATTTATATAAATATTTGAGTGTGTCAAAGTATTCTATTACAGCATTAGTAAATAATACCGCATGCTTTTCAAATCCTAATTTATTTAATGATTTGTTTGATTCTGGAGCTAATCTCTCAAAAAAAGGTTTAAAAGAAAGGACGAATGATATTAATAATGCAACTTTGAAAATAAAAGCTTTGTATAAAACAAGCACTGAAATAAAATTTATTTATAATGAGTTAGAGCAAAACAAATTTTTTGATGAAAAGGATTATAGAACAAAACACCAGCTTTTACGGCAAGTTTTATGTAATAAGGAAAATGAAAACATTATAAGATATAATAATATATTATCTGAAATAAGATTTAAAATGAATCAAATATATTCAAATACAGGAGATCAAAATACAAATAGGTTATTTGGAGATATAACAGATAATGTTAGAATATTATGTCTTTCCGAAAGTGAAAACAATTCTTTAATGTGGGCACATTATGGACAAAATGATACAGGCATTTGTTTAAAATATTCAAAACAAAAGATTTTGAAATTTTTAAAATCAAGAAAAGATATTTTTATGTTACCAATATGTTATATGAACACAAATTTTAGTTTTGACGAAATATCTTTAGAATTATCTCCATTACAGTTGTTAAATTTTTTTATGTTCAAAAAAAAAGATTGGAAATATGAATATGAATGGAGATTGGTAAAATATTGTCCTAATTATGAATACAATTCTCATTTTCATCAAAATTTTGTAGACGCTCTTTTTGTTCCTTGTACTATTCCCGACCATTACGATATGGATTTTATTGAACCAACAGCCATTTATTTAGGTGTAAAATTTGATATTAATAGTTTTGAGAATGAAGAATTAAAAAAGTATCAAGAGAACTTTTTATCTTATGTTGCGCATAATTATTCCAAAATTAGGACGCTTAGTGTTTGTGACGCGACATTAGGGTATTATGTAAATAATTTATAAAAGAAATTCGGAAATTCCGAATTTCTCATGCGTTAGGGATGCGCAAGGCGGCGCAGCCGGCCACCGCAACGAAGTGAGGAGGCTGGAGCGGAAGCGGAACCTGGAGCAGCCCGACCCTCGCTTGCGAGTGGAACGCCCGGCAGCGTCTCCCCCTTCCTTCCCTCTGTTGAACTTTCTCCCTTAATGCGGTATCATCTGCAGTATGGAAAAATTGGAAATCGGTCAGCAAATTGAGACGGAAATTGTGGCCATATCGGGCGACACAATTTTTTTGGATTTGAGCTCTAAGAGCGAGGGCGTGCTTTCTAAGGCGGAGTTGGCGGACGAGAACGGAAACGTCAGCGTCAAAGAAGGCGACAAAATCAAAGTTTTTTATTTGGGCGAAAAGAACGGCGAGTCGCGCTTTACCACAAAAATCAGCGGACAAAACGCCGACAAGACGATGATAGAAAACGCCTGGACAAGCGGCATTCCGGTTGAGGGCGTCGTTGAAAAAGAAATTAAGGGCGGCTACGAAGTCAAGATTGGCGGCGCGCGCGCGTTTTGCCCCTATTCGCAGATGGGCGGAAGAAAAAAGGACGACGACACGGATTTTACCGGCCGACACTTGGTCTTTAAAATTCAGGAATACAAGAACGACGGAAAAAACATCGTGGTTTCTAACCGCGCGATTTTGGAAGAGCAGCGAGCCAAAAACCTTTCCAACTTGGAAAGCCAAATCGCAGTCGGAACGATGGTCACAGGAAAAATCACCGCGCTCCACAATTACGGCGCCTTTGTCGACTTGGGAGGCTTTCAGGCGCTGCTTCCGATTTCGGAAATTTCCCGCGCGCGCGTTGAAGACATCCAAAAAGTTTTGTCGGTCGGCCAGGAAATCACCGCCAAGGTAATCAAGGCCGATTGGAAAAACGAAAAGGTCAGCGTTAGCCTAAAGGCGCTTGAGGCCGACCCCTGGGACACGGTTGAGCAAAAAATTTCGGAAGGCGACAAGATTGACGGAACGATCGCCCGCGTCGCCGACTTTGGCGTCTTTGTCAATTTGGCGGATGGAATCGACGGCCTTGTCCACGTTTCGGAGCTGGACGTAAAGAAGGGAACCAACTTGCAAAAGGTTTTCAAGAAGGGCGACAAGATGAGCGTAGTCGTTCAGGGCGTGGACGCAAAGAACAAGCGCATCTCCCTTACTACAAGCGAGTCCGCCGAGCAGGATTTGGAGGCCAAAAAATATTTGGCCAGCAATTCCAGCGACGACGACGGCGAAACTTATAACCCTTTCGCCGCTTTGCTAAAGAAATAGACAGACAAGCGGCGCGGGCTTTTTGGTCTTGCGGCCGATTTTATTTTGGAGGAATTATATGGAAAGCAGAAACATTTTTGAAAACATTTCTTGCATCGACCACAGGTATTCGTTGTCGGAGGCCAAGGCTTTTGAAGGCCTTTCTAAATACATTTCGGAAGAGGCCAGCGTCCAAAGCTTTGCCAAGTGCGAAGCCGCGCTTGTAAAGGCGCACTTAAAGGTTCGCGGCCAGCTGGACGACAAAAAGGCAAGCGCGCTTGACCAGGCCGCAGCCAACATCGACCCCGAAGAAGTTTACAAAGAAGAAGAAAAGACAAAGCACAACATTCGCGCGCTTGTCAACGTCCTTAAGACAAAAGTTCCCGCCGACCTTGGACCGCTGGTTCACTTGGGCGCCACAAGCGTTGACATTTTGGACACCGCTCTTTCTTGCAGAATGCGCGACGTTACGCAGAACGTCGTTCTCCCCGAATTGAAGGAGCTTGAAAAAAATCTTTGCGCCATCGCCGAGCGCGAGGCCGACACTCCGCAAGTTGGACGCACTCACGGACAGCACGCCGTTCCGATTACATTCGGCTGGAGCATTGCGGAATTTGTTTCCCGCCTTGGAAAGTCAATCTTGCGCATCGAGGAATTGAGCAAGCAGCTTAAGGGAAAGCTTGCCGGCCCGGTAGGCTCTTACAACGGCCCCAGCATGATTGTAAAAGACCCCGAAGAATTGGAAAAAACTTACCTTGGATTTTTGGGCTTGGAGCCCAGCGAATATTCAAACCAGTTGGTCGAGCCGGAATACCTCTTGCGCCTTTTGCTTGAGATGAACGTCGCTTTTGGAATCATCGCGAACCTTGCCGACGACCTGCGCAACTTGCAGCGTTCGGAAATCGGCGAAGTCTTTGAGTACTTCGCTTCTACCCAAGTCGGCTCTTCGACAATGCCGCAAAAGCGCAACCCGTGGAACAGCGAGCACGTAAAGTCTTTGTGGAAGGCGATGTGCCCGCGCGTCATCACGTTCTACATGGACCAAATAAGCGAGCACCAGCGCGACCTTACGAACAGCGCTAGCCAGCGCTTTATCGCCGACTATGTTGCTGGCTTTACGATGGCCGTCGCCAGAATGAATTCCGTGGTGAGCGGCTTGCAGGCGGACCGCGAAAGCATGAAGCGCAACTTGGACAACGCCGGCGGAAAAGTCAAGGGCGGAGTTCTTGCCGAGCCGGCCTACATTTTGCTTGGAGAAGCGGGAGTCAACGACGGCCACGAAGTGATTCGCAAAATCACTTTGGAATGCGAGCAAAGCGGAAAGACTTTCTTTGAAGTCCTCAAAACCCACACCGACGCTTACGCCAAAATCACGGCGCAGCTGGAAAAGCTTGGCGTTGAGGACCCGCAAAACTTCTTTGCCAACCCCGAGCGCTACCACGGCCTTGCCGCCAAAAAGTCAAAGCGCTTGGCACAAAAATACGCGGAGTTGATGAAATGAAAATTGGTTTTATCGGAATGGGAAACATGGCGCAAGCGATTGCGGCCGGATTTGTAAACTCAAAAAAAATCTCAAGCCAGGACTTGTTCGCCTACGCTCCCAACCAAGAAAAGCTAAAGGCCAACGCGGCCAAAATCGGCTTTAATCCCTGTTCCTCAAACGCGGAAGCGGTGAAAAACGCCGACACTGTTTTTGTTTGCTGCAAGCCCAACCAAATCGAAGGCGTTGTGGCCGAAGTGAAGAACGAATTGCAGGGCAAGGCGCTTGTTTCCGTAGCGGCGGGCTGGACTTTTGACAGCTACGCGAAAATTTTGGACACAAGCAAAACGCGCGTTTTGTGCCTTATGCCCAACACGCCCGCCCGCATAGGCCAAGGCGTGATTTTGCTGGAAGAAAAAAATTCCTTGCGCGACGACGAGGCCGCTCAAATAAAGGACTTGCTTTCAAGCCTGGGCTTGCTGGAAACGATTCCGGCGAGCTTGATGGGAATCGGCGGCGCCCTTGCAGGCTGCGGCCCTGCCTTTATGGACTTGATAATCGAAGCTTACGCCGACGCGGCCGTAAAGTACGGAATGAAGCGCGAGCAGGCCTACCGCTTGGCAAGCCAAACGATGTTGGGAAGCGCCGCCTTGCAGCTTGCAACTGGAGAGCATCCGGGCGCCTTAAAGGACGCGGTTTGCTCGCCGGGCGGAACCACGATTCGCGGAGTTTGCGCTTTGGAAAAGGCGGGCTTGCGGAACGCTTGCGTCCAGAGCATCGACGCGATAATGGACTTTAAAAACGCCAAAAAATGATTGTTTGCGTTGCGGGCCCGATTGCGGCGGGAAAAAATTACGTCTGCTCTATTTTGGCGGAACGGGGTTTTTTTTGCCTGGACGCTGACCAAGAAATCCACAAAATAATCGGCGAAAAGCAGGCGGAAATCCTTAGCCGCTTTAGCCAGATTGCCGCCTCCCGCGGAATCAATTTGCGCGCCGCTGACGGAAGCCTTGACCGCCGCGCGCTTGGAAAGCTTCTTTTTAAGGACAGAACGCTTTTGGCCGAGCAAGAAAAAATCCTTTACCCAGAATTTGTCGCGCGCGTCCAAGTGCTGATTGACGCGGAAAAAGAGGCATCGCAAAAACCAAAAGGTTTCACTGACCAAAATGCGGCGGCGGATTTTAGTCAGCCAGAAGGCTGCGGTATTTCCAACAATTTCATCAACGCCCAAGAAGGCGGCGCGACTGGAATTGAAAGCAAGCCTAAGACTGCGGGCGAAAATTACTCGCAAGCCCAGGACGCGGCGCAAAAACCAAAAGGCTTCACTGACCAAAATGCGGCGGCGGATTTTGGCCGTCCCGAAAGTTTTGGTATTACCAATAATTCCATCAACGCCCAAGAAGGCGGCGTGACAGAAATTGCAGGCAAGCCTAAGATTGCGCACGGGTCCGTCCAACCGATAGCGGTCGGCCAGCCAGCGCGCGGCTTGGCTATAAACGCGGCGCTGCTTTACAAAACGCCGTCCCTTTTGCGCCAGTGCCAAAAAATAATCTACGTAGACGCGCCGCTTTTGGTCCGCGCCTGGCGCATCCGCCGCCGCGACCGCCTGCCCTTTGCGCAAATCTTCCGCCGCATTAAAAGCCAAAAAGGCCTCTTGCAAGAATACCAGCGCTTCGCGGCGGATTACGGCATTGAAATGGTCAGGGTGTGGAATTGGGGAAGGGGGGTGGCAAGGCGGCGGAGATTTTAGGATTTGACCGAGATTAGTCCGCTTGCCCCTTCCTCCCTTTGACAACCCGCAAAATCCATTGTATAATGTTTCTAAATAAAGAAACAGCGAGGATACGCAATGTCACAAACAATTCCCTACAAAATTTACCTTTCAGAAGAAGAGATGCCCAAGCAGTGGTACAACGTTCGCGCGGACATGAAGAACAAGCCGGCGCCGCTTTTGAATCCTCAAACGCTTAAGCCGGCGACTGCGGCGGAACTGGAGCAGGTTTTTTGCGCGGAGCTTGTAAAGCAGGAATTGAACACGAGCGACCAGTACATCAACATTCCGCAAGAAATTTTGGACTTTTACAAAATGTACAGGCCGTCGCCGCTTGTCCGCGCTTATTGCCTTGAAAAAAAATTGGGAACGCCCGCCAAGATTTACTACAAGTTTGAGGGCCAGAACACTTCGGGCTCGCACAAGCTTAATTCCGCGATTGCCCAGGCTTACTACGCAAAAAAGCAAGGCCTTAAAGGCGTCACGACAGAAACTGGCGCCGGCCAGTGGGGAACCGCGATGGCGATGGCTTGCGCTTATCTTGACTTGGACTGCGTTGTTTACCAAGTGCGCTGTTCCTACGAGCAAAAGCCCCAGCGCCGCGAAGTGATTCGCACCTACGGCGGAAAGGCCATTCCGTCTCCCAGCATGGAAACGGAAGTGGGCCGCCAGATGAACAAGGAATTTCCGGGCTGCTCAGGCTCGCTGGGCTGCGCGATTAGCGAAGCGGTTGAAACGGCTGTCAAAACGCCCGGCTACCGTTACGTTTTGGGCAGCGTCTTGAACCAAGTTTTGCTTCACCAAACAATCATCGGCTTGGAAGCCAAGGCCGCGCTGGACAAGTACGGCATCAAGCCCGACATGATTATCGGCTGCGCGGGCGGCGGAAGCAATTTGGGCGGCTTGATTTCGCCCTTTATGGGACAAAAGTTGCGGGGCGAGGCGGACTACCAATTCATCGCGGTTGAGCCGGCCAGCTGTCCAAGCCTTACCCGCGGCGTTTTTGCCTACGATTATTGCGACACCGGAAAAGTCTGCCCGCTGCAAAAAATGTACACTCTCGGAAGCCAGTTCATGCCCAGCCCCAGCCACGCCGGCGGACTTCGCTACCACGGAATGAGTTCCATCCTAAGCCAGCTTTACCACGACGGCTTGATGCAGGCGCGCGCCGTTGAGCAGACTTCCGTTTTTGAGGCGGCGGAACTTTTCTGCCGCACGGAGGGAACGCTCCCCGCTCCTGAATCAAGCCACGCCATCCGCGTCGCGATTGACGAAGCCTTAAAGTGCAAGGAAACTGGCGAAGAAAAAACAATCTTGTTCGGCCTTACCGGAACCGGCTACTTTGACATGATGAGCTACCAAAAGTTCAACGACAAGACGATGAGCGACTACGTTCCCACTGACGAAGACATCAAGAAGGCCACCGACTTGATTCCGCGATTTGAAGGAAACGAATTTTAATGAAAATTTTTAAGAATTTCTTTAAGGCGATAAAACCTGCCGCGGCGAGGTTTCCGGCGGTCTTTGTCTTTTGCGTTGTCGCGGCTGTTTTTGTGACTTTGGAATCCAGCTCGTATGAAATTTTTTCTACAAGCGGCTTGGATTACAATAGCGGTGAATACAAGGCGATTGTGGAAAAGCGCGAGGCCTTTCAAAAAAACGCCTTGGACTTTTGCAAGGCCGCGGCGTGGACTGTGACCTTCGCTTTTTTTGCCGGAATCGCGGCGCCATTGGCTGCGAAAAAATTCGGCGAAAAAAAGAAAAAGATTTTTGCCTTTGGAAGCCAGGCCTTGAGCGCCGCGCTTTTCTTTGCCGCTTACGCTCTGTTTAAAGGAGAAAGCGCTTACAGGTTGTTGGCTTATTGCGGAACGGAAGCGGCCCTTATGTTCCTTGCGGTTTTTCTTTTGATGTTCGAGCAGGAAGAAAAGCTTGTCGCGCCGAATATAATTGTTTCGGGAATGATTAGCGGAATCGCCGCGGGCTGCGTTTGCGCGGGGCTTTTTATCATTCGCTTTGCGGTTGACAATTTGCTTTTTAAATTGACTGGACTGGTTCAAATAGTCGTTGACTCGTCGATTATAAGCTTTTCGTGGCTTGTTTGTTGCGCGTGCATTTTTGTCGCCTACGCCACCAAGCCCAAAGAAGAGATAAGCGTTCCAAAAGCGTTTAAAGTCATTTTTATGTTCATCTTGCTGCCCTTGTATTTGATTTTGCTTTTTGTCCTTTACGCCTATATTGCAAAAAGCTTATTCACGCTTTCGCTTCCGAACGGAAGGATAAATTGGTTTGTTTCTTTTGCAAGCGTTTTTTACTTGGTCTTCTTTTTTTCTATCAGGCAGTTTGAAAGCAAGGCCGCGCAGCTTTATTGCAAGTGGGGCGCCGCGCTTTTGATTCCGCTGATTGTAACGCAATGCGTCGCGTTTGGAATTAGAATCAACGCTTACGGTTACACAGAGGTGCGGTACGCAAGCCTTTTGTACATTTTGTTCAGCATCGCGTGCGTCGCGATTTCGTTCGTCAAAAAAGGAAAGTACATGAGCGCGGCTTTTCCCTTGTTCGCGGCGCTTTGCTTGTTCTGTACGATAACTCCGATGAACTTGCTTGACGTTCCTTTTAAAAACCAGACTGCGCGCATTGAAAAGCTTTTTAAGTCCGCCGGCCTCTTTAATCAGGACGGAACGTTGGACGCGCAGAGTTCCGAGCAAAAATTGTCCGAGGAGCAAAAGGCGCAAGTGGTTAGTTCCTACAACGAGATAATAAAATCGGACTCAAAGATAAAAAAGGCGCTTTGGCTTTTGAAAGACGGAGACAAGTATGACTTTAAAAAATCGTTCGGCTTCGCTTTTTCAAACGATTACGGAAAAGGCCTTGGCCAAAAGAAATATTATTTTTACGGCTTTGGCGAGGATTATGCGGTTCCGTTTGACGTAAGCGAATATTCACAGTTGTACGCATTTAAAACGATTGACGACAAGAACCAAAAGGCGCTTGTAAATTGGGGCGACAACAAGCAGACGGACATCACAAACGAAATAAAGGCTTTGCTAAAGGAAATGCCGCAAGACGAATACAACAAGGCCTATGAGAATTACATTGCAAAAAGCAAAGGCAAGCCGCTCGCGATAAAAATCGACGGCGGCTGGACAATAGTTTTGACATACCTCAACGCCCGCCAAAGGCTTGAAGACGACAGCAAAAACAATTACTGGTCTGTTGACGGCCGCGGCTACGTCTGCAAGTAAAAACGAGCGGCCCCAGCAGCGTCCAAAGGACGCGGCGGAACCGCTCTAATTTTACCAAACGCTGAAGAACAGGCCTGCCAGCGGCGAAAGGACAATCATTATGCAGGAGAACGTGAACGACTCGATTGAAATCAAGGTCGCCCGCTGTTCCGACGGGAACATGTTCTGCAAAATGAAATTCGTCCTTACCTGCAAAGCGTCGTCGGCCATCGAAGCCAAGAATCCGCCAAGCGCCATCACGGCGTAAAGGCCGGAATGTTCTAGCGCGATGCCCGACAAAATGACGATCGTCGCCGCCGCGAAAATCACGCGGTAGCGAACTTTCTTTGCGCAAAGAATCAATCGCGCTCCGATGATTCCGCCAGCCTGCAAAAACAGCAGGGCCAAGCCCAGCGCCCAATTTGGGATGCCCGCCATCGGAAGCTTTGCCTGCAAGAAGAACAAAAGCAAAATGTCCAAGGCGCCCACAAAAGAATTTGTGAACATCAGGAGCATCGCTTTCTTGGCTTCCTTTAGGAACAAAAAGCTTTGCTTAAAGCAATTGGCGATTTCTTTCCAAACATGGAAATTTTCCGGCAATGGCGAAAGCCTGATTTCCACCAAGCCCGCCAAAATCGCAAGCTGAATCAGCGCCGTAAAAACTCCGGTCGCGTAAGCCATCTTGTAGCCGATGACAAGCGCGAATCCCGCGGTCAGCGTGGAAAGGCCTTCGCACACGCGGTAAATCACAAGCTGGTTGGAAGCGTAGCGCTCAAAGCGTTCCTCCTGCCCCACGGACTTTAACGAGTCGTAGGCCAGCGCGTCGCCGGAACCTGAAGCGAAGTTGTAGCACAGAGCGTGCAAGCCGATCGAAATTGCCCAACATTCGCATAATGCAAGAGATGACCAAAGTTTTTTTTCGGCCAAAAACATCCGCCAAAACTCCAGAAGGAATCTCGAACAAAATGCTCACGATATGGAAGACTGTTTCCGCAAAGCCGATTTGCGCCAGCGAAAAACCGCGCGACGCTAGAATCGCGACCCAGGCCCCCGAAAGCGAAATCTGTCCGAAAACCGCGGACGAATACAATCTGTTTATTTGTTTTTTTATGTTGAACATAATACGCCGCCCCTTAACGGCAAAAAAAAATGTCGCGCATGCGCCGCGACGCAAGGGGCTGTTGGGTTGGACTGTGTTTGGATTTTTCAAAAAAGACTTTTGGAAGCCACAGTTTTTTTAAGAAGACCCACTACCCCTATCGAGCGGTAGAGAAGGATCCTTGAGCTAAAAATAAAACTGATGTTTTCCACATAATAATATTATTATAAGCGCGCCGCGGGTATTTGTCAAGCGCTGCGCGCTTGTTGCGTAAGTGGAAGTTATTGACGTTTGCGCCTTCGGCGCATGGGCATCAACACCTTCGCTTGTGGACGCGGGCGGCCGCTTTGCGCTATAGTAAGCGGCATGAATGAAAAAAAACAAAAAGTTTGGGGCCTTTTTCTTGCAGCGGCCGCAATTTTTATTTGGGGAATAACTTTTGTAAACACAAAATATTTGCTTAAGGATTTTTCGTCGCTGGAAATTTTGTTCTTCAGATTTTTGATGGCGTATGTGGGACTTTGGTTCATGCGGCCCAAGTTTGAAAAGATCGCCGCGCGCGACAACATTTATTTTGCGCTGGCAGGCCTTTCGGGCGTCGCGCTCTACCAGCTTTCGGAAAACATCGCGATTCATTTTACCAACGCTTCTAACGTCAGCGTAATCGTAAGCATTTGTCCTTTGTTCACCGCGATCATAAGCCAGATTTTTTTGAAAGAAAAGCATCTGTCCTTTTGGTTTGTCCTTGGATTTTTTGTGGCGATTTTTGGCGTGAGCCTGGTTTGCTTTAACGGAAGCGCGCTAAGCTTCAATCCAAAGGGCGACTTGCTCGCGCTCTTTTCCGGAATATGCTGGGGCTTTTACTCGATGTTCATTTCAATATTGAACAAAAAAAGTTACGACAAGATTTGCTCCACACGTCGCATTTTCTTTTTTGCGGTTCTCATCATGATTCCTCTTGTAGTCTTTGGCTGGAAGATCGCTCCTCAAGGGGGAACGGATGTCGCGGCGGCGAACGGCGGCCAAGCCGGTGATTTTATCAAGTCCCTTTATTTTATTGTGGACAAAAGCGTAAACGCCGCGCGCTTTTCAAAATTCCTAAATTGGGTCAACTTGATTTTCTTGGGCGTCTTTGCCAGCGGCATTTGCTTTACGATTTGGAGCAAGGCTTGCCAAATTATCGGAACGGTAAAAGTAAGCTGCGGCCTATACTTGATTCCGATTGTCACAACGGCCTTCGCCTTCTTTGCCTTGGGCGAGCGCGTCACCCTTCTCAGCGCCGCGGGAACGGCGATTACGATTGCGGGGCTGTTTTTGAGCGAGAAGAGGGGATAGTTGGGGAAGGTTACCCCGCCAAGAACTGCATCACAAGGTTTATCATCAATTCCTTTTCGTCGGGCTTGGATTCGGCGATCATTATTGTGAGGGCGACAAGAGTGTTGTCTTCGATTTGTTTGATTCCGTTCTTAAAGAGCAGGCCGTTTTTGTTCAAAAAGTGCAGGAACATTGTGGCCGCGATGCGCTTGTTCCCGTCGCTAAAGGAATGGTTCTTTGTGACAAAATACAAAAGGTTGGCGGCCTTTTCTTGCGCGGTGGGATAAACGTCCTTTCCGCCAAAAGTCTGGTAAATGGCGCCGATGCTGCCCTTGAAAGACTCGTCCTTTTCGTTCCCAAAGAGGTCGCTCGTGTCGCCAAACTTCATCGAGTCTATTACTTGGCGGGCTTCTTGGTAAGTGATGCGGTAGGTGTCCTGAGTGCCGCCGGGCTTTTTTACGCGCGAGTGGTCGTAGTCGTCCAGCAAGTCAAGGGCGCCAGTGTATTGCTCTATCACGGAAAGGATTTGGCTTGAATCCAGCTGGTTTTCCGCGCAGCGTATGATTTGCAAAGTTTGGCACAACTCTTCCAGGCGGCGGTTATTGGCGGCGTAGCCTTTTAGGATGTATTGCTTTAGGACGGAATTTGCCCATTTGCGGAACTCTATGCCCCGCTTGGACTTTACGCGGTAGCCCACCGAAATGATTACGTCGAGGGAATAGTATGCGACGGGTTTGTCAGAAAAAGCATTATGCAAAAAATGCATATTGCTTTTTTCGTCAACCTCGCCTTCTTCAAAGACATTTTTGATATGCCTAGAAATGACGGATTGATTTCTTTCAAAAAGCTCGATCATTTGACTCTGGTTTAGCCAGACTGTGTCCTCTTCAAACGGAACGGAAAGAGACACGGCTTTGTCCTCGCTTTCAAACAGAACAATCTCTTTTTGCGCCATAAATCACCTCTTTATGTTAACTATACACTAAAACCACTATATTTGTAAAGTTGAAAATTAAAAGGAATGTGCATTTTTTGCACATTCCTTTTTGGGGAATTGAGTTGTCGCAAAATTTGCGACAGCTGGCTGCTATTTTATCCCGGCGATTTTAGCCATGTAGCGAATTTCTTCTTTCCACAGTTCCACAAAATTTTTGGGAGCGATTGGGCGGGCGTTGCCTCCTTGTGCCAAAACCCATTCCAAAACTTTTGCGGATTGCGAGGTGGTGAACTTGATTGTGGTCATGTCCTCTTCTTCGATTTCGGAAAATTTTTGGTCGTCTGCCCAAACGCAGTCCTTGACGTATTGGCGCGCGGGGCCGTAAAAATCGATTTCGTATTTGACGGGTTTTTGCTCGCAAAAGGCTCCGAACCTTCCGCCGGAACAGCGGGTGGCGAATTCAAAATTTTTTGGAAGCGAAAATTTTTCTTGCGCGCTCTTTATGTTCTTGATTCGCGGAAGACAGAACAGGCGCTCGCCGCCCTTGCCTTTGTCCGCAAGCTCGTCGTAGCCAAAAAGAAAATACATTCCGTCTTCCAAAAGCAGCTGGTAGGGGCGGACGCGGCGGTGGGTTGTCGAAGTGTTCCACCTGCCGTTGTAATCAAATTCCAAAATGAAATTTTCCTGCAAGCCTTGCATAATCGTTTTCCAAATATTTTCGTCAACGACAACTTTTGGAAGCGGGGGAACCGCGATCCTGTCAAGCAGCTGGCTTTTGGCGCAGCCTTCCGTGTCGGTCACAAAGTTTACGACATTTTCGATTTCTTTGTACATCGGGGAGCCCTTGAAGTTGGCCAAAAGGTTCTTTGCGGCCGAAAGGTAGAAAGCGTCGTTGGGCGAGACGGAATTGACGGCGAACTCCCAATTGTCAATGTAATAGTAGCCGTTTTTTGCCCTGTCGTATTCAATCGGCGCGTGGAAACGCGTTCGCAGCGTGTCAATGTCGCGGTTGATGGTGGCTTCGCCCACGCTTGTGTAGCCTGATTGTTCGCAATAAAGTTTTCGCAGTTGCTGGTTGTTGGGATACAGGCCGGATTTTATCGCGTTGTGAATTATGATTAGGCGCTCAAGCATTTTCTTTGAGACAAGCTTGCTGTCCTCGCGCTTTATTTTTGGCGCCTTTTTTGTTTTGGTGACGGCTTTTGCTTTCATATACGCCTCCTCTTATTTGCGAATTCTATTATAGATGATTATAGCACGTTGGTCTATCATTTCAAGATAGAGTGGACGCTAAATCATTTTAACCGCGGTGTATAAATAAGCGTATGTTTCAAGGCTGATTTTTCTAATCGGATTCAATGACGAAAAATCTTTGTTTTGTATGCGTTCATTGTTATAAATTTGAAAATCGTATATAAGGTTAAACTCATTTGAGTCGTTCAGAATGTTTGCGGCAAGATACATCACTTGGGCGGCGTCAAAGCCGGCCATCGACATGTCATACCTTTTGCTAAAAATGTGCGAGCCGATCGCCCCAATTCCTGTGGAATAAGTTTTGTAATCGTCAGATTTATACAAAGAGCCTCGGCCAATAATCGCGGCGGCAGACTTTATGCTGTCAAGCAAAGCGTCTTCCAAACCTATGTTCAAGTCTCTATATGATATTTCAACTTTTGCTATTTCTTTGTATGTGGCTCTGACTTCGCCAAAATCTGTGATTTCTCGCAGCAAGGTCGCGCAATCAAACATCTGCTTTATTATTTCCAATTCTTTTTTGTCATTGACGCTGACCCCAATTGTATGCGGCGCGAACGCAGTAAGTTTGTCTCCAAGAATGCAATTGATTCCGGGCACGGCAACTTCAATGTTTTTGCCTTTGGTAATCAAAAGATTGTTTTTTAGAGTTTTCTGAACGACTGAAGAATAATGGCTTTCTTCGAAAAGAACGTCAAGAAGAACCGTCACAGGTGTGTCGCTAATTGGAGAGATGTACAAAAACTTAAAATGTCGCTTCTCAATGTTGTTGCGTTTTGCCCGATGGTTTTCCTCAACATGAAAGAAAGGAAAAATTTTTCCAGCCTTGGAGATATAATCATCTATGTTTGTTCCCGGCGGAACGATTATGTCAATGTCAGTTGAAAAACGCTTTGGCTCTTCTAAAAGGAGCATTAAAGAACTGCCGCCTTTAAATATGAATCGCAAGCCAGTTTGCGAAATCGCTTCCAGCAAGCCAAGCGCGAACATTGTTCTTTCGATGATTGCAAGCTGCGCCCCGGACTCTTTTTCCAGCGCTTTTATATGCTCCAACGAAAAAGTTTCTTTGCTAATCATGTTTCGCTCTCCTGTTCCAGCAACGCTTCTACTTGGTCCCAAGCGTTGCGGCGTTTTGCATAGCGCTTGATTTTTGTAAGGTCGCTTTTATAAAGAAGTTTCGCGTTTTCAAAAATGTTCGCGACTTCGCTGTCTGGCGTTAAATTTTTGATTGCTTTGTCCGCGACGCAGTCAACAAGCAATTTTTCAAGCGTCATAAAATAAGGCTTCTCTTTGTCATAAGGCGCTTCGCTGACTAAGTTTTCCAGAACAATGCAATTGTCTGATTTATACCTTGACAAATCTTCCTGAGAAGGGTTGAACAAAATTTTCCCAGGATGTTTTTCATTTAAAAATTCAAAGACAAAAGGACATAAATCTTTTTCTACTTGCAAGACTACAATGTTCTGCGCGTAAAGGTGGTTTACAAATTCATTTAAAAGCAAAGTTTCAAACACAGTGAACCGCAATTCTGGAAAGCGGCCTGTCATTTTTGCGACAAGAGTCTTGGCAAATTTTGAGCATTTTGGGCTGTATGTCTTTCGGTTGTCCTTTTTTCTGGAATAGGAATCTGAGCCAACCTTATAAATTACATTCGCTTTTATGCCTTTGTCGATAATCCAGCCGAGAGAATTGTATGACAAATTCTTTTCAATCTCTTTTAGCGCAAGATAAAGTTCCTTGCGCGTAAAAACCTGAGACTTTGGAATCTTTGACAAAAGCTCTGTTTCCCACATACTACACATTGGCAATTATTATTATATTTGCCAATGTGTAGTATACAGCGCTTTTTAGTTTAAAGCAAGGGAAATTTCTATTTTTTGTACTGTCTGTATTCCTCTGGATAATGAATTTTCAAATACATATCCCAATATCCCATTAATGTGTAAGAAACCGCATGGGATTTGTTGAAGGCAATGGCGGAAAAAGTGAGAAGGATGTCAAAGACTCTTTCCGCTTGCTTTTTTGATTTTACAATTCCTTTTAGCAATGTTCGTTGCATGAATTCCCTTTTTTTTGCCTTTACAACATCCGTTTTTTTTCTTCCAAGCGTTCGACGAAGCGTGTCCGCTTCCCTATAAGTGTATCCGGCCAAGTCGTGAGCAATTTGCATGATTTGTTCTTGATATGCCGGAATGCCATAGGTTTCGCTCAAAATAGATTCGCGCTTCAAAGTTGAATAGAAATCTCCAATGCCGTAATGCTTGTGTTCTATGACAGTCGGAATGTAATCTGCTGGGCCAGGTCGGTATAAGGCGTTTAAGAGAACTAGGTCTGTAAATTTTTCAGGCTGAAAAGCTTTTAAAATCATTTTCATTCCAGGCGAGTCAAATTGGAATACATCCGTCGTCTTTCCTTTTGAGAACGCCTCCAATGCTTTTTTGTCGTCTAACGGAATTGTTTTATAGTCAAAGTTTTTCTCCAATCTTTTTGCAACGGCATTTGATATGCTTTTGAGTTTTGATAATTCTTCCAAACCGAGCATATCGATTTTGGATAGGCCGAAATGGTCCAAAGCAATAAATGTGGAATCGGCGCAAAGTACGCCAGTATTTTTATCTTTAATAATGGAAATGTAATTGGCTACAGGTTTTTCTGTAACTATGAATCCGCTTGAATGTAAGCCGCGTCCAATCTTAATCCTTTCGAGTTTTAACGCAATGTTTATAAGTCTTTTATATTTTATATTTTTAAGGAATTTCTTTATTGTGGTCGCGTCTTTTTTTGAAAGTACAGGAATGCATGGAGAATTGTTTTCGTCAATAAAATGATTTATTGAGGTTCTTAGGAAGCAAGAAATAATTTTTGCGATAGGAGTTACTCTTTTATCTGAAACTCCAAGACTGCGGGCGGCGATGAGCAACGCTTTTTCGGGCCTTATTGTTTCGTAAACGGAGATTCTTGCTATATGGTCTTCGCCGTATTTTTCTTTTAAATGGTTTATTGCGTCTTCAAGCCGTTTGTTATCATAGTCTATATCAAAGTCTGGATAATGAAGCCACTCGGGATTTAAAAAGCGTTCATACAAAAGGCCGTATTTTAACGGATTGACATTTGTAATTCCGAGACCAAGCCGCAAGTTCGTGGTGAAACAAAAAGAATTTTTCCCAATTGTGAGAAAAAATGTCGGTTAGTTCGCATTCAAGACGTTTTTTTGCCTTGGATACATTTTCGAAGCTATTTTGTTTTTTTTCAAAACCTTTTTCTACAAGTTTCTGCAATTGGGTTTTTGCATTCTTGAAATTTGGAAGGGTTTCAGCCATACGGTTATGCGCGTTTTGACTTGTAAAATAATCCTTTGGAAAAATGTCTTGAATTTGCTCTGCGATGAAATTTGTGGTTTTTATAAGATCAAGACGATTTGCTTGTTTTAATAATGGAAGAATTTCTGAAACGGACGCAAAATGTTTGTCGGAGCAATTTTTTGCGGATTTATGTAAATATTTTTTAAGGATTGCCAGCGCTTGAGCGTCATCTTTTTGAATGTATTTTACTGGATTTGTAATTACGGCTTTGACATTTTCCTGTTTTTCAAGCAGCTCTAAGTCTTTCTTTGATTCTGAAAAGTCGATTTGTTTGTATAGGTTGTTTCCAAAAGCGGCTTTGAGCTTTGAATCGCATAGTGGCGTGATGCAGATAAAATGCGAGCATTCCGCTTTTGACAGTGGAAAGTCTTTTAGCGGTGTTTGAAAATCTAGAGAGTGAAGGCAAAGCGTTTTGTACGCTTTAGAATCCTTGCATAACAAAATAAGTTGTTTTTTTGAAACAACAATCTTTTGCCCGATTATGGGTTTTATGTTGTTTGCGACGCAGGTTTGGTAAAATTCTGTTGCGCCGGAAAGTGTTCTGTCGGTTAAAGCGAGCGCTTTAAGATTCAAGGACTTGGCTTTTTCTACAAGCGCTTGAATTGTCGCTATGCTTTCTCCTATGGAATAATCCGACATCACATCTAACGGAATGTAACTGCTTTTGGAAACTCTCATTTTTTCACCTCAGTTATATTATATGATCGGAGTCTATCAAATCAAGATAGAGTGGAAAGAATAAATTAAAAATCTGCAATTTTTTTGCCGCTCTATCGCATTCTGATAGACTAGGCTTGTATAATTATAGTCGAGGTGAAAATATGAGCAAAATTATTTCTGTTGTTAAAAGCGTTCTTCCGTTGGCGGCGCTAGCTTTGGCGTTGGTTTTGATTTTTACGCCAATTCCTGTGATGACCATCCAGGCATTGATTGCGTTGAATTTTGTTTTTGCGGCTTGCTTGTTTTCGGCAAGTTTTTTTAAGAGAGTTAAACAGTCGCCGCATTTTTCGGAATTTGCGTTGCTTTACGCTGTGTTCAACTTTGAACTTGCGATTGCAGCCGCAAGAATTTTTTTGACAGCGCGAACTCTTGAGGGACAAATTCCTTTGGCGCGAATCATAGGCCAATGGGTTTGCCGCGAAAATTATGTTTGCGGATTTTTTACGATGTTTGTGGCGAGCGTTGGCATTTTATACTTTTTCAAGCGAGGCATTTTGCGAATCTCGGAAGTCGCCGCAAGGTTCGCGTTAGACACCTCCGCCCAAAAAAACTTTGCGATAGACCAACAGTTGGCGGAAAATAAGATAACAAACGAAGAAGCGGAAAAATTAAGAATAAAGCTTCGCGACGAGATGGAAGTTTATAGCATTCGCGACGGCGCGGCGAAATTTTTGGGCAGAACGCTTTGCGCGCTTTTTGTCTTATTTTTTGTCGTTATTGCCGGCGGAGTTGCATTAGGGATTCTTATTTTAAATCTGCCTTGGCAAACCGCTTTGGAACAATACATCATGCTTTCTTGCGGTTATTTGGTTTTGTTTGTCGCTCCGCTGTTTTTGGTTGCGTTGGAGTTTAGGGGGAGAGATAATATTTAAGTTGCTTTTTCAGGGAACGTGTGGTAGAATGAACATATTGTTGGATGAATTTATGGAATCAAATCTTTTGGAGTAAAATTAATATGGACAAAATAGAGTTGTTAAAAAAGCAAAGTGAGATTGATGAGAGAATTAAGCAAATATGGGGTGAAAACTGCTCTCTTGATGGAATTACAGATATTGGCAAATATGTGACAAACGAAAAGGAAAATTGGCATACATTATGGATTCTTAAAGAAATGAACCGTAATTTCCAAGAAAAAGGTGTTTTGGATCAACGAGAATACTTAAAAAATGGCGCTGGATGGAATATGGGGACTTGGGGAAATATAATGCGTGTTACAGCTGGCATTCGAGAGTATGCCGCTTCCAACGGAGAACAAGAGTTATTGTATAAGGACTTGCCAACATTAGAATTGGAGGATGGAAATAAGGATTATAGGTTTTATTATAGTAAATATGATGGAGAGCAAATATTTCCTCTTGACGAAATTGCAATGATAAATATTCATAAAGGAATAGGTGGAAAAAGTTCGAATGATGCTTTTATCGCCTCTCATTATGAAAAACCAGAGGTTCGAAAACTCATCCTTGATCAAGTTGAGTACATTAATCCAAGAATAATAATTGTTTGTAACCATGTAAAACAATTGCTTTGTGATTTAGCCGGAGTTGAAAAATTTGATGCCTATAAGCCAGAAAAAGATTCTGATAACTTTTATTACCAAACTAACAATAGGCTTATAATATCAACTGGACATCCACTGTTCAAAAACAATGAAAAGTATTGTAATGATATTTTGAACAGAGTTTATGACTGTCACATATAAAAATTGTTGTTTTCTTAATGCTTGTGGTTGTGCGGTAGGTATTTTATAAAGTGTCGCAATATAATTTTTTATGATATAGATTAAAACATTATTAATCTAGGAAAAAGGGACAAATATATGTCAAGTGGTCATTGTAGGGAATGTCGGTTTTTTGATGGAAACATTTGTAAGGTAAGAAATCAAAAAGTAAATCCAGGAAGTTTTTTGGGGTGTTTTGTTCCCTATACAGGCATGCCTGGTGATAAACACTGTAAGACTTGTCGTTTTTTTGACGGGGCTCTGTGTTCAAAAAGAGGTCAAAAAGTAAATCCTGGCAGCAGTTTGAGTTGTCATTCACCATTTTAATTTAAAATATGCAAGCATGATTTCTAGAGAATTTAAGAGATATGAAAAGTGAAAAAAAACTGGAAAATCTTAAAGAGTATGTTGATGGAAATGCCGACACTCCTTATGAGTATGCAATGCTTTTCGTTATTGTTATAAATACAATTTCATTAGGGATTGAAACTTCAAAGAATATTACAGAAGAATTTAGAAACATTCTTTTTATAATTGATCAAATCTGTCTTTGGATTTTTATTGCTGAACTGGTATTTAAATTTATCGTTTTCAACAAACAATTCTTTGGGGAAATTCGATTCAGCGAAGATGATGGTGAAGAATATTTTCACTGGAATCGTTGGAATATTTCTGATTTGATAATTGTAATAGTATCTGTTATTTCTACATTGCCATATTTTACTGTTTTCAGAGTTTTTAGAATTTTTCGTTCTTTTAAAGTTATCAGAACTATAAAGGCACTCGGTGCCGTAAGGTCGTTAAAACTTGTTAATGATGTTTCAGGTTTACGGACTACATTTAAGGGGTTGGTAAAGGCTATACCTGGAATTTTGTGGACTTTTTGTTTTTTAGCATTGTTTGCCTATGTTTATGCAATTATAGGAACCCATATTTTTGGTGAAGAATTTCCAGAGTTTTTTGGTAGTTTAGGTTATGCATGTTTGTCTTTGTGCCAAATCTTAACATTTGATTCTTGGGTAAGTCAAATTGCAAGGCCTATTATACAATTGTATCCCTTGGCGTGGATATACTTCATTTCCTATGCTTTTATCGCTGCATCCGTAATTATGAATGTTATTGTTGGAATTATAGTTGATTCAATGGGCAAAGAACGAGATAGACAAAAACAAAAAGAAATGAAAGATTCAGCTCAAAATAAAGTCACATTGGAACAACTTTCGCAACAAATTTCAGAGCTCCAAAATCAGATAAAGGAACTAAAAAGGGATTGAAATTACCTCTTTGCTTTGTTGTGATTAAAGATATTGTGCTTGGACTAATCTCCATCGTCATTATTCTCAAACAGCGCTGTTTTCGGCAAAAACTTCAATCTAATATCTCCTGTAGGACCGTTTTCGTTTTTGGCGACAATTAAATTGGCATACGAAATAAATTCATTTTCAATGAGGTCACAGAATCCCCGATAAATTAAAAGAACCTTGTCCGCTTTGTTTGGAATAACCATATAATTTTTAAAGTCTAGAAGTCTTGGTTTATAGCCGTATTCGTAATTGGGCAAATCCAACGTAAGAACGATTGGAATTTGTAGTTTAACAGCCAAGGCTTTAAATCTGTCGAGCATGGCCTCCAATGTCCAACGATAGTTTTCATTTTCTGCGTCAACGATTTCTTCAAGAAATTCGAAGCTGTCTACAATAATTAGTTTGACTTCTTGTTGTTCGGCCATTTCTATTGCAGACTCTTTTAATCTTTGAAAATTGCAATTCGGCTCGTTAAAAATGCAAATTGGAGAGTCATAAATCCTGTTTGACGCAGTTTTGATTTTTTCAAATTCGTCCATATTTAACATGGCTGTTCTTATTTTAGTACTGGCGACTTCAGAGCAAATTGAAAGCAATCGTTGTCCTAACGCCACATTTTCAAAATTGCCAGGAACAATTAAACCAGTTGGCGTTTTGTTGTCTATCGAGATTTGTTTGATTAAACTCAGCGCAAGAGCAGTTTTGCCAACGTTTGGGCAGCCGCTTAGTACAATCAATTCGTCCTTTTGAAATTCCAACCATCCAAATCCTGTTTTCAAGCCTTTGCCAACATTTTGCTTGTCATACATGTTTTCTAGAGCGGTGAGAGTTTTTACTGTTATATCTTTTATTGAAGTAAAGCTAAAAATGCCTTGCTTGTCTGTTGTTTCCATATTTTCCTCCTGCGTTATGCCGCATTATAGCAGGAGCGGTCTATCATCTTGGGATAGGGTAAAAAATAATAATTTTTTCACCCTATCGCGCTCTGATAGACTGGCCGTGCTACAATTTCTTTAAGAGGTGAAAAATATGAATTACATCGCCATTGACTTTGAAACTGCCAATCAAAACAGGAACAGCGCTTGTTCCGTTGGATTGGTGAGGTTTGTTGACGGAAAGGAGGCTGACAGCGTTTATTCGCTCATAAAGCCCGCCAAAATGTATTTTATTCCTGAATGGACTCGCGACATTCACCATATATCGTATGACGACGTGCGGGACAAGCCGCGCTTTGCCGAAGTGTGGGACACGCTTGTGACGCCGTTCATCAACCAAACGCCCGGCGTTCCGCTTGTGGCGCACAACGCTCCGTTTGACATGGGCGTAATCCGCGCTTGCTGCGAATGGTACGAAATGGAAAAGCCCGCGCTCAAATATTTTGACTCCCTGCGCGTTGCAAAAAAAATTTGGCCGCATTTTGACTGCCACCGCCTTACCGCTCTTGGCGAGCGATTTGGAATTGCCTACAACGCGCACGACGCCCTTGACGATTCCAGAACTTGCGGCAAAATCATCGCCCTTGCCGCGCAAGAATTGGGCGCCCGCTCCGTCGAGGAATTGCTCGCGATGTGCGGCGAGGAGTTTGGAGTGGTGTGAGGCACGCGCTCTTGTTGTTAAAATTAAACAAAAGGAGAAAAATATGGTCATAGAATTTTTTATTTATCTAACGGAATATGAAAAATGGTTTTCAGAAAATGAATTGCTTAGCAATGTTGGGGCTCTTCATAAAAAATTTGCGGGTAAAAGAGCGGTCTTGGAAACCGTTATGGACTTAACTGATTGCCTCAAAGAGTTTTCTGTTACAGTCAAGGGGCTTGTAAAAGATAACGACTATATTTACAACAATAGATATCTTGTAAAGCCTATTATCTATCGTTTGTTGGAATTAAAACGAGACATATATGTAAAACTTGATTTATTGATAGGTGAATACAATGCTCCTAAATTGGTGGCCAATGGAATTCTTACGGAGCAAGAGGTGAAATTAATAAGTTATGTTAGTTATGCCTCATGGAATGATGAATGTGTTGGGAGTTCATTCTGTAAAACTGTAGATGATTTGAACGAGCGAGCGCTGTATGTCGCTACAGATTTTGCTGAAGATTCTTCTGAGGTTTATTTTTCTATAAAAGAAAACACGCATTTAGATATGGATGTTTCGCCAAAATATATTATGGACGCTCCTTTTGAAATTGAACCGGGATTGATCAATTTAAAATCCTGGGCTGCTTATGAGCTGTACAGACTGCTCAAAATGACCGAAATCTGCGCAAAAATAGTATTTGGATCTAGCGATGTTTCAACCAGTGTTTTATCAAACAACTTTGACGCGTCTGAGCTTATTTCAATTTTTGAAAGCCTGAATGCAAATGGTGTTGAAGTTGAATTTGAAATATCGAAAACTGAGGCTGATTGCAAGGTTAAAAAGTTCCTGCATCGACAAGGTGTTTTGAATGCTTACGAATACACAGACGATGACATTCAAAAAGAAATTATGTCATTAATGCAACAGCTTTCTGAATTGATAAAGCAAGAGAACGGAGATTTGCCTGAACTGCAAATTGCTATGATTGCGCAAGCTAGATTGGAAAGAATGTTTGGGATTGTGTACGAGAAGATTTTGGAATATTACTTTTATGGATGAGGCCTAGGGCTTGGAGGATGTATTGCTTTAAGACGGAATTTGCCCAATTGCGGAACTCTATGCCCCGCTTGGACTTTACGCGGTAGCCTACCGAGATGATCACGTCGAGGGAGTAGTATTTTACGGTTTTGTCAGAATTTGCAATGTGCAAAAAATGCACATTCCTTTTTGGAAAATTGAACTGTCGCAAAATTTGCGACAGTTGGAAAACCTTCAAGTTCTTCTTCAATGACATTATTTATATGCTTTCCGATTGTCTTTACGTCTCGGTCGAACAGCGTGGCCATTTGCTGACGGTTCAACCATACTGTGTCCTCTTTGAATGGAACGGAAAGAGACACAGATTTGTCCGCGCTTTCAAAAATCACAAGTTCCTTTTGAGCCATAAAATCACCTCTTTATGTTAACTATACACTATAACAGTTATATTTGTCAAACAAAATTAAAAAGCATTATGCAAAAAATGCATATTGCTTTTTGAAGGAGTTGAGTTGTCGCAAAATTTACGACAACTGGTTATTGCTTGCCTGCTTGATGAGTATACGGGTGTGGGTTATCATTTGGTGAAAAGAAATCCTCCGGCTTCTATTAAAAAATTTTGCTCCTACTATCATAATATGATAGTAGGAACATGGTATTATAGACGTTTGAAAGGGGGTGTTGTTATGACCGAAGAAGAAGAAATGAAAAGCTCAATCGCGGAGGTTATGAAAATGCTTTACAAGGAGAGCGCGATACGGAAAGACTTGCTTGACGCGTTGGTTTTGTTTTCGGAACAAGAGCGCAAAAAATATCCGGACTGGCGCAAGGGGCAGGCTCTTTGTTCGTGCGCTTCAATCGCTTTTCCACATGTCGTCAATTCCAAAATATTGAAAAGCGACGCGGACTGCTATTACGACGATTCCAAAATCCAAGAATTTTTGTTTGCGGTTGACGACTATCTTACGGAGTCAAAGCCGCGTGTCGGAATCTTTTGGTTCTATAACGGCTTGCCGATTTTTGTTCATGCGGTTCCTTTGGATGAAGGCGTTCATTACGACAAAGCGATTACAGGAACCAAAGACCACGCGGAATATTGGGAAGAGCTTGGCAAGGGCGCGAACCAGTTGAAAGTCCTTCCGCCAAACTTGCGCGAGGAATATTTTTCAATTCCGCGAGGCCGCGTCGTTTATCACGAGGAGACCGGACTGTTCACAATTTACCACGGAAACAATCTTAGCGAGCGCGACTTGCAAAAAGTGGCCGCAGTCTTTTGCCTTCCCTCCCTCAATGTCCGCTTTGAAAAAGACATTCACTATTGCGATTTGAGCGACGAAGAATGGGAGCGGATGTTTAGGTGAGTTTTCCCCCCAATTGACACTTTCCCAAAATCTTTATAATATAAACCATCTTTTCATTTAGGAGACACGCTGCCGATGATACTGTAATTCTGATTTCCGTTAAAAAAACGCTTGGCGCGAAGGGCGCGCGGGCAATCTTTGGAAGTCAGTTGCAGTTATTTTTTTGTCGGCCGGGCGTCCGCTTTCTGTGGCTGGCTTCTATTTTTTTGGAGGCCAAATGTCAATTCAAATCACAAAACTTAACTTCTCTTATCCTGCGTCAACTGCAAATTTGTTCGAGGATTTTTCGCTCAAGATTGCGGAAGGGTGGACTTGCGTGGCGGGAAGCAACGGCTGCGGAAAATCCACTTTGCTAAAACTTATCGCAGGAATTTTGCAAGCCGATAGCGGAAAGATTTCTTGCGGGAACGGCGGTAATTCGGGCGACGTGATTTACTGCGCGCAAGAAACCGCGGAGCCGCCCGAAAACCTTTACACGGCCTTTTGGTCGGACGACAACGAGACGCGCAAATTTTTTTCGCGCCTTTGCGTGACCGAAGAAATGCTTGAGCGCTACGAAACTTTGTCGGGCGGCGAAAAAAAGCGCATTCAAATCGCCTGCGCGCTTGCCGAGCGTCCCGCCGTCCTTTTGCTGGACGAGCCGACCAATCACCTTGACGCAAAGACCGCGCGAATGATTTGCGCCGCGCTTGGCGATTTTTCCGGAACGGGAATCATGGTAAGCCACGACCGCGCCTTTGCGGACAGCCTTTGCTCTCGGACGGTTTACCTTTACAACGAAGCCGCCGCCTTTGCGGGAGGCCGTGATTGCGTCGCTTATGACTCTTATCCTTGCGGCCTTACAAAAGCGTTGGAATTGCGGCAAAGCGGCGCCGACCAGTCTCGCGGCGAATGGGAGCGGCTTAACGCAAAGGCTGGCGCGGAAAAGGAACGAAGCGCGCGGCTTGAGGCGCAAAACCAAAAGGCCAAGGCGCGGCTTTCCAAAAAGCAAATCGATTCGCGCGACCACGACGCGCAGGCAAAAATCGACGCGGCAAGAATCACAGGAAAGGATCGTTCCACCGGAGACGCAAAGGCCAGGCTGGAAACGCAAATCCGCCAAACCGAAAGCGAGCGCGACAGCGTCCAAAAAGCCCTGCGCCGCAAGGAAGGCTTTGCGCTAAACCAAACGGATTATTCCAAGCCGCTTGCCGTTGAAGAAACTGTGTTGCAAGCCGGTTCCTACTCGCTAAAAATTCCCCGTATGGAAATTAAGCGCGGAACAAAAATCGCGCTGACCGGGGAGAACGGCGCGGGAAAATCGCTTTTTGTCCGCCATGTGATTTCGCTCTTGGAAAAGGCTGGGCGGGCCAACGAAGTCCTTTACTTGCCGCAGGAAATTTCCGACGCGCAACGGGATGAAATTTTTTGCGAGCTGGACGACTTGGAAGAAAGCGAGCGCGGAGAAGTGCTTTCGACCCTTTACCGCTTGGGAAGCGAGCCGGAACGTTTGGAGGGCAAAGACCTAAGCCCCGGCGAGCTGCGCAAATTGATGATAGCGCTTGCGGTCCAAAAGCCGCTCTCGCTTTTGGTTTTGGACGAGCCGACAAACCACATGGACATCACAAGCGTTGTGGCCTTGGAAAACGCGCTCGCGTCTTTGGATTGCGCGATGATTGTGGTAAGCCACGACAAGGCGTTCTTGCAAAAAATCGCCAACGAAAATCTTGTCGCGGAACGGAACGGAAATTGCGGACAAATTATTTGGAGTTCTAGCGGCGACGCGCTTGTTCGCAAGCCCTAAAACGAACGGCGCCGCATAAGCGGCAAAAAACGCGCTCGCAACCAAGCTCGCGCGTTCAGCCGTAACATATGGAGGTTACAATATGGAATTTAGAGAAATAAAAACAAACAAAAAAGACTACCTCGACTTGCTTCTTCTTGCCGACGAGCAGGAGGACATGGTTGACCGCTACCTTGAGCGCGGACGAATGTTCGTTCTTGACGACGGCGGAATAAAGGCCGAGTGCGTTGTCACCGACGAAGGCGGGGGCGTTCTTGAAATAAAAAACATCGCCACCGTTCCCAAAAGCCAGGGAAAGGGCTACGGCAAAAAGCTGATTGAATTTTTGGAAGAAAAATTTCATAATGACTACGACGCCATTCAAGTCGGAACAGGCGACAGCCCGCTTACGATTCCCTTTTACGAAAAATGCGGATTCAAGCGGCATCACGTGGTGAAGAATTTCTTTACCGACAACTATGACCATCCGATTGTAGAGGCGGGCGTCCAGCTTGTGGACATGATTTATTTGCAAAAGGAATTGTAGAATGAACGCGACAAAAAACGAAGGCTTTTCAAAATGGGTGGCTTGCTGGGGAACGGCGACTTCGATTACAAAGCGAACGGAGACGACATACGCAAAAGACTTGACCTTGCGCTACCCGATAAAGATTTGCTTTAACGGCTCAAAATTGCGCTTCACTTTTTCCAACCTAACCGGAACGGAAGACGTGAGTGTGACAAAGGCCGTTTGCGCAAAAAAAGGCGCGGGCAAATACGCTCCAGTCGCGATAACAAAAAACGGCGCCGCTTCTTTTGCAATTCCTGCGGGAAAAGAAATTGCCAGCGACGAAATTGACTTTGCCGTGACAGCAGGCGATACCGTGGACGTTAGCATGTACTTTGCGGACTACACGCAGATGAACGCGGGAACGGTAATCCTAAGCCCGCTAGAAAAAGGCGCCTTCGCTTACGGAGACTTTTGCGCGGCGGAAAATTTTCCAGACGACATTAGCGCGGCGGCAAACGCCTTTTATTTTTTGAACACAATCGACGTTTTGACGCAAGAAAAAAATCGCGCGCTGATTTGCTACGGAGACTCAATCACTTGCTGCAGCTGGGTGGACTACCTTCGCGAGCGCGCCTTTAAGGGCGGAGAAGGAAACGTTTCGGTAATTCGCCGCGCGGTTTGCGGAACGAGAATCTTGCGCCAATACGATTGCATAACTTACCAGGCTTACGGGCTAAAGGGTGCGACTCGCTTTCCGATTGAGTCAAAGGCGGCGGGAGCGGATGCGATCATCATTCATCACGGAATCAACGACATAATCCATCCGGTCGGCGTGGAGGTGAACAAGTTTAGGCCGTGGAGCGACTTGCCGAGCGTCGCGGACTTGATAGAAGGCGTCCAAAAAATTTACGTTGAGCCTGCGAGAAAGGCCGGACTAAAAGTTTACAGCGCGACGCTTTTGCCGATTTACGGCTGGCGCACTTATAACGAAAAGCGTGAGGCGATGCGCCAAGAGTTCAACGAATGGCTGCGTACGTCAAAAGACTTTGACGGCTGCGTTGACTTTGACAAAGCCGTCCGCGACGCGCAAAATCCCAAAGCCTTTATGAGCGACTGCGATTCCGGCGACCACTTGCATCCAAGCGAGCGCGCCTGCCAGCTTATGGCCGCCGCAGTCCCGGAAGAGTGGATTAAAGCCGCGCTTTAATGACAAATAAAAAATTTACGCTATAATGAAAACATGGCCTATTCCGAACTGATAAAAAATTTGGACACGCTTAGAACTTACATCCGCAGCTTTTACATCTACGGCTTTAAGACAAAGGACAAATTTTTTGCAAAAAGTCCAAGGACTTACGACGACGAAAAGCGCCGCTTGGAAAACTATCTTGACGGCTACATGACCTTCAGGCCTGACGAAAACGGAAAGGTCACCTTCTTGTCGATAGACAGCAGGCGCGCCGCCCATAACCCCTTGCATAAAATTTTCAAGGCCAAGTCTTTTACGGCGATGGACATTTCGCTCCACTTTATGCTGATGGACATTCTTGACGGCACTCGCAAAAAATCGCTCAACCAAATTTTGGACGAAATAAACGAAAAATATCTCGAAGGCTTTTCTTCCGAAATAATGCCGGAGGAATCCACGCTCAGAAAAAAGCTGAAGGAGTACGAAGAGCTGGGCTTGATTCGCTCGGAAAAAGACGGAAAGGCGATGCTTTACTTCCGTTCCCCGATGACAAGTTTGGACGCGCTTGGAGACGTTCTATCGTTCTTTTCGGAAATCGCTCCGTGCGGTGTTGTCGGAAGTTTTTTGTTCGACAAGCTTTCCGCCAAAGAACGAAAGGAGAGCGAAGTTTTCCAATACAAGCACCATTACATAACGGCTGCGATAGAGTCGGATTTTGTCGAACAGGTTTTTCAGGCAATCCGCGAAAAGCGCTGCTTGATTGTTGAGCAAAAACGTGCCGAGGACGATCGGACGTTCCCCAATCAAGTTGTTCCGCTTATGATTTACCAAAGCGCTCAAGGCGGGCGAATGTATTTGATGGCGTACAGGCCGTGGGGAAAATACTTTTTGGCCTTGCGCTTTGATTATATCGTCGCGATGAAAACGGGCGAAGTTTATGAAGGCTTCGCGCAAAAGCGGGAAGAATTCGAGGCGTTGCGGAAAAACATTTGGGGAGTGGCGCTAAAGCAAAACAAAAAACACAATGACACGACGACTTCTCACGTGACATTTCGCGTTCGCTTTGATGAAGACGAAAAATTCATTTATCAAAGGCTTTTGCGCGAAAAGCGTTACGGAACTGTTACTTTGCTTGACAAAAACAACGCCCAGTTTGACGCGGATATTTTTGATCCGATGGAAATCATTCCTTGGGCAAGAACTTTCATTTGCCGCATAACTTTTTTTGATTGCTCCGAAAAGAGCGTCGCTAGAATGTTTTACGGCGACATTCGCAAAATGAAGCGGCTTTACGAAGGCGCGGAAGGAGGCGACGATGCTCTTTAGCGAGATTTACAGCGCTTACTACAATACGGTTGCCGCCATTATCGAGCGTTCCCAAAAGAAAGCGCTTGACTCCGATTCGCTTTACGCAATCGTAAAAGAGTCGGCCTTTCCCGAAAGCGTGCTTGCGATAGGAAGCGCTTTGGAAAACGAAAAGTGGCCCCTGATAAAAAAAGACTACACTACGAACATACAGAACGTTCCGACAATGCCGCTTACCCTTTTGCAAAAGCAATGGCTAAAGGCTGTTATGGACGACAAGCGCTTTAAGCTTTTTGTTTCGCCGAACACGCTTGCCCGGTTGGAAAAAGACTTGCAGGAAGTGGAGCCGCTTTGGACGGAAAAAGATTTTTTTCTGTATGACAAGTACGAAGACGGCGACCCCTATGACGACGCGCAGTACGCGGAAAACTTTAAGGTCATCTTGCAGGCGATCCATCAAAACAAAATAGTCGATATTGAGTACGCTGACAGGTTTGGCAAGATCAAGCGCTTTGCATTCGCGCCGTACAAAATCGAATATTCGCAAAAGGACGATAAATTTAGAATTTTTTCAAAGGCCAAGAACCGCCAAACAATCTTGAACATGGCGAGAATCAGCCAATGCTGGATTTCGGAAGATTCCGAAACGGACGGCATTCAAGACGGGGATTTTGCGGCCGACAAGCGGGCCAGCGTAACTCTCGAAATCTACGACGACCGAAAGGCTATGGAGCGCGCTATGCTGGCCTTTGCCCATTTTGAAAAAAGCGCTGTTCAGCTGGACAAAGACACATACCGGCTGACTTTGAATTACGACTCTTTTGACGAAACGGAGCTTGTCGTGCGCGTCTTGAGTTTTGGCCCCATGGTCAAGGTCATTGAGCCGCAAAAATTCGTAAATTTGGTCAAAGAGCGGATTGAAAAACAAATAATTTTGATGAAAAAACGCTTTTCGCGCTAAATTTTCCGTGATAATTGAATTTGACTCTGCTATAGTTTTCTCATAGTGAGGATGCTTATGCAGGAAGTTAAAGGCAAGTACAACACAGCGAAAGTTTTTACCGATGTTGTTGACGAAAAGTCTCTCCAGCAGATTAAGGGCTTGTGCGACCAGGAATTCACTTCCGGAGCGAAAATCCGCTTGATGCCCGACGTTCATGCGGGAGCGGGGTGCACTATCGGAACGACGATGACAATCAAGGACAAAATTTGTCCAAACCTTGTCGGAGTTGACATTGGCTGCGGCATGGAAACATTGCGCATTAAAGCTGATTCCGAAGTGAGCCGCAATTTCAACGGCGCAGACCTTGACAAAATCATTCGCAAAAACATTCCATCGGGCTTTAACATCCGCAAGTTTCCGCACGCTTTTGTCGAGCAGGTTGAATGGGACAATATTAAAGGCCGTTACAACAAAAAGCGCGCTTTGCTTAGTTTGGGAACTCTTGGCGGCGGAAACCATTTTATCGAAGCCGACCGGGATGACGAAGGAAACTTGTACATAGTCGTTCATTCCGGAAGCCGCCACGCGGGCCTTGAAATCGCTGATTATTACCAGGAGCAGGCTTGGAGGCAATTGAACGGAAACGCCGAAGAGGATTGCCGCAAGTTGATTGATCGCTTGAAGTCGGAAGGCAAGGAGCAGGAAATTCAAGAGAAGCTTGAGGAACTAAAGGCTCAAATTTCGACGGACATTCCCAAAGACTTGGCTTATGTCAGCGGGGAACTGTTTGACGACTACATAAACGACATGCGCATTATGCAGCATTTCGCGATGCTCAACAGGAAGGCGATGATTCAGTCGATTTCCATCGGGCTTCGCATAAAGCAGGAAGACATCATCGAGCAGTTCACCACGATTCATAACTACATCGACACTGAGAAGATGATTCTCCGCAAAGGCGCTGTCAGCGCGCAAAAGGGCGAGAAGCTTTTGATTCCAATCAACATGCGCGATGGATCCTTGATTTGCGTTGGAAAAGGCAACGAAGACTGGAACTGTTCCGCTCCGCACGGCGCTGGCCGTGTGATGAGCCGCAACAAGGCCAGGAAAGAGTTGAGCCTTGAAGAGTTTAAGGCCGAGATGAGCGGAATCTGGTCGTCTACTGTGAACTTGGAAACGATTGACGAGGCGCCGATGGCATACAAGACAATGGACGACATTGTGGCGAACATCGATCCGACAGCTGAAATAGTTAAGGTTATTAAGCCAATCTACAACTACAAGGCGGCGGAGTGAAATTCAAGTACAACTTTAATGACAAGTTGGATTTTTCGCGCTAAATTTTCCGTGATAGCGCGAAAGAGTTGTGGTAGATTAAAAGCATAAAGGCGCGTACAGCGAACATTGACATGTGTCGCGGGTTCGACTCCCGCCAGCCCGATTGCCGGGCTGTAGCTCAGACGGTAGAGCAATGGCCCGAAAGGGTGATAAGGCGCCTTGTTTATTATGGAGAAAAAATTATGAACGCATTGCAGGCAATTAAAACGCAGTTGAACACGGCTCACACAGAGAACGGTGATTTGGCATATAAGTCCACTGGCTCCGCGTGCCTTGATTTCTTTTCTTTGTGCGGCGGCATGAGATACAACCTCTCAGATTTGGACGAACTTTTTGCAAAGGCTTACGCGGAGAATCCAGTTGTCGCGATCAAGATTCTTTTTTACATGCGCAACATTCGCGGCGGGCTTGGCGAGCGCAACAGCTTCCGCGTTCTTTTGAAGGAGCTTGCCCAATATTATCCTGAAATGGCCAAGCAGATCGTGTATGCCGTTCCTGAATACGGTCGCTGGGACGACCTTCTTGTTTTGCTTGAAACTCCGGCAAAGGATGACGCTATCGTTCTGATTAAAAGCCAGATTGAAAAGGACAAGAAAGCGATGGAGGAAGGAAAGACTGTAAGCCTGCTTGGCAAATGGCTTCCTTCCATCAACACTTCTTCCAAAGAAAGCGTAGCCCGCGCGAAAATTGTAATGGCTTCTCTTGGAATGAAGGCTGTTGAATACCGCAAGTTGTGTTCCGCGCTTCGCAAGCAAATAAAAATCCTAGAGGACAATCTTAGGCGCAAGGATTACACCTTTGATTATTCAAAGCAGCCAAGCCAGGCGATGCTCCGCTACAAAAAGGCTTTTATGCGCAACGACGAAGAGCGCTATACGGCTTTCTTGCGCAAGGTTGTTGAGCAGGCGGAAAAAATCGCGCGCGGCGAAGAAATTCCCGAAGATGAAAAGGTCAAGCTTAACGCTAAGACCCTTTATCCTTATCAAATTGTCGGGCCTTTTATGGATGACTTGGGCGGCACTAGATGCCTTTCTGACGAGGAGGCGCTTCCTCTTGAAGCAAGCTGGAAGTCATTGGATCGCGGTTCTTATGATTCCCGCACTATTGTTGTGCGCGACGGTTCTGGCTCTATGTATCACGGAAGCGGCGACTCGCCAATCAACATCGCCACTTCGCTCGCTTTGCTTTTTGCGGAACAGCTTGGCGGCGCCTACAAGAACAATTTCATTACTTTCAGCTCCAAGCCTGAGTTGATTCAGGTTCCAGAAACCGCTGACACTTTGGAAAAGAAGTTGAACTTCATTTCCAATTATGGCGACTGTTCCAACACTGACATCGGAAAGGTTTATAAGCTTATCCTTGATGTCGCGAAGAGCGGAAACGTTCCAAAAGAAGAGATGATAGAACGTATTCTAATTATTTCTGATATGGAATTCGACTGTTGCTCTTCAAAGGACTCGACTTTTGACTTCTACAAGAAGGCGTTTGAAGAGGCCGGCTACGAGCTTCCTGAAATCGTATTCTGGAACGTTGATGCGCGTGACACCCACTTGCCGGTAACCCAGAACGAAAAGGGCGTTAAGCTTGTGAGCGGCGCCAGCGCGAACATCTTTTCCGATGTCGTTAGCGGTGATTTGAAGGTTGTGACTCCCTACGAGTTCATGCTGCAAATGCTTGAGCCGTATGCAGAGTTTGACATAGTGAGCGGCGTTGCGTAGCTACGCAAAAACAGTCCGGTGGACTGTTTTTAGCGAGTCTCCGAGCAGCTGTGCTGCGAAGGACGCGTTAGCGTAAAAAATTAAAGGCGCATGCAGCAATTTCGAAAAAGGAATGGTACCTTGGGGGAAATCCCCGATGCGCCTTGTAATAAAGGCATATACAGTAAATTGAATAGCTAATAATAAGCGTCAGATTTGGGATCTGGAGACAGAAAATGTGCCTTGTTATAAAAGACCTATACAGCAAAAATTCGATAACCCAGGCTATTCACTTATGTGAGTTCTGAAAACATTATCACGAATAGCAGTCAACTGATTTTATCGGTCTGCACACTGGGTCTGGCGAATGTTTTCTAGGTCTTGTGACCTTCCCCGGCTAACAACTGGGGAAGGTTGTTTTTATGTAAAAACTTGCCGTAAAAATTAAAGAACGTCTTTAATGACAAACTTTGTTTTATGCGCTATATTAGAATTGTAAAGCGTTGAAACACGCAAAAGTTGGCTTGCGCCGGCTGATTCTTACAAGGAGGTTCAGGGATGAACGCTATGGAAAGTTATTATTACAGTTCACATTTTCTCGAACATAATGCCAGTCATTCTCTGAGTGAGAATCATGAAGGCTGGAGCGAAAACAGTTCGTCGAACTGTAAGCCATTTTTTGCAAACGGAGTTTTAGCGTAATTCTTTCTTAAGGCGTTGAGGCTCCGAATAAAAGGAGTTGTCAACGTGAAAACTACATGTCTTAAGCCTGTGCTTGATTTAGAGGCGACAGGCGAGAAAATCAAAACATTAATGAAACAGAAGGGCATAGCCGTCCGCAAGCTCAAGGAGATTATGGGCTTTCCGTTTGTCCAGACCATCTACAATTGGTTTTCTGGCAAGAACATGCCCACAATCGACAACCTTGTCGTCCTTGCCCAAATTCTTGGAGTGAAGATGGATGACCTTGTCGTCACAAATACTGTGGAGACGGTCATTGACATCGAGGAGGGCGTGGAAGAGATTAGCGCGTGATTAATTTGGACTGGTCGAGCAATGGTCGCTCAGCGGACTGTAAATCCGTGGCCTATGGCGTGGAGGTTCGAATCCTCTCCAGTCCAGTTTTACATGTGGACGTTGGCGGAGAGGTCTAACGCGCTTGATTGTGGATCAAGAGTTCACCAGTGCGAATCTGGTACGCCCACCTTTATGGTTCCTTGGTGCAACGGTAGCACATCTGACTTTCTATCAGAGAACGAAGGTTCAACTCCTTTAGGAACTATATTTGCAGAAGGTTTTCAACTATAAGTTGAATGACTTCATGTGTTTCCAATGGTATTATTATAATATCAGAGGTCACTATAAGTCTCCTCTGCACCGGATTCAAGAAATCCGTAGCGCTTTAGAGAGCAGAAAATTCGGCTTCTGGCGTTAGTGATCGATTGCGGAAATAGCCGTCCGCATAAGGCGCTTTGTTTTCTTGCTTTTTTCAAAAGCAAGTGGTGGGGCTAAATTAATTTTTTACGGAGGTGCACTATGCACAACTACCACAAAATTGTTAGTCCATGGAAGCGGACTGACCCAAAGTCCAAGACTGTTAATACGGAAGTATTTTCAGATGAGTACATTGAATTATTGAAAGATATTCAGTGGATTGGAACAGAGAAAATCGATGGTGAAAACTTAAACTTTTACTACGATGGAAATCATGTTTCTTACTGCGGGCATACAGAACGCTCCGATTTTACAGGTGAAAAGAAAGCATGGTTGGATGCTCTCATTACACTTGAGTTTGAGTCCATCTTTGAGCAGGTTTTTGGAGAAAAAGAAGCCATGATTCATGGGGAACTCTTAGGACCAAAGATTCAGAGTAATCTTTATGATTTATCTGATTTTAAATTTTTTGTATTCGATATCTACAACAAAACAGACAATGTTTTCTGGAGACAGGAAGTTGTAGATCACTATGCTAAAGAATTTGGTTTTGAAAGAGCTCCAGTTGTAATCAATGGAACTTTGAAAGAAGTTGCTGAACTTGTAAAAACAGCTCCGGCTTCAAAAGTAAATCCAAAGATTGAGATGGAGGGTATAGTAATTCGTCTAGTTCGTGAGCTTAAGAACGCCAAAAATGAACGAATTATCTATAAGGTAAAACTGTCTGATCTTCTGGGTAGAAAAGCAATGAAGATCTAATACAAAGCAGGAATGACAATCGTAATTAATTGACTGTTATTCCTGCTTTTTTTACTATATCTATGTGGCTTTAGAAAATGTAGTCGATATAAATTTGACCCAACTATCCGAATATTTTGGATAGTTCTAACAACTGCAAAAAACTTTTTTATCGAAAAAATCAATTACAAATGAATCACATCAAATTATCAAGTCATTAAAGTACTACTTTAATGAAATATAAATTATTTGATGTTATGCTATACCTATTGGAATATGATTACTATTGAATTTGAAGATTTTAATTGCGGATGCATAAATATCAATTTCTATGATGATGATAGAAAGTTTTGGACTTGTGATTATTCACTTTGTGTTAATGATTTTACAACAATCACAGATTTTCTAAAAGAATGTATAAATCATAATTATGCAGATGTAATACTAGGAGAAGAAGGGCTTTCGACAAAACTTATCTTACAAACTGATTCTTCTCATACAACAAAATTATCTTTTATGTATGAAGATGGTACAGAACAAATTACATTTGTCATAATCAAAAAACAATTTATACATGAATTTTATACGAAGCTTATGAAGGTTTTGGAAAAAGAACTTGTGAATATCTCAGAAAAGAAATCTTACTATATGCAAAATCGTCAGAAAGATTATGATGAATGCAAATCTGCTGAAATAGAAGCATACATTTCATAAAACTGCTTTTTTCGCACCAAAAAATCCGTGATGGTATCTGTAGTGGAAATGTATAATGAAATTTGAGGTGGCAAAAATGGAATTGGTGAACAGCAATAAAATCACACAGTCTATAAAAGAAAAACTTTCTCAAATCGAAGCGCGCGACAATATTCGTATTCTATACGCTTGCGAGAGCGGAAGCCGGGCGTGGGGATTCGCAAGTCCTGATTCCGACTATGATGTTCGCTTTGTTTACATGCGGCCTGTTCAAGATTATCTAAAGGTAAACGAGCTTCCAGACTTTATAGATGCCGAACTCAATGAAGTGTATGACATAAACGGTTGGGATTTGAAGAAGTTTTTTAAGCAGCTTTATAAATCCAATCCCGTAATTTTTGAATGGGCTGATTCGCCGATTGTTTATAAAACTACGCCAGATTGGGAAAAAGTTAAGGCTGTGATGAACGATTATATTTGCAAAAGAAGCATGATTCGTCATTATCTGGGACTCGCCAAATCTACTATGAAGAAATACCTTACGAGCGAAACAATAACCTATAAAAAATACTTTTATATCCTAAGGGCAGTATTGGCAGCTTCCTGGGTATTTTATAATGATACATGGGCTCCGACAGAGTATTCAAAATTGGCGGGGGCGGAAATTACTTCAGAGGATGAAAATGATTTTGAAGAAATGCAGAATGACTTGTATGAAAAAAAGGCCTTTAATTCAGAAAAAGCGACTGGTAAGAGAAATCAAGGGCTTGAGTGTTTTATCAACAATCGAATTGCCATAATAAACATAGGCATTCAGGATGTTGGGAAGAGAGTTTTTGACTGGGAGAAACTGGACCAAGTATTTTTAGAGGTTGCAGGAGGAAATAATGGCTGAATATTTCAACATGGTTTTGAATGAAGACGAGCTTCGCTGGTTTTTTGAAAACATTATCGTAAAACCATTGCCCCACGAGTCATACATGGTTCTCCTTGCTTGCCGCGGAAAGGCGTTGTCGGACGAAGAGCGCGAATATACAAAAGTAGGCTCGCGCGGTGAGATGATGCGTGAAGAATTCATTCATTGCAAAGGCGGACTAAAGCAGGAATGGAATTTTGACATTTACAAGCAGGCGTTTTACGCTTACAACTGTGACAAGCGCTCTTTGCTGACAAGCGTCGGGGTTCCGTATCCAGAGAACGCGATGGTGGTTTATTCTGTCATAAATCCTACAAACGAAATTGATTGCATTGAAGACACTTTTGAGCGCTACAACACCGAGCGAAAGAATTTAACGGCCTCGATTTTGAAGGGGTCCACAATCGGCGTTCAGGAACATCTTGTAAAAATGCCCGCGGTTTTTGAACACATGAAAAGCTGTCACGCCTCGCATACAAGCCGCCGCATTTGGCTGGATTTTGACATGGACATCAAATCTGACTGCCGGACTCTCGCTGTTTTTGAAGAGTCTTACGTGGCTTTGCATAGGGCCGGAGAAAAGCTCTTTGGGCTTGGGAATTTTGCCATTATTAAGACTTGCGGCGGCTTTCATACTTTAGTCCGCAAGGAATGCCTTTCTTTTTATCCCAACATTTTCTTGAATGCGGTTTACGAAGAAGCGGATAATTTGAATTTTCCGAGCTATATCGCTGAATTTGTCGCCAACGATTCCAGCCACAAGAGCAAAAGCGGCAACAATATTATTAAGCGTTCCGCATTAATCCCGACTCCGGGTTGCCGTCAATTCGACAGTTTTCCGGAGATTATGAACAAAGAGGATTTTGAGTAGAGAGCGTAGGAATTCGCTCCCCTTTTTACTTCCACCCCTCCCAAACTTTTTGCGCCATGCCGACGGTGGCTTCGGTTTTGCCGTTGCGGCAGACTGGTTGGACTAGGAGCTTGGCTTGGTTTTCAAAAAGCTTTGATTCTTTGTCGCTGTCGTCTAGGTAGGCGACGCTGGAGTAGTCTTTGCTTTTTGTGTCGATCAGCGCTTCGATGGCGGCGGAACGGCTTCCCAAGGATTTTGAAAGGGCTGTGACAACGCTTTCAAATTCGCCTTGGCTCATTTCTTTTTCCTTTAAATCGACAAATTGAAAGGGCAGGCGGCGTTCCTTAAAAAAACGCTGGGCCGCCTTACAGTCAAATGACTTGTTCGTTCCAAAAATCTGAATCATATTCATTACCTCCGTTGACTCTTTTTATACTCCCTTGGCGATTGGTTGAAATATTTCTTAAAAGTTTCGGCCATGTAGCTTGCGCCGGAAAATCCGGTGGCGTCGGCGATTTCTGTCATCGACATTTCGCTTGAGGCAAGCAGGTCGGCCACTTTGCGGCAGCGGTATTGCGCCAAATATTCTATCGGAGATTTTTCGGTAAGCTTGTTGAAGATTTGGTTGCAAAGGCTTTGGCTTACCCCGCCGGCGCGCGCGATGTCGTTCAAAGAAATTCGGTCGCGGTAACGCTCGTCGATAAAAAGCATCATCTCCTTTAGCCTTGAGTTGTGGCCGGAACTTTCTTCCATGTTGTGGACGTGAACGCGGTACGCTTCCGTAAAGCGGCGCATGATGATGTCCCAAAGTTCAAAAAAATATTTTGTGATTAAAAATTCATTTCCTTTGCAGTTGTCTTCCATCTCTATCATAAGCTGAAAGATTGAAGGCGCGTCAAAATCTTCCCTCTTAAAATGGACAAAGGGAACGGTTTTGTCCGAGACAATCGGGCGCACCGCCTTTTGTTCCACCGCAAAACTTGAGCAAATGATTTTTGGATGAAGAATCGCGATTATGTAGCGCGTGACTTCGTTCGTTGTGGAAAGCGAATAATGGATGCAGCCGGAATTTACAAAAAGCGTGTCGCCTTTTTTTAGCTTGACAAGCGTTCCTTCAACCATGTAGGCCATCTCGCCGCTTTTGACGGAAACAATTTCGACTTCCTCGTGGTAGTGCGGAACGCGTTCCCAATCGCAGCCTTTTACGATATAGCCGTCAAAGATGTATGACGGAAACGACGGGTCGTTGTATCGGACAACTTCCGAGCCGTCCTTGCGCTTTATGATGACGCCGCGTTTTACGTTCTTGAATTGCCGGTTCATGCGAATATTATAACAATTTTACTTTTAGTATGCAATATTGTTATCAAAAAATAAAAATTTAATGGTTTTCTTACAAAAAAATGTTCGCTAGAATAATATATATGGAATTCATAAACGCAAACGACATTAAAGAATTGTCCAATCCCGGCGTCGTGTCGCGACAGCTTTTGAACCCGGAAAATTCAACAAGCAAGCGCGTGACGATTACCGAAGTTCACCTTGTTCCCGGAGCGGTACAACCCCGCCACACTCACGACGCGTCGGAGCAAATCTGGTACGCCGTCAAGGGCAGCGGTAAGCTTCTTCTTGCCGACGACAAAGAAAAGGAGTTCAAGGCGGGAGACGTGGCGCGGTTCGCCGACAAAGACGTTCACGGTTTTTTAAACGACGGCGACGGAGAATTCATTTACGTTTCCGTAACCGCTCCCCCGATCAACTTTGGCTACGCTTACAAGGAGAAAAAATGAACATAACGTTTGGACTGGCGACAAAAGACGACATAGCTCAACTGATTGGCTTGCGCTATGCCTACATGCAAGACGACTTTGGCTCAGTTTCGGAGCGCGAAAAATCTTGCATGGAAAAGCAGCTTCCCGATTATTTTGAGCGAAAACTCGGAAAAGAACTTTTTGCCTTTGTCGCTCGCGACGGCGAGAAAATTGTTTCGGTCGCCTTGCTTTTGACAATCGAAATGCCGGCAAATCCAAATGTCTTGAGCGGATTTTACGGCGAGGTTTTGAATGTTTTTACTCAAAGCGAATACCGGGGCAAAGGCTTGGCTTCAACCTTGATGAAAAATTTAATCGCGTTTGCCAAAGAAAAAGGCCTTAGCCGAATTGACCTTAGCGCGACCGACGCAGGCTTTGGCATTTACGAAAAATTAGGCTTTAAAGAAAAGGAAAACCGCTACCGCGACATGCGGCTAAAATTTTAGGAAAGAACATGAAAAAAGCCATTATATTTGACCTTGACGGGACTCTTTGGGATGCAACAGGATGTTCCGTGGATATTTGGAACCGCGTTTTTGACAAGCACGGAAAAACGGCTATTCGAATGACACAGGAAATTTCTTCCAGTCTTATGGGAAAAACCATGCCGGAGATTGGCGCGGCCTTGTTCCCGAACATGACGGAAGAAGAGCGTATGAGCATAGTCAATGATTTTGGAGACGAAGAAGTTAAATATCTGTCAGAACATGGAGCGAATGTTTTCGATGGCGTTGAGGAGACTCTTTCGGCACTTAAAAAGGACTATAATTTATACATTGTAAGCAATTGTCAGGATGGATACGTTCCCGCCTTTTTGCATGCGCATAAGATGGGGCATCATTTTAAAGACATAGAAATGTCTGGCAGGACAGGTATGGACAAAGGCAGTAATATAAAACTGCTAATGAAGCGGAACGGTATTGACAATGCTGTTTATGTAGGCGACACTGCCGGGGATGAAAGTGCGGCAAGATATGCGGGCATCCCATTTGTCTGGGCAGCTTATGGATTTGGCAAAGCAAAGGCACCGGATGGGGTAATTCAGACCATTGGAGACTTGTCAAACTTGTTATTGCACAGGAAAGACGGTAAAATAAATTTATGACAACAATTTATTTTGTAAGACATTGCAAGCCCGACGGAAAAATACAGGATGACAGGAACAGACCCCTGACAGAAGAAGGTCTTGAGGATTCAAATAAGGTGGCTGAAATTCTAAAGGACAAGAAGATTGACGTCTTTATTTCAAGCCCTTACAAGAGAAGCCATGATTCAATAAAAAAAGCCGCAGACTCTTACGGCATGGCAATCCAGACCGACGAACGCCTTCGTGAGCGCAAGGCTGGAGAAAATGGCAACAATCATGAAATGTTCAAAAAGCGTTGGGCTGATTTTGCCTTTGCCGAAGAAGACGGAGAATCCATTGGAGCCGTTCAAAAAAGAAATATCGAGGCGCTCAATGAAATTCTTGAGAAATATGATGGCAAGAACATCGTCATCGGAACTCACGGGACGGCACTTTCTTCCATAATAAACTACTATGACAAAAGTTTTAACGGCGAAAGCTTTATGAAAATCATAGACTTTATGCCCTGGATTCTAAAGATGGAATTTGACGGAAAAAAATTCCTTTGCAAAGAAGATGTTTTTCACATACAAAAAAAGTATAAAGAATAGGAAAATTATATGCTTACGCACATAGGAACACAAACGATTGAGACAGAGCGACTGATTCTGCGCCGCTTTGAATACACGGACATTGATTCAATGCTCAGGAATTGGATTTCCGATGAAAAGACGCAATATGATTACGGAGAGCCCTTCTACCCAACTCCAGAAGCGGTGCGGAATTTATTTGACACAAAGTATATCGTTTCGTATGCAAAGGATGATTATTACCGCTGGGCGGTCATAGAAAAAGACTCGGGCGAATGCATCGGGCAAATCGCTTATTTTTCGATGGACACTAACAATCAGCACGGCGAGATTGAATATGTTATCGGCCCTGCCTTCCAGGGAAAAGGATACGCCACCGAGATGACAAAAGCGGTCATAGCCTTTGGCTTTGAAAAAATCAACCTGCACAGAATTGAAATCGATTGTCGTACGGAAAACGAAGCGTCGCGAAGAGTCATAGAAAAATGCGGCCTGACTTATGAAGGATGCTTCCGCGATTTTTTCTGGCGCAAGGACCACTATGAAGGAAGAATGGTGTTCTCTATATTGAAAGAAGAGTATGAGGAAAAGGCGAAGGAATGAATCTAATACTTTAAAAGGAGACCAGATGAATCCTAACTTTTTATTTGACCTTGACCAGACCTTGCTGAATTTCCACGCATCGGAAGAAAAGGCATTGGAAATAATCTCAAAAAAATACGGTCTTGCTTACACCAAAGACACTTACAGCCATTTCAAAGATTACAACAAGTCCCTTTGGCTGGAACTGGAAAAAGGAATCATATCGCGAACAGATTTGTTCAGGCTCAGGTTTACTGATTTTATTGCGCAGTGTAAAGGTGAGTCCTTGGGACTTGATCCGCTTGCAATAAACAAAGAATTCATCGCGACAATGGCAGAAAACGGAGTCCTGATGGATGGCGCATTGGAATTCGTCAGCAAACTCAAAAGTACAATTTCAGGCTGCAGAATCTACATCATATCAAATGGGGCAACCGTCAATGCAAAAGGCAGAATAAATTCCACAGGCCTCAATGCATTTTTTGACGGAATTTTTGTAAGCGAAGAGATGGGAATTGCAAAACCGGCAAAAGAATTCTTTGACAGTGTGTTAAGTTCAATCGGAGCAAAAAAAGATGAGTGCATAGTCATAGGAGACTCGCTCATATCCGACATGGCAGGAGCAAAGAATGCCTCAATGGATTCAGTATGGTTCATGCCTCAAGCAAGCTGCAATTCAACCATAGAAAATGAAATGACACAATATGACATCGATTATTGCGCGAACTCTTTTGACGAACTGTACAAAATCTTAAAAAACTGGACAGAACAAATTAGCAAAAGGGGGCAGAATTGAAAGACAAACTGATTTTAAAAGATGGCTCTTTCCACCAGAAGCTTGGGAAAGGCAGCTTATATCTTCTGCTTGACGAAGAGAAACTTACTGATGGCAAATTAACTCTCGCCTCTTTACGAAAAATACGGTTTTGAATTCGTTGGAAAAATGAAAAGTGTCTGGGGAGAAGATTTTGGAATTTTCAGAAGAAAAATAGAAAAAGAAACAAACAAAATCACTTACAAGACGCTTAGCCCCGCGGACTATGACGAGCTTTGGGCCCTCTGGAATCAGGTTGAGCAGACAAAGCGCGCCCTTAATCCTGTGGACGACAGCCGCGAAGGTATCACCCGCTACATGAAGCGCAACCCTACGACATGCTTTGCGGCAACAAGCGAAGGAAAAATCGTCGGCGCGATTCTCACAGGCCACGACGGAAGGCGCGCGATCATCCACCATCTTTGCGTCCATCCTGATTTTCAGCGCCTGGGAATCGCCCGCGCTCTTGTCGCTAAGGCGGAGGAAGCGCAAAAAAAAGAAGGAATCACAAAAGCCTTTGGCCTTGTCTTCAAGGACAACGACAAGGCAAATTCATTCTGGGAAAAGATGGGCTATTCGCTCAGAACCAATCTTAATTACCGCAACAAAAGCCTGAACGCGGACGTTCCGACTGGGGAATGAAAGCGCGGCCATCTTGCCGCCCCCTTTACAAAAACCTTTGATTCAATCAAAATGGCATGATGGATTGGAAAACGCCGGCCCTGACAGATTTGGAGACCCTTCAAAAATGCGCCGCGACTAACGGTTTTTTTGCAAACGTTTACGGCGCGGCCAATTGCGTCCTTTACGCAAAAAAGTTTGGAGCGCAAATCGCGGTGGAAGGCGGCTGGCTTTTTTTGCGTCTGTACGAAGACCAAAAGCCGCGCTTTTTCTTTCCGCATAAAATTGACGGCGGCCTTGAAGGCGCGGAAGAGGCGCTAAAACTTTTGGAGAAGGAAGCGCGCGGCTTTTTGGAAGCCGACAGCCGCTTTGAAAAAGAGCCGTTTGTCCTAAAGAACATTACCGCCGCCGAAAAGGAAATCGCCGCGCGCGTTTTTCCTGGCGCCCAAATTGCCGCCGCGCGCGAGTCCGGCGACTACATTTATCGGACGGCGGACTTGGCGGGCCTTGCCGGAAAAAAATACGGCAAAAAGCGGAACCACATAAAGCAGTTTAAGACAAAGAGGCCCGGCTATCGCTTTGAGCCTTTGACAAGCGGCAACTTGCAAGACGCGCGGCAGGTTGAAGAAAAATGGCTTGAAGAAGTTTTGGCGAACAGTTCAACAGCCAATGCTGGGGGCGGCCAACCGTCCGCCGCCGTTCGCGCCGACCTTCAAATCGAAAAGGAAATAATTTTTTCCGCGCTGGAAAATTTTGAGATCTTTGGCCAAGTTTGCGGAATGACAGGCGGCCTTTTATACGTTGACGACACGCCCGCCGCTTTTTGCGTGGCAAGCCTTTTGAGCGCGGCCGTTACAGACGTTCACTTTGAAAAATGCCTTTTTGAATTTGCCCGCGACGGCGGCTACGCTGTCATCAACAACGAGTTTTCAAAAACCGTTCAAACAGAATTCATAAACCGCGAGGAAGATTTGGGAATCGAAGGCTTGCGCAAGGCAAAACTTTCTTATTATCCTACAGACATATTGGAGAAGTTCAATGGAACAATTCATTCAGCTTGATGAATCGCATTTAAGCGAGGCCGCGCAGTTGTACAAGGAAGCCTTTGCCGGCGAACCTTGGAACGACGACTGGAGCGACCAAAAGCAATTGACCGAATACATCAAGGAAGTTTCGGGCCACTACAACGCGCTCAACTACGGCCTTTTGATAGACGGGAAGTTGGTCGCGATTTCTTTGGGCCAAATCCGCCATTGGTGGGAAGGAGCCAATTACAACATCGAAGAATATTGCGTGTCGAAAGATTTGCGCGGCCGGGGCATTGGCTCCAAGTTTATGGCGATGATAGAGGCGGACATTAAGGAACGCGGCGTCGCAGGAATTTTTTTGCAAACCGACATCGACAAACCTTCGTTCCGCTTTTACACAAAGAACGGCTTTGCGAATTTGGAAAAGCACGTTAGTTTGTTTAAAGGCGTTAAATAAAAGGAGAATGCAATATGAAAATTTACGACATTTCGCAGGAGCTTTTTGGCTGCGCGGTTTATCCAGGCGACCCTCAGCCGGAAAGATTTAGAACGCTCAGCATTAAAAACGGCGACGTCTGCAATTTGACGGCCTTTAAAATGTGCGCCCACAACGGAACCCACATTGACGCGCCCTTCCATTTTTACGCCGACGGAAAGACAATCGACCAAGTTGACTTGGACCGCTTTATCGGATGGGCCTACGTCGCCGAGCATGAAGGAGACATAGGCGCCGACGACGCCAAAAATATTTTAAAGGCCGCCAAGGACTGCGAGCGCGTTCTTGTAAAGGGAAAGGCTGTCGTTACAAAAGAGGCGGCCCAGGTTTTTGCGGAAAGAAGAATAAAGCTTTTTGGAAACGAGTCGCAGACCGTAGGTCCGTTGGACGCGCCAAAAGAAGTTCACCTTATAATGCTTGGCGCGGAGATTGTTTTGCTTGAAGGAATCAGGCTTGAAAAAGTTCCGGTCGGAAAATATTTTTTAAATGCGGTTCCGCTCAATCTTGGCGGAGCGGACGGCTCGCCCTGCCGCGCGATTCTTTTGGAAATGCAGGAATAAGGAGAAGGCGAATTATGGACATGAAAAACACGGACCTTTGGCAGCGCACTTACTATCATTTTCAAAACGACAACGCTCCTGTCTTTCAGATGGAAACGGAAGAAAAATATTTTTCGTTTGTCGTAAAGACTGACTTTTCGCAAAGCCATCACCGCTTTGACCAGTGCGGAATCGTCATGTACTTGGACAGCCAAAACTGGCTCAAGGCTTCGGTTGAATACGAAAACGAAAAGTTCCAGCACTTGGGAAGCGTAGTCACAAACCGCGGCTATTCCGACTGGGCGACGACAGCGATTGACGCAAGCGTAAAGGCAATGTGGTACCGCTTTAGCCGCCGCGAGGACGATTACTGCGTGGAGTGTTCGGCGGACGGAAAAAACTTTTCGCAAATGCGCGTTTGCCATGTTCACGAAGGAGCGGGAAAAATCCGCTTTGGCGTTTACGCATGCAGCCCGGAAGACTCAAGCTTTACGGCGGTCTTCACCAATATGCAAGTCACCGAATGCGCTTGGAAGGCTCACGACGGCCAGCAGCCGGATTGACAAGGAGGCGGAAAATGAACCACAAGGAACGAATGTTGGCGAAAACTTTTTCGCCAACTACAACTTTACCGTGCTTGACGTTGAAGATTACAAATAGCAATCAGGAACGATGTAAAATTTTTTACGCTTGCGGCTTGTTCCAAGTGACGCGGAAGCCCACGCTCTTGAACTGGCCCGAAGCGTAGTTCAGCTCCTTGTTGTTGCATTTTCCGGCGCGGGCGGCGTCAAAGAAGCTTCCTCCGCAGTAGTAGCGGCTTCCGTCGTTTCGCTCGCTCCAAACCCATTCAAAGACGTTGCCCGACATGTCGTAGATTCCAAAGGCGTTGGGCTTTAGCTGGGCAACTTGGTGCAATTTGCCGCCTGAGTTGCAGTCGGTCCAGGCCACCGAGTCCAAGTCGTCGCTTCCGGAATACTTGTATTTTTCGCCGCCGCGAATCGCGACGTCCCATTCGTCCAAGGTGGGAATTCGGTAGCCGTCCGCGCTGGGGTCAAAGTCTATTTTTCCCGCGATTTTTTGGTTTTGGTGCGGAAGGTAGCCCCAGTCGTCTGGGTTTGTGCTTCCGTTCACGCTGTAGCAGGGAGCCTTTTGCTGAATGGCGCTTAGCTTGTTGCAAAAGACGATCGCGTCGTACCAGCTTACCGATTCAACTGGGAACTTGTCGCCCTTTTCCTTGGAAGGGTTTTGGCCGGTGACGGCTTGGTAGACGTCTTGGGTGATTTCTGTCTTTGTGATGCAAAAATTGTTGCCGGGGATTTCAACGATTCCGATTGAAACGCCGTTTCCAAAATCCATTTTCGCTTCATTTTTTCCGCAAGATGCAAACGGGGCGGTTAGAAGAGCCAACGCAAGGGCTGTGAAAACGCCCGCGATGTTTGTCATTTTTACAACTTTCATAAAAGACCTCCTTTTTGTCCTTTGTTAGGTCGAATTTAGCGCCAAACGGAGAATTTTCAAGCGGCGATTTTGCTCTTGAATATGTTGATTTTGATTTTTTTATCAAAAAAAGTAGCGTTTTTTTAAAATATGATATAGAATATTGACATGAACGAGTACAAGCACGAGAACATCCTTCACAAAAGGCACTTTGACTTGCAGTTTTCAATCCGCTTTGAGGTGGTTGACGACGTGAATTTTTATTCGCCCTTCCACTGGCACAACCACATCGAGGCGCTTTACGTTTTGGACGGAAAGATTGACTTTAAGGTTGAGGAGCGCAAGTACCTTTTGGAAGGCGGCGACATGATAATCGTCAATTCCGAAAAAATCCATTCGTCAAAGTTGAACGGGCGCGCAAAGTACATTTTGCTGCAAGTTCCGCTAAGCGCCTTTGAGGGAATCTACGACGACATGGAAGGCGTCGTGTTCAAGGAAGCGCTTTCCTCCGACGAAAGCCAAAAGCTTTTTCCCTTCCTTGAGCGGATGCTGGAATGCGTCGACTCAAAGGAGCCGGAGCAAAGGGTGAAATTTGTCTCGCTTTTGTACGAATTCTTTTACGTCATTCTTAGCGATTTTCAGGCGGAACGGAAGAGGGCCGCCGGCGGCTATTACGGAATCAACCGCATTTCGCCGGTCTTGGCTTACGTTGAAAAAGAGTTCCGCCAAAAAATCAGCTTGGGCGACGCCGCCCAAATAATCAACGTTTCGCCCGAGCACCTTTGCAGGCTCTTTAAAAAATACACCGACATGACTTTTAACGAATACCTTATGTCGCTGCGAATCTCGGCCTTTTACCAGGCGCTTCAAAACACCAACCAAAAAATTTCCGCGCTCTTGGAGGAATGCGGCATCGCAAACTACAAGGTCTTTATCCGCGAGTTCAAAAAGACTTTTGGAGCGACGCCCGAGGCGATCCGCAACGAGCGCGTTATTCAAAGGTCTTAAAGCCGCCGGGAACGATGCGCGCGTCAAGGACGCTGTCTTGGTAAATCTCGCCGTCAATCTCTATGGCGGCCGCGTTGAGGACCGTGATTTTGGCCTTGTCGCAGACTACGTGCTCGGCCCAAGGCTTTCCGATGTGCTGGCCGGCCACAAAGGCTGGCATAGCCATAAGGACAGGGCCCTTGGGCGGCTTTACGATCATCAAGTCCATTTTGCCGTCGTCGTTTTTGGCCGGCGGGCAAAGCTTTATTCCGCCGCCGAATTGCGTTCCGTTGCAAAAGGCCGCCATGACGCACTTGTATTTCTGCTTAAAGCCGTCTCGCTCAACTTGGACCGTGTAGGGCTTGTAATTTAAAAGCAGTTTTGAAAGCGAAAAAATGTAGGTGTTCTTGTTCTCTTCGGTGAGTTTCAGCACTTCCACGTCAAGGCCGGTTCCGCAAACGTTAAGGCAGCGGCGGTCTCCGACTTGTATGTAGTCGCGGCTTACAGGCTTTCCGTGGACAATCGCCTGCATAGCCTCTTTGGGGTCAAAGGAAATTTTGGCTCCGACGGCGTAGTCGTTACCGCGGCCGGCCGGAACAAGGCCCAGGCGGGCGGCGCTAAAGTCCATGCCGTTTAAAACTTCGTGAAAGGTGCCGTCGCCGCCGATTGCGATTACAGTGTTGTTTTGGGCTTGCAGAGCCTTGGCTTCTTGGCAAGCCTTTTGGGCCAGCGCGCGGCCGGAGCCGTGGCCGTCTATTATTTCTGTCTTAAAGGGAAGGTTGTTTTGCGTCAGGAATTTTTCCGCGGTCTCAAGGCACTTTTTTCCGGCGCCCTTTCCGCTCAACAAGTTTGCGATAATGTAGTACATTTTTTTATAGTAACAAATTGCGCTTGCTTTTTCTAGCGCAAAATTGCCGCAAGCGCCAAGGCCTGCGCATGCAAAAATTTGTCTTGCTTTATGTTCCTTTCCATAATATAATAATAAAGATATAAGTCAGGCTTGAATTATGTTAAAAAACAACAGATTCTCTAAACAGATTGTCATGCTTGTCTCAGCTTTTTTGGTCGCTGTTATCGGGGTCTTGGCCGTTTTGTTGATAAGCCAGTCAAAGAACCTTTTGCAAAAGCACATGCGCGAAAGAATGTTGGACATAGCGAAAAGCGCGGCGGCCCTTCTTGACGGCGACGATTTGGAAAAGCTTCAAAAAGAGGATGAGGGAACGGAGCCATACCAAAAGGCTTTGGGCATCCTTCGTTCCTTTCAAGAGCAGGTGGAGCTGCGATACATCTACGGAATCCGCGACATGGGCGGAAAAAAATTCACCTTTACGATTGACCCCACCGTCGAAGACCCTGGCGAGTTTGGCGAGCCCGTCGCATACACCGACGCGCTTTACCAAGCCAGCCTTGGAACTCCTTCTGTGGACAAAGAGCCTTACGAAGACAATTGGGGCCGCTTTTACAGCGCCTACAGCCCCGTCCTGAATTCCGACGGAAAAGTCGCTGGAATCGTGGCGGTTGACATAGACGCCAATTGGTACGAGGACCAGTTGCGGGGAAACGTTTACACGACCGCTGTTGTTTGCTTGATTTCGCTTTTGGCCGGAGCGGCGATTGTTCTTTTTGTAATCGCAAAAGTCAGAAAGCGCTTTTTTTCAATCAGCGAAGAAATGAGCCGCCTTGGCGAGGACGTTGAATCCCTTGCGGGCGAATTGCGGCTTGCGTCCGGAGCGGGCCGTTACAACGAGCGCATGCTGGATTTTAAGCCAAAGTATAACGATGAGTTTGAGCTTTTGGAAAGCAAGCTTCATTTTATACGCGACGAGTTGAAGCAGTACATCAACGACGCGCGCGAGATGGCTTACACCGACGCGCTTACGGGGCTTGGAAACAGGACCGCCTACTTTGAGGAAATCAACCGCATTGACGCGCAAATCGTAAGCGGAAGGGCGAATTTTTCTGTGGCCGTTTTTGACATCAACGGACTAAAAAGCGCCAACGACAATTTGGGGCATGAGTTTGGAGACCTTCTGATTAGGACGATAGCCGGAATTTTAAAGGAATGCGTCGCGGAAGGAAAGCTTTACAGAATCGGCGGCGACGAGTTTGTCGCCATTGCCCAAAATTCCGGAAAAGATTTTTTTGAAAAAACTTTTGCCTTGATAGACCGCGCGCTTTCTGACAGGGGCGGCCTTTTGCGAAATGGCGAAAAGCAGTCGCCTTTGTCTGTTTCCAAGGGAGCGGCTGTTTATGAAAAAGGCGTGGACAAGCAGTTTAACTCCGTCTTCCACAAGGCCGACCGCTTGATGTACGACGACAAGGCCGCTTGGCATTCCAGGAATGAAAATGTTTAAAAGAAATAAGGCGACGCGCGCGGCGCTTTGCTTTTGCGCGCTTTTTGTTTTTGGCGCGGCCTTGTTTGCCGCCGACACGCAGTTTGTGTATTCGGGAAGCCAAAATTATTCTTTGGTGGAACGGACGGACTTGCGCCGCTACGACAACGGAAAATACGTTGGCCTTATGAGCCGCGAGGCGCGTTCCTTTATTGTTTGCGAGGACGGCGTTTACGACGGCGATTTTTTTGTCCACCAGGACACAGTTCACAATCAAAAAATTGTCGTCAACGGAATTCACGACAGCATTCGTTCGGTCTTTAAAATCAGCAAAGACGGAACGCTTACGATGATAGAGGACAACGGCTATCCTAGCTTTAGAAGCTTTCCTACGTTCCCCGCGAAGAAAATCCAGCAAGGCCAGTCATGGCAAGCCCGCGCCGTCCGCGCGATGGATCCGCTTAGCAAGGGAAGGCCGACCCGCGTTCCGATTTACGTTGAGTACACTTACTTGCGCGACGAAGTTTTTGGCGACCAGGAAGTTTACGTTTTGAGCGCGCGTTGGGCCACCCGCTACGGTTATTCAGAGGTTGACCCCAACGGCGATCCTGACTTGCTGCGCGCCAACGGTTCCAACAACGCCACGATGTACATCCGCAAAGCCGACTGCGCCGCGCTCGTTATTCGGGACAGCGTTGATGAGTTGTACGAATTTTCCGACGGAAGCAAAGTCGCATTTAAAGGAACGATTAGCTTGTTCACAGAATATCCGCCCGCAATCGACAGGACAAAACTTTTGCCCGCAATAAACCGCGTCGCCTCGGCAGACCCGGGCGCTGGCGGAACTGAAAGCAAGCCCGCGGCGGGCGCAACTGTTGCAAGCGCTAGAAGCGCGGGAAGCAAGCCCGCAACTGATTCCGAGCCGCGCCCGCCCATCAACGAAAGCAAGTGGCTGGAAAAAGTCCGCGTCGTGGGAACGGCGGGCGGCGCCGGAGAGTCTTCGGTAAAAATTCAGGAGACCGCTGGCGGCATAATGCTCACTTTGGAAAACCTTCACTTTAAGCCCGACAGCGCCCAGCTCTTGCCAGGCGAGGCCGCGCTCTTGGACAAAATCGCTTCGATACTAAAAGAGACCGGCCAAAACAAATTGCTTGTAAACGGCCACACCGCCAGCGTCGGAAACCCCAGCGGCGAGATGGCGCTTTCCGTCGAGCGTTCCCGCTCCGTCGCTCAAGAGCTTAGCAAGCGCGGAATCGCCGCCGACAAATTCATTTGCCGCGGAAGCGGAAGCAAATACCCCGTCGCCGACAATTCCACCAAGGAAGGCATGGCCCAAAACCGCCGCGTCGAGATTACGATATTGGAGTAGACGTTTTTACGGAAGCTGACGCTCCTATCTCCTAATCACCGGCGCTCCCTCGGCATAATTTCCGTAGCGGGACATAAACTCCTCGTATTCTTCTTGCTCGGTAATCCAAATGATGATGTTAACTTCCCGGACGCCGAGATTTTTATAGGCCTGCAGACGGGTATTGCCATCGTTCATTTCAAAACCGTGCTCGACATAGTGAGCGATTAGCGGCGGCATGTCGGGATCTTTTTTAATTGAATCTTCCAGGGCTGCCACGTGAATTGGCCACCAATCCTTGTCGATTTTATATTTCATGCCGTCTTCGGGACCGGTGTTGCGCTCGAACAAATCGGTTGGCATTTTTATTGGGCCGATGTAAAAGCGTTCAAAAAGTTTAAGGCCATCAGAAAAAGGAATATTGCTTTTTTCAGCATCGTGAAGATAGGCATGGATCCATTCGTCAATTTTATTTTCCCGGGCAAAAGTCTGCGCCGAAGAAAGCGTCTTGTTGTAGTTCAGCATAACGTACTCCTGTTTTGTGTAGACTATATGCTTTACAGAATCAAAGGAAAGGCAATATTTTTCCGTTAGTTGTTCGATTGTTAGCCCATCTGCAAAATCCTCTTTCATGCTCTGATTCCTTTTTGCAAGATATGCCCTGTAGCCCGATGATTCACCCCAGGCCTTTTTTTCATTTTTGGCCGGAATGTAAATGGTCTCGCCGCTGACATACCGCTGAATCTGCTTCAAAAGATTCTCGGGAAAAATGTCCTGCGCATTTCTGTAATTCATAAAATCCTCATTTTTTTCAAAGCGCTTTGTGATTGTATAATATATGATTTGGCAACGCTTGTATATGTTGAGAATGTATGGAAACATTGTTTACATATAGCAAAAGCGCGAGAAATGTAGTAGAATAAAATACATGATTAAAAACCGAACATTGTCTTTTGCCGTGATTGCGGCGGTGTACGCTCTGGCCATCGCGGGCGGAATTTTTTGCTACAATTTTGTTCGCGCGCGGCATGATTTTTGCTGGCAGCTTTCTCTTTTGGCGGCTGACGTTTTTGCCACAGTAATCGTTTTTGTGTTCAGCTTGATTTTTGGAAACGCTTCCGTTTACGACCCTTATTGGAGCGTCCAGCCGCCGGTTATTTTGCTCGCCGCTTTGGCGCGGCACGGGGGAAGCCCCTTTGCATGGATTTTGTTCGCGGCCGTTTTGTTTTGGGGAATAAGGCTGACGGCAAACTGGTGCTACAACTTTAAAAGCTTTGAATACCAGGATTGGCGCTACGTTATGCTAAAGGAGCAGACCGGCGTTTTTTATCCCTTGATAAATTTTTTGGGAATACATCTTGTTCCGACGCTTGTGGTTTACCTGTGCGTTTTGCCGGCGGCCACTGTGGTAGTGGAAGGAGCGGCTTTTAAACCGATTTGCGCGGTCTTTTTGGCGCTGGCCTTTGCCGCTCCGACATTCCAAGGAATCGCGGACATACAAATGCATCGCTTTAGAAAGCGCGGAACAGGCGGATTTTGCCGCGACGGCTTGTGGAAACGCTCGCGCCACCCAAACTACGCCTGCGAAATATTGATGTGGTGGAGCGTGGGCCTTGCAAGCTTTTTCGCGCTCGATTTGCGCGTTTACTTGCTTGCCGGAGCGCTCGCCAACACCGCGCTCTTTTTGTTCGTCAGCGTTCCCTTGGCTGACAAAAGGCAGTCGCGAAAGCCCGGCTTTGAAGAATACAAAAAGCAGACGCGAATGCTGTAGAAAAAAAACGCGAATCGCGCTACTATAGAGGCTATGAAAATCGTAATCGTAGGCGCTGGATTCACTGGCCGACAGCTGGCAAAAAAACTCATAAACGAAAGAAACGAGGTTGTCCTTATCGACAACTCGGAAGAAGTCGTTCGCCACGCTTCCAACTCGCTTGACTGCGACGTCAAGGAAATGGACGGAAACAATCTTGAAAATTTGGAAGAGGTTGGAATCGGAAAGGCCGACGCTTTGGTTTGCGTGACTTCCAACGACGAAGTCAACATGATTACTTGCTCGCTCGTCGATTCGGTTTACCCAGATATTTTGAAAATCGCGCGCGTCCGAAACTTTTCTTATTACATGAACACAGCGGCCGCCGTAAAAAAGCACGCCGAAACCTTTAGCGGAAAGCACCGCCCCCTTTACGGAATCGACTACATGGTCAACCCGGACATCGAGGCCGCCGAAGCGGTTGTCCACGCGGTTGAAAGCGGAGCCGTAAGCGACGTGGTCACCTTTGAAAATTCCGAATACGAAATTTCAAGAATAACAATCGCGCAAGGAGCGCCCCTTGCTGGCCAGCAGTTGAAGAACGTCCGAAAGCTGACTTCAAAGCCCTTCCTTATCGCCTATGTAGAAAGCGAAGAAAAAACTTCCTTGCCAAGCGGCCCGACGCTTTTGAACGCAGGCGACAGCATAGGCGTTTTGGCGCGCAAGGAAGACATCGGCGATTTGCTTGCCTTGTGCGGAGCCACAGTAGAATCGCTTGACAAAATCGCGCTTGTCGGAGCCGGAAGAATCGGAACACTTATCGCCGACCGTTTGATTAAAAAGCAAGACAATTCCTTTTTGTCAAAATTTTTTGGCAAGCGCGTCAAGGTTGGAAAAGACTTTGCGATTGTCGACCAAGACGACGTGTTTACAAAGGAAGCCAGCGAGCGTTATCCCAACGCGCGCGTGTTCAAGGGCGACATCACCGACGAAAGTTTTTTGCGCGAGGAAGGCCTTACCGAATACGACTTGGTCATTTGCGCGACGCATAACCGCGAACTTAACATGGTTGTCGCCGCTTACTTGGAATCCCTTGGCGTTGGCCGCTCCGTCAGCTTGGTAGAAAGCTCCACGTTCGCGCAAATCGCGCGCAAGCTTGGCGTTGACGTTCCCGTTCCGCTAAGAGACACGGTGGTTGATTCTATTATGAGCCACTTGCGCGGAAAAAGCGTCACCGGCATCCACACAGTTTCCGAAGGCCAGCTGGAAATCGTCGAATGCGTTTTGTCGCCCAGCTCAAAGCTTGTCGGAAAGACTTTGCTCGACATCGCCAACCCCGGCGCCTTCCTTGTGATGCTGGAGAAAAAAGCCGGCTCGCAAAATTACGTAATCCCGGTCGGAAGCACAGTTCTTGACGCCAACGACCAATTGATTATCATCGCTCTTGCGGAAGAAACGGAAAAGCTTCTTAAGCTTTTTGGAGCGGAAACAAAATGAGCTTGTTTTCTTTTTTAAGAATTGAATTTTCAATTTTGGGAATCATCGCCGCGACTTTTGTTTTTCCTGTGGCCGCCGCGCTTTGCTACAAAGAGTACGCCGTCTTGCCGTCCTTCTTGGTTCCGATGGCAGTTGCCATCGCGCTTGCACTTGTGTTTTTTGTCGCGGGCAAAAAAAAGAAAATCACGCTGTCAACGCGCGGCGCCTTTGTGGTTGTCGCCTTCGCTTGGATTTTCGCGAGCGTCTTTGGCTCGATTCCATTTTATTTTAGCCGCTCTATTCCAAGTTACATTGATGCGCTTTGGGAAAGCGTGTCGGGCTTTACGACGACCGGCGCGACAATTTTAAGTGAAGTGGAACAGTTGCCAAAATCAATCGGCTTGTGGCGAACGGAAACGCACTGGCTTGGCGGCATGGGAATCGTCGCGCTTACCGTGGCGCTATTCCCGCTTTTGGGCGTGGGCGGCTTTCAGCTTATCAAGGCCGAAACCACCGGTCCCGAAAAAGGAAAGTTCACTCCAAAAATCACAAACACCGCCAAGGCGCTTTGGACGATTTACATTTTGTTCACTTGCTTGGAGCTTGTCCTTCTAAAAATCGCGGGCATGAGTTTTTACGACGCGCTCTTGCATTCCTTTTCCACTGTAGGAACTGGCGGCTTTAGCAACAGGAACGCAAGCATCGGCGCTTACAACTCCGTCGCCATCGACGCGATTTGCACGGTCTTTATGTTCTTGGCCGGAATCAACTTTACGCTTTACTTTTATTTGCTTTCGGGAAAAATCCAGGAGATTCGCGACAACACGGAATTTAAAGTTTACATCGGAATGATTTTTGTCTTTGTCTTGGGAATCACGTTCGCAAACTTGCAGCATTACGGCGGCTTTCTAAAATCGCTCCGCTTTTCTTCGTTCCAAACGGCGACGATTATCAGCACCACAGGCTTTGCCACGGCGGACTACACTTTTTGGCCGCCATTGGCCCAAGCCTTTATTTTCTTCTTGTTCTTTACAGGCGGCTGTTCCGGCTCGACAAGCGGCGGCGTAAAAATAATCCGCTGGGTGGTTTTTGCCAAGCAAGCCAACAACGAGTTCTTAAAGACCTTGCATCCGCACGGAGTCTTTAGCATCCGCCTGAACAACCGGGCCGGCCGCAAGGACATCGTCTTTAACGTGGCCGCCTTTATGACTTTGTATTTGCTTTTGATTGTCGTCACGACCCTTTTTGGAGCGGCCGCCAACTTGGATTTGGGAACGGCCTTTACCGGCGCCTTAAGCATGGTTGGAAACGTCGGCCCGGCCTACGGCTTGCTTGGCCCGTCATGCAACTACGGCTTTTTGCCCGCCGCGCTCAAGGGCTGGTACATGTTCGCCATGCTTGCCGGCCGCCTGGAATTGTACACGATGATTATTTTCTTCTTCCCGGAATTTTACAAGAAGTAATTTTGAGAAATATGCAACTGGAAACAGAATAAGAAGATCCGCCTCAAACGCGCGAGCCGTTTTATTTAACCTTCATAATTTTTTGTATTGATTTATCGCATATCTCGCTGACGCTTTTTAAAAGCGTTTTTTTCTCATCATAAATAATATCTGAAATTTTTTTTATATTTGTTTTTTTTGATTCCAAATCGTTTTCAGCGAATAATTCAAATGGCGTTTTGTGAAGAGCTTTTGAGAGTTTTAACAAAGTTTTGTCGCTAATCCAAGTTTTACAGTGCTCTATGTCAGCGAGGTATGAAAGTGAAATGTCGGCGGCTTCGGCAAGCGCTTCTTGAGTAAGATGAAGTTCTTTTCTATAAGAGCGAATATTGTCTGAAAGTATTTTTCTCAGCGCTTTTATTTCTTCATTTTCTTTTGTTCTGTCTGGCATAAGAAAAGTATATGACAATATTATATGTTGACAAAATATGCTAATATCGGTTATTCTATACTAGCGACAATACCATTGTTTTTGATATAATGATATTGTCGAAAGTTGCCAAAAGTGGAGGTAAAAACTATGGCGAAAGATGTTGAAATAACTCTAAAAAAAGAAGGCGCAAAGGACATCATTGTAAAGTGTCCAAAGGAAATCAAGCAGTCTCCAATAGTTGCGGCGCTTGGAATATTTTGGGGGATGCCTGCGTTCCGCGTAAAACCGACAGACTGGAAGGATGTGTTTAAAGGTTTTGGCTTGTTTGCTTTGATTTTCATCGCTTGCGCTTTTTTTACAATAAGCTCGATTGTCGGCTTTTTGGCTTTGTGCGGGGTTTTTGCCCTTAATTTTATTTTTAATAAAAACTATTTTTTCAACTTTATCAAGAAGCGTTTGGCCGAAGGATACGTTGTTGAAGATGACGAACAAAAAAAGATTTTGACAAGCGCGGGACTATAGGAGAAATAGAAAAATGAAATTTGACGTTAGCAGAAGATTTCAGACAAAAGCGTCTGGAGAAGAAATCGCAAAGTTTTTGGAAGATTCTTTTAGAAAGGATTCGAACGCTGTAAATTACAATAGCGGCATTTTGACTGTTGAACTTATAAATCCGACATTCGGCTCAATCAACAGAAAAGATACGACAATTGTTGAAATCAAACCGAAAGACGACGACACGCTTTTGGTCGCGAATGTTGAATACAAGCCGTCTGTTTGGTTTTGGATATTTTTACTTTGTGGTCTTTTCACAACTGTCGCTTGGCTGATACCAATTGTGTTTTATCTTTATCAAAAGAAAACGGTTAAGAATGGCATTGAGGAAGTTTTCACCCGCGCTGAAAATGAATTCAGAGGCGCAAAAAAGTCTTCCGCAAAAGCTAGTTCCAACAGTTCGGAAGACGTTGCCTCCCAATTGGAAAAACTTGCCGTATTAAAAGAAAAGGGAATTCTTACAGATGAAGAGTTCGCGGAGCAAAAAGCGAAATTGTTGAAAAATATGTAAATTTTTAAACCCGCAAGTTTCTTGCGGGTTTTTCTAATCCCGCAAGCATCCCAGCGGGATGACAAAAACGCCGTCTTTTCTGCGGTAGGCGAATTCCGTGCCTGTAAGTACAATCAACAAATCCGGCTCGCGCAATTTGGGGGCCGCGCTTTTTTTGTTGTATTCGATGACTAGTTTTTTTATTTCCAACAAGTGTTTGCTGGCTTCTTCTATTTCGTGGCCCCCAAGCTTGAATTCTATCAGAGCGTATCGTCCGTCGCGAAGATGCAGAACACAGTCAGCTTCAAGATTGTACCTGTCATGGTAGTATGAAATTTTTCCGCCCGCTGCGGCGCTGTATGCCCGCAAGTCTCTCATGCAAAGGCTTTCAAAGACAAATCCAAATGACTGCAGATCTGTCATGTAATAATCGGGATTGAGTCCAAGCGCCGCGACCGCGACAGAAGGGTCGCAAAAGCCGCGCTTTTTTCCTGAACGTATCGCTGTTGCGGATCTTATGGAAGGACACCAGGCTTCGATGTCTTGGATAAGGAAAAGCTTTTCAAACGCTTGAATATACGAATCAAGCGTGTTTTGAGAAATGGCTTCCGAAGCGGAAACAACGTCTTGCAAAATGTTGCTCGTTTTTGCCAGTGTGGAAATGTTTCTTGAATAAGAACGCAAAATTTGCGCGGCCCAAGATGGGTTTCGTTTTACGCCGTCTACAGTGGAAATGTCGGTTTCGCAAACGCTGTCTATGTAATCTCTTGCGATTTGCAATTTTGCGCGGTCGGATTTTCGCGAAAGGAATCCAGGCCAGCCCCCTCTGCACGCGGCAAAAATTATTTGCTCAACTTCAAGGTCTGATTTTGCCTCTATGTTTTTTTTGGGATTCTTGAACAATTCAGAGAGGGAAACTGTTCCGTTGGATTCTTCTGTTTCAAAAAGACTCATGGTTTCAAGCCGCATTCGCGCTATGCGGCCTGTGCCGGAATGTTTTATTTTTGATTTGTCAACGGAATTTGAGCCGGTAAGAATGTATAGGCCTGTCTTTTGCCGTTCATCTACCGAGGTTCTAACGGCATCCCAAAGAACCGGCGCCTCCTGCCATTCGTCAATAAGGCGAGGATTGTCGCCCAAAAGCAGCAGAGACGGTTTTGTCGCGGCTGTTTGCAGGTAGCCTTCGCGTTTGTCGGGATTTTGCATTTTTATGACGCTTTTTGCCTGTTGTTCCGCTATGGTCGTTTTTCCGCACCATTTGGGGCCTTCAATCAAAACGGCTCCACTGCATTCTAGGCGGAACGCAAGTTCTTTTTCCTGCAATCGTTTTTTATAGTCCATAAAAACCTCGCATAAATCATTATAAATCATTTGGTGTTTTTGTGCAATATCATTTTGTGTTTTTGCGGTATTTTATTGCGTGTTTTTGTGGTATTTTGTTCGGCATTTTTGCGGTAAAAAATCGCCCCACCGGTCTAGGGAGGGGCGTGATAGGCTGTTCTATAAGAGTGTTTTTTTACAGCTCGCTTTGCTCCAACAGCTTTACGCCGGCGGCTTTTAGGATTGAAACTGTTTTGTCCAGGTCGTCGGTTTTCATCACGATGTTGGCGCCGTCGTTTTGGACGGAAAGGCCGTAGATGTAACTGATGTTGAGGCCGGCGTCAAGAATCAATTGCACGACTTTAGAAAAACCGCCTGTCTCGTTGGGAACGCAAACGCCGACAACGTCGCTGGCCTTGGAAGTGATACCTTTTTCCTTAAGAATGTTGTAGGCCTTGTCGGTGTCGCTTACCAAAACTCGAAGCACGCCAAAGTCGTTGGTGTCGGCAAGGCTGGCCGAAAATATGTTGATCTTTTGGCCGCTCAAAATCTTGAGCACTTCGCCGAGCGAGCCGCCCTTGTTTTCCAAAAATATTGAAAGCTGTTTAATAAACATAATTTCCTCCTGTGTTTTTTCGCCTGCCAAAACGGCGGCGGCTTTTTAGGGCTTGCAGCCGTTCCGCTTGGCGTTTACTGATACAACTTGCGGCGGTCTTCGACGTGCTTGGTCTTTCCGTCGGAATGAACCAACGCGTTGGGCTGGACCAAGCTGACCTTTGCGTTAAGGCCCAAGGCCTCGCGCAGCTTGGCGTTGATTTGCTTTGAAAGGTTTTCCAATTTGGAAACTTCGTCGCTAAAGAAGCGCTCGTCAACTTCAACCTGCACTTCAAATGTGTCGGCGTTGTCAACGCGGTCAACGATAATCATGTAGTGGGGCGTCGTTCCGTCAATCGTCAAAAGCGCCGCCTCAACCTGCGACGGGAACACGTTCACGCCGCGAATGATAAGCATGTCGTCGGTGCGGCCCTTAAAGCGCTGGATGCGCGCCATCGTTCTTCCGCAAGAGCATTTTGAAGTTTCAAGGCTAGTCAAATCCTTTGTGCGGTAGCGGATCATCGGCATGCCTTCTTTTGTCAGCGTCGTGATTACAAGCTCGCCGCTTTGTCCTTCGGGAACGGCCTTGAGCGTGGCCGGGTCAAGGATTTCCGGCAAGAAGTGGTCTTCCCAAATGTGAAGGCCAGCGTGGGCGTCGCAGTCGGCGGCGACTCCGGGACCCAAAATTTCGGTCAAGCCGTAAATGTCGTAGGCCTTGATTCCCAGCTGCTTTTCTATAGACGCGCGCATCTCGTTGGTCCAAGGCTCAGCGCCGCAAATGGCTGTCTTTAATTTTATCTTGTCAACCAAGCCGGCCTTTTGCAAGTCTTCGGCAACATGCAAAAGGTAAGAGGGCGTGCAAGCGATCGCTGTGGCGCCGCAGTCAATCATCATGTCGATTAATTTTTTTGTGTTGCCAGTGGACATCGGCAAAACCAAAGCGCCAACGTATTCGGCGCCGTAATGCGCTCCAAGGCCTCCGGTGAACAAGCCGTAGCCGTAGCCAACTTGGATTACGTCGTCCCTTGTAACGCCGGCCATCGTAAGGCAGCGCGCGGCGCATTCGCTCCACGTGTCGATGTCGCGCCTGGTGTAGACGGCGATTTTTGGCTTTCCTGTCGTTCCGCTGGAAGCATGGACGCGCACCAATTCCGACTTGGGAACGGCCGCCAAGCCAAAGGGATAGGCCTTGTTCAAATCTTCGTAAGTGGTGAAGGGAAGCTTTTCGATGTCCTCAAGTCCGCGAATGTCGCCCGGCTCAACTCCGGCCTTTTGCATTTTTTCGCGGTAGTAGGGAACGTTGTGGTAAACGTAACTTACCATTTTTACAAGGCGCTCGCTTTGGAGCTTCTTTAGCTCCTCGCGGTCCATGCACTCTTTTGTTTGGTTCCAATACATTTTTTATTGCCTCCTGACAATACTGGCGGAGGCGTTGGTTTTTAACTCCGCGTTTTTATTGTAATGGATTGATGGGGAATTTGTCAAAGGGGAGAGGAGGAAGATTATTTTACAACCGCCCGCATTAGAATGTCAAAGGATTTGTCAATATATTCTTTAATGTCATGCTTGCGTTCATTGAACATAGAATACATTTCTTTTTTGCTTAAAGATTTATTAGACGAGTTATCATTCATAAAAAGCTCATGAAGCTGAACGTTTAGAGCCCAGGCTAGTTTTGAAAGTGTTTTGTCGCTGACCCAAGTTTGGCAGCGTTCAATGTCATTCATATAAGGTTCTGAAATATCCGCAAGCTCAGCAAGTTTTGCTTGTGTAATCCCAAGTTCTTTCCTTAAATTCTTTATGTTTTGCGCCAAAAGTTTTCGCGGCTCGTCTTGATCCATATCTATAGAATAAGTTATTATCCTTATTTTTTAAACATGACATTGACATGGAAGGATAACCATGCTATTATTTAAGTTATATGGCATGATGTTGGCTAAGTTAGCTAAGTGCCGTTTAGGAGGCGATTTTATGAAAAAGTTCTTGTTGGCGTTTTTGTTTGCGTTAACCGCATTGTCTGTTTTTGCAAAGGATATTCCGTTAGAAGTTACGGAAACCGAATGGGGATTTGAGATTTCGAACCTCGACGCAAAGGGAAAAAGAATTTGCAAGGGATTTTTGGATTTTGAGGAACAATATAATATTTTTGTAGTTTTTAAAACTAATAAAGATTCTTTTTCCGTTGAGAAGTTGGCGAATGAAATTGTTTACAATGAATTGCCGTATATAGCTTTTCTTAGTGGAGAGACTTTTTCTGCCGGAACTAAAGATAAAAAAAGTCAGATGTACGGTCCTCTTGTAAATTATGACAGCATTCTTGTTCTGTCTTCTGTGAAAAAAATTGAAGGGTGCAACGCATACTGTGACGGAAAAAATTTACATATAAAAATTTCTTCTGTCAGCAAAGATTCCGAAACAAAACTTGCGCAATTGGTAAACGCTTGCGCTGCGGAAAAAGAACGCATCGAGGCAGAAAAAAAGGCGGAAGAAGAACGACTTGCAAGAGAAAGGGAGATAGAAGAAAAACGCCTTGCCAGAGAAACCAGAATAAAGGAATTGATGGCTGGGGGGCCCAATTTTTCCAAAAATGACACTTATATTTATTCTCTTATAAGCGGAGGCGATAACAATGGCACTATTGCAATAGAGGCTTTCATAGGCGGCTCCTACGGAGATTCTTTTGATAAAATTATTCTGCCTGCAAAACTTGAAGGCATGCCAGTAAAGGAAGTTCGGGGAATGAACTTTTCTGGTTCGACTTTTAAAACAGTTGTAATTCCTGCAAGCGTAAATTATATTGGTGACGAAGCCTTTAAAGATTGTGGAATAGAGAATTTGATTTTTGAAAAAGGCGCTGTTTTAAAGGAAATAGGAAACGAAGCCTTTGCTTTCAATAAGTTAAAAGCGGTTAATATTCCAAGTAATGTCAAATGGATAAAAAAAGCAGCTTTTAAAGGCAATGAGATAGAAACATTGAGTTATGATGCGCGTTTAAAAAAACAGGATACTTCTGACAGTGGAAGAACCCACTTTTATTATGAATCTCTAACAATAGACGAAGAAGCCTTTGCCAACAACAAGTTAAAAAACTGCAATATCGCTCATTTTGTGAATACAATTGGTCAGGCAGCTTTTAAAGATAACAAAATGGAAACATTGACTTTTGAAAACCGACCAAAACTACCTGGAGATACTTGGTTAGTAGATGAGTGTGATTATTGGGGTTTTCCAACTGGAAGAAAAATCCGTGAAAAAAGCCCTGACTATTATATAAGTCTCGAGTTAGGGAAAGAAGCCTTTGCTAACAACAATCTAAAGGCATGTAACATTCCATTTTATGTTCATGAAATTGGAAACAAAGCATTTGCCTACAATCAAATAGAAGATCTTAGTATCAGCGGTTTAATGCCAGACGGAACATATGAAGATGTAGCGGTGGAGTTGGATTTTAGAGCTTTTTATCAAAATAAAATACAAAAAATAAGAATACGACCGTTTCAGGTATATCGTGATGTAGTTATTCAAAATAGGAGTTACGAAACACGAGAAGAAGGAAGAGAAACTGTTGAAGGTGGAATTGTTTCAGGCTTAGACTCTTTGGAAGAAATTTTTTTCGAATACGGCGTTCATAAAATCCCGGAATTTGCATTTGCAGACTGTATAAATCTAAAACAAATCTCACTCCCAAGTGGTATGATAACTATTAAGGCAGGAGCTTTTTATAATTGTAAATCGCTGTCGGAAGTAATTCTTAGAAAAACAGGTTCAATTGAAAGTTCTGCCGGTTGTTTTTATGGCTGTCCTATGCCACTTCAAACAAAATCGCAACTGTTGAATTTGGGAGTGTCAAGTGAAGCTTTTGTTATAAACGAGAGTTATTCTATGTATAGAGGAAGACCATCTGCATACTCAGAAGAACGTTACTTGTATGATAGAGCAGACTTCGAAGCGGATCCACTTATTATCATCAAGGGATATTAGGCATCAAGATATCGACAGTATTAAAGCTTTTAGCCGAATACATGAAGAAACTTGAAGAAATATTTAATAAGCCGATTACTGAAACCTTGTATCATTATACTGACGGCAGCGCTTTTCTTGGGATTGTCAAAAACAATGAAATGTGGGCGTCACATATAAGGTTTATGAATGACACAAAGGAAGGGCTTTTGGCCTTGGACAGATTCGAAGAAGTTGTCAATGACAATAAGAATTTAGTAAAAGGCCATAACATTGACTCGTTGATAAAAAGCGTTAAAAAGGCATTTGCAAAAGAGACCGCATCATTGGGAATCTTTATAATCTCCTTTTGCGAGGTAAAAGATGATTTAAATTTGTGGCGTGGATATGCCAATAAGACTTTGCCATATTGCATAGGATTTAACACAAAAGAATTTCTGAAGGTTGAGGAAATAAAGAATTATATTTCCGAAGTCCAAGATTTTTTAATAAATTCTTGGGATCCTAAAGAAACAAAAAAGAAAGTTTTTCTCTTGCCTTGCATTTACGATTATGCGGAACAAGTTGGATTAATAAAAGAGATTTTGAGCGACTCAGTAGAAAGAATTAGAGTGTTAGAACCGACGTCAGAAGCGGAACTTGGAGAAGAAATTGCAAAGCGCTTAGTCTGTTACGCTCCACTAATAAAGCATGAGGTATTTAAAGACGAAAAAGAATGGCGCGCGATAATCTTGTATGAAAAATCATTTGCTCCAAATTTCACAAAGCAAGATATAGAGGATGCTTTAGAAGAAGCGAAAGACTCTGGAGAAAAAGAAAGGCTTGAATATTTGGAGGAAAGTTTTGAAGATAATGAAGTTAGTTTGAGAGATGACAGGGAATTTTTGAATTATAGGATGGGACGGTCTTATATCATTCCATTTTTTAGGTATAAGATAAACAAGAAAGTATTTAAAGAAATTATTATCGGCACATGTCCTGACAAGGATTCCGTGTATGAATCAACGGTATACTTTTTATCAAAAAACGGCTTCACTTATGAAGAAAGCAAAAGCTTGACAGAATATACAAAAATACCGTATAGAAATTGGTAGTCGAAAAGTTAACATAGATTAGGAGGTAATTAAATGATTAACTTTAACAAGGATTCGGTTTTTAACCTTAAACCGATTGAAATTTCAGAGGTCAGAGACGAGGTTGGAAGTTTTTTGATTGAGGGCGAAGAAATGCTGGCCGCATTTAAAACAATCAGAGACCAAGTTGTGTTCACCAACAAGAGAATCATCTCTATCGATGTGCAAGGCATAACGGGAAAAAGAAAGTCTTTTGCCACTTTGCCTTATTCCACAATTCAGTTTTTTGAGGTGCAAACAGCAGGTTTTATTGAAATTTTCCCTGACAATGAGCTTTTTATTCAATACGCCAACGGTTTTACTGCCAAGTTTGAATTCAAGGGAAAGGTTGACATTTGCCAAATTGGTAAAATTATTTCACAGTATGTTTTGCGATAGTTCAAATTAAACACAAAGATGTAAAAAGGAGTCGGCAACGGCTCCTTTTTTTTTGACATAGATAATGGTAGAAGAAAATATTTTCTATGTTGTAAAAGACAAGTATACCTTGTAAAATTTCTACAAAAAGAAAATCTCGACCAACGAATCTGATTTTGTGTCTCTTTAATACTCTTAAATCAAATTCTCTTCATTTCGGCGTGAATATAGAATTCTACGTACTTCCATCACATTATCAATTACAACATACCAAACTGTATAGTTGCCTACATTTATTCTGCGATAAGGATAAGGTCGTTTTTTCTTTGATTGCCATACAGCGAATGATTCAGGTGATTCTAATCGTTCAAGTATGGCTGTTTCGATTTTTAAAAGAGTGTTTTCAGCTGCGATAGGATTTTGCAAGTTATTTTGTATGTAATCAATTATTTCCGTCAAGTCTTGTTCGGCGATAGGCAAGTAGCGTAAAGTGTATTTGCTCATCTACCCGCCTTTATCCTTGAACGGATATTAGAAAAAACTTGTTTATGCGAAAGTCTTTTTTTGGTAGATTGCGCTTGCAAATCAGCTTCGTCAAGGCGGGTTTCAATATTGTCAGTAAGGCTTTCATATAAATCCAAACTCATCACAACCATAGAGCCATATCCATTTTTGGTAAGAAAAACTGGAGTTCGGTTGGTTGATACTAGGGTCTCGATTTCTGCAAATTTATTCCGCAAATCTGAAACGGGTCTAATTTGTAACATATTAGCCTCCTATCATTATATTATCATAATTTTATCATTTTATCAAGACGTTTTTTTACTTACTTCCCCACCTTATATCCAGCAGTCTGGACCGTTGCCACCGGCCGTTTTTTGTCGTTAAGAATTTCGTAAATCTCGATTTGGTAAAAGCAAGTTGAGCGGCCGTCTTTGATGGGGGCGGCTTCGGCAAAGAGTTCGTCGCTCTTTGCGGAGTTGACCATGTTGATTGTGGAGCTGAGGGTTACGGCGTTATAGCCGCTTGTTTCGTCGGAATTGGAAGCCACCGCAAAGGCAAAGTCGGCCATTGTAAAATACACGGCGCCCATCACAAAGCCCAAAGCGTTTTTGTGCCGCTGGTCCAGCTTAAGGTGAATTTTGGACTTTCCTCCGCCAGCCTCCAAGATTTCTATTCCGGTTGTCTCGGTGGCGTACTTGTCGTTTGCAAAAAACTTTTTTACTTCGTCCAGCGTCATTCGCGCGCTCCGTTACTCGTTGCGGCCAAGCGCGAAGGCTTTTTTGTTCATTTCCAAAAATTGCGGCTTTACGCATTGGGCAAGCGCGTCAAGCCAATCTTGTTCGGCGATGTCCTTGTAGTATGTCGAAAAGCGGCCCATCAAAACGATGTTGGCACTTTTTGCAGAGCCTGCCTTTAATGCCAGGCTGAGCGCGTCGATCGCGTCAACTTTGGCTCCGGCCTCGCGCATTTTGTCCAAAAGCTTTTCTGGGTAAGAAGCCGCTCCAGTGATTACCGGCATCGGGTCGATTTCTTGCTCGTTTACGATTACGGTTCCGCCGGCCTTTAGGTTTTCCATGTAGCGCGCGGCTTCCAAGGTTTCAAAAGAAATTATGCAGTCGGCCTCGCCCTTGTCGATTATCGGGGAATAAACTTTGTCGCCAAAGCGGACGTAAGTGACTACGCTTCCGCCGCGCTGGCTCATTCCGTGAACTTCGCTAACCTTTACTTCGTAGCCCTTGTTCAACAAAACTTGGCCTAGCAATTTGCTTGCCAAAAGCGAACCTTGTCCTCCAACTCCAACTATCATTACATTCGTTGTCATCTTATTCCTCCTCAAAGGCGTTCTTGGCGCAAAGCTGCTTGCAAACGCCGCAGCCTACGCATTGGGTTTGGTCAACAAAAGCCTTTCCGCCCTTAAAGCTGATTGCCGGGCAGCCGATTTTCATGCAGGCCTTGCATCCAACGCATTTTTGGTCGTTGACTTGAAGCGGCGGATTTGCCTTTACGTATTTTAAAAGCGCGCATGGCCTGCGGCTTATGATTACGCTGGGCTCCTTTGCGGCAAGCTCTTCCTTTACGGCGGCTTCGGTTTCCTTTAAGTTGTAGGGGTCAACGACGCGGACGCGGTTGATTCCCATCGAGCGGACAAGCGCCTCCAAGTTGATTTTTCCGGCCGGGTCGCCTTTTATGTTGTAGCCGGTCGTCGGGTTTTGCTGGTGGCCGGTCATTCCGGTAATTGAGTTGTCCAAAATGATTACAGTGGAATCGCTTTGGTTGTAGGCGATGTTGGCCAAGCCGGTCATGCCCGAGTGCATGAAGGTTGAGTCTCCGATTACGGCGACGGTTTTGTCCGAAAGCGCGCCGCCGGTGGCCTTGTTAAAGCCGTGGATAGAGCTTACCGAAGCGCCCATGCATTCAACCGCGTCAATCGCGCCAAGCGGAGGCATCGCGCCCAAGGTGTAGCATCCGATGTCGCCAAGCACGGTGCACTTTTGCCTGGCCAAGGTGTAGAACAAGCCGCGGTGGGGGCAGCCCGCGCACATGACCGGCGGGCGCACTGGAAGGCCCTCGATTTTTTTGCAAGCGGCGGGCGTGCTTTTTCCAAACTTTTCGGCCACAAGGCTTTGCGAAAATTCATCGACAATCGGGAACAAAGATTTTCCTTCCACCTTTATTCCGAGCGACTTTACGTAGTCTTCGATAAAGGGATCCAGCTCTTCCAAAACAACAAGGCGCTCCACCTTAGAGGCAAAGTCCTTTATCAATTTTGGCGGGAAGGGCCAAACCATTCCCAGCTTTAGGATGGAAGCCTCGTCGCCAAAAACTTCCTTGGCGTATTGGTAGCATGTGCTGTCGCAAATGATTCCTAGCTTTGTTCCGCCCATCTCAACTTTGTTGAGCGGCGAGGTCTCGGCAAACTCAGAAAGCTTTAAAGTTCTTTCCTCCACAAAGGGATGGCGCTTTTTTGCGTTGGCCGGAGCCATCACGTATTTTTGCGGATTCTTTTCGTAGGGGCGGGCGGGTGGCTCGATGCGGTCTTCAAGCTCCACTATGCTTTGCGAGTGGCTTACGCGAGTGCACATTTTTATGAAAACAGGCGTGTCGAATTTTTCAGAAATTTCGTAGGCGGCTTTCGCAAAGTCCAAGGCCTCTTGGGAATCGCTTGGCTCCAGCATAGGAATCTTTGAAGCCTTGGCGTAATGGCGCGAGTCCTGCTCGTTTTGCGAAGAGTGCATTCCGGGATCGTCGGCAACGTTGATTATAAGGCCCGCGTTGACTCCAGTGTAAGAAATCGTAAAGAGTGGGTCGGCGGCAACGTTAAGGCCGACGTGCTTCATCGCGCAAAAGGCTCTCTTTCCGGCAAGGCTCGCTCCAAAAGCTGTTTCCAAAGCGACCTTTTCGTTGGGCGCCCATTCGCAATAAATTTCGTTAAACTTTACGGCTTCTTCCGTAACTTCTGTGCTGGGCGTTCCGGGGTATGAGCTGGCCAAAGCGCAGCCGGCCTCGTACAAGCCGCGGGCAAGGGCGGCGTTCCCCAATAAAAGTTTTTTCATATAAAGTTCTCCAAAAGCAAGCGCGGGGCGCTTTGCGATTTTTTATTTTTTAGCGGCTTCGTACAAGGGATAAACCTTTTTGGCGATGTTTTGCAAATCGTTTATTCGGCTTTCGTGCGAAGGATGTGTGCTCAAAAGTTCCGGCGGCTGCTCCGACGAAAGCGCCGCCATTTTTTTCCAAACGTTCACCGCTTCGTATGGGTCGTAGCCCGCGCGGGCCATAAGTTCCGTTCCCATGCGGTCGGCTTCTGTTTCGTGCTTTCTGGAAAAGGGAAGGCCAAAGGTAAACTGGGCTGCCATTCCGAGCATTTGTGTTCCCTCTTTTTTCAAGCCCAGCGCGGCCGACGTCAAGACAACGCCCATGTTTTGCAAGGTGGACTGGCTGGCGCGCTCGCGGCTGTGCTCCTTTAAGGCGTGGGCGATTTCGTGGCCCATTACGGCGGCCAATTCGCCGTCGGTCAATTTTAGGCCGTTGATGATTCCTGTGTATACGACTATTTTTCCGCCGGGCATGCACCAAGCGTTTACGGTGTTGTCCGTGATTACGTTTACTTGCCAGTTCCAGCTGGGAGCGTCGCTCCTAAAAACGCCTGTCTGAGGGATAAGGTTGTTGGCGATTTTTTGCACGCGCTGAACGGTGGCGGCGTCCCTGTTTAATGTTCCGGCTTTTTGAGCCTCTTGAAGAACCTCGGCGTATGATTGTTGGGCGCTTTGCTCGATTTCTTCTTCGGAAACAAGCAAAATCTGTTTTCTGTCCGCTCCAACGCTTCCCGCGTTAGTTGTTGTGGTAAGGCATGAAGTGAAGGATAAAAGCGCGGCGAATATGGCCGCAAAAATAAAAGCGTTCTTTTTCATAGTATCAATAATACCATAAATGAAAGGGTTTTTCTAGAGATATTATAACCTTTTACACCATTCATTGTTTAATATAGTATGAAAACGATAAAGAAACATGCAATTTTGTTCGCGCTTTTTGCGCTTGTTTGCGCGGGCTTGGGACAAAGACTTTTTGCCCAAAACCGCATTTCCATGGAACCTTTGGGGGAACGCAAGGGCAAGGAAAACCCCATCCGCCTTTCGGAGCTTTCGGCCAACGTTGAGATAATGGGAAACATCGCGACGACAAAATTGGACATGCTTTTTGTCAACAAAGGGAACCAAATCCTTGAAGGCCAACTGGACTTTCCGCTAGGCCAAAACGAAAGCGTGGTCGGCTACGCCTTGGACATTAACGGAAAAATGCGCGACGGCGTTGTCGTTGAAAAAGACAAGGGCCGCCAAGTTTTTGAAGCGGTTGTCCGCCAGGGAATCGATCCCGGCTTGGTAGAAAAAACAAGCGGCAACAATTTCAGGACCCGCGTTTATCCTTTTCCGGCCAATGGAAGCCGCCGCGTCCAAATAACCTATCAAAGCGAACTTAAGTCGCAAGCTTGGGCCGCCAATATGGAAGCGCCGGAATATTACACTTACGTTTTTTCTGCCCTGCCAAAAGGCCGCTTGGACAAGTTTGACTTTACGATAACGGTTCTTGACCAAAAGGCAAATCCGCATTCTTGGGCCAACAACCAAGACGGTATGGATTCTTTTTCATTCGAGCGAATGCGCGGCGGAAGGACGGCGAGCGTTTCAAAAACCGATATCGAGCTTACAAAGCCGATACAGTTTTCGCTTGAGTCAAATTCGATTGTAGAAAAATCGTCCGCCTATGAAAGGCCCGTCTTTATCCAAACGCTTGGAAAGGACACATACTTTTATTACAGCCGGACGCTCGCCGCTTTTGGGCAAGAAAAGCCGTTTCCAAAAACGATCGCGGTTTTGTGGGACGTTTCCTCCAGCGGACAAAAGCGCGACATCGACCGCGAGCTGCAATTGCTAAAGGCTTACGTAAAAGAGCTGGAAAATCCGACCGTAAGGGTTTTTCCGTTTTCGATAAAAATCCATGACGGCCGATCGTTTAAGATTGAAGGCGGCGCGGACATTGACAAGCTTGAAAAATTCATTCGCTCGTTCAGCTACGACGGAGCGACAAATTTGAGTTGCGATTTTTCCGCGCTGGAAACAGAAGAAGTCTTGGTCTTTAGCGACGGCTTGGCGAATTGGAGCGAAGCTTCCGCCGCGCCCGCGGACAAGAAACTGGCGCGGGTTTATACAATCAATTCTTCGCCTTCCGCCGACCACGCTTGGCTTTCTTCAATCGCCAACGCGCAGGGCGGCCAGTACGTAAACCTTTGCGGGGCCGGCGAAAAAATCGACGAAATGCTTTGGGACATGACCCACGAGCCTTACCGTTTGATCCGCGCGGAATATGACGAGGGCGCGATCGAGCAAGTTTATCCTTTGGACGGAACGATTGTCGGCCACGATTTTTCGCTTTGCGGCTTGCTGAAAAAAAAGAGCGGCAAAGTCACCTTGAGCTTTGGCCACGGAAACAAAGTCGAAGAAAGCGTTTCGTTTGACGTTTCGGCTGTGGACGGAATTGAAACGGCCCAAGCCGCGCGCCAATGGGCCGTAAAAAAGATTGACAGCCTTTCGCAAAGCTACGGCAAGAACAAGGACCAAATCATTTCGCTGGCAAAAAAATTCGGAGTCGTCACAAAAGACACGTCGCTAATCGTTTTGGACAGCGCAAGCGATTATGTTCGCTACGGAATCGTTCCGCCCGAAAGCGACAAAGAATTGCGCGCGGAGTATGATAGAATTGTTGGCCGCGGCGGCGCTGCCTTCAAGCCGGTTGACGGCGGGCAAGGCAAAAAGGTTCCTGAATCCGTTTACCGCTATTTTGAGGGATTTAGAAAATGGTGGAACACCAGCCCCAAAGAATTTAAGGAAATGAAAAAAGAAAAGGGCAGGCAGGAATCGCGCAGGCCCGCCGCTTCGCAAAGCGCGCCGGAAAGCGTGTATGACGACGCCGCGGTTTTGTCCGAAACCCTTGAAGTTAATTCCTTTGAAGGGGTCAGTAATTCTTATGACGGCGCGGCTCCCGTGACGATGCAGTTGAGCCGCGCCAGCAAGTCCGCGAGCTCCGCGCATTCATCGGGCGGCCAATCGAAAATACAATTGGAAGCTTGGTCTCCAAATTCAAAATACCTTGCGGACTTGAAAAAGACTCCGACCGAATTGATGTACGACAAATACTTTGAGTTAAAAAAAGAATATGAGTCGTCTCCGGCCTTTTACATGGAAGTTTCGGATTACTTTTTTGAAGAGGGAAAGCATGATTGGGCGTTGCGCGTTCTTTCAAACCTTGCCGAGATGGATTTGGAAAACACCGACATTTTGCGCGCGCTTGCCAACAAGCTTGTCGAAAGAAAAATGCCTTCCCTTGCCGTTCCAGTCTTTGAGCGCCTGGTTCAGCTTAGGCCGGAAACTCCGCAGTTCTTGCGCGATTTGGGCTTGGCGTATTGGCAAATGGGAGAGGCGCAAAAAGCGGTTGACTCCTTGTATTCCGTCGCTTGCAAAAAATGGGATCCAAGGTTTGAGGAAATCCAGCAAATCGTTTTGAACGACATGAACGCCATCATCGCCTCTTGCGAGCGCGACAAAATAACGCTGGATCTTTCGGCAATCGACAAAGACTTGAAGCAAAACTTTGACATGGACGTCAGGGTCGTCTTGACTTGGAACACAGACAACTGCGACATCGACTTGTGGGTTACCGACAAAGACGGCGAAAAATGCTTTTACTCAAACAAGCTTACAGCCAACGGCGGCCGCCTTTCGCGCGACTTTACGCAGGGCTACGGACCGGAAGAATTTTGCATAAAGAAATTTCCCGGTGGAAAGCTAAAGATAGAAGCCAACTATTTTGCAAACCACCAGCAAAAATTTTTGCAGCCTGTTACGGTTCAGGCGGAAGTGTACACAAACTTTGGCCGGCCCAACCAAAAAAAGGAAGTTCTTACCTTGCAGCTTGTGGATAAGAAGGAAGTCTTCTTAATTGGGAACGTGGAGTGGTGAAAACTGACTGTCTTGCGCGTTGCCAACGCGCGGCGCGATGTTGCGCGCGCAAGGAAAATCCGCTAAAATGTGCCTTATGAAACCGCTTAAAAAAATCACGCTCTTTGCCGCCGCGCTCTTTGCGGCCGCGAATCTTTTCGCCTTGCCCGGCGTCCAAAAATCAGTTCCCGACGCAAGCGGAGAATATGTTTATTACCGCGACTCATCTTTTAACCGCGAAAGCTACATCGGCTTTCTTTACTACGACGACTCGACTTACGAAGCGCGCTACTACGCTCCCGCCACGGAAGCTCTTCCCGCAAAAAACATCGACATGCTTTTTTCTGTCGCGCAAAAAAACGGCCGCATGGAATTGACCGGCGAGCGTTTTGTCGTTCCGCCGCAGCAAGAGGATGTTGCGATTGTAAACTACATCCACGATTTGCTTTACGAGTTGAGCGGCCGCCGCTCCAAGTTGCTAGAGCCGCCTTTGGTTGACTACGAAAAGGCCGCCGCTCCTTTTATGCAGGCCGGCGTTTTTGTTTCTGACGACTACGAGGCTTTTGGCGGTCCCGTAAAAATGCTTTACGACGAGGCCGTTCCGATTTTCAACCTAAAAAAAATCGTTGACTACGCCGGAAAGGATGTTTTTACGGTTGCCACAATCGGCCGCTTGGAAAGTTCAACTGACAAGTCATTTGCGGGATTTGTTCCGCCCGCGGTTGCGGCAAATGGAACGGCAAAGCGCGCGGCAAAAGAAGTCAAGGGCGCCAAAAAAGAAAGCTTGACCCTCCGCGTTGAAATCGGAAAAAGCGCCGCGCTTTCCCAAAGCGTCTTGGCCGACAAAAACTGGTCTTTGGCCGGCGCAAGCGTCTGGACGCTTGGCGACTGCGCGATTGCGTCGCTGCAGTCGCTGGCCTTGCCCGAGGGCGAGGCCGCCGGCCATGCGCAAACCATAGCCCGAATTTTGCGCCTATTCGCCACAAGCAAAAACTACGCTTATAATGATTGGTCCGCGCTTGACGTTCACGTTGGCGGCGGAAAAATCAAAATCAGTTCAAGGACTTACAATCCAAAGACGCGCAAATTCATCACGGACATAAAGACTTTAAGAGCCGCCGCCTCAAACCTTTACGGCTGTTTTTCGCTCGCGGTTTACACCGACGACTACCAAGCCAACCGCGGCTACTTTGACAAAATGGCAAAAAGCTACAGCTGCAAAATGGAAGGCGGACATTAAGGCCTTGCAAGGCCTTAACGCGCCGCGCTCTTTGCTTCTTTCAGTTTGTGTTGCCGCTACTTTTCTTCCCAGACTAGAATCTTGTTCGCGCCGGCCTTTAACTGCGCGAAGGGGCCGGGGATGGCTTTGCCTTGGACGCGGCTTTCTCCCAAAATGTCTTTGTTAAAAACAATGTCGTTTCCGTCGGCGCCGTCAAAGCGGGCGGCGCTTATTCGGGTGGCGGCAAAGTCTTTTGTGGACACGAGGGCGGCGCCGGCTGACAAAAGCTTTTCGTCCGCGGTAAATTCCAGCCAAGTCTTTTTTCCTTCTACGACGATTTTTGCGTTGGGGTTTTTGTCGCATTCCGTAAATGCTTTTTCGCCCGCAAACCGAACGGCGCCGCCACAGTAATAGTTTTCCTTTATGTAAACCGCTTGCTGGACTCGCATAAAGACGTCGTGGTCTCCTTCGCCCGCCTTGGCAACGTTGGCCTTGTAGTCGGAAAAAGACGCCGCGCTGGCCGCTTTTGTAAATTCCGTTGTTTCAAAAAGCGCCTTTATCGCTTTAAAGGCCGCGTTGTACTTTTCCTTGTTGTCCCCTCTTGGAGCGCCCGCAAAGTCAAAGAGCCAAGAGCCCATAGAAGTCAAGAACAAATTTTGGTTGTATGAATCCGTTCCGCTTTTAGACTGCTCGGTCCAAGTCTCTGCGCCGCCGACATAAATGTTTTTCGTCACGCGGTCGTCGCCGCTAAAAATCAGCGCGGTTCCCATCGGAGCGGTTGAGTGCGGATAATGGTAGGGCGTCGCGCGGTCCATGACTTGCTCGCGGCGCATCGTTCCCAAGCACAAGTTGTGGACATACGCTCCTCCCTGAGAGATGTTGTCAAAGTTGTAGGCGCTTGCGAAAATGTTGTTGTCAACGATGTAAGGCCCGTGCGAAACTTCCACCATCAAGTCGCGGTCGTTGGCGTAGAACAAGTTGCTTGAGATTCTTGTCCCCTGCGTTTCCCAGTCAAGCCAAGTTCCCAAAGTGCAATTGTGAATGTTGTTGTTTCTGATTATCGTGTCGATGGCGGCGTGGAATTTAATGCCCGCGATTTCGTAGCCAAAGAATTCGTGCTTTACGGCGATGTTGTAAATGTGATTGCGTTCAATCACGCTAAAGGCGCATCCCATGTGGCCCACGATTCCGTTTTGGCCGCAGTCGTAAATCACGTTGTCGCGGACGATGTGGCCGCCGATTTTTTCTTTGCTCCAGCCCGCTTGCAGCGCCTTGAACACCGCTTCCATTTGGAATTGGTAGCCGGGCTTTTCGCGGAACTTTGTGCAGTCGTTGTCGCCTGTCGAAGCCTCTTTGCCCAAACTGATCGCCGAACACTTGGCGTCGTGAATCACGCAGTTTTGGATAATCCAGCCCTTTGCCCAGTGCGGTCCGATCATTCCGGGTTGGTCGGCTGTCGGCGGCGCCCAAGGAGTCGCGGCCTGGCAAATTTCAAAGCCGTCGATTGTAATGTAGTCCAAACCGGTTTTGTCGGGATAAAAGCAGCTTTGGCGGACGCTGATCTCCACCAATTCTTTGTTGGGGTCAAGTTCTTGGAAGTTTGCGTAAATTTTTGTCTCTTCGTTTCCAACTTGCGCGAACCATTGGTAGACCGTTTTTTCCGGTTCCAAAATCGGCTCGGCATGTTTTGTCCACGGCGGATTGTAGCCTGTCGTTCGTTTTTTGGGGGAGCGGACTTCTTCAAGCGACATCGCTTCGTACAAGGATTTTCCGTTTATGTAAACGTCTCCAAGGTGAACGGGCTTTTCAAGCGGCCAAACGACCCAGTCGCCCCAGACGGGCTTTGCGAATGGGTTCACGCCGTTTCCGCCGCCTTTTGTCCATAATGTGTTGGGAACGGTTACGCTCCAAAGAGAGCCGCCTTCGTTTTTCCAGCCGGAAATTTCTTCCGAGCCTTTGATTACTGGACGCTCGCCTTTGGCCGCGCGGTAAATGATTCGCTCGTTGTCGTTTCGGCCGCCGTTTTGCGGGCGCACCCATTCGCGGTAGGTTCCGCCAAAGACGGTTACGATGTCGCCGGCAACCGCAACGCTCGCGGCCTTTGATATAGTTTTAAACGGAGAAGATTCCGTTCCATCGTTAAAGTCTGAACCGGTGGTTTTTACAAAATATTCCATATTATAATTCTACCATCCTTTTGAAGAATTTTGGGAAAAATTTTTAGTCAATGTTTTCCGCGATTTTAATTACGGTTTTTGTGATGTAGTCTTTGGCCTCGCGCTTTCCTTCTTCCATCAGCCAAGAAAAGAGGCGCTGGATTCCCATGTAGCCCTGTGTTTCCGGCTCTTGGTCAATCGTAAAGTCGATCAGGCCGCTGTTCAAATATTGGATTACTTGCGGAACGGTGTCAAAGGCCAAGACGCGGATTTTTTCTTTTCCGCAATCTTGAACCGCGCGGCAAACTCCGCCGACGCCGGCCGCCGCGATGAAGATGCAATTTATCGAAGGGTTTTCTTTTAACGCGCGCAGGGTTTCTTTGTATGAAACGTCGTCGCTGTCCAAGGATTCGATTTTTGCGCAAACTGTGTATTCGATTTTGTGCGCGTCAAGGCCTGACAAAAATCCTTTGATGCGCTCCTTGTGTCCGCGGATGTTGTAAGAGCCTGCAATGATCAGCGCGTTTAGTTTTTGCGGATGAATCAAGTTTAGCATTCCGGCGGCGGCCTGGCCCGAGCGCTGGTAGTCCGTTCCCACATAGCAAATGCGGCCGCTGTCAGGGATGTCGGTGTTTACGCTTACGACGGGAATTCCTTTTTGCGCGATTTTGTTCACTTCAAGCTGAACTTGCGGCGTGTCCAAAGTCGTCACGCAAAGGCCGGAGTAATTTTTTTTGGCCATCGACTGCAAGGCCTTTACGTGCGTTTCCGTGTCGTAGCGGGCGGCGTGAACGATTTCGACGCTGACGTTGTAGTCCAAAAGCTCGCGCTGAGCGCGCTGGATTCCCTTGATTACGTCGTCAAAAAACGGAATGGACTTGTCGGGCAAAAGGCAGCCGAATTTTATCTGCTGCTTGCGCGCAGCCAGAATTTTTCCGGCGCGGTTTGGAACAAAGCCCATCTTTTGGGCCAGCTCGCGTATTTGTTCCGCCACTTGCGCGTTGACGCCGGGCCGGTTGTGCAAAACGCGGTCAACCGTTCCCCGCGAAACTCCCGCGGCCTTCGCAATGTCCTTAATCGTCACCGGCATTTATGGTCTCCAAACCTTCAAATTTCGCCAAATTTTCATATCGTGCGCGAGCACGGTGAAAGAATATTACGCCTTTTTTTTTGATATGTCAAGGCTTGCCGCTATTTACAGAACGCTTTTGATGCGCCAAAATAAGCGCGAGGAGTATTTTATGGGACACGTAACTTTTAAGCCGCAGGGCGTTTGCTCGGTTCAGCTTGACTTTGACTTGGAGGACGGAAAGCTTCACAACGTCAAATTTCAGGGCGGCTGCAACGGAAACTTAAAGGCTATCGGCCGCTTGGTCGAAGGCCGCGACGCAAAGGAAATCGCCGGCATCCTGCGCGGAAACGACTGCAAGGGCCGCGGCACCTCCTGCGCCGACCAATTCGCGCAGGCAATTGACAGCGCTCTGTAAGAGCGCAGTTGGATAATTTCCTTGACAAAACGCGATATGGATATGTTGCGTATTGAACAGGCTGTGTAAAGCACCCCGCGCGCGCGGCAAGGACAGGGCCTGAGCAAATCCGCGCGAGCATTGCGAGCGGGGAATTTGCGCCAACACGCGCAGGACTAGGACATATCAACAACTAGAGAAATTTCCCGCGTTGCGAGAAAAAACAGGACCTGAGCAATCATCGAGGGAGCTTTGCGAGCGCGATAGATTGCGACAACCCGCGCAGGTTAAGCCATAACAATAACCAAACGAAAATCCCGCGAGGGGCAACCAAAAGTAACACAATTGCAACCTCCGATTGGTTTTTGCGGAACGGAATTCGCGCTAAGATAATTATGTCAGCGCGAGAGAAAGAGTAGGCCTGAGCAAGGCCGCGCGAGTGTTGCGAGCGGGGAGCTTGCGACAACCCGCGCCGGACCAGGCCATAACAACAACCAAAAAACAACCCGCGCGGCAGGGGGTCAAAATGAATTTTTCGGAAAAACTTCAGATTCTTAGAAAGAGCAAGGGCTTCACTCAGGAAGCGTTGGCGGAAAAGCTGAACGTGTCGCGGCAAGCCGTGGCCAAGTGGGAAAGCGGCCAGGCCTATCCCGACATTTCAAACTTAATTCAAATCAGCGACCTTATGGCCGTGACGGTGGACTACCTTGTTCGCGACCAGCAGTGCATGATGAGCGTCGTTCCTAATGAAACGACAGATTTGGACGAACTGATAACGTTCCGCCTTGAAGCCAACGTCAACACCTACGCGGCCTTTATGAACGAAACCGATTCTACCCGCCTGGACTCGCACGACTACCGCTACCAAAACGGCGACTACGTTTACCACGACACATACGTCGGCGGCGAAAAGTTTGCCGGCCAAGAAGCCGTTTGGAAAAGCGGCAAAGCCCAATACGCGATGAACTACCTGGGCCGCGTCTTGGAAAAAGAATTCAGCGGAAACTTTTTAAAGGAAGCGCTCCGCAAGGCCGACAAGAAAATGCCCTACCGCGGCCCAGAGCATTACCAAAACGGCGAGTACACTTACAAGTGCTCTGTCAACGGCGCCTTTGACTGGTTCCAGGGCTACGAAGAAATTTATTGGAACGACAAAAAAGTTTACGAATGCTTTTTCCATGGGGGAAGGGTGGAGTAGGAGGTGAATGATGCGAGAGGACAACATCGAAATTTTTAAGGACACGGAACGCCTTTGCAAAACAAACGCGGCGCTCGCCAGCGCGATAAAGGAATCCAGCGCGGCGCAAAAACTTTTTTTGGAAGGCGATGCGATAGAAGGAACGGCGGCAAGCCAAAAAAACCGCTTCGACCAAGACGCGAAAATCGTCGTGTCCAAAAAGCGGACTTTTGAAGCGGCCTACGGATACAAGGACACAGGCCTTTCGGTCGCTGTCCTAAATTTCGCGTCGGCTTCCAATCCGGGCGGCGGCGTCGTTCACGGCTCGTCCGCGCAAGAAGAATGCCTTTGCCGCTGCTCCACCCTTTACTTTAACTTGAACGAGCAGCGCAACTGGGAAAAGTTTTACAAGCCGCACCGCCGCGACGGAAACCCGCTCCACAACGACGACATAATTTACACGCCCGGCGTTGTTGTATTTAAGTCCGACGCGGCCTACCCAAAATTGCTTTCCGAGCGCGACTGGCAAAAATTGAACGTCATAACTTGCGCCGCGCCCAACCTGCGCGAGCGTCCCAGCAACCGCTACAATAGCGGCGACGGCTTTTCCGCTGTGAAAATAAGCGACGCGGACTTAGGGGCCCTTCACGAAAAGCGAGCCCGCCGCATTTTGGACGTCGCCGCCTTTGGCCAAAACGACGCGGTAATCCTAGGCGCCTTTGGCTGCGGCGCGTTCCGCAACAAGCCTCAAGTCGTTGCCGCCGCCTACAAAAACATCTTGGCCGACTACCGCCGCGCCTTTAAAGTGATTGAGTTTGCCGTTTACTGTTCCCCGCGCGACGAGGAGAATTTTTTTGTTTTCAAGCGCGCGCTGGGGTGAAACTTGGATGTCGCAATTTGCGACATCACCAAAAAACAATCTATTTTCAGGGCAAGACGGCGGAACACGAAAGCTTCCGTATGCATTCACCGAGCATGGCGTTACAATGCTTGCTTCTATATTGAAGTCTAAAACCGCCGTTAAAGCAAGCGTTCAAATTGTAAAAACCTTTGTTTCCATGCGGCATTTTTTGCAGAGTAACGCGGAAATATTTGCGGAACTAAAATCCATGCGGCGGCATCAAATTGAAACCGACATTCACATTAATGAATCAGACAAAAAAATAGATCAACTTTTTACGCTTATTGACAAGTACAATGTGAAAAATACGCAGGGAATCTTTTTTCAAGGGCAAATTTTTGATGCGTACGCAAAGTTTGAAAGTTTTCTTCGAGCGGCGAAAAAGGACATTATTTTAATCGATGGATATGTTGACTTAACCGTTCTTCAGCGACTTGCGAAAAAGAAAAAAGGCGTGAACGTCACTATCTACACTGACCCAAAGACAAAACTTACCGCGCAAGACATTCAAAAATTTAACGCTCAATATCCAACGCTAACATTAAAATATACGACAAAAATGCACGACCGATTTTTGATAATCGACAGCTCGATTCTTTACCATATCGGAGCCAGTCTCAAAGACCTTGGAAAAAAATGTTTTGCTTTTGAAGTTTTGGACGCTCCGCTGATTCAGCATATTTTGAAGAATGTATAGAATGTAGAGTTATTCCTAATTTCTACGAAATATTAAATATTGACAAATCAGGAGAAAAATATTTCTTCTTTTAGTTTTCTCAGTTCATCTTTTAATTTAAGGCGTTCTTTTTTGCGTCTGTCTTCGCTATCCCATTTGTAATAATTTCGCGTTCGACAGCCCTCGTAATGCCATAATTCGCATTCGCGCTGAATGTCAAGCCAATTATCGATTTTCTTGGCCTCGGATTCGGCGGAGGAATCTGGAACGGCAAGATAGTTCCAATATAGTTTTTCTTCACCTTCGCGTAAATATGATTTTGGAATGCGCGGGTGGTAAATGAAAATTGGATGCCTAAGACGGTCAAATTCTTTTAGCCCCTGAACAAAATATTTTTGCGCGTTGGGTGAAAGCTTTTTGTAATGATGTTCGCTTATGTCTAAAAGTTCCAAATGTCCTTTTTGGTAGATTTTGTTTTTAAAAAACATCGCCTCCATTTTTTCATGTTTGTTTAACTGCCAAGGAAGATTGTCAAAAATCGTTCTGTTTGACTTTAAGTTGCAAAGGCGGAATGGCTTTTCTGAAAATGTTAGAAAACTTGTGGAAGCAGCAATCGCTTCTGAAAGTCCTTCGTCTTTATTCCGCATGGAATCAATCAGCGCAAGTTGAACTTTATATCCAACGAGAGTTCGAGGAATTTCCATATAAGTTTGTGATTCGCGGACTTGCTTTTCCAAATCCCATTTTTTTCGTTCAAGCCATCGCAATTTTTTATGATAAAAAAGTTTTTGTTTACTTGTTGTTTGTCGCATGGAAAAAGTGTAGCGCGACACAGCGACGAGCGCATTAAAGTTGTAGTTTAAAATTTTGCTGTTCCCAAAAAATCGCATTTTAAACCACAAGTTTAATGACAAAACTTTTTCTTTGCGCTATACTGACTCCACAACACACAAATTGAAAGTCGACTGTCGTTGCCGAGAGCGGGCAGTCGCTGCGGTTCGCGGCGCTTTTCGTCTTCGCAAGGAGGCCTAGCGCTATGAGCTGCATCGCAAACCTTTTAAGGCCGGTTCCAGACTTGATGGCGACTGGCCGCAAAATCAAATCACTTATGGACGCAAGCGGAATTTCCACGCGGGACTTGCAGGAGCTTTTGGGCTTTGAGTACCCGCAGGCTATTTACGCTTGGCTTAACGGTCGGAACCTTCCTACGGTGGACAACCTTCTTGCTTTGGCTCAAATTTTTGACGTTACGATTGATGAAATCGTTCAGCGGAAATTTGTAAAGGCTGAGGCGGCGCTTTCAGCATAGGGGAAATATGCGAAATAATTTTAAATGGCATAAAGAACAAATTGGCGGAAAGTGGTTCAGCGTGTGCGAACGCGAACATGTTCCGATGATTGAGCATACAAAGGACGGCAAGTACAAATTGCGGAACGCCAACGGCAAGGCGGTCTTGCATGAGGACTATGCGGACGCGGTGAAGCTTGCGCTTGAAGTTTGGGAAAAGTTCAAAAAGCTGAACCGAGATTTTGCGGGCTGAGGGAACGACGCAAACAATTAAGTTTCTAACTTAATGCAATTTTACTTGACAAGATTTATCATATATGCATGGAAAATAAATATAAACTTGTCGCGCCAGATGTGGACAGATTGCTTCGATTTTTTGATAAGGGCCATTTGAATCCTTCCGGCGTAAGGCCAAAATTGGACAAGGCTATGAAGCCTCTATTTAAAGCGCTTGCGCCTATCGCTCCGTTAAAATCCAATGACGAAGCGAAGGCCATTTGGGTTCAGATTCCACGCGGAGATATTTCTGACTATGATTCTTTTGAGGATTTAAAGGAATATGGCGAGGTCAAGACTTACAAGGAATATGAAAAGTTGTGGCGTGAAGATTACCCAGATGAAGTGAAATGGTACAGGCTTGTAATCGTGGAAGGAAAAAATCGCGAAGGTAAAGTTGACTTTAAGGCGGTTGCCTTTGGAGACAAGACCATTATCAGCGCTATGATGGACGAGAAAGGCGCGGAAACTTTTTCTGATGATGCCGCTGTCGCTCTTTGTAAATTGCTTGTCCCCGCCGCCAAAAAATCTGTAGAACTTTTGAAAAGAGGCAAATATAATAAAATGGTTTCGGATTCGCTTCCATATCAATTTAGAACTGGAGTTATGAAACGCTCCGATTTATGGAAGCATGAACCAAATTTTAAGAACAGCGATTTTGACGGTCTGTCAAAAAAGACTATTAACACTTTCCGAAATTTGTTGGCTGCTGGAATGAACGACAAAACTAAAATTGGGAGAATAAAAGATTTTACGGCAAACGAATTTTTCAAAGCTTGCGCGATCGGATATAAAGCATGCAAATATAAAGTGAACGGAATGTCGCCTGTCGAATTGTATCTAAAATACGCGGACGGCCGTGACGAGGGATTGACTGGAACAGGTCATGGATTGAATGTAGGCCCTGGCATCGATTTTGACAACGCCGAGGAATGGCATTCGTGGTATTTTGGAGCGCGAGGCGGCGGGCATCCGTGGGAAGTTGTTCGCGGCGGAAACAGCACCCATGTAAGTTTGTATGTCATGCATGATAAAAACGCAGGCTGGTATTTTGAAGTGGCGGGCAAGCATCGTCCGTTTGAATCTGTAAGTTTTTACACGGCTTTGTCGGCGGCTGGACTTCCTGTATTCCTTTGTGACGCGCAAGAAATTCTTGCAAGATTTGAAGGGAGCGACTATGTTGGAATTGTTCCTCATTCGGTTATTCCAAAATACTGTGAGGGAATGTTCCCCGACATATATGGTAGGGTAATCGATTTTATGCATATCTATGACGAAGAATTGAAGAAGTATGGCAAAGACATTATTTGGTTGCCAGAAGAAGAGGCGAAATTATTACAAGAGTATAAACTTTAGATTGCTGCAACGCTAATACCGCATCCAAAATATTCTTCCAGCGCTTGAATGGTGGCGGGACTTGCGTTTTGCGCGATAAAGTCCAGCGTTTCTTGCGCGATTCCGTATGGCGGCTCGCGTCGCGAGAAAATGCGATCTTCTTTTGAGGGCCGCATTTTTGTCACTATCATCTCATCGATTGAAACTTTGTAAAGCTTCGCAAGGACGACAAGGTTGTCCAAGCGGGGCAAAAATTTTTCCTTCTCGTCTTCCCAAATGTAAATTGATTGCGGATTTTCCATTCCAAAAAGTTTTTGAATTTGCGCTATCGAAATATTGCGCTTTTCGCGCAGCTCCTTGAGCCGCTTTGAAGTCGCCGGCGCGTCGATCACGGGAAAAGCGAATGTCGGGCTGATTTTAAAATTCGCCATATCTACTATAAAAGATAACGCCATTTGCGCCAAAAGGCAAGTTTTGCCCGCGCTTTTAAATTAAGTTACAAACTTAATGTTTTTTGCTTGCGCCGCGGGTAGAATTAGAGGCATGAGAATAGAAGTTTTGAGGTCACAAATCGTGACCTCAAAATCTATCCCGTCTTTAAGGTCACATTTTGTGACCTTAATGCTTCTAAGGTCGCATTTTTCGACCTTAAAGAACAACCGGTCACAATTTGTGACTGGTAATAAAAAACATATCGCAAATTGCGATATGTTCAAAATCAAGGAGGCCCTTATGCAGATGGACGACGAAAAAATCATTTTTGAAAACATTCTCGTCACGCCGTTGGAACGGTGGATTGACGCGGACGTTGACTTGGACCCTGCCGCGGTGGAACGGTTGAACCGCCTTGCCGCGCTGTCAAACCAAAGCGTGGACAATGTGCTTAATCACATTTTGGAAGATTTTTTTGCGGAACATTTGGAGCTTTCGGAACTGAACGCCGACACCCTGAGCGCGGCGGCAAAAAAATGCCCATGCATTCTTGTCTTGGAAAACGGAAAGCCGATTGCCCGCGTAAAAATGATTTCTTGGGGCGACGGAAAAATGATTTTTGCTTCTGAAAAAACTCCACCCAAAAACCGCCGTCCCGCCGCGCAAGCGGAGCCGGTCACAAAGCGCGACCAGTTTGTTACAGCGGCTAGCGCTGTGGGGAAATTGGGGTAAAAATGAAAGATTTTATTGACACCCTACTCAATAGGGTATATACTGAAACCGCAACACGCGAATTCATCATTTCTAAAGAATTTGACCGAGTCTGGAAAGAGCTTGGTTTGGACGATGATGACTTGAATGAATTGGAGCTGTTTCTTTGCAAAAACCCTAACGCTGGGGTTTTGATGCAAGGAACTGGCGGAATTAGAAAGCTGCGGTGGTCATTGGAAGGCAGGGGAAAAAGCGGCGGCGCTAGATTGATTTATCTGGATGTCGTTTTTTCGGAGCATCTTTACTTGATTACAGCCTTTCCAAAAAATCAAAAGGCAAATTTGAGCAAGGAAGAGCGCAATCAAATGAAAACGCTTGTCGCTGCGATAAAACAAGCGGAAAAGGAGGCGCGTAATGACGGAAAACAAAGCGTTTAAAAGCATAATGAAAGGGCTTGAAGAAAGCCTTGAATACGCAAAGGGCGACAAGTCAAAGGCAAGAAAAATGAACGTCACTGTCGCGGAACTTCCCGCTTACCGCGACAAAGAGATAAAACGAATTAGGGAAGATTTGAATCTGAGCCAAAGAAATTTTGCCTTTGTTTTGGGCGTTTCACAAAAAACAGTTGAGGCTTGGGAATCCGGCAGAAACATGCCGCAAGGAATCGCGCGGCGTTTTTTGCAAATGCTCCAGTTTGGCGGAAAGAAATTTTTGCGGGATTTTAACATAATCTCGGTTAAAATTTAGTTCACAACACCTCCGACAAAAGTTTCCAAGCGTCGCTATGCAAGTCGTCGGTGTATTTGTCCGCGCAAAACAAAAGCTCCATGCTAGACTTGTCCTGTCGGACAAAACCGCCATGCAGTTTGCGCTTGGCAAGATATTTTTGCAATATCGCGCACTTTTGGGCGGAGAAAATGTCGATGTCTTCGCTTGCGCCGGAGCGGTCAAAGCCGCCTTTTGTTTCGACAATCCACGGCTGGCCGCGAACACTCAAAATGTAATCAGGATAAAAAAGTTTTTGGCGGTTGGAATTGTCAACGTAAACGATTGAAAAATATTCATCGCCTTTGTCTCCGTTTTTATACCACCAATCCACAGCTTTGGAATTTTCGCAGAATTTTTCAAAAAGTTTTTCTGGCGCTGAACGGAATTCAGCCGAACTTAAATAGCCTTGATACACATTCTTTTTGAATTCGGTTTGAACTTTGCTTGTTGCGTCGAAAGTGAACATGGCGCTTTGCGGAATGAAGAATTCTTTCTCGCTAATATTTTCCAAACCTAGCGCGTTTTGTTGTTCGCCGCCGGCCATCGCAAAGCGGAACGCATGACGCAATTCGTCAAAATTATTTATTACAAAAGCATACCATTCTTTTATCGAAAGTTCCAAGAGTTTTTCTTTATACAAAAACTTGCCTTCGTTTGCAAAAAGCTTTCCAAGAATGGTGACGGCGCTTGCGTATTCCAAGCCGATTTCAAGGCCAATTCTTCCTACTCTGTTATGGAATTCTCGCCCGTGAGTGTGGGTGTTCATCGTTTCGCGGAATTTAACGGCGTTCAAATTTTCTGGTGTCGCGTCCGCAATCGTTGACGCTTGGCCAGAATAAGTTGTTCGCTCAATTTTCTCGTGAAAAACATATCCGGCGGTTTCAAGCCGCGTTTTGTTTTCTTTGGATTTTTTATCCAAAGCATATTTTGACTTGAAATATTCGGTTATAGCCTTTAACGCCATCGCGTCGTCTTGAGTGTCGGATATTTGCGTCCGCTGTTCTTTTATTAACGAAAACTTTTTGTATTCATTTTTTAAGAAAATAGTTTTTGCTTGCAAAGCGCTTTTTCCAAGCGCGGCTTGAGCGCCTTGAGTAAATTTACTGTCAAAGGTGTACAAATAGCAACTGTCAAGCAAATCATTTCCGTAATGGCGCGCTTCCGGCATTCGGCGTATGCGGCCAATTGTTTGAATTTCAAAAGTTTCGTCCATTCCTTCGCGAAGCTTTACAAGAATATGCGCGCGAGGACAATCCCAGCCAGTCGCAACGGCTTGCTTTATAATCACCGCGATTTGTTTGCCGTCATTATTTTCTATGCCATCAAGATTGTCGTGGCGGGCCGAAAGCCAAACCGCAAGCGTTCCGTTTTCAACGGAAATTCCATTCTTTTCAAACCATTCGATAACGGAATCCAAAAGCGCGTCAGAACTGTTTGGAAGTTGGACTATAATCAATGGATTCACATTGGAGCCTTGGGCGGAAAAGTCTGCTTCAAGTTCGGCGCGTTTTTTTAGCGCTTTTTCAAGAAGGTAGCCGGTTGAATTTTCCGATTCAACAATGCTTGGAAAATCTTGGTTTATAACAAGCAGTTTCTTTATCAAGCCTTCCGCAATTACATCAGCTTCCGTTACCTCAATAAGTTTTGCGGTTTTGTCCGCAAGCGGAGTCGCTGAACAGCGGATTATCTTGTCTGTCTTAAAAAGCTGAACTATCGCGTCGGATTTTTCGGTAAAGTTTTGATGGCTTTCGTCTATAATTACTTTAAAATTCAATCCAGCGTTGTGAGCCTTTTCAATCCATTCCAAAAAGTTTACGCGTTCGCTGTCTTTGAGAGCGTTGTTGCCTTTTTTGGTCAATTTTTCCCAGTTGATAAAGCAGCAGTCATTTTGGCAAAAGCCTACGGTCATAACATCGCTCAAAAGTTTTGTCGCGGCGTTGTGAATGTACAAGTCCATTTTGCGTTTGCTTTGTTCTTCAAGATTGCCTTTTCCTGGCGTGAGCCATATAAAAACTGTCCGCGCGTGGCCTTTAATGTATTCGCTCATAAAATGCGTGAGCGTAATTGTTTTGCCGCTGCCTGTCGGGCTTTTTAATATGATGTCGCGGCCGCTTTCTTCCATCGCAATCAAAAGTTCTCGCATCGCGTTCAACTGAAATTTCATCAAGTTCATAATTTTGTCCTATCCATTTAATTCAGGGTAATAATATTGTGGAATGATTTTTACTTTTATGCCGCGCTTTTTGAAAAGTGATTTTTGCTCTTTTGAAAGAAGAACATCGTGGCCGAGATATAGGATTTTTGTCATTGTCTGGTCAGTTTCTTCAATTTTATTTGTGAACTCCGCCAATTCTTCTTCCGTCAAAACAATTGCGACGCTTTTGTCGCGCTTAAAGTCCACCGCGTTTTCAAGTTCCACAAGTTCTCGGACATGAAGCAAAAGTTTGTCGGCGTATTCGTAATATTCTTTTTCCGCCACAGGAACAAAGTCCACTTTGAAGTACTTGAGCGAGCCTGGTAGTCCGTCTTTTGTAATGACATTTTTTATTCTCTGATAAGTAATATCACGACATATATTGTTTTCATTATTGGTACACAGTATGAATTTATGCTTTGTTCCTTTTTTGACATTATAATCTAATAAAGCATGTCCTGTAGAGCCACTTCCTGCAAAGAAATCTAAAATATTTTTTGCTCCGTTTGTTAAACCACTCATGTCAAAACAATGCTGTAAAAAGTCTATTGGCTTTTTACCATTTCTAAATTCGACATTACCTTCATATCCAACATTGTTAAACGCATATTCAAAATCAAGGAGATTTGCATAAGGAACTTCTTTTGTGTCAGAGCGAGATTGTGGAACACCTTGCAAATAATCACCATTTTTACGATTGTTGTTTTCTGGAATTATAAAATATCTATAACCTAATCCATCATCACCCATGTCTTTTACTTTAAACACATAGCCATTTTTTTTGCCAATATATTGGTCTAAATTAGCCATAAAAAATCTACCGCTGGAATTTCCTTCCTTTATGCTGCCACGAATACTTATTCGTTTAAGATTTTTAACAGAAGGCTCTGTCTTTTGTAACAAGTATTGATTCGGTTTAAATACCGAAACTTCCTTATTGCCCATTTTTATTATTTTACAAGGCTTTTCTAATTCTTTTAATGTCCAAACATATTCATCATTTGATGTATTATCAAAAATTCTTTTACTTGTTTTATGTTTTTCTGATTTTCGATAGAATAAAAGATATTCAAAAACTTCATGAAAATCTTTATCACCTTTTAGAATTCTGTTTTCATGTCTTACTTTTACAGCAAAAGTTGTTAGATAATTATCAGAACCAAAAATTTCATCACACAATAACTTTAATCCAAATACTTCGTTTTCATTTATGGAAATAAGAATACAACCATTATCTTTCAATAATTTTCTTGCAATTCTTAATCTATTATTCATAAACGATAGCCATTTTGAATGCCCAAAATTATCATCTTTGTCTACGTAATTATCGTCATAGGCAAAATCATTACTTCCAGTATTATACGGCGGATCAATGTAAATCACGTCAATTTTGCCTTTGTGCGTTTTTTCCAAAAGCTGAAGGCTCGCAAGGTTGTCGCCTTCCAGCAAGAAGTTCAGCTCGCCGCCTCCGTCCACAAACAGCTTTTTTTCTTCCGTCAGAACAGGCAGATTTTCTTCAAGCATGTCGTCAATGCTTTCGCGATGTTCCTCAAAAACAAGGCCGTATTTTTGGCCATTGACTTGCGCCGCAAGTTCGTTCAGATAGCCAAAAAGTTTTCCGGCATTTTCATCATATAGTTTGGTTTTGATGTGATTGCGAATCTCTTCGATTTTTCTGAGCAAATCTTCGCGTTTTTGTTTTGACAGGTTTGTGGACATCGGTTTTTCCTTGTTGCGTGGAGCATATTTGTCTATATACTCCATTTAATAAAGTAATATTATGATATTACTCCATAAAAATAGAAAATTCAATCGTTTACTCAATTACTATGAGTAAATGGAACATTTTTTTGATGAATTTCGCATGAACATGAAGTTTTACAGGGAAAAATTAGGATTCAGCCAATCTGAATTGGCAATTCAAGCGAACAGTTCAAATGGAATGATAGGAAATATTGAATCAGGAAAAGCCAAACCGTCATTTGACAATATTTTAAAAATCGCTGCCGCTCTAAAAATTCATCCCGCCGACCTATTCCTTCGCAACGCTTCAACAACGGTAAAAAATACAAAAAGGATTCTCCGCTCGGAGCTTATTCCGCAAATTGAGGAATTTGTGGAAAAGCGATTGTAGTACTATTGACCTTATTTAAGCTATTCATTATTCTGTAGCGATTTGTTGTTAAACAAATGGACGGGCAGGGGCAAAAGGAGTTTCTATGTATAAGTATGTCGATGCCTCTGTTGTGAAGCGTTATAATAGTTTTTGCGCTGATAAACTAAACCAATTAAAAATTTCATTGTCAAATGAATATGGTATTGAATGTGATGTTTGTTTAATTGGCAGCGGAGCGAAAAATCTAGTAACGCAAAACGAAAACGAACCTTTTGATTTAGATTATAATCTAACAATTCATTCTTATCCTAAGGATTGGAATATAAATAATTCAACAAGTTTGAAAAACTTAAAAGATATCATTAGAAATGAATTGAATAAAACGCATAGCGCTGCATATTTTCAGAATGCGCAGGATTCAACTTCTGTTCTTACTGCGAGATTATTCCTGGATAAAAATTCGTTAAAATCAGGTTTTAGTTTTGATGTTGCTATTTTAATAAAGAATAAAAAAGGCAACTATTGCAGATTGATACATGATAAATCTCTCATAGAAAGATTTTATTGGAATGAAGTCCCAAGCTCTCATAATGTGGCAGAGAAAGTTGATGAATTGAAAGAATGTGGTTGGTGGCAAGCTGTTCGTGACACATATTTAAAATTGAAAAATACATATTTGCGAAGAAGAGATTTTAATCATCCGTCTTTCGTAGTTTATGTTGAAGCTGTGAATCAAGTTTACAATGAATTTGAAAATCAGTCTGAGTAATGTCAACCTGCGTTAGGGATGCGCAAGGCGGCGCAGCCGTTGCGAAACGCAGTGTAGCAATGAAGCGATAGCGGAACCTGGAGCAGCCCGGCCGCCGCGCAAGCGGCGGCAACGCCCCCTACAACTGCACCCCATTCTCAATCTTGGCGTTGAACCGTTCCAGCTTCTTGCCGTCAAGCGGGTTGGGCTGGCCTTTGAGGACGGCGCGAAGGGCTTCCATTTCTTCGCCGGTAAAGGAAACCGCGCGGTTCATGTCGTTTTCAAAAGAGGCGACGGCCATTGGGCAAACTTTGCGGACAAGTTCCAGCATGACTTGGGCGTATTGGCGGATTTCGTATTGGGCGTGGCCGTCCAGGCGCAGCTTTAAGAAGCGGAACAAATTGTTCAAATCCATCTGCCAGTAAAATTCCGTATAGAGCGAAAGGGGCAAGTTGATGCGGGCAACTTCGCGCGCAAGGCCTGTGTCCAACAATTCCGAATACGACTCGTAGGAATCCTTTTGGCCTTTTTCCAACGCGGCCTGGATTTCCTTGGCCTTGGCTTCGTCAAATGGCTGGTCGCTGCGGCCCTGCTTGTTGTCCTTGCTTTGCGGCTCGATGTCCTTTGTTTCGGGAACGTAGAACTCGTCCTTCATGATTGAATAGCGGCCGCTCACTTCGTTCATGCGGCCAGTGCGGTGGCGAACCCATTGGCGCGCGACAAAAATCGGCATCTTTACATGGAAAGTGAACACGACTTGCTCAAAGGGCGAGGTGTGCTGGTGGCGCAAAAGGTAGTCGATAAGGCCCGCGTCCTGCGAAACGGTTTTTGTTCCGTTGCCGTAAGACACGCGCGCCGACTGCACGATGCGCTGGTCGCTTCCCAAATAATCCACAAGGCGAACAAAGCCTTTGTCGAGAACCTTATATTCTTTGTCCAAAATTTCTTCCGCTTCGGGAACGATTGAATGCGCCATCTTATGCCTCCAAATATTACGGCTGTCCGCGCGAGTTTGGCTGCGAGCGCGGATGTTGCCGCTTATGCGGCCAGCAAACACTTATTGGCTTGCCAGCAATTTTTTTGCCGCTAAACTATTACACCCTTTGCGCTGGGGATTTGTCCGCCGCGCCTTGGGTCGATTTCCACCGCGGCGCGAATGGCGCGGGCGGCGGCCTTGAACAAGCCTTCGATTTTGTGGTGGTCGCTGCGGCCGCGGATTGTGTCCAAGTGCAAGTTGCATTTTGCGTTCTGCACAAAGCCGTTCCAAAAATCCTCAAAGCAGTCTGTCTGAAAGCTGGCTTCCTTTCCGTCCGCTCCTATGCTCACAAGCGGAATGCCTGTAAGCGCGGCCTCGCAAACCAAAAAGGGGCGGCCGCCAAAATCAACCGCGGCGCGCAAAAGGCTTTCGTCCATCGGGAACAAAAAGCAGCCGCTTCGGTAAATGCCCGCGCAGTCGCCCAAGGCCTTGGCAAAGCACTGGCCCAAAACGATTCCCGTGTCTTCTATCGTGTGGTGCTGGTCAACGTTTAGGTCGCCCTTGATTGTTCCGCTCAAATCAAACAAACCGTGCTTGCAAAAAGAGCGCAGCATGTGGTCAAAAAATCCGATTGGATTTTTGACGTCGCACTTTCCGCTTCCGTCAAGGTTCAGCGTAAGAGTTATTTGCGTCTCGCCAGTTTCGCGCGTTATTGTCGCTATTCTTTCCATTAAGGCATCACCTTCCTAAGTTCGTATTCCAAAATGTCCGTCGCGCCAAGGCTCTTAAGCTTTGGAAGCAGCGTGGGCACTTCCGACTTTTGAACGGCAATCTTTACCGCGAATCCGTTGTTGCCAAAAAGCGGCGAGATTGTCGGACTCTTCATCGAAGGAAGGCCTTTGACCAATTTGTTAAAGTCTTTTTGAGAAACGTTCATCTCAAGCATGACGCGGTCGCGTGCGCTGAGAACCGCTTCAAAGAGCATTTTAAGCTCCATGATTTTTTGCTTTTTCTGCGGGTCCTTGAGCGCCTCTTTGCTGGCGTACATTCTTGTGGAAGATTCCATCAAGGTGTCAACGATTTTAAGGTTGTTGGCTTTGAGCGACGAGCCTGTGCTTGTGTTGTCAATCAGGATTTGCGCCAATGAAGCCTCGTTGTCTTGGACAAAGCCTTCGCTTGTTCCCCAAGTGCGGAAAATCGTTCCGTTTATCTTTTTGTCCTTAAGCCATTTTTTGCTCAGGTTTTGGTATTCGGTCGCGATGGTCACGGGCTGCTTTGAAAGCTTTTCAAAGTTGACTGTGTTGGGAACGGCTGCCACGATTCTAACCGGGTCAAAGCCCAAGTCCATGATTTCGGTCACCTTGGACTGAACGCCGTTTTCGTAAACCCAATCTTTTCCGCTAAAGGCCACGTCGGCCTTGTCGCCCGCCAAAAGCGCGCTCGCGATTTGCGGCTTTACAACCTGAAAGGCCAAATCCTTTTGGTTGGTTATCGGGAAGTAGGTTCTGTCCGGCAAGTAAATTGAAATGCCCACGTCTCCCAGCAATTCGTAAACAGATTCATAAATGCGGCCCTTGGCCAAAAGAATTCTCAACTTTTCCATAATTTTCTATTCTATCAGATTGGGGCGGAATGTTCAAGGATTTCCTTGACAGCCGCCCCGATTGTCGGCAATAATGGCTGCATGCCAGACAAGATGACGATGGATTCTTCGGGCTTTGTTCTCTTGGCGGATTTTGTGCCGCAGATTGTGCAGGAGATCCGCTACTATTCAACTTACAATTTTATCGGCGACAGGATTGACGGCTACGAGGAGCCTTGCGCGATTTTGACCAGGGAGGCGGCGCGGGCTTTGCGGGAGGCGGCCAACGAGCTTTGCGCGCAGGGCTACAGGCTAAAAGTTTTTGACGCCTACAGGCCGGCTTGCGCGGTAAAGCATTTTCAGCTTTGGGGAATGGAAGACTTGGACTTGCGCATGAAAGAGTTCTTTTATCCAGAAGTTGAAAAGCAGGACTTGTTCAAAAAAGGCTACATCGCCGCGCGCTCAAGCCATACTCGCGGAAGTACCGTGGACCTTACCTTGCTTGACATGCAAACCGGAAAGGAAGTGGACATGGGAAGCCCCTTTGACCTTTTTAGCGAGCGTTCCCACCCCGACTGCAAGGACGTCACGCGTGAGCAATATCAAAACAGAATGTTCTTGCAAGACGCCATGACGCGGAACGGCTTTGTTCCGCTGGATTGCGAATGGTGGCACTTTACGCTAAAGGACGAGCCCTATCCCGACACTTACTTTGACTTTCCAGTTTCGTCGGCGTATTTGAGAAAGGAATAAAAAATTGCGGCGGGCTACGCGCTCTGGCCGCGCCATATTGGAGGAAAAAATGAAGGTAATTCTTTTTAACGGAAGCAGAAACGAAAAAGGCAGCACATACACGTCGCTAAAAATCGTGGCCGACGCTTTGGTCGAAAACGGAATTGAAGCCGAAATCTTTTGGGTTGACGGCCGCGCGCTTTCGGGCGAGATGAAGGAATTGGTTGACGAGGCGCTGGAAAAAGTCCAGGAAGCCGACGGAATCGTTTTGGGCTCGCCGGTATACTACGCCTCTCCGTCCGGCGAGATGATCGCCTTTTTGGACAGGCTTTACTGGGAAGGCGAAAAGTACCTTCGCTTTAAGCCGGCGGCCGCAGTGACAGTCGCGCGCAGGGCCGGAACCACCGCCACCCTTGACGTTTTGAACAAGTACATAACTTACGCGCAGCAGCCTGTCGTCACTTCCCGCTACTGGAACATGACGCACGGCTCAAACGGAAACGACGTTCTAAAGGACGAGGAAGGAATTCAGATAATGAAAACAATCGGCCGCAACATGGCTTGGATTCTAAAAAGCATTCAAGCCGGAAAGACCGCCGGCGTTCCCCAGCCCGAGGCCGAAAAAAAGGTTTTCACCAACTTTATAAGGGCGTAGAAAGCAAACGCTTTCTGTCGCGCGCCTCACCCCCGCATCTTCCTTACCGCCGCCGCGCGCTTTAAGGCCACGTGGGCCACTATGCAGGCCAAAATCACTAGGCCTCCAAAAACGCTGGAGGCGCTGGGAACTTCGCCCGCAAAAAGCGCCACCCAGACCGGGTTCATCATCGGCTCTATCATCGTGATGATTACGCTGCTTAGCGCCGGAACTTTTTCTATTCCGATGGAAAGAAGGACGGCGGGCAAGCCTATTTGAAAAACGCCCAGGCACAAGAGGGCCGGGTAGGACATGGCGCTTTGCGGCAGCCCTGCCTTTACGATGAACGGAATCGCGAACAAAAACGACAAGAGGCACGACAAATTCAACGAATCGGAAGGCCGCGTGTTCTTTGCCCGCCGCAAAAAAATCGTGGTTCCGCCGTAAGTCACTCCCGACAAAAGCGCCAAAATGTTTCCGGCCATTTGGCCGCCGCCAAGGTCGCCCCACAAAAGCAAGACCATTCCGGCCAAGATTCCGGCCACGGCGGTGATGTCAATCCACTCGCTTTTTTCGCCGGCCAAGAGCGGCCCAAAAATTATTATGTAAATCGGATTTGTGTATTGTAATAAAATCGCGTTGGCGGCGGTCGTCATTTTTGTCGCGGGAACGAATAGCAGCATTGTGGCCGCGTAAAAAAAGCCGCCTAGCAAAAGGTTTATCGTGGCGCGCCAGTCGATTTTTTTGGGCCGTGCTTTTTGGCCTTGCCTGCAATATTCGTCGCCGGCTTTTTGGCCTTGCAAACTATTTTCGTCGCGGCGGACAAAAAGTTTTGGCGGCCGCCTAAAGGCAATCGTCACCGTCAGCATTCCCAAAAGGCTTCTGACGCCGGCGATGGCAAGCGCGTCCCACTTTATCAATTTTATGACAAGGCCGCCAAAGCTCCACAAGAGCGCGCACAGGGCAAGCGCGGCCACCGGATTCAGGGCCGGCTTTTTGGTCTTGCAACCATTTTCTGTTTGGTCCATTCTATTCTTCTTTCGCAAACAGCGCCTGGATTTCAAGCTTTTTGTGCTTGCCCTGCAAGTCGCTGGGAAGCGCGTCAAGGAAGCGCCATTTTTTGGGGATGACTACGTTCTCAAAAAAGTCCATCAAAAAGTCGTGGAAGAACATGTTGATGTCAAACTTTTTGGCGCCTTCAAATTTTTTCTTTCCTTCGTCGTTGAACTGAATCGCGGCGGCCAAGTACTGCCTTCTGTCGTTCATCGCCACTACGCAAACGTCGCGGACAAGGCCGGACTGCAAAAGGCGGTTTTCCACTTCCGCAAGCGAAACGCGCTTTTCTTCTATCTTAACGAGTGAATCCGAGCGGCCCTTTAGAATAAAGCGGCCGTCTGAGTGAATGTCAACCAAGTCCGCGGTGGCAAAGCCGGCCGGGTCTTTTATGTAAGGCGACTTAATCACAAGGCAGCCGTCCTCATTCTTCCAAATTTCGGCGTTGTCAAAGGGCGTCCACTCCAAGCCGTTCTTGCTTTGCCTGTATGCGATGCCGCTCGTCTCGGTTGATCCGTAAACTTCCACCGGCCAAAAGCCAAAGACTTCGTTTGTCCGCTTTGCGACTTCCGGCAAAAGGACGCCGCCGCTTGTAAAGATAAAGCAGTCGTTCAAGGGAAGCTTTTCTTCCACCTCGTTGGTTCTCTTTAGGAAGGCTGGAACGGCGATAATAATGTAGCGCTCGTCGGAAAGCTTTTCAAACTCGTTTGGAATTTCTATTCTCTTCCTGCGGAACGGAACGCCGGCGGCAAAGGGGAGCGCGATTGTGAACAAAAAGCCGTAGATGTGGTGCTGGCTTACGGTGGCCACAAGCTTTCGCTTTTGGAATTCCGCTCCCCACTTGCTGAATACAAACGCGTTGTCTTCGTTAAATTCCGTCATGCGCTGGATCACGTCCTTGGGCTTTCCGGTGCTTCCCGAAGTGAACATGTGGATGCGCGTGTCGTCCGCTACAATTTGCGGGGCCGTTCGTATTTCCTCCTCCGTCGCTTGCGGAGCGTTCTTCAGCAAGTCGGGAATAAAGTCCGAGTCGGCAACGCCTTCCGCGTCGGTAAAAAAAGCGTAGCCCGGCTTTCGCATTTCTTTTAAGAATTCCGGCGTGATGTTTGCGGTAAGCATGACCTGCTTTTTGCATTGCAAGAGCGCGACAAAGGTGACCAAAAAAAGCCAGTAGTCGTTGCAGTGCAAAATGAACTCGTCGGCGTCCTTGGCGGCGATGGCCTTTCGCATCCGCGCGCTGTCGGTCAAAAAGTCCAGCCAAGTCTTGTATTGGCCCTTGGACCAAATGTCCTCGTAGCAAAGAATGTAGTCGTCCGCGCGGCTGTCCGCCTTAAAATTTGTGATTGGAAAGTAGCCAGTCATTTTTTTGTTCACCTTCTTCCTTATTAAAAATTCAACGGCAAAAATCAGTCCCATTATTATATACGAAAGCCCGCCGTTGTAAACCGCCCAGGCCCGCTCGCTTCCGTAAAAGGCCGTCCAAGCGGCAGCCAGGCTGTTCAACACAAAAAAGCCGCACCAAACAAGCGTCACCTTTTTGCAATAGGCTTCCACGCGGCCTTTAAATGGCGAGCCCAAAATGCTTTTGTCCTGCAGCGTGGCGAACCTAAAGATTATGTTGGGCGGCGAGGCCAGGCTCATCGCAAAGACAAAGAAAAAAGTTCCGCACACCGCCAGCGGATAAAGCTTTAAAAACAGCGGCGAGTTTGTGGCAAAACACGCCGTTCCTGCCAGCAAGAAAAAAATAGAGGAAATTAAATTTTTGGGGTTAAGCTTTCGTTTTCCGTCCGCGCCCTTGGAAGCGTTGCCCGTCGCGGACAAAAATAGGACAAGGGCCAGCGCGACGGCGCATAAAGAAATAATCCTGACCGGCGCTTTGCAAACCGCAAGGAGAACAAAGACCAGTACAGGATATAAGACGCCCGCTATGGCGAGCAAGATTTTCATGGTTACGCGATGAGCAAGTCGATCACGTTTTCGACAGTCTTGGCGTTCTTGAACATCTCCGGGTCAATCTGCTTTCCGGGCATGTACTGCTTGAGCTTTGAAAGCAAGTCAACGGCGTCGATTGAATCCAAGTCCAAGTCCTCAAAAAGCTTTGAGTCCAACTTTACTTCGCTTTTGTCGATTTCAAAGTCGCTTTCAAGAACTTCCTGAATCTTTCCGAACAATTCTTCCTTTGTCATTTTGGTTTCCTCCAAATTTTATTTTCCGCTTTCGGAATTGATGAATTCCGCCAAGGCGTTCACGCTTGCAAAATGCTTTTTGCTGTCGTCGCTTTCGGCGGAAAGCTTTACATTGAATTTCTTCTTTAGAGCCACGCCCAGCTCAAGGGCGTCGATGGAGTCCAAGCCCAATCCGGCTCCAAACAAGGGCGCGTCGTCCTTGATGTCTTCCGGCGTGGTGTCTTCCAGCTCCAAGGAGCTGATGATCAGCTCTTTGATTTGTTTCTTAAGTTCTTCCATAACAGTCTTTAAAGTATAAAGCGCTTTTTTTCCTTTGTCAAGGAAGGCGATCCTGGGCGCGCCGGCGGAAAAGCGCGCGAAGGCGGCCAACTTTTGCAAAAAGTCCGGGCAAGGGGCATAAAAGCGGGCAAAAGCGCGAAAAAATGAATTTTTGAGCGTTTTTTTTGAATTTTTTTAAAGAATTTTGTTGACAAACTGAAAAAACAGAGTGATAATGATATTAAGAAAAAGGGAAACCGATTGCCTTGACAGTCGGCCCCAGTTATTTTATTAAATCATATATCCTGGAGGAAATATGAAGAAAAGTCACGTTATTATTGCATCGGTAGCCGCCGCTGCAATGCTCCTTGTCACAAGCTGCGGAAAAGCCGGCGGAAGCAAGGAAGAAGCTAAGAAATTGGTTGTTTGGTCTTTCACAGACGAACTTCAGACAATGATCGACAAGTACTACAAAGTTGATCGCCCCGACGTTGAAGTTGAGTACTCACTTACTCCGACAGACCAGTTCCCCAACAAATTGGACCCCGTTCTTGCCTCAGGCAACGGCGCTCCCGACGTTTTCGCTTTGGAAGACGCTTTCGTACGCAAGTACGTTGAACAGGGCGACAAGCTCATGCTCGACCTTACAGACGTTTACAACGAAGTAAAGTCAAAGATGATTCCGTATCCTGCCGAAGTCGGCATGAAGGACGGAAAAGTCTACGGCCTTTCTTGGCAGGCTTGCCCGGGCGCCTACTTCTATCGCCGCTCATTGGCCAAGAAGTACCTCGGATCTGACGATCCCGCCACAGTTCAGAAGTCATTCAAAGACTGGAACACATTCCTCGCCACAGCCCGCGACCTCAAGAAGGCCTCTGGCGGAAAGTGCGTAATCCTTTCTACAACTGGCGACTTGTTCAAGCCGTTCCAGGGCGCCCGCAAGGGACCGTGGATCCAGGGCGGAAAGTTGGTTGTTGACCCCGCCATGGAAGACTACATGGAAATGGCCAAGACTCTCAAGGACGAAGGACTTGAAGGACGCCAGGGACAGTGGTCAGAAGGCTGGTTCGCTGGATTCAAGGGCGAGCTCAAGGACGAAGCCGGAAAGCCGGTTGAAGTATTCGGAACATTCTTGCCCACATGGGGACTCCACTACGTTCTTAAGCCCAACGCTGGCAACACAGCCGGTGACTGGGGCATGATCGCTGGACCCGCTCCCTACCGCTGGGGTGGCACTTGGGTTGGCGCCTACAAAGGAACAAAGGTTCCCAAGTTGGCCAAAGACTTCATCAAGTACGTTGCCACAGACGACGGCTTCTTGACAAAGTGGGCCAAAGACACAGGCGACGTTGTTTCTAACAACAACGTTATCAACGCCATTAAAGACACATACAACGAGCCGTTCCTCAATGGACAGAACCACTACGCTGAGTTCGCCGCTATGGCCAACAACGTAGACGGAAAGCTCAACCAGGGAACTGACCAGGCTGTTGAAGGATTCTGGGGCGAAGCTGTAGGATCTTATGTAAACGGCGAAAAGTCTAAGGCCGACGCTATCGCTGACTTCAAGAAGCACGTAGCCGACGAGCTTGGATTCTAATCCAACTACATAACTGTCATGCCGCGCTTGCCGCGGCTGGCTTCGGGCTTGGCCCGAAGTTGACAGGCTAACAAATGGGCGCAGCGAGATTAATCTGCACGATTTGTCGGACTGCGCCCTTTTTTTCACCTGTTTTTGTTTGCTAAATATTTAGAAATAGAAAAAAAATTTTTAATGTTTTTTCTGTGATTCCCCTTAAGCGAAGGATTCACAAAATGGGTTTTTTAGGAGAAAAACATGCCTTTATTGAAAACTAAAAAAGCGAAAGGATCCGAAGCGCGTCTTGCAAAATACGGCGTGTTCTTTGTTCTGCCCTTCCTTGTCGTTTACGCGATATTCAACTTGTGGCCCACTGTGTACACAATTTTGCTTTCTTTTACAGACCTTAACAAGTTTGACACCTTGAAGGACGCCAGCTTTGTTGGTGGAGCCAACTATGTGGCCCTTGTAAAGGACTCAAACTTCTGGGGATCCGTTATCAACACTTTCATTATGTGGGGTTTCAACTTTGCCCCTCAGTTGGGAATCGCCCTTATTTTCGCGGTTATCTTTACCGACCCGGGAATGTCCGGACTTAAGGGAAAGAACGCTTTCCGCGCGATTTTCTACCTTCCAAACTTGCTTACTGCGGCTTCTGTAGCGATTTTGTTCAGAAGCCTTTTCGCATATCCGATTGGACCTGTAAACCAGTTCTTCACAAAAATTGGCATCCAGCATGAATTCACCCAAGCCACAGGCGAAGTGATTAAAGAAGGAATCAACTTCTTCCGCAGCCCCGCATGGTCGCGCGGAATCGTTTCCTTCATCCAGTGGTGGATGTGGTGCGGCCAGACCTTGATCATGTTGATGGCCGGCATCACTTCAATTTCTCCTTCACTGTATGAGTCAGCCGTAGTTGACGGAGCGACGCAGCGCCAGCAAACTTGGTACATCACGCTTCCGCTTTTGCGCCCGATGATGCTCTTCTTGCTTGTCACTTCAATCATCGGCGGCATGCAGCTTTTTGAAATCCCCTTCTTGCTAACCGACATGCGCGGCGGCCCTGACTACAAGATTAGAACTATGGTTCTTTACATGTATAACACAGCCTTCCAGGGCGTAAACAAATACGGCTACGCTTCGGCAATCGCCATGGGCGTGTTTATAATTACAATGTTCTTCTCTGCGTTGGTATTCTTCTTTATGCAGGACAGATCTGAGCCCAAGGCCAAAAAGTAGGAGGAAAGAAAATGGATTATAAAGCGGCTAAAACTGCCAAACAGAGCGTAGTTTACTTTTTCATGGTTCTGTTTATTTTGATTGCGGTCATTCCGGTTTGGTTGATGCTTGTCAACGCAACCCGCACGACTGAGGAAATTAACGCCGGCGTAACCTTGCTTCCCAGCAAGAGCCTTATCAACAACTGGAACATTTTGATTACAACAGGTTCCGGCCTTAAGGTTGCCGCCGGCGGACGCTTGATTGACGAGCTTGCCAAGCACGCCAAAGAGTATGCCGGAAAATTCGCCAAAATCGGCGATTGGATTTTGTTCTTTAAGGCTGGTAAATTCCAGATTTGGCAGGGCTTCCTTAACTCGGCCATCATCGCGATTTGCTGCACAGGCTTGAACGTTTACTTCTCTTCTTTGACAGCTTATGCCTTGCACGTATACCGCTTTAAGGGAAGAGCCTTCATCTGGGCTTTCATCATGTTCGTTATGATGATTCCGGCTTCGATTTCGTTCGTCGGTTTCTACCAGTTCATGTCGAGCATCCACTTGGTTGACAGCTTCATTCCGTTGATTATTCCGGCAATCGCCAGTTCGGCCACCGTATTGTTCATGCGACAGTACATGGCGTCCGTTCTTTCGTTGGAATTGATTGACGCCGGCCGCATTGACGGAGCGGGCGAGTACAAGATTTTCAACCAGATTGTTCTTCCGATTATGTCGCCCGCTTTGGCGACGCAAGCGATTTTCTGCTTTGTCGGTTCTTGGAACAACTTTGTTACTCCTATGATTTTGCTTCAGACAGACAGCAAGAAGACTTTGCCGATTTTCGTTCAGCTCTTGCGCGGCGACATCTACCGAACTGAGTTCGGCGCCATCTACATGGGTATCGCCGTTTCGTTGATTCCGATTATCATCTTCTACTGCTTCATGTCACGCTTCATCATCTCGGGCGTTTCAATGGGCGGCGTAAAAGAGTAATAGCGCTAAAAAAAACCGCGGCAGCGCGGTTTTTTTTTGGCTTGCGAGTTTGCCCGCCATTTTCCATGGCAGGCAAACATCGCGGTTTTTGTTGAAAATTCCCATTTTGAGGAAAAAAAAAGTGTCCAAAGCATTCAATCCTATTTTGACCGGCTTTCACGCCGACCCTTCCATTTGTTATGTAAACGGCGAGTATTTTATAGCCAATTCAACCTTTGAATGGTATCCAGGCGTTGAGCTGCATAGGTCTAAGGATTTGGTCCATTGGACAAGCGTTCCTTCTCCATTAAGCGAGGAGCGCCTTTTGAATATGGCAGGAAACATTGAGTCCTGCGGAATTTGGGCGCCATGCCTGTCATATTCTGAAGGAAAATTTTGGCTTATCTACACCAACGTCCGCTCTTGGAACGCGGGCCCTTGGAAAGACACTCCCAACTTTTTGACCACGGCGGAAAGCATAGAAGGCCCTTGGTCGGATCCGGTTTTCTTGAACGCTTCGGGCTTTGACCCGTCGATGTTCCACGACGACGACGGCCGCCACTGGTACATTAACATGGAATGGGATTACCGCAAGGCCACGGTAAACCACATCGACGGCGCGCCCCAGTTTACCGGCATTTTGTTGCAGGAATACAGCGCCACAAAAAAGCGCCTTATCGGAAAGCCAAAAAAGATTTTTACAGGAAGCGACATCGGCTGCGTTGAAGGCACCCACCTTTACAAGAGGAACGGCTGGTATTACATAATCAGCGCGGAGGGCGGAACCAGCTACGAGCACGCGATTACGGTAGGCCGTTCGCGCAGCGTCTTTGGCCCCTACGAGCTGCATCCGACAAATCCCTTGATTAGCGCTTACGGCCATCCTGAGCTAAAAATCCAAAAAGCCGGCCACGGCCAATGGGCGGAAGGCGCCGACGGAAAAACTTATTTGTTTTACCTTTGCGGCCGTCCCTTGCCGGGAACAAAAAACTGCCCGCTGGGCCGCGAAACTTCCTTTGCCGAAATAAAGTGGCAGGACGACTGGCCGTGGGTAATGCAAGCGGACGGCAGCCTTAAAAACACTCCGCCGGATTATGTTGAGGTTCCCGCAAAAGCCGAGCAGCTTCCCGGCGAAAAAGACCGTAATTTGGTCGGAAAGCGCGCCGACGAGTATTGCCGCGTGACAAAATACACTTTTAACGACTTGGACTTTTTGGCCGACTTTAAGACCTTGCGCCTTCCGATTTTTGGAAAAAAGAGCAAGCGCTTTAGCATTGACGCGCGAAAGGGCTTTTTAAGAATCGTCGGCGGCCAGTCGCCGGTTTCAACCTTTGAGCAGGGTATTTTGTGCCGCAGGCAGACGGACTTTGTCTTTGAGGCCGAGACAAAAATGGAGTTCAACCCGACATACTTCCAGCATTTGGCCGGCTTGACCTACCGTTACAGCGAGACAACCCAGTATAATTTGTGCGTGACCTACGACGAAGAGCTGGGCCGCGTGATTCAGTTCCAGTCATTCATGTTGGGCGACTACAGGGAAGGGCAAAAGATTGCGGTACCCAAAGACGGCCCGCTTTGGCTAAAGGTTAGCGCCAACTATGACACGGCTGTGTTCTCTTATTCGCTTGACGGAAAGGCTTGGCGACCGATTAGGCCGCTTTTGGACGTGAACAAGCTTACGGACGAATACGGCGGAATGGGTTTTACGGGCGCCTTTGTCGGAATGTTCTGCATTGACATGGCCGAATACGCGAATTACGCCGATTTTGAGTACTTTACATACAGCAAGGCCGAGTGAAGGGCGGCCGCGCCGTGATTTTGGAGCCAAGCGAGCGCTTGGCTCTTGTTTTTTTAAACCTTGATTTGGCTAAAAACCTTTCCAATCGAGTCGTGGATGACCAAGTCGGCCTTGCTGTCGGCGGCGGTCTCGGACTTGTTTATTAAAACGATTTTGTTTCCATTAAAGTAATTTATTAGGCCGGCCGCCGGGTATACCACCAGCGAGGTTCCGCCGATTATAAGCGTGTCGGCGGCGGCGATGGCTTGGACTGCTCCGTTTATTACGTTGTCGTCAAGGCCTTCTTCGTAAAGGACGACGTCGGGCTTTACAAGGCCCCCGCATTTTGTACAGCGGGGAAGGCTGTCCGGCGAAGAGGCCGAATTGGCGATAAAGTCTATGTCGTAAGGGGCGCCGCAGTCCATGCAAAAGTTTCGCAGGGTGGAGCCGTGCAGCTCGTAGATTTTTTGGCTGCCGGCGGCCTGATGCAAGCCGTCTATGTTTTGGGTGACGACGGCCAAAAGCTTTCCGGCTTTTTCAAGTTCGGCCAGCTTGTAGTGGGCCGCGTTGGGTTGGACGCCCTTTATGATTAGCTTTTCGCGGTAAAAGCGGTAGAATTCCTTGGGGTCTGAGTCAAAGAAAGAGCGGCTGATTATGGTCTCGGGCGGATACTTCCATTTTTGGCTGTAAAGGCCGTCCTGGCTTCTAAAGTCGGGGATTCCGCTTTCGGTGGAAACGCCCGCTCCTCCAAAAAAGACGATTTTGCTTGATCCGTCGATTATCGCCTGCAACTGTTCAATATAATTTGCCATACAAAAATTATAGCGCCGAATTTTCTGAAAATCAATGTTTTATGACAAATTATAACAATTTAATAATAAATGGCTTAATGAAAAATGGAATTTAACCGATATTTAAAGCGGATAAGTATGTATAGATAAATTTTTGACGAATTTGTTTGACAAAATCTCAAAAAAGTCTAATAATTATATATAGGGAGAATGGGCAGAGTGTTGTCTTGTGGAATGGGAAGGGGCCGCGGACAAAAATGCTTGTTGATGGGCTAAGATTATGAAGAAAACTTTTGCGCGAATTGGAACAATTCTCTTACTCCTTGCCGCCGCGGCGAACCTTTTTGCCCGTGACGTTACCGAGCGAACTGTTGAAAACATGAACAGTTGGCAGGAAACGTTTGACATTAACGACAAAAAGGGCAAATACAACGTTATCGTTACCGCCCGAGACAAGGGCGGAAACACAACTTTTGGCGGACCCTTTAACATTTTCATCGACCCCAAATCCGATTTGCCCATTATCGGAATCACAAACCCAGAACCGAACCTGCGCGTTCCAGGCAACCTTAATATAGTAGGAACTTGTATCGACGACGACGCCGTTGATTACGTTGAGTTGATTCTTGACGGCGGCGAGCCCGTCCGCGCCAAGGGAAAGGAATTCTGGTCGTACTTTGTAGACACGACAAATTTGGAAGAAGGAAACCACACCATAGAAGCTTACGGCGTCGACATCAACGGCGTCAAAGGAAATTCAGTGAAGAACGTTTGGTGCCTTGACCGCAAGGAGCCTTTGACGGAAGTCACAAATTTCACTATGGGAACTTTGGTCAGCGGAACGATTCACTTTGAGGGAACTGTCGAAGACGGAAACGGCGTCACCGCGATGGACTTTTCTGTAGACGAAGGCGCCAGCTTTGAGACAATCAAGCTTAAGCGTGAAAAGAAGTCTCCCAACGCAACGTTTGACTTTAACTTGGACACAAGGAAAATGCCCGACGGTCCGGCCGTAATGTGGTTCTTTGCCCATGACAGCCAAGGCTCGATCGGCTTTTATCCCTTCTTGCTGTTTGTTGACAACACAAAGCCGAAAATCAACATAGCCTTCCCGCAGGAAAAGGTTCCGGTAAAGGGCGCTTTTGCCGCGGCTGGTTCGGCCAACGATATTGTAGGCCTTAAGTCGCTCACTTGGGAATACAACGGCGAAAAAGGCGACTTTGAAATCATCGCCGGAAACCCCTATTGGGTCCATGAATTCCCGGACGTAAAAAAGAACAAGAACGGAAAGCTTACGATTACAGCCGTCGACACCGCCGGCAACGTAAGCAGCGAGACTCGAAACGTTACAATCGATCCAAACGGCGACAAGCCTGTTGTCCGAATCGACTGGCCGCAAGCGGGCGCCAATTACGGAAAGCCGGAAGACTTCTTTGTACGCGGCGTCGCGACCGACGACGACAACGTTAAGGCGGTTCGCATTCTTTTGGACGGAAGCGAAATCGCCTTGATGGAAACGCAGAGCGTTTTCTATAAGAGCTTGATAGACACAAAGTCCATTGGCGGCGGCGTTCACAAGGTTTCTGTGAGCGCGATTGACATTTACGACGTCGAAGGAAGCGCGACTACAGTTGAGTTTAAGACGACCGGCGAAAAGCCTTACTTTGGCTCTCCGAAAATTTCTGGCGGAGCGGGAGCGGGTCCGCTTTCTTATGGAAAGGAAATAAGCCCGGAGCAGGGCGGAAACATTGAGATTGAGGCCGGCTCAAGCGCTGGATTCGCGCAGGCTTGGTACAGCTACGGCAAGGCCGGAAGCAAGGCCGAGCCGAACCATGTTTCGGTAAGCGACAAAGATTCCAAGAAGGTTTTCTCAATTCCGATAAGCGCCTTGCCTTGGGGCGTCGTTGAGCTTAAATTCCATGTGGCCGACACGCTTGGCCGCGAGGCCGAATACACGACCTGCGTTTATGTCTCAAACCTTACAGACATAAAGGCGGATCCTTCATTTACAATCGATCCTGCAATTGAGGACGAGCGACTTAGCGCTAAAATCGAAAGCATTGGCGGAATGGAATACACGCCCGGAATGCGCTTGATAATGGACAAAGACCCAAAAAGCGCGCCGGTCCAAATGATTCTTGACATTCAATCGATGGAAACCCCAATCATCACTTACAAGCTTTGGGGAGCGGCGCGGCCTGGCGAAAAAGAAAGTTATGAGGCGCGTCCGATGAGCTTAAGCCGCGTCGCCAAGGGCGAGCCGGCCCAGCGCGCAGTCATCAATTTGGCCGCCTTGCCCGCGCGCGCCACTAACATAGAAATCACTTGCGCTATTGGAAAGGACTATGTAAAAAAATTTGGCGGACAAATTATAATCGCGCGCGAACATGATGCGGACGACATTGAGGACAACAAGAAAATTTTCTGGGCGACGGACGGCGACACTTACTATAGCGATGAATTCAACGCCTATGTTTTGCCCCATAAAACTTTGACTGCCTATGTCAACGCGCCAGGCCCGATTACGGCCAGCGTCATCGGCGGCTGGGCCGGCATGAGCGCCAGCGTCGAAGGAAACGCAGTCACCTTGTCTTGCGAAAACGGCGGCAACTTTAGGGGCGTTCAAATCCGCGCCGTTGACGCCAACGGAAAAAGCTACACAAGCCCCGCCGTCAACTTGGTTGTCAGCGAAGACGGACCTGTGTTTGACATTAAGAATCCTGAAGGTTTCGCTTGGGTAAGGAATTCCATCCGCTTGCAGGGAACGGTATCTGATCCGTCCGGCGTTGTCTTGCTTGAATGCTCTACCGACAACGGCCAAAACTGGACGCCGATTCCGTTTAGGACTGGCGCCCAAAGCGTGAACATTTACACTGACATCAACACCGCCGAGCGCGAGGAAGGCTTGATACCGATTGACATTCGCGCCAAGAACACTTCCGGCTTGACAAGCTTTTACAGGACGGCGGTTTGCAAGGACGTCACGCCGCCCGAAGCGCGGATTGTTGTTCCCGAAGCGGAAGCGGTTTTGAACGGCATCAACACAATCGCGATATTGGCGAGCGACAACGGCGCTTTGGCCAAGACGGAATACGGCTCTCCTACGTCAAGGGACGGCCGGGCCGGCGTTAGAAGAAGCCCGATTCCGCTTACGGTAATGCCGCACACAATTGTCGGAGACGACGACTTGGCTTTGGACCAAACAATGTCGTTCATCGTTACCGACGCGGCCGGAAACGAAACTAAGATTGAGGAATTTGAATTTAAGGTTGACCGCGAAAGCGACTTGCCGGTTGTTCAAATTCAGCTTCCGTTTGAAAACCAGGTAATCACAAAGGACTTTACTATTTCCGGCGTCGTCCTTGACGACGACGGTCCTTGCACAGTCGCTTATAGAATTGACAAAGGCCCCTTTAGGCCGGCCGCGGCGGAGCCCAGCTACAGCTTTAAGATTGACGTTCCCTTGTCTGAAATGACGGACAACGAGCACATCATCTATATGTACGCGATGGACATCAACGGCGTGCGCGGACGCACTGTGGAGCAAAAGTTCCGCGTGTCGCTTGCCGAGCCTGTTTGCGAAATGACCGCTCCAGACATCAACACGACCCAAAAGGAAATCGTCACATTGCGCGGACGAGCCAGCGACGCCAACGGAATCAAGAGCGTTGAAGTTTCTTTGGACAACGGCAACAGCTACAACTTGGCCGAAGGAACGACAAGTTGGTCATACACATTTGACACCCGCGTGTTGCCTGACGGAACGCACGTTGTCTTTATCAGAACGACGGACAACTACGACATAACTTCATTGTATTCTTCTCAAATCAACACCGACAACACCAAGCCCGAAATCAACTTGGAGCTGCCGCTTGACGATTCCAAGACTTCAGGCCCCTTGTTCTTCTCAGGCTTTACTTTGGACAACATCAGCTTGGAAGAGCTTACGCTGACCATAACGAGCTTGGACGGCCGCGCCGTTCCATCGTCTTTCAGAAACAGAAAGATGAGCGTTGACCGCGTAATCACCGAGACGATTGACATGACGCCGCTTGAGAACGGCTTGTATAACGTAAAGCTTACAGGAATCGACGCTGCCGGAAACCAGACCAGCGTCAGCCGCAACGTGACTTTGGACAAGAGAATCGCGGCGGCCAACGTTGACATTTACTATCCTCTTAACGGCGAGCGCAAGCAGGGCGCCTTTACGATTGTAGGTTCCGTCCGCGCGGAGAGAAAGGTAGAAAAGCTTAACCTTTACTTTGACAACAAGAACATCGCCGAAACTGTTCCGAGCGAAACGAATTACTACAAGTTCCCGATTGACGAAGGCCAGTTTGAGGAAGGCTTGCACACATACTTTGTCCGCGCCACGCTTGAAGGCGGTTCTACAATCGACTCAATAAAGCAGACGGTTGACTACAACGCCTACGGTCCGTGGATTAGAATCGAGAACTTTGACTACGGCGACTTTGCCTACGACCGCCCGACGATTAAGGGATCGGCCGGCTATTCGACAAGCGACGCCGAAGTGATCGCTTCCAAGAAGAAGGGCGGAAAAGACCTTAAGGAAGACTTGGCGCTTAGAAAAGTCATGAGCGTTGAGATTAGCTTTAACAACGGACGAACGTTCACGCAGATAAGCAAGAAGGCCAAGTGGTCGTACAGAATTGAGAACGACGATTTGGCGGAAGGATACCACTTCCTTTTGATAAGGGCCAAGATGGCCAACGGCGAAATCGCCGTGACCCGCTGCATCGTGCAAATCGACAAGACCGCGCCTTTTGTTCGCATCATCGCGCCTGGCGTTGGCGGCCGCTACAACCAAAACTTGATGTTCAGCGGCTTGAGCAGCGACGACGTGGGCTTGTCTGAAGTCAAGCTGGCCTTGCGAAAGGGCGACAAGAACAGCTACGGCGTTCCAAAGTTCATCCAAGGCTTGTACATTGACACAAGCTTCTGGGGCGCCACATTGTTCGACATTGGCCTTGGACTTACATTCTTTGACGACAACGTTCGCTTGCAGTTCAACTGGGGCCAGTTTACCCAGCAGCAGCGCGACATATTCAAGCCGGGCAGCCAGATGCGCTACGGCGGAAGCGCGGTTCTTGGATTTAAGATTATCGCCAACGTAGCCAGTTTGCCGTTTGGCTGGATGTTCGGCCACGACTGGGACTGGCTTAGCGCCAACTTGGCTGTAGGAGCCAGCTTTAAGTACTTTAACGAATCGGCGTCTGGCAGCGGCCAGATGTTGAGCGCCGTAATAGCGCAGATAGAATTCCCAAGGATGCACTTTGCAAAGTGGAAGGCGTTTAAGACGATAAGCGCCTACACGGAATTCCAATTGTGGTTCATCCCGACGGACACTAGCGGCATTGACATTGCCAGAGTTGTCTTCCAGTATTCGCTTGGCTTAAGGGCCAACGTATTCTAAGGAGGGGCGCGCATGAAGAAGTTGTTGCTTAAGAAAATCGGTCTTTCTCTTTTTGTGGCCGCAGCCGCGCTTTTGTGGACTACTTGCGAAGTAGGCTTGGGCGAGGCGGTTGACAACGACGCGCCTACGCTTTCTGTGACAGGCCCGGCCAAGGCTTCTGTTTGCAAGGATTCAATTGACATTACTGGCCTTTGCGGCGACGACAAGGGCGTAAAGTCAGTGAACATAACTTTGCGCAACACCATGACTGGCGCCAGCTACAACCTTGACGCCGACATTGACTTTTCTACAAAGAGCGCCTCGGGCTCTTACAATTGGAAAAAGACAATCAACAAAAAGGAATTGGGCGGAAAGTATCCCTTGCCCGACGGAAAGTACGAAGCCAATGTAGTCGTAAACGATGTTAACGGACGAAAGAGCGGCGTTTCGAGCACGGCCTTTGACATTGACAACACAGAGCCGATTTTCTGCGTGACAAGCCCCACTTCTTTGGACATAAGCGATCCGCGAAAGTACGGCCGCGCCGTCACCATAAGCGGCGAGATTGCCGACGACCACGACATCGCGAACATGAAGATCCGCGTGTTCCGCACGGACGCTAGCGGAACAAGTTCCGTCGAAATCACCGACAAGCTGGCCAAGACTGAATTCACGGACTTTGAGACCGCCGGCGGAACGACGGTTTACATCGCAAAGTATTTTGACGCGGAACCCGCCGCCACAAACGCCGACGGAACCGAGAACCCCGACTACAAGCTTTACAAAAACTACTTGGCGATTTACGATGGAACGGCTTTTGGAAGCGATGTTTTCATTTACGTCGTTCCAATTTTAACGGACATTGCCGGAAACACAAGCGAGCAAAGCTATGTTTCTACAGAAATAAAGAAAATCATCGCTTCCGCTTGCGGCGTGGAGCCGACCATCGACTCGCTGCAAACCGGCCAGTTGATGAAAATTTACAACGGCACTTACACGTTGAACGAGCTTAGCGCCGCGCAAAGGGAAAAAGTCGTCTCAATCATGAAGGGCGACTACGCCTTGCAGCCGGCCGACAAGCCCTACTATTGCTATTACGACGACGGCGACGCTTCAAAGCAAAGCCCGTTCACGGCCAATGTAAACTCAAACAACAGCCCGACCTACGATTTTAACGGTTACGAAAATCCGACGGCAAGCGCCGAAGATTGGGTCGGCGTAAACACCGGCGGAACAATCACAATCACTCTAAAGGCCGGCCGCGACGCCTGGGGCATTTTGCCTTCAACTCTTGAAGTGAACCTTTACGAGAGCGACGACCAAGGAAGAAAAACAACAGGCGACATAGCGTACAGCTCAAATCCGTTTAAGGACCCGTCTTCTGTCGCGACTGTATTCATAAAGGACGCGACAAATACGGAAACACAGAACATTGCGACTTCCGTAACAAACCAGTCTTATTACGTCACGCTTCCTTCATTGAGGGCTGGAAACAAATACATCCTTGAGGCGGGCGGAAAGGACGAAAACGAGTCTGAATTGTTCCCGGCAGGCGGAAACTGGTACGGCTTTAAGGTCGCGTCCGCCATCACGCCGCCGTCGTTCTCTTGCAGCGATTTGCTGTACATGAACGGAAGCGCTTTGAGCGCGGGCGACGGCTATAAGCTTAAGCTTAACATAAAGGACGAGTCCGACAAAATACAGACAAACGGAATAAAAATTACAGGCTACCTTTACGACAAGCATATTCCGGGCAAGTCTTACATAAAGAACTACACAGCTCCAACAGGCGTGGTAAAGGAATATAATGGAACGAGCGCCGCTCCGATACACGAGGACGCGACCGCGAACTTCTATTACATTGACCTTCCGTTAAAAGACTTTGGCTTTAGCGCAAGTTCCGGCAACAACTATTCGATTGTCCTTGAGGCGCGGGGATATTATCTGGACGAACACGGCGTCAGGCAGTTGTCCAGCCCCGCGACGTACATGGTATGGGTTGACGCGGCCGCTCCCGCGATAACGATTGGCTCTCCAAAAGACGGAGAGACTTTGATTACCGAAAGCTTTGCAAGCTATGAAAGCGCTGGCGAAGGCGCCCTAAAAAGAACGTCAATCACGCCGACAGGAAACTGGAGCGACCTTGACGGCTCTTCAACCCACCGCTTGTGGTATACGGTTGACGACGACGCGGCGCCCAGCCTTTCTTGGCAGGCCGCCAGCGGAACTTATGTTCGCGGAACAAATTATTACGAGCGCCAGGTTGAGGGCCAAGATTGCTACGCGCTTTTGGACACCGACAATTTTGTCGCAGGCGTTACGAGCGTGGACGGTTATTACACGCTGGCTTTGGCTCCTTCGGCGGCCGGAAAAACTTGGACGGAAGTTGGCGGCGTAAGCCAAGTCGCAAGCCAAACATCTTGGGAACAAAAGATAAATGTCGTCGAAGGCTCTGGAAAAATTTTCCGCGTTGTCGGCGTTGACGCTGTGGGAAACTTGAGCGCGGTTGTCCAAAGAACCGGCCTTAAATACGACTTTGAAAAGCCGAAAATCACGCTTGACCGCGAGCCCGCGAGCAACGGCTATTACAACGCCGCCAACGCGACAGGCGGAAAGCTTACTGTTGAATTTACCGCGACTGATTCTTATAAAATAGACGCGGCCGGCGTGGCTGTCGCGGCGACCAAAAACGGCGCGGCCGCGGCCAGCGGAACAAGCGGCTACACTTGCGAAATAAAGCAAGCCAAGGACGCGTTGGGCAACGACGATCCAAGAGCAGTTAAGGTGACAATCACTTTGACTTCCGGCGGAACAAGCGACGGCGAATGGAAGTGGACTGTAAGCGCCAACGACGCGGCCGGCCGAGCCGCCCAAAGCTATGAGCTTGGCAGAATCGTTGACACAGTGGCGCCTGCATTTGAAGTTTTCCCGGACACAGAGCCGGCCGCCATTAAGGGAAAGAAAATCGTTGTCGGTAGCGGCGATAAGTCAACGTGGAAGGATTGGAACGGCGCTTGGCATTCTTCCACCGGCCTTGTCTTTAACGGAAACTTTAAGGAAGAGACGAGCGGACTGGCGAAGATTTTGTACACTCTGCTCCCGGCCGGAGCCACGCAAGAATTGAACGGCGAAAAAACCCGCGCTGGCGAAAAGGGAAGCCTTGTTCCGTTTAGCCTTACCGTGACCAGCTTTGAGCAAAGCGTCCGCTCGGACACAGGCGCTTTGACAAGCAACATCCTTAATATAAGCGTGACCGACAAGGCCGGAAATGTTTCTGGCAAAGAAATATTGACGATAGACATCGACCAAAGCCAGCCGCTCTTTGCCGCGGCTTGGTACACTTATGTTGCAAGCCCCGTCGCAAGCGATTTGGCCGCGGCCGAAGGAACCCTTGTTTCTGACGGAACAAAGGATATGACGGTTTACGGAACAGTCTCAAGCCCCTTGAGCGGCGTGGCTGGCCTTGACTGGCAGATAACGCCCGCCGCCGGAGGAGCCGCCACCGACCCTGCGCCGACAATCACATACACCGCCGCCGCTTTGACCGACGCGGCCTCTTATGCACACGCCACATGGGATGATTTGGGAAGCGGCGCCGTAACTGACAAGTCCAAGGTGACAGGCTGGAAGGCCGTGATCGCATCGGCCAAACTTGTTGCTGGAGACGTTTATGTCACGGCCAAGAATGTGGCCGAAAAAGCCGTCAAGACGCAAATCTTTACGATTGACAAAGACGTGGCCGCTCCTACGATAAACATGAACACGCCGGACACGATGATTGCCTCGTACAAGGCGACGGCCGCAGGTTCTTCTTCCACCACACCTCCTACGAAAAAGCCCGACGGATCTGACGTTCCGACGACATCGACAAGCGTCAACGGAACGGTAAAGATTGCCGGAAACTCAGGCGACGAAAAAGAGCTTTCCACGACAGAAATTTATTGGTCCCACAATGGAGATGCTTCCATTGACGAAAGCCGGGGAGTAAATCCAGACCACAAGATAGATGACACGGGAACTTCGATTTACAACTGGAACGTGGCCCAATACGAGTTTAGCAAACTGAACGACGACAAGACAAAATTCCTCTTTGCCGACGGAACTGAATATACAGGAAACGCGCAGACTGTTTACATAAAGGTCGTCGCCACAGACAAGGCCCACAACAAGACAATTTCTGTTTACAAGTATACTGTGGACCCTGACAGCGACAGGCCAAAAATCACCTTTAGCGCGCCCGACGACTTGAGCGCCATGTCGTCAGGCGCCTATGTGCTTAAAAAAGGCTCTGCCCTTTTGCGCGGAAAGGTTGAGGACGACGACGGCTTGACTGGCCTTAAGCTTTGGTACAACGACAACGGCGAGGCTGACGCTTCGAGCGCGGACGGACTAAAGTGGAACGAACTTGGCCTTACAAGCGGCGTGTTTGAAATCTTTGGCGACACAAGCGAGCATGACGGACAGCACAAGCTTAAGTTTAAGGTTGAGGACGCAAAGGGAACGACCTTTGTTACAGGCGACGGAACCGGAACCAACAATACATGGCTGCGTCCAAAAATCCACAAGGCCGGAACAGGCGCAAGCGAGACTTTCTTTGGCGCGACCGACAGCGACGACTGCTTTGTTTACATCGCCATCGACACAAAGAAGCCTGCGATAGATAACAAGAGCTATTTTGTAGGAGACAGCGCTTCCGCCTCTGTGGAAAATTCCGTCAAAAAACTTGGACTTTTGGGCGGAAAGAAAGACAAGTTTACCCTTTACTTCTACGCCAAGGACGAAAGCGGCCTTGACTTAACCAAGACAACTTTTGTTTTCAACGGAACGACTTACGCAAAAGAAGTGACCGCTTCCACAGACCCCGCTATGCCTGGCTATTCACTGATTACCGTAAAGGACATAAGCGTGGCCGGCCTTCCTTCTGGCAGCAATTATGTTGGAACGATTAAAGTAACCGACAACGCCGGCTTGGAAAACACCGACACGATTCCCGTTGAAGTTGACAACGACGCGCCGGAGCTTACGATAATAAATCCGTCGCAAAGCTCAAGCCAGACAGTCAGCGGAAGCGTCAACGCCTATGGAACTGTAAGCGGCGCCGACAGCGGCACAAAGCTTTATTACGCGCTTACTTTTGAAGACGACACTCACGACACTGCCGCCGCCACCACCACGCCGGCCGACAGCGTCTTTAAGGAAATAAAGCAAAAGAGCAAGTTGATGTGGTACGTCTACTTTGACGGAGGGGCTTCGACTGAAGAAGAGACCCACATAGACACACTCAACACATTCCTTATCAAAAGTAACGCCACTATTAACCACGTAATCGCAAGAGAAGAGACGATCGCTGACGGAAGATTTTCGAAGGCGGGCGGCGTTGTCATCTACCTTTGGGCAAGGGCCGAGGACGCCGTTGGAAACGTAAAGACCGATTATTACAAGGTTTTGCTTGACCCGCAGGGCGACAAGCCAGAAGTTTCGTTCTCATATCCGGCCGCCAACGGCGACACTATGGGCGGCGAAATAAAGATTTACGGCGGCGCCAGGTCAAAGGACAAGTCCAATCCAACCATAAAGGCTGTCTTTGCGCAAATCATTACAAATTCGCATGAATACAAGGACGCAAGCTACACGCCGCCGGCAGGCGGTTGGGGAATTTTGAGCTACGACCCTGATGCCAAGAAAATCAACGAGTTTACGCTAAAGGCAAACGACTGGACCTACTTGCAGGCGGCCGGCTACCCTGTCTACAAGATGGAAGGATATCCCGCCACGCAAACCGCTTGGACTTCTTCCAACACTGACGAGGTCGCCGACAAGTATGGAATTCCAATCACTCCCAACGGAAGCTCTTGGTCAATCAAGCTGAACGCCAAGGGCGAGCTTAACCCCAAGACTGCCGAAGCTGGACAAGAAGCCACGACCAACGTAGCGGCGATTCGCATCCAATCTTACGACGGAGTTCATTTTAGCTCTACCGAAAGCAGGGCGTTTATAGTTGACTCGGACACGCCGCAGCTTAGGGACTTGATGCTTGAACAATTTGGCTTGGACGGAACTGAAGCCTCTGCGACGGCGTCAAGGGAATACGTGGAAGACATGTATGTAACCGGAAAGTGGTTCTTGACCTTTACCCTTAACGACGGCCAAGCCATGGGCGTTGTAAAAATAGGAAAGGGAAACACTGCCGCCGCGGCGGAAAGCGCCAAATTTACATATTTAGGAACGGATGGCGGCGTAGCAAAGGATTACACAGACCCGACGAAATCAGAAACGAATTATGGAGTGGTCACAAGGGATACGGCCATTTCGGATTATAAAAAGCTGAACGTGAAGTATCCGCTGGACACTGCCAGCGGTTGCGGAACCCAGTATGTTTACGTTTACTATGAAGACTCTTCTGGAAAGGGAGGCGACCAGGCCGCCAAAACTTACAAAATAAGCTATGACAACAAGGCTCCGGCTTTGGCCGTGGAAGCCGACGAAAAGTACAGCTTCCCCTTGACAGTCCAGCAATCCGACGGCTGGTACACAATCCAGTCAAAGGTGAGCGAGCCCAAGCAGGGCGTCACCGACCAGTCTGGATTTGAGCGCGTGGCCTTCTACTTTACGCGCGGAAGCGGCGCCTCTATGGAAATCTTTGATCCGATGATAAAGAAGGGCGCGACTGGAAACAGAATCTCCACATCCGGCCTTAAGAACGATTACGGCCTTTATTGGAAGAGGCAGACTGTAGGCCGCGACGAGAACGACCTTAACGTTCTTACAATAAGCGCCGACGCCAACATCCATGTTGGCGGCCTTGCGGAGATTGACGGCGCCGTTTATAGAATCATGAGCATAGACGGCGCAAAGGTGACCATAAACGGCCAGCCAAGAAAAGAAGTCACGACCGCGTTTTTTGCCGTGGCCAACGTTGTGGACAACACAATTCAAGAAAGCTCTTACGGAGAGCGCCGCGTGACTGACTACGGCTTTGGCTACGACAGTCCGTCAAACGACGACGGCGACTTGATGGTTGAGGCCGTGGTGAACGACAACACCGACTGGACTTGGAGCGCCAACATTTACTCAAAGAACATCGCCGACGGCGCTGTTAATATTCACTACGTGGCCTTTGACAAGGCCGGAAACTGGGCGCAGGCGGGCGGAAAAAATTCCGAGGAAACGACTGTGTCAGACCCGCCGGTTGTCGCCGCTACCGTGGCCAACAACAGGCCGCGCGTCGCAAACCTTTACGTTGGCACCGACCTTAACGGCAACAACGCCATTGACGGAAGCTACAACGGCGCCACGGAGAGCGCGCGCGGCGAATGGTCTGTTCCATATAATAAGGCGTCTTCTTTGACTTGGAACCAGGACACCAACAATGGAACGGCCGTGACTGACGCCATTCTTGGAACGGCCACAAACGCCTACCTTACCGCAAAGGGAATGACGGTCATCAGGCCCGAAATCCTTGGCGGAAACGGAAACATTTTCTACGCTTACAAGTTTACCGATGCCGCCGGAACTGAGTTGGCAAAGGGAAACAACGCCGCGGCCTTTATAACCGAGGCGCAAACAATCGCCAATCCTATGGCCAACGAAAGCGCTCGCATGGCGGACATAACGATTCAAGCGGGCGACTGGACCACTAACACGCTTAGAACTGGCGGAATCCCCGACACAGGAGCGGCAAGCCCGCACAAGGTTGAATTTACCTTCTACGACCAGACTGAAGGCGCTCCCGCTTACGGAGCGACGGGCTTTGACACTAGAAGCGACCTTGCCAGCGCCACAATTTACATGGCTGTAAGCATGACCGACGGCGAGGAGCCAAAGGCCACGCGCGAAGACCTTTTCTGGAAGGCAAAGGGCGCGACAGACGGCGAAGGCAACAACAACAACTCCGTCGCTTGGGAAGGCTCTGCGCCGCTTGGACACATAGACCTTAGCGCCGACTTGCCCGACATATTCAAGGCGACTGGAGCGACGGACTACACCAAGGACGAAACCACATATCCCGCCGCCGAAATGGACCGCGACTCAAAGGCCAGCGGAAAGATTGTCCTTCGCGGAAAAGTGAGCGACAACAAGATGCTTTACCACATCTATCTAAAGATCCCCGCGATGTCCACCAACTTTGAGGCCGCGAAAACTGCGGACGCGAACTTTGGATACAACGCGACTTACGGCTACATGGCGGCCACTTACAATGCCTCTGCCGGAAATTGGACAACGCCGGTGGCGACGGACGCAACGCTTTCTAGTTACGGAATCAAGTTTACCGTGACGAACAGCAAGGTAAAGGCCAGCGGACACACCGCCGACTGGGAATTTGTCTGGGACACAAGCTACATAAACAATGTGGCCGCGGCTGACGTAACGGTTGACGTTTACGCAAGCGACCAGGTTTTGACCAGCGCGATTGACGCGGGCGGCGCTTACACAAGCCTTAACGGAACGGCAAAATACACCGCTCCCGCTCCGCAAGAAAAGAACGTAAGCGGCTCTACAGCGGCAACAGCCGGCAACAAACCCGCCACCTTGCAGCTTGACGTTGTGCCGTATATTACAGGGCTTACAACCATGCTTAGCGCCAAGGGCGTTGACAGCGCCAGAAGCGCCAAGGGCCACTGGCCGGTCTACTACCACCGCGACTCGCCAAACAGCAATGATGGAAGCTACTCCGGAGCCGCCGAAAGCTTTAATGTCAACGGCTTTAACTTTGCCAGCGGAAACGGAGCTTTGGCCGGCCAGTCAATGACGAAGAGCGGCTGGCTTGTCGTGACAAGGGGCGCGACAGACAGCGAAGTACAGTCGCTCAACAACATAAACAACAACGACGCAAAGTTGAGCGGAACTGACTATGACAACGCCTACAACCGCCAGCCCAACGGCCGCAACAACAACTTGTTGACCGACGACGTTTATGTTGACGTATGGCAGCTTAACAATAGGGCCGCGGTTTTGGGAGGACAAACAATCGAACAGCCTGTTATGAAAATCAATCCTGCCGCCGCCGGAAAAGGAAGAATAGGCTTTGCCTTTAAGTATGGTACAGGAACCCAGCAATACGCTATGCCCAATGGAACGTCAAATTCTTACACTAATTGGCATACAGGAAAAGACACCAAGTATTCTGTGACGTTTGCGTATGACTCTAACGGAGCCAGCTATAGCACAACGGCTGACGGAGACAGCTCAGGCACTTATTCGGACTATTTCTCTTTTAGCACATCAATCTGGGGCAAGCCAAAAGTTACTAATAATAACAAAACTATTCAAGGAAACGCCTCTAGAATAGAGATGATAGGCCAAAAGGGCAAAAAAACAGGCGACACCACCACAAAATTTTACAGTCTTGCCACCAAGCACCAGTCTCCTGTGATTGCAACCGCCGGAACGAATGTATATTTGGCCTATTACGACTCCTTTAACCAAGAGCTTCGCTTTAGGTCAAACTTGGGCACGGCTTTTGCCAGTAATAATGTAGGCAATGTCGGTAATTTTCAGGATCAGTATACCGGTACAGACGAGGGCAATATACCAACTTACGCCGCCACTAAAACAAACTGCCAGATTGTTGCGGAAGAAGGCTCTACGGCGCAGGGCGGAGAGTATGTGAGCATGGCGGCCATTCCAAAAAGCGGAAGCATGACAGACGATGTTGTTGTCCTTGTATGGTTTGATACTAAGGCCAAAAAGATGTGGTACAGCTACAACACAACGCCCAGTTCTGACCGCAAAGGCACAACAAATACGCAAACAGACGCGGCTGGTGACGGATGGAAAAAACCGGTACAGATTTTTGGAACTAAGGCCAGCGGACAATACTGCAAGGTGGCCGTTGACGGAAACGGCAGCGTTCATATCGCGGCATACGACTCGACATCCGGATCTGTATGGTACGCCTACCTTGACGACTACACCAAGCCAGGTGACGCCGTGACATGCCGCGTTGACTCTGGAAACGCCGGCAAGGGCCTTACAATTGACGTTGCCTTGAACGAAGGAAAAACAGCCGCTATTCCTTGCATTGGCTATTACAGTTCCGTAAAGGGCCTTCCCAAATACGCCCGCCTTGCCGCGCCGGGAAGCGTAAATGACGGAATTTCAGGCGGAAAATACACAGGCAATTGGGAAGTGGCCTATGTTCCTTCTGACAGCATAGTCAAGGAAGACAACATAAATATAGGCCTTTGGAAAACAGCTGATGGCGCCATAAAGTATTCGACACAAAATGGACAAAAGGCTGGAACGGTTGGAAAGTCATATTATGGCAATACAGGCTATTGCTACGGAAACGGCAGCCAAAACGCCGTTTTGGGCTACAAGCACACTGACCCGGACGTCAATTCCAAGGGCTACCTAGAAACCGCGCAGCTTACGGGAACGCCGGAAGAAGCTTATTAATGAAGGAGGGCAAAAATGACGATAATGAGAAAGATGAAGAAGTCTGAATTTTTTAGCGTTCGTTCTCTTTTTGCGGGCCTTTGCGGGGCCCTGGCGCTCGTTTTTGCCTTTGCCTCATGCGACACGGGTTTGGGAGAGTCCATTGACACAAGCGTTCCTACCGTAACTGTAACAGAGCCTGAAAGCGGCGCCGTTTTGAGCGGTTCCTTTAGCATAAGCGGAACATGCAAAGACGATAAATCCATTGACAAGGTGCTTGTCACCGTGACAAATACAGGAACCGGATCGCAGGTGGGCGTTTATTCAGCGAAAATTTCAGGAAATTCTTGGACCTATGAAATTAGCGGCCTGGCTGACGGAACATATTCCGCGGGCGCAGTGTGTTACGACGGCGCCGGCAGGAAGAGCGGCGAGGCCAGCAAGGTTTTTGAAGTAGACAGCACGCCGCCGGTTTTTTGCGTCACCAAGCCAAACTCGCTTAGCATAACGGACCCCGCCGCCTATGGACGCGACGTTACGATAAAGGGCGAGATTGCCGACGACCACACCGTAAAGCAAATGGACATTCGCGTCTTCAAGGTTCAAGGCGGCTTGGCGGCTGAAATTACAGACAGCTTGGACAAGACGACCTTTAGCGGCTTTGAGACCGCCGGCGGAACTGAAGTGACAATCGCGAAATTTTTCCCCGATTCGGAAATTCCGCCTGAAACAAGCGATGACTATCCTCTTTACCTAAACTACAAGGCCATGTACAGCGACTTGGGAGCGCAAGTCGGCGACACAGTCAACCTTTATATATTCCCGTATTTGACTGACGCGGCCGGAAACGTAAGCGACAAGTGCTACATTCAAAGCTCTCTAAAGCAGCTTACCGCCAAGGCTTGCAACGTTGACACGACAAGCGACTCTTTGCAGACCGCGCAGTTTAAGAAAATATTGAACGGAAGCTACAGCCTTGGCGAAGTTGACGTTGAGACTGTAAAGACGATTCTATACGGCGATTACGACCAAAGCGCCATCGGCACAAACTATTTGTATTATTCCAACCTTCCGGAAGATCAAGCTCCTGTGGCGCTTTTGAATTCTCCGCTTGCGATGAGCGTCAACGCCAACAACAGCCCTATGTACGAGTTTGGCGGCTTTGGCATTGACAGGGACAACATTGTGTTCCCCGAGGTTGCCAACAAGGGAACGATTTCCGTAAAGGTCAGCGCGGGCCTTGACGGAAACGAAATTATCGCCAACACGGTCCGTGTTTACTTGTGGGAATGTTCCGACACGCTGAATTTGCGTCCTGGCTCGGATTTTAGCAATTTGTCCACAGCCTCTTATTCTTCCGACAACGCCGTCGCGGCCAAAGCCTTTAAGGTTTTTGACAGCGAGCAAAACGAAGTGAAGGATTTGCCGGACTCTACAAAAGTTTCAACGGCAACATACAAGATTGTCTTGCCGGACAATCTGTCGGCCGGCGTCCATTATATTATGACCGCTGGCGGCGTGGACGTGGCCGGAAATAAATTTTACAGTACAGGAACATACGCCTTTATGGTCGCGACAACAGGCGACGCGCCTAAGGTTGATTTTGACGATAGATTCTTTATCAACGCTCGCGCGATTGACAAGACCCAAAGCGACGCTTACAAGGCAGTCGTTCAAATTACCGACAAGACAGGAAGCGGCTCCGTTCCCGAAGGCGAGGGAACGATGCAGGAAGAGGGAAACTGGGTCAAAGTCAGCCTTTCGTTGTACAAGGGCTACGCAAAGACAAAGGGCTATTTGTCAGACAGCGACCTTTTGCAGACGCTGCACGAGACAACCTATGTCGGCGACAGTCAAATAAAAAAGAAAGCCTCAGGCGAATTCTATGTTGAAGTTCCTGTGAACGGCTTTGACTTGACTGGAGCCAACAAGTACGAAAACTACACTGTGGCCATGCAAGTGCAGGCAAAAAACATCGGCGCGACGTCAGAGTCGACCACCTACATTTTCTGGGCGGACGCGGCTCCGCCGGCTTTGGCCATCACCGCTCCCGCGCGCGAGCCTGGAACAAGCGAAAGCGTTCCGATTTACATTTTTGAGACTGACAAGAACATTGCGGTTGACACAAGCGGAGCGACGCCTGTTTACAAGTACACCTCGCGCGGAACTTGGGGCGACATAAGCGGTTCCGGCACAAGCGAGATTTTCTACGCTTGGGACGCGCCCGCTTCTCCCGCCATTAGTTGGACGCCCGCGGCCGGAACTGCCGTCGAAGGCGTCACATACTACACAAAGCAAGCCGGAGACGGCGCGACAGGACTTTACCTTGCCGACACCGGAATCAAGGCGGGCGACAGCGTCGCGGGCAAGTACACTCTAAGCCTTGGAGGCGATTGGACGGCCATAAGCGATGCGCCTAAGAGCGTAAGCAACGCCAATTGGAACAAAGAAGCTCCTGTGAGCAATTCAAGCGACAGGACGCTGAACGTTGTGGCCGTTGACCAAACAGGAAACATGAGCGCGGTGACAAAAGTCGGCAACATTATGTTTGACTTTGCCGCGCCGCGTGTAACCGCGCCTGTTGTAAATGAGTATTACACAAAGGCTGACGCGTCAGAAGGAAAATACACGTTTGTCATAGACGTTTTGGACGAGTCGGGCTTGAAGAGCCTTGACGTAACGGCAAAGAAATACAACGCAGCCACAAAGGCCTACGAGCCTGTGACTCCCGGCGCAAGCGGATATACGCTTGATGTCGCCGCCGACAAGACCAAGGCCACGATTACGCTTAAGGACGACGCTGCAAGCGACGGAAAATGGCAGTTTGGCGCCGTCGCAACCGACAAGGCCATGCGCGTTGGAAACGCCGAGTTTGCCTTTACGATTGACACAGTTCCACCGGAGCGCGTTTACCAATACACAAACAGCGACGCAAGCAAAAACCGCATGATTACAATCGGAACGGAGGGTTCCGACAGCGATTGGCACAACAGCGAAAACCTTACCATAAAGGGAAAGTACAAGGAATGGACGAGCGGCCTAGACAGGGTTGACTACACTGTGACTCCGCCCAGCCCGGCGACTCCTGTAGACGGAAGCGAGGCCATTGGCGGCCTTGTCTCTTCGGCCGCTGGCGACGTCGCGTACACGCTAAGCCCGATTGGATTTAAGGAAGGAAGCAACTCCATCGCCATAAAGGGCGTTGACCTTGCCGGAAACGCTTCCACTACGGAAACATACACGATTAAAGTTGACACGACCGCGCCTTTGGTCAACACCGCCTACTACACTTATGACGGCGCGAACCTTACCGAAGCGGCCGGAACCGTAATGTCTAACGGCTTGCTTGACATGACTGTTTTTGGAACGCTTGACGAAAAGCTTAGCGGCATAAAGAGCCTTGTCCTAAAGATGAACAACGCCGTTGTTTCGGGCGTTGTCCTTTACACAAAGGATCCAATCACAGGCAGGGACTCATACATTGATCCCGGAACGGCTTGGGCGCCTTATGACAGCGCGGACAACAAGGACTACACGGGCTTTAAGGCCACAATCGACAAGTCAAAGCTTTCTGGAATAACAGGCGACGTTGACCTTTACGCCGTCGCCACTGACATAGCCGGAAACGTCACCGAGCAAAGAAAGTTCGCGATTCACATAGACACGGACGCTCCTGTGATAAGCGTAATGTCGCCCGACGTAAACGCTGTAGTAAACGGTAGCGTAACATTTACCGGTGCCGTCGACGACCCCGCGCTTAGCGGAGTCCAGGCCTACTGGTCGTTTGACTCAAGCGAGACGATTGACCCAAGCCGCGCCACGAACCCCGACCACGAAATCATGGACGGCTCAACTCCTCCAAAACCGCTTTTGGACGGAACCTACAGCTGGAACATAAAGAACTACGCCATGAGCGTCGTTGACAACGCCAACGACAAAATCACTTTTGTTGACGGAAGCGAATACACAGGAGAGTCTAAGGACGTTTATATAAAGATTTTGGCTCGCGACAAGGCCGCCAACCAAGCCGTCAAGGCCAGCAAGTACACCATCGACCCCAACGGCGACAGGCCAAAAATCATCCTTACGTCCGGCGCCCTTAGCGGAATGTCTCCAACAAACTATGTTCCCTACGGCCAGCAAAAGCTGGAAGGCGCGATTGAGGACGACGACGGAATCACAAAGCTTGGGTGTTCTTACAAGGCCCAAGGCGCCGCCGATTGGTCCGCGTGGTCTGACATCACCTCAAGCATTTCAGGCGGAGCCTGGTCGTTTGACGTTCCGGCCGACAACAAGTATGCCGTGCGCTTTAGAGTCACAGACAAGTCGGGCGCGGTCTTTGAATCGACCAAGACAGGCGAAAAGAACATTTACCTTTCTCCTGTAATCGCCGGAACCGACGCGACGTTCTCAACAGGCGACACATACCTTTACTTGCAGGTTGACACAAAGAGGCCTGAATACAGCGACTTGGCATATTCTACAAGCGACTCCGCAAGCGGAACATACACTCCGACAAGCCCAGCTGACAAGCTTGGAACTGTGGGCGGCCAAAAGAAATTTGTAAAGATGAATTTCTATGCAAAGGACGACAACGGAATCAATTCCGTAAGCCTGACTTTGAACGGCGTAAAATATGATGGAACCGTTGGCGCCTATGACACCGCGAACAAGCGCTATCCGTGCGAAATAAGAGCCGTGGACGTGAGCGGGCTTGTAAGCGACGTTTACGCCGCCAAGCTTGAAATAAAAGGCTCCTTTGAAAGCGACGTCACGACGGAAAACATCGCCTTTACTGTGGACAACACGCCGCCTGCGGTCAATCCGCTTAGCCCGGACGAAAACCAAGTCCACGGCTTGGTAACGGTTTACGGAACTGTCGACGGCTCAAATTCGATGAAATACGCGCTTAGCCTTAGCGAAAGCGAAAAGCCCGCCGACGGCGACTATAAAGGCATTGCCGGCGTAGGAAACACTTGGTTCGTTTACCTTGACGGCGGAGTCTCAACGCTGGAGGAAAGCCACGACATTACGCTTGAGTCTTACATCATAGCAAAGCATGTATGGGCCAAAAATTCCAAGGGCGATGAAGTTGAGGCCACGGAAGAGAACATCAGGAACCAAAGCTTTGACGCGATTGTTCCCATTTACATTTGGATAAAGGCCGTTGACGATGTTGGAAACATTTACGAAAAGCCGCATCAAATAAAATTTGACCCGCAGGGAGGACGGCCCACCGTCACGTTTGGAAACCCTGAAGCCAACGAGGCTCGCGTGGGCGGCGAAGTGAAGCTTTACGGCGGCTCTGACTGCGCGGAAGGCGAAGTGAAGGCCGTGTTCCTGCAAATCATCAGCAAACAGCACAATATTCCTCCATACGACACAGACGGATGGGCTTGGGGAACGGCGACATATTCCGGCGGAAAGGTAACAGCCTTTGAGCCAAGCGCCAACGACATGGACTATCTAAAGGCCATGGGCTACAAAGTCGTCAAGATGCGCGACTACCCGACAACGGAAACAATCTGGGACGGAAGCGGAAGCGCAAGCGATTACGGCGTTGTGGCTGACTTTAAGGGCGGCGCTTGGAGCCTAAGGATAAACGGAAGCGGCGAATTTAACCCCAAGGTTGGCGAAAGCGGAACCAACCAGTTGATTGTCTGCGCCTACGCCTCCAATGGAAGCAAGATGAACGACAACTCGCCGCAGTACAGGCAAATGCTTGTTGACGCCGACAGCCCTACAATCAGCGACATGTTCATAAAGCAGTACGACTCTGGCTCTGTCCTTGCGGCCTCAAAGGCCTACACAAACGGCGTTTATGTAAAGGGCGCGAGCAACCTTGAGTTTGACCTTAAGGACGGCGACGACATCGCCAAAGTCTTTATAGGAAAGAGCGACGAAAGCGCGTCCAAGGCAAAGGATGACGCCGCGGCGCAAAAGGCCGCCGACACCACTCCTGTTGACCACAAGGTGATTCCAAGCGAAGTGACAGGCTCCGCCGGAAACTACCACGCAAAGATTGCCCTTGCCACTGAAAGCGGCGTTGGAGGCAAGTACCTGTATGTCATTTTTGCCGACATGAAGGGAAATTCAGGAACACAGGCCTTTAACATCAATTACGACAACGTACGGCCTGCGGTCGCCTCTAAAAACATTCCTAAAGACGTTCACAATTCCGACGGCTATTATTCAGTCGAGGCCAAGGTGACGGAAGCCGTTTACGACAACCACAACCAGTCGGGCTTTGAGCGCTTTGTAGTTTACTTTAAGCGCGGAAACAAGGTCTTTGACCCGATGATTTCCAAAAAGAAGGCCGGCGCCGCCAATCCCGACAACTGGGTGGATGTAAGCGACATGACTGTGACAGACGGACTTTACTGGGCGCAAAAGACAGTCGAGCGCGAGGCGGCGACCCTCAATGTAATAAAGCTTTCCTCCGGCGACGCTAGCGCCCACATTCACGCGGGCCGCCTTGTAAAGATTGGAGGAGCCTATTACAGAATTACAGGCGTCGCAGACGGAAGCGGAACTGACGCCAACAAAAAGCTAATCACTCTCGACGGCCAGGTGGAGGAGTCGTTCACTACGGCCTACTTTGCCTACGGAGAGTCGGTTGACAACAACAAAAAGGAAACAGGAAACGGCCACACTTCTTTGGTTGACGGCTACGGCTACGGTTATCCAACTGGCATAGCCAACGATGACGGCGACCTTATGGAGGAATGGGCCAACATTCAGGGAACGACATGCAACTTGAGCGCCAAAATAAACTCAAGGAACATTCCTGACGGAAGCATAGAAATTTTCTACTCTGTATTTGACAAGGCCGGAAACGTAACGACAGGCAGCGTTACCGGAGCCTATGTGTCCAACAACGCGCCGCGCCTGGCCAACGTCATTGTGGCCAGCGACCACAACTATAACGGCGTTTACACCGACGCAGGCGAAAGCCGCGCCAAGTTTACAGACAGCGAAAAGCCTTCTGACTGGGCCAACGCCTACAAGACCTTGGATTTGGGAAACAACTCGCATCCTTGGATTTCGGCAAAGGGCGCGACGCGCGTGACCCCAGAAATTTTGGGCGGAAACGGCGCCTTGACTTGGACTTGCAAATACGCCGGAAGCGCGGATCCGTCCGCTGCCCAAGCGCTTTCAACTGACACGCCGCTTGTGGAGAACGAAAAGCGAGAGGTAAACACGATTGTTCTAGACGAAATTTCTCTTAAAGGCGCGGACGCTGGAACTGGCTTGTATGAAATCAATGTGCTTGACTCAACCGAAGACGGCGCTCAAAAGGCTGTGATAAACCTTTGGATGAAGAACGATGTGAGAGACACAGAATACCCCGTCGCAAAGACCAAGCGCTTCTATTGGAAGAGCCTTACAAACAACAGCGTTTACGGTTCAAGCGCGGCCAAGAGCCATGCGGATTTGCAGGGCCACATCGAATTGGAAGACGAAGCGACATTTGGCGACAAAAGGCCCAAAGTTAGCGGAAAGATTGTCATAAAAGGAACGGCTTTTGACAACGCCGGAATCAAGAAAATCAATATTACAGTTCCAGGCTTGTTGAACACGGCGACTAAGGCCGCGGAATGCGACTTTACCAAAACTGACATTGCGACGCGCTGGACTCAAACGGCGTTGGGAAATCTTGCGACAGACGGCTATCACTTTGCTCTTGACGCGGACGAAGGCGTCAATGTAAAGGAGCGCTACACCAACACCGGCCACTTTGTGTCATGGACGCTGGAGCTGGACACCGAAAAAGCCAAGTTTGACGCCGACTTGCCCGCAAAGAATAACGTGGATTTTGTTCTTGGCATCGTAGACAAAAACGGCAAGGCTTCTAGCGCCACAACGAACCCAGCCATTACTGTCTACGCCACAGACGAGCAGGCCGCAAAAGGCAAGTACTACGCGGAAGAGCGTTTTGCCGCAGCCGACGACAGCGAAGGCTTTGCCGCCGCCGACTACAACGCCGACGAGTTTAGCTCTGTCGGCGCCGCGTCTGACAGCGACACCACCGGCGTAAACAAATACGCCGGCACAAAACCTGTGGACGCTAACTACACTATGGACATTGTTCCGTATATCACTCGCGTAAAGACAAGCCTTAGCGCGGTTAACGAAACTAACGGCGTCACCGACCGCAGTTCTTTGGGCGCGTATCCGGTTTACATTTACAAGAACTCAACCGACACGGCGCAAGACGTAAGCGCCAAGGCCGCCGACGACAAGGAAACCGTCAAGGTTTACGGCTTTAACTTGAACGGAGCCAAGTACGGCGCGACCTCCTTGGCATACACAGACGGCTATGTAAGCCTTGACAGCGACACTATCACTCCGGGCGCCTTTGCCCTTACGGTGAACGGCGTGGGCACATTGAACAACAGCAACAACAACAACGCAAAAGGCTCATATACGACAGCCACTAAGATTGAGGCTGGCGGAACATACAGCGTTTACAAGCATTACTACAACCGCCAGCCCAACAACGCCAACAACAACAATTTGACCGACGACGTCGCCTTTGACGTTTGGCAGCTCAACGACAAGGCCGCCGCTCCGATGGGCGGAAATGTTGAAGACCCGCAAATGAAAATCATACCGGCCGGAACCGCAAAAGGAAAGATTGGCTTTGCCTTTGGAAACGGCCCCAACGCCTTTAGCATGCCCAACTCAACTTACTCTTGGTCTTATTGGGCTTTTGACTATCAAGGCGCCCGTTACACCGCGCTCGCTTACGATCCAGCTGGCTACGCTTGGGCCGCGGCGGCAGGCCAGGATACAAGCAGTGGCGGCGGCGACTCCTTCTTTATTGAATCAAACCAGTGGAGGGAGCATGGCGGATGGACCGACGGAACAAATCACTACCATGATATGACAAAACTTGGGTATTGTAAGCTTGAGCGCCTTTGCGTAGGTGGTACAGTCATGAATGACAGAATTCAGTCTCCAAGCATTGCCGCCACTGACACTAGCCTTTACATGGCTTATTACGACGATAAGGACGGAATCATACGCTACAAGGCAGGAGACTATAGCGGCGGATTTGATTCTGGTACGCATGACTCAGGTGTTTGGGCAGAAGGTAAATACAATACTTATACCCCTACCCCATTTAGAGAGTTTGGTTTCTTTAAAGATGAAGCTACTGAGTCAAGTATGGATTATAGCGAAGACAATGTGCAAGTTGTGGTCGGAAAATCTTCATTGACTGATTCTGGCAGAGGAAACACTACAAACAATGTCTGCATCGCGGCCATAAACGGCGGCGCCACAAGGGCCGACGATGTTGTCCTTATGGTTTGGAACGACACAAATACGATTAAGTATAGCTATACCATTGGCGATCCAATAGCCACTGCCACTGAAGGCGGAAAGACGAAGTTAAAGGCAGTTTGGTCAACGCCTGTGGATGTTTTTGACAAAAAGATAGAAGGAAGAAGCTGCGTTTATCAAATTGCGGTGGACAAGGATAAGGGCGTTCATATCGCGGCATCAACGGGAAGCGACCTTTGGTACGCGTATTTGTCCAAATATAATCCAAACGCCGAAGGTTACGTAAAGAAAATTGCCAGAGTTGACTCTTACGAATCAACCGGCGACTACATAACCATTGACGCCGCTCTTGACGCTAATGGTTACCCTGCGCCGCAAATCGGTTTCTATTCCGCTTCAAGCAGTCGCCCCAAGTACGCGCGTTGGAACGCCAAAAAGGGAAATCTCGCTAGTTTGGAAAAAATTGACGGCACGGACGACTATGGCGACAGCGACGAGTCAAACGACTCTTACACCGGCAATTGGGATATTGTGAATGTTCCAACAGTGAGCGACGTTCGTACTACCGACCTTGCCAACAAGGTAAAACAAAACATCAATGTTGGCGTTTGGAAGGACGCCAACGGAAAGATAACGGAGTCAACAACAGGCTATTCTTTCTGTGTAGCTAAAAATAAGGGCGTTGACACTAAGGAAACGGAAAACTGCGGTGACGTTTATGGCAACGGCACCAAAAACGCCGTTCTTGGCTACATGTACGGTTCATTCGCCGAGGCTTACATCGAGACCGCGCAAAGGTTGGGCAACAACGACTAGCGGTTGGCTAGCGGCGGAGATTGCTGGGTTTTAGAACGATTTAGGCATTTAAAGACAAAAAGGCCGCGCAGCTGCGCGGC